>NC_016078.1:0-716250 GCF_000230555.1 Pelagibacterium halotolerans B2 | reverse complement strand
CAAAACCCTCGCCCCTCCGGGGAGAGGGTGCCCGGCAGGGCGGTGAGGGGCCTTGAGCGTCGGTGCTTTACAAAAAAGCCCCCTAAGCTCTCTTCCCGAACCCCAGCAGCTCCCGCTTTTCCTCGTCGCTGAGGAATGTCGCATTCCCCACCCGTTCCCAGTCCATCGCCCGATCAGCCGCCAGCGCTTCGACCCCGTCGAAATCGGGCACAAGCTCCACCCCGCCGAACCCCGGCGACAGCCAATGGGTCAGCGAGCCCACCACGGCCCGCACCAGCGGAATGACCGTCTGCCGCCATAGCGCGCGGCTGGCCTCGGCGTAGTTTGCGTAAGTGTTGTCCCCCGGAATCCCCAGCAGCATGGGCGGCACACCGAAGGCCAGCGCGATTTCGCGCGCCGCCGCGTTCTTGGCGTCGAGAAAATCCATTTCCGCCGGAGTGAGCGCCATCGCCTTCCAGTCCAGCCCACCCTCGAGCACCATGGGCCGCCCGGCATTGATCGCCCCGGCAAACCCCTCCTCAAGCTCGGATTTGAGCCTTTGGTACTGATCCTCGGTCAAATTCCCCGCCGCCGCGTTGTAAACCAACGCCCCCGAAGGCCGCGCCGCGTTCTCCAGCAGCGCCCGGTTCCAGGCCGTCGCCGCATTGTGCGTTTCAAGACTGCCCTGTGCCGCCTGCAAGGGTGCCTGGCCGTAATGATCGTCCAGCGGATCGAACAGAGTGAGGTGCAAAACCCGCCCCACCGGCCCATTGTCGAGCATCAGCTTGTGGGTCCGCCCGCCCGCCGTATAAGCATAGCCGATGGGCCATCCATCCCTGCCCGCGATCACCGCCATGCGGTCGGGCCGCAGCCCGTAAAGCCCCTTGACCTCCCCCTCGACGATCGCCGCGTCGATATAGGCGTTGCCGGCAAGCTGGAGATAGGAAAAGACGCTTTCGAGCAACGCCTTGCCATCCTGGCGCGGATTGGGCCGTCCGAGCAGCGCAAGCAGCGGGTGCTCGGTCAGAACCTTGTCCCCATCGCGCACCTCGAGCGGCACCCTTGCCGCGCTTTCCGCCACCATGCGCACGCAGCGATAGACAATCGGGTTTTTCGCGAACCCCTCATTGGCCAGCGCCGCAAACCCCTTCTTGCCACTCCCGCCAATCCCCAGAGGCGCGAGCTGAAACAACGTCTGCGGCGCCGATTTCTGTTCAGCACCCACACGCGATCGCCCGCCCACAAGGCGCCCCAGCCAATCGGCCATCGTCTCATCCTTTTGTCAGAAGATCTGGGAGATCGCCGCAGCATCTCCATCATGGCTGAACTCTACCCCACCAGCGTCACGCGGGGATAAGTCCGGCCAATAAAAAACCCCGCCGGAGCGGGGTTCCAATTCGGGGCTCAGTGCCCCTTTCTCATCATTAGGTCAAACGCTTGATCGTAATAGTCATCCATAACAAACGGAATCACCCATTCTGGCACCCGTAGCGCTTCAGCTATCTCGTAGGGCTGAATCGCTCCCGACCGAAAACTTGTGAGATAGATATCTCTCAGCGGCTTTGGGCAAAGTATTATGGCCGCCATCCATCTGGTATCGAGTTCCGAGTTAAATCTCTCAGAGCGCTGGCTTGCCAATGGTTGATTTTGGACTTCTTTTACAAATTCAACGAATTTTTCGCGTGTGTCCACCTTCTCAGACTCAGTGTCGAACACATGCATAAGTTCCTTGGTTAGCGCGAATCTCCGCTCCCGTGGATGGTCGTTGAGCTCCTCGCAATACCGAATTTCGGCAATATCAAACTCTTCTTCATAAGCCGAAGTGCGATCCGTCCCAACCAACTTATAGTGAGCCTGCCGGTTTGGCATTGGATATTTGATCGACCATACTTTGATCTCGCCAACCCCCGCGTGCCGGGTGTTTATAAGATGCATGAGCAAATCGAACGGGACAGGCGGGCGATCCACCTTGCCAACTACTTCTTCATACAGGTCTTTAAAAAGCATATCGGCGTTCCCCCGTCAGAAGAACGCCGATCACATAATTCGGTGCGGAATGTCAACTAGTCGTCGATCTTTTCCATCAAAACCGCAGAACCTTCTCGTATCTGCGACTCTGCTCTAACAATTTGCTCAGCAAGGTCAAATGCATTGACATTGTCTTCGCCTACGCAAAAAAACTTGATGTTACGCGTCTGCGGTCCCTCATAAGGGAACAGCAGATCAGCGGCACGGTCTATAACAGACGACATTTTCGCTCCCTTTCATGGTTGGAGGATTAATCTCGACGAGATACATAGGCAAACTATGTGACGCAATCAAGACGCGCCATTAAACTGGTCAACGCCTACTGTCAAGTCAACTTAAACCACCCCAGCCTTTCGTTGAAGTTAATATCAAGGATGGCATCGAGTAAACCCCTGCTTTCGGTGTACCTGCGCAAACTGTTAATGGCGGTGGCTGACAATAGTTCATTTTGGCCCCTTAGGGTTGCTTTGCCTCAAACCCGCACCCTCGGCACCGGCCCATCGCGCAGCAGCAATTCGGTCACCGCCCACACCAGCGCGTCGAGACGGTCGGGCGAATGGCCCTCGGCCAGTCCGTCCGGCCCGAACGCGCACAATTCGTCCTCGAGTTCGGTAAACATGCCCGCATGTCTCACCCGCCCCTGGGCATAAAGCGCGGCGACCGGTTCGGCGCGCACCCATTTGCCTCTGTTGGCCCGCGCCTCAAGCACCGGCACACTGGCATCGACCTGATGCATGAGGTTTTTGACCAGATCGCCGCCCTGGTTGACCTCGGCGAGGATCGTATCGGCGTCGAACTCATGGAACGCGGCAATCGCCACGCGCGCCCAGCCGACAGGGGTCACCCCCTGCACCGTCCGGTCGGCCAAAACCACCGCTTCGTCCCCGCTCCGTCCGGCAACGATAATCCCGCAGGCGTCCGAATTCTTGCCCCCGGTCACCGGCGGATCGACCGCCACGACGATCCGGGTCAGCCCCGGCACGTCGGCAATCCGCCCCGCCTCGATCTGGCTTCGGTTCCAGAGCGCGCCGGGCATCTCCTCGACCATCTCGCCATCGAGTTCCTGACGTCCGAGCACGGTCTCATTGTACCGCGCCACAATCGCTTCGAGAAACGCCGGCGCCAGATTGTCCCGGTTGGCCCTCGTCTTCATTCGCGTCACCACCGTATTGGGGTCGGCCATCAGGCGCTTTAAAAGCCGCGTCGGTTTGGGCGTCGTGGTCACCATCTGCCTTGGCCGCGCGCCGATCCGCAGTCCGAACTGCAGCATGTCCCACGCCCCCTCGGCCTTGGGCCATTTGGCCAGCTCATCGCACCATGCGGCGGCAAATTGGGGCCCGCGAAACCGTTCGGGATCGTTGGCCGGCATCAGCCAGGCTTCCGCCCCGTTGCGCCAGACGACAACGCCGCGCGCCTTGTCCAGCCGTGGCCGTTCGGACACCGGATACACCGAAATGATCCCCGACACGCCCTCGACCATGATGGCTCGCGCCTCGTGCATGGTTTCCCCGACCAGAGCGATGGGCGAAACCGGGCGTACCCCCGAAACCAGTTCGCGCACCCATTCGGCCCCGGCCCGCGTCTTTCCCGCCCCGCGCCCACCGAGCATGAGCCAGGTCGTCCAATCGCCCTCCGGCGCCCGTTGCATCGGGTGGCCCCAAAGGTCCCAGCAGATCTTGAAATTTTCGAGATCGGAGGCTTCGAGCACCTGCGCGCGCCGCATCATCTCGGCCTTGCGCGCCTTGGTCAGAGGCGGCAGATCAATCTTCGGTTTCAAGCTTGGAAATCCGGTCGATCAGGCGCTCGCGAATGGCTTCGAGTTCGGGGTCCATGCGCACCCGTTTTTTCACCACCTTCTTTTCCGCGGCTTCCAGCGCCGTGATCTTGTCGAGCGCCTTGGTCATGGATTCGAGCATGCGCATTTCGGTTGCACTCATGGGTTCCTCTAAGAGTTTGCGTTCGAGTTGGGTAATCTGGGCCTCGATCAGGCCCAGCATCCGGGCCAGAAGGCTCTGGCGCCGCTGCCGCCCCACCCCGGGCTTGCGCAGCGTCCAGTGCTCCTTGCGCCGGCGGGTATTGAGCTGGTTGAGGGTCAGTCCGTGCGCGGCAGCGACCTGGACAATGGGGGTTTCTGTCTCTTCATACTCCGCCCGCACGGCATCCCAGTCCGGCTCCACCGTCCCGCTCGTCGTCCGATCCATCGCTGTCATGAAAAAGGTCCGGTGAGACCGCCGCACCTGTAACGCGCAAGAACACATGGCATCCCGAGACAAAAGGCGGGATTAGGTGGGATCAGGCGGGAGTGAGTGGGAAGAGCCCCGGATTTAAAGGGCTTTCAAAACCCTGGCCGGGATCACAATCGAGTGGACGGGCAAAATCGGCGCGCAAGATCGAATGGCAAAAAGGCGGGCTATTTGAGGAAGCCCTTGGAGCGGAGGGCATCGGCGGCCAGGTCGCGGATGGCGTCTCCGGCGTCCTTGCGGCCGGCGTGCCTCTGGTAGAGCATTACAGCGTCGTTGAAATCCTTGGCGGCATCCTTGCGCGGTTCGCCCGGCGCGATGGCATTGGCAAGATCGTCGAGTGTTTTCTGTATCGATTTCAGGCGACTACCGTTCTTCCAATCCGACAGGGAATTGAGCAATAGGGCGAGAAAGAGCCCAGAAGAGAATGCGCCGACCAAGCCAATGGTGATCTGAATATCAGACCGCACATTGGTGAAGGCGATGACGGCCACGCCGATGCCGGCGATTATCCCCAGCAGTGAAACTAACCCCATCGATACCCCCAAAAGTCCGGCGAAGCGCCGGACTCGAAAATCCCCGAAAACCGACGTTCTGTCAAATTAAGTCCGGCGATCTAGACCGCGTGACCGATCCATGCGACGCGCCCTGGTATGGTCAGCCGATCAAGCTGCTGGGCGTCGACGATCTCTTTGGGATAAAGCGGGTTGTCGGAGATCAGTTCGATGGTGCCGTCGATGCGGCGATTAAGGCGTTTGACCAGCAAGTCGCCCTCCAGAACGACAACGTAGAGATATCCCGAGCGGAGCTGCTGGCCAGGCGTAAGGTCCACCAGTAGCTGTGCGCCATCCGGAATGGTTGGCAGCATGCTATCACCGGCCGACTTTATCAGGCCACAAAAAGCCGGATTGAGCCCGATATCACGCAGCCAGTCGGTGCGAAACGCTAGCTGGTCGAGGGGCCTTTCCTCAAGCGCGACGAGACCAGTGCCTGCGGACGCAGAGACGGAATAGCGAGGGATGAGGGAGAAGCCAGGCTCTTCTACCGCTAGAGGTCCGCTCGCAGGCTTCGCACCCAGCAGAAGCCACTCAGCATCCACCCCGAGCGTATCGCAAATCTCTGCGATTTCATTCAACCCGAAGGAGCGCTCGCCGCGCTTGTATGCCGTCCAAGTGTTAGGGGCGATCCCTAACGCCTTGGCTAACTCGCCTTCGGTGTTTCCAGGGTTTTTCTCGATGATCCGGTCGATCACCTCGTCATAACTGAAGCCTGTCATAGCGATTGTCATCGCATTATTTTGCGATGGCCCATTGACCTTCGCAATTTATTGCGACAATCTCCCTTCCGTGAGCAGCGCACATGCGCCGCGCCAATGCACAAATCGAACCAAAGAAAAGCGGCCTGTTGCAGCAGTCCGCCTTTCACGAGAGGGAGCCGATGGCCAAGCAGAAGTGGGATCGCCACTCCATCAAGGCGGAATTGCACCGGAGAGAAATGACGCTCACCGGTCTAGCCGAGCTCAACGAGCTCAATCCGAACAGCTTTCGCGGGGTTTGGGCCAGGACGAACAGAAAGGCCGAGGCGGCGATTGCCGAATTCCTTGGTGTTCCTGTCGCCGAGCTCTTCCCGGATCGCTATCCCATTCGGACAACCACAATCCTTTCTAGCAAATACGTTGCCGAGTCTGAAAGCCGCAAGGCGGCCAGGAGCGCGGCATGATGCATTACACCATCAATCTGCGCGACGCCGCTGCCCAGCGCGCCATCGAAGGGCGCACCTCCAGGCTACACGAAAAACTCTCTGCCCACCGGCGGCAACAGGAGGCGATTGCGCTCGGATTGGATCACGGGCCGCTGTTGCCGTTGGCCCTGTCGCCAGCCGAAAGCAAAGAATTGCGGGCCGAAATCAGGACGCTGGCATCATGCGGTCGATAATGTCACGGGCCTGGGCAATGGCGTTGGCGGTCGCGCCAGCTTCCTCGATCTGGACCAGGCGCGTGTATGCCAATTGCCGCAGGCTCTGCCTGTCGAAATCTGGAGAGGTCTTTTCAAGGTGCCGCACCAGTTCGGCAATCATCAATTGCATGGTCCATATGGCACCAGCGTTGGGTGCGACCATCGTCTCCAAAATGGAGACACGGTCATCGAGGGTTTTCCTGGGCATCGTCCACAAGCTCCCTGTTGTGTGGATGGTGGGTCCGGGCCGGCGGTGCAGCGCTTGCCCGGACCAGCGCACCCAAGCAGACGGGCCGAACCGGCACCAGTCAAAAGTGATGCCAATCTCTGGACAGACCAGGGCGCGGAAGGGCGCTCCGGTGTCCAAATATCGGGCCTTCGTTGACAGCCATCCGCTGCACAATCCGCTCGATATCGGGCTGATGGTGCTCTTTGTGTGCGGCACGGTTATCGGCATTTTGCTGGCTGGGGGTGGCGCGTGAGCGATACCCGGGAAATAGAAATCGATCAGATCGATGTCCCGGCGGGCCGGCGCAAGGTCAGCCCAAACTGGGTGGCCGCGCTGGCTGACGACATCGAAGCACACCGCCAGCGGACGCCGATCGAAGTTATCGAGACTGGCGCCCGGTTCCGCCTGGTCTCGGGTGCTCACCGACTGGCGGCGCAAAGGTTGCGCGAGGCGAAAACCATACTGGCCATAGTGCGCGCGGCGGATGCCTATGCCAGCGAGGCTGAGATCAAGCTGGCCGAGATCGCCGAAAACATGATGCGCCGCGAACTGTCGGTGCTCGACAGGGCGGTCGATGTGGCCGCGTGGCGCGAGATTTACGAGGCGGCCAAGGGCGCTGTGAAGCGGGGCGGCACCCGGCGTGTCAAGTCAAAGTCTCCAGTGGAGACTTTGAACCTGGAAGCAGCAGCCGAAGCGTTTGCGGCATCGTTCAAGGAGGCCGCCAGCACGGCCCTGAATCTTTCGGCGCCGACGATCTACCGCTATCTGCAGATCGCCTCGATTGACGGGGCTATCCGCGAGCGCATCGCGCTGCATCCGATGGCGGACAATCGGAGCGAACTGGTGGCACTGGCCACGTCTCCGGCCGACCTGCAGGCGCAGATGGCCGCGCTCATCGTTGCCGGCGATGCCGCCAATGTCGCGCATGCGCTGGCGATCATCGAAGCCAAGCCCAAGCCGGCGCCGCTGAGCAAGTGGGAAAAACTGTCCGACGGATTCTCGCGGCTCAAGCAGAGCGACCAGGAGCGGTTCTTTGCGCTGCATGCGGACGCGATCGAGCTCTGGCTGGCGAAGCGGAGGGGCTGACCACAGTGGCAAAGCGGCGGCGGGATACACAGACACTTGACCTTTTGCGGGACTTCACGCCCGCGCCGATCGTCGAACGGTTCGACGACGAGGCGGTCAAGGCGTTCTCGATCGCCGCGCGGCTGGCCAAGGCGATCACGGCGACGTTTGCCGATGCCGATATGGACCGGCGCCAGCTTGCCCAGGACATGAGCGAGTTCCTGCAAGACGATGTGAGCAAGCACATGCTCGACAAATACGCCTCGTCGTCGGCCGAGCATCAGATTTCGGCGGTGCGGCTGCTGGCGCTGGTGGCGGTGACCGAGGACGTGCGGCCGCTCAACACGCTGCTCAAAGAAGCCGGACTAATCGCGGTGCCGGCCGAATACGAGGCTCTGCTGCGCCGGGAACGGGCACGGGAGCTGAAAGAAAAAATCGAACGCGAAGAACAGATCGCCGACGCCGCCTGGAGGGCGAGCCGCCGATGAAAACGGGTATTGGGGGAAGCATGAAAGAGTGGCTGACGGCGCGGGAGATCGCGGCAGAACGGCTGCCCTACCTGCCAAATGATGAGCGCAATATTCAGCGCTTGGCGGCGCGAGAAAGTTGGAATGAACACCCATCCTTCGTGCGGCCCCGCAAGGCTGTGGGCGGCGGCATGGAGTACCACTACCGCATCCTGCCGACACTGGCGCAGGTTGCTTATGTGCAACGCCATATGACGATTGGCGAAGCGGCTTCGGTCGCCGACGAGGCGGCCAATGATGCCGCGCCATCCCTGACGGCACGGGCCAGCGAAGAGCGTGACGCGCGGCTGGCGATCATCGCAGCATTCGATGCGTTCAGCGCGGGACTGCGTGCCACGCTGATGACGCGGCAGCAAATCTTTTGCGACAAATACGCGATGGGCTCGATCAAGGTCGAGCCCTGGGTGAAAACGCTGGTGCCCTCGCTTTCTAAGCGCAGCCTGTCGCGCTGGATCGCGGCCAAACGGCAAGGCAAGCTCGACGCCCTGGCCGTCGATCGCGGGCAAGCCCGCAAAGGCACCGGCATTCTCGATACGGCCAATGACGGGCGGGTGCGCGCATGGATGCTGGCGCTGGTGGCGCAGCAGCCGTTCCTTTCGGCCAAGCGGGTGCGGGACCTGTGCCGCCACGAATTCGGGGACGAGATCGAGACCGCCAAGGGTCGGGTTGCCATGCCGCCGGTGCGGACCTTTCAACACTGTTTGAAGGGCCTTAAAGCAGAGAACAAGGTTCTCCTGACCAAGATCACCAACCCGGACAAATACCGCTCGATCATGGCGCCGGCCGGGGTGGGCACGCTGCGCCATGTGAGCGAACCCAATCAGCTCTGGCAGATCGATGCGTCACCGGTCGATGCGCTTTGCGTCGACGGCCGGCACTCTCTGTACGCCTGTATCGATATCGCCACGCGGCGGCTGGTCATAACCGTTTCCAAGACCCCGCGCGCCTCGGCAGTGATGCTGATGATCCGCAAGGCGGTTCTGGCGTGGGGCGTGCCCGAAACGATCAAGACCGACAATGGCTCGGATTTCGTGGCGCGCGACACCAAGCGGCTTCTGACATCGCTGGGGATCGAGATCGATCTTTCGGACGCCTATTCGCCGCAGCAAAAGGCACATGTGGAACGGGTCATCAAGACTTTCCAGCATGATTGCGGGCCGCTGTTGCCGGGGTTCGTCGGGCATTCTGTCGAGGATCGCAAGGCGATCGAGAGCCGCAAGAGCTTTGCGGCCCGGCTGGGCGAGAGCGAGAAGGAAACCTTCGGCGTGACCCTAACGGCCGCCGAGCTGCAGCGCCATATCGACGACTGGGTCGAGCTTTCCTATCACCAGGCACCCCATGCCGGGCTGGGCAGAAAGACGCCCGCCCAGGTGGCGATGGCCGCAATGGCCACGGTGCGCAGGGTCGATGCGCGGGCGCTTGACACGCTGCTGATGCCGGTCAAGGGCGACGGGCTGCGCACTGTCACCAAGCTCGGGGTGCGGATCGACGGCTACCACTACCAGAGCGGGCGGCTGTTGCCGGGTGATCAGGTGTTCGTGCGCCACGATCCGCTCGACATGGGCAAGGCCTACGCCTTCTCGGCCGATGGCGCGCAGTTCCTTGCGGAAATCGAATGCGCGGAGCTCTCGGGCATCCATCCCGAAACGTTCCAGAAGGCGGTGCGCGAGCAGCGCTCCGAAACACTGGAAAGGCTGGACAAGGCCGTCAGGCGCGACATGCGCGAAATGGCCAAGGGTCCGTCGATGATCGAAAAGGTCCTGGAGGTCGCGCGACGCGATCAGCCCAATGTCGTGGCCCTTCCCAAACGATCAAGCGAGCATTCGACGCCGCAGATCGCCGCCGCCATCGACGCGCAGACCCGGCATCCGAAATCGAGCGAAGCGAGCGCCGATGTCAAAGCCGAGCAGCAGCGGTTGGCTTCCGAGCTCGATCCCTATGACGACAACGGCGCCTACGAGCGGATTTCGGCGAAGGTGGCTGCCCGGGTCGAAGAGCATCGGGACGCCCGCCGCTCTGCCTTTGACGGCAATGTCGTCGCGATGCCGGAGACGGCGCTGGATCGCTACCGGCGGGCGGTGATCTTCCGCCGCGCCATGGAGGCCAACGAGCCTGTCGACGATCGCGACCTGATCTGGCTCGGCCAGTACGAAACCACAGCAGAATTTCAGGGCCAGCAGGTCATCCACGACGACTACGGGGATGAGTGGCTGGGGCTTTGAAAGCGAAAGGCCCGGTTGCCGCCGAGCCTTTCAATACCAGCGCCGCGTGAGCGGCCTCTAACACACCGAGGAGAATGATGAGCGAATTCAACAATGTCAACAAGGCGGCACCGCTCAGGAATGTTGCGGCCTTCTCGATCCTGATCAAAGAGGTTGTGGAACGCGACCTCGCCTTGCCGGGCATGGCGGTGTTTTCCGGCCCGTCCGGGTACGGAAAGACCAAGGCGGCGATCAAGGGCGCCAATGCCTACCGCGCCGCCTATGTCGAATGCCACCAGCTGACCACGGCCCGGTCGCTGCTCAAATCCATCCTGGAAGAGCTGGGCGTGCAAAAACCCAAGGGCACGGCCACGGACATGCTGGACGAAGCGATCCGGCTGATGGCGGGGGATATCCGCCGCCCCATCATCATCGACGAGGTCCACCACATCGCGCACAAGAAGTTCGTGGACGTGGCGCGCGCCCTGCACGACAAGAGCATGGCGCCGGTGATCCTGATCGGGGAGGAAACGCTTCCCAAACAGCTCGAAGCCTTCGAGCGGGTGCATAACCGCATCCTCTCATGGGTGCAGGCCGAGCCGTGCGACCTTACCGATTTCGCGCATCTGGCGCGGCTGATGTGCCCCGGCGTCTCGATTGCCGGTGATCTGGCCCAGGCGCTGATCGACCGAACACGCGGCAATACGCGCCGCATCGCGGTCAATCTGAGCCAGATCGACCAGCGCGCCAGGCGTGAAAGCCTGGACGCCATCGACCTTGAGGGCTTTGGCGGGGTCGCCGCCATCCGCACGGGCCAGGCCCCGGCCAGGAGGCTTGTCTGATGGCCCGGCGTCCCACCGATGAAATGGTCAGGATCAGCGCGCGGGTGCCGCGCGGCCAAGACGGGTTCTGGCAGATCATTCTCAAACTCGATGCTTGCGGCAATTGGGGCGTCCCCGATGTCGAAGCGCGGACCAATGTCGAGCGCGGCACCGTGAAGGATTTCGTTCTGCGCCTGGTCAAGGGCGGTGTCGCCCGCCATGTGGGCGAGCGTCAGGCCAAATCCCGCAGGAATGTATGGGTGCAACTCTACCGGCTCAACGCCCGCCCCGCCGAGACACCCCGTTTCGATCGGGCGGGAAACCGTCTGCCCGAGCCGACGATCCAGACGCTGTGGCGCACCATGAAGATGGTGAAAATCTTCTCGGTTGCAGAGTTGGCGGACCTTGCCAGCACCGCTGATCGGCGCGTGAGCACTACCACCGCCGGGCGCTATGTCACCCATCTTCATCGCGCCGGGATCATTGTCTCGGACAGCAAGCCGGGCGTTGCGGCCACCTACCGCCTGGTTCGCGACCTGGGCGCCCGAGCCCCGATCATCCTCAAGACGCTGAGCCTTTACGACCCGAACGCGCAAGAGATCGTCGGCCAGGCCGAGGCGCGCGAGGTGCAGCCATGACGCGGCGCGGTTTCAATGGTGACGATCGCAGCATGGCTGACAAGGCGGTGCTGGCCTGGGGCGATGCGCCCGACTGGATCGTCGAGTTGGCGGTGCTTGTCGATCAGGTGGGCCTCAAGGCAGCCGGCGCCAGGGTCGGCTATTCGGCCGGAGCGATCAGCCAGGTCATCAACCGCAAATATGCCGGCGATATCGGGGCGGTCGAACGCGAAGTGCGCGCGGCCGTGCTGGCGCCGACCGTCGAGTGTCCGGTGCTCGATACGATCAGCCGCGAGGACTGCCTCTCCTACCAGGCAAAGCCGTTTTCGAGCGCCTCGGCGCGCTCGGCACTTCTCCACCACGCCTGCAAGACCTGCCCGCATGCGCGGCAGCAGAAAGGGACCAACAATGCGTAAACTTTCCGAACCGTGCGATACGCTCAGCGATCGCATTCTCCTCTTGTCAAACACCTTCCGGGCCGCGCTCGAAAGCGGCGCGGGCCTGCCCTACCAGCAGGCCAAGACGTTCGCCGCGCTGCTCGACGAAAGCTACGAGGACGCGCTGCTGCTCGAAGGCACCGTGCAGGTGCGGACGGGCCGGAGGTCTGCCGAGGTGCTGGCATTTCCGAGCGCGCCACGCTGTGTCGTCGACAATACCGGCGCGGAGGATGGCCAATGAGCAGGATGACCTATCAGCTCTCCGATGGCCTGGCCGCACTGGGTGGCGCGTTCTCGGCCTGCGCCGAAACCGGCGTTCATATGGACACCGTCTCGGTGGGTCGGCTCGTCCTGACGCTGGCCGCTCTGGAGAAGAACGCGCGGCTTTTGGAAAACGAGATTAGCCGGCATCGCTGGAACGAGGCGGCCCGCAGCGAGGTTGCGCTATGCGAGTTCTGATCGATCCCGTCGCCGTGGCGCAAAAAGTGCTGGCCACGCCCAATGGCTGGAGCCGCGCCTCGGTCTTCGACATCAAGGCGCTGGCTGGCTACTGCATCTATCTCGACGAGCGCGAGGCGCATCCCGGGGGAGCCGGTGCCGATTTTCACGGCGGACGGCCAGCACCTTACAGCCTGGCGGCCGTCCGACGCGGTGATCCAGGCGCGGATCGAAGCCGTCGAAACCGTCAAAACCACGTTTCGCGCGCTGGAGAGCGCGCGGTTTTCCGCCCGTGAACGTGCCGCCAGGGACGCCTTCGAAAAGGCGCTCGACCGGCTTTCAAACCACCTTCAAACGGAGATTACCCATGTCGAGCGTTGAGCCCGTCGCCATCCCCGATGGCATCACCGAATTTGCCGGCCGCAAGGTCATGACCGATGCGACCGGGCGGTACACCCCGCTGGAAATGATCAAGCCTGCCGAGCTTCTGCAGGATGAGAGCGTGCGCAAGATCATGGGCTATGCCATTGGCCTGATGCGCCAGATCGAGCGGTTCAAGGCCCATACGATGGCCGACCTTGCCGCGCTCGATAGCCTTCTCGAACAGGATTATGGGCTGGTCAAAAAAGGCAATCGGGGCAAGGGCAACCGGACCTACATGACCTATGACACGCTGTTCAAGGTCAGCGTCCAGGTGGCCGATTACATCGATTTTGGTCCCGAGCTCCATATCGCCAAAGAACTGCTCGACGAGTGCCTCAACGAATGGGCGGCCGAAAGCCGGGCCGAGCTGGCGGCGGTCGTGACGCGGGCCTTCAATACCGACAAGCCCGGCCAGGTGAACCGCTCGGAAATCTTCATGCTGTTGCGCCTGGAGATCGCGGACGAACGCTGGCAGCGCGCCATGCAGGCAATCCGCGAGGCGATGCGGATCGTTGGGTCCAAGGAATATGTCCGCTTCGCCATGCGCGAAAAGCAGGACGACGAATGGACGGCGATCACCATCAACCTGGCCAAGGCATAGGGGGCGATAATGGCAAAGCGTAATCGCAGCCGCTCCGGCGCCCAGATCGAATGCCCGCTGTGCGGGCGCAAGTTGCGCGGTGAAAAGGGTCTCAAGATGCATGTGGCTGCGGAGCATGACCAGCAAGGAGGGCTGACCGAATACGAGCTCAACGTGCTCCGCGCCTTTCGCGCCGACACAATAGGGACCCTCGTGGCCGGCGCCGCGTTGAGCCATGCCTTCGAAGTGTTGTCGGGCTCGGGCTATCTGACGCTCTCGGGGAAGATCACCGAAAAAGGGATGGCGGTTCTGTCATGAAATCGATCGTCGCCAGGGCCGCCGCCATCCTGTGGCGCTCCCGTCAGTTCGATACGGCCGAAATCGCCATGCTGCTCGGTGAGCCCGAGGCGGCGATAGCCTCGGTGGTCTGTGCCCTGGCGACGATCGAGGAAGAGGTTCTCGAAATCGAAGTGATTGAAGCCATGGGAAAGGTGCGGACATGACCGCCATCAAAGCCATACACGCCTCGGCCCGCGCGCTCGGCCTGGACGAAGAGACGCGCCGGGATATCTATCGCAAGGCCACGGGCAAGAGCAGCCTGACGGAAATGAGCCAGGGCGAGCAACTCAAGGTGCTCGATGCGCTTCGGGCCAGCGGCGCCCAGCCGCAACCGAAGGGGCGCAAGGTTCTGACCGGCCCCTACGCCAAAAAACTGCAGGCGCTGTGGATCGCCGGATGGAATTTGGGGATCGTCCGCAATCGCGACGACAAGGCCATGCTGGCGTTCATCGCGCGGCAGACGGGCATATCGAACACGGCGTTTCTGCGCGACAGCGCCGAGGCGCGCAAGGCGGTCGAAGCGCTCAAGAGCTGGCTCGGCCGCGACGGCGGTGTCCGGTGGGGCTCCAGCAACGGCCATGACTTCCTGCAGCACGATCCCGGCAAGGTGGCCTGGGCGCAATGGGTCAAGCTGACCGGCGCCGAGCTGCCCGATACGACCGGGTTCTATCGCGCGGTGCAGGAGCTGGTGCCAGAAGGCCGCTATCCCGGCCGCCCGCTCGGCGCGCTCAAGCCAGCCGACTGGCGGACGGTGATGAATGCGCTGGGCGCGCGCATCCGCCAGGCGCAGACAAAGCATCGCAAGGCGGGATGATGGTCACGTTTCCGGCCGGGATGAGCGAACAGGAACGGGCGTTTGCCGCACGGCAGCACGCGCTGCGCGAGCGGCTGCGCTGGCTCGATCCGCGCTCACGCCGCGCCCGGAAACTGCAAAAGGAGCTGGCTGACATCACCAGGGCGGAGCTGCGCCGTGAAACGGCACCCCAACCCTCGGCCCCGAAAGAGGCGAAACAGCAATGGTGGCAGGAATGAAAAAGCGGGAAGTCCTCGTACACGCAACCGACCATGCCGTTCTGCGCTGGCTGGAGCGCGCCCACGGCATCGATGTCGAAGCGATCCGCGCCCATATCGAGAACGGAGCGGAAACCGGCGCCGCATACGGTGCCGTCGCCGTGCAAATCGAGAACATCAAGCTCGTCCTGCGCGACAACGGTATCGGGCCAGATGGGGACGTGCTGGTGACAGTGGCGGCCGTTTTGCCCAAGGGAAGAATACCCCATGTCTGATACCGCCCAGGTCCCCGCCAATATCGCGCCCTATGTCGATGCGCTCGGGATCGACGACGCCCTGCATTTCATCTTGGCGATGGGCGGGTCCGAGCTCTACCTGCCCAAGCGCAGCACGCCGCGCTCGTTTGCGGCGCGCACGATCGGCACCGAAAAGGTGGACCGGCTTGCCGCCACGCTCGGGCCGGGTTACTACAAGGTGCCCGTGGCGCGGCAATGGTGCGCCAGCGTGCTTTTGGCCAAGGGCTACACCATGGCCGAAATCGCCCGGACGGTGCGCGCCGATTATTCGACGGTGCGCCGCTGGCTCGGCCCCCAGAACAAGCACGAGCAGCTCGACCTGTTCTAGTGCTTAGAGTGGTCGCGTTGCCGAACCGAAAAACCGGGTTCCACTTTTTCTGGCAACGCTCCCTGTCCGCGCAGCTGCGCAGATAAACGCCCATCCCGAAAATTGCGACAGTCGCTCAAACGTCAACGCGGTTTGGGCCACATGTCAGATTTCGTTTCCAATGTTTCGGGCGCCTTCTTTCCCGTCCTTCGGCAGGAGGAAGGCGACGTGCTGCGCACCTATCGGTGTCCGGCCGGCTTTCTCACCATCGGCATGGGGTTGACCAAGGCGTCCGGGGTCGTCGATCCCAAGCCGGGCATGACCATCACGGCCGCGCAGAGCCTTGCCCTGGCGCAACAGGCCATCGCCCGGAATTACGCACCGCGTGTGCGCAAATGGCTTCCGACCCGCAAGCAGCATGTCTTCGACGGCGCCACGCTGTTCGATTACAACACCGGCCGCATTCACAATGCCAGCTGGGTCAAGCTGCTGATCGCGGGTGATTTGAAAGCCGCTCAAAAGAGCTTCAAACAGTGGGTGCGCGGCGGCGGCAAGGTGCTCGGCGGGCTGGTGCGGAGGCGCGATGTCGAGTGGCAGATCATCGAATTCGGCATCTATCCGGCCGCCGGCGCCCGCGCCTCGGCCTTGTCGAGCTATGTCGACCATGCCGCCGACTTCAAGGTGCTGGGCTATGGGTTGGACAAATGGCGGAGCGAGGATGCCGCCATTCGCGCGTTCCAGCGCGACCATGACCTGACCGAGGACGGGATTATCGGCCCGGCCACCCGCGCGGGCCTGACCCGCGCGATGGAAGCCCGGCGCTCCGGCCAGGTCAGCGCCGGAAGTGGCGCGGCCGGCGGCGCCGTAGCCGGTGGCGGCGAGGTTTCGGGCGGGGCGGACTGGCTCGACGCGGTCAGCATCGACACGGCCACCACGATGGTTGTGACCGGTGTGGCCGTGGCGGCGATCGTTTTCGGGCTGACGCTGGCCTGGCGGTATCGCGGGCCGCTCTTTGCCTGGTTGCCCGAGCCGGTCAAGGATTTGACCGAGCGGTTCGGTCTCACCCTGGGGCGGCGGGTGCGGACATGAGCGACATCCTGACGGTTATCACGCTGGTCTATCTTTTGAACGGTCTGCTCTTTGCCCTGGCCGACGCGCGTTATCGCTTCGGCTTTGTGACGCCGGTGGAGCTGGTGGCGATCGTTTTGTTCTGGCCGGTGCTGGCCGTCATCTTTCTGGCTCTCGCCTGGATGGAGGTCCGCGCGGCCCGCCGCCAGCTCCGGGCCGGATTTTTCAAAAGGACTGAGAAATGAGCATTGCAGGGATGCTGCTGCCGATGGCGCTCGATATGGGACTGCCGCTGGTGAGCAAAATACTGGAGGGCAAGATTGGCGCGGGCAATGCGGCGCTGGTCGAAGGCGTGGTGCGCAGTGTGGCCGACAAGGCGGGCGTGACGCCCGAAAGCCTTCCCGAGGTGATCGCGGCCAGCCCCGACACGATCGCGACGGCGCTCGGCGCGGCCGAGGTCATGGCGCCGGAGCTGATCGCTCTTTACGCCCAGGGGTTGGAGCACCAGACGGCGATCATGAAAATGGAGCAGGCGGAGCCCTGGTGGGCGTGGGCCTGGAGGCCGGGCATGATGTATGTCTTTGCGTTCCTGTGGCTGTGGAACCTGGTCATTCTGCACGTCTTCAATGCCTGGCTAAAGATCGCGCTGCCGCCGTCAGACCTGTGGCTGCTGTTCCAGCTCAACGCCCTTTACATGACGCTCTACATGGGTGGTCACACCCTCAAGGACGCCATGACGAAATTCGCCGCCGGGCGGTCCGGAGCCCGGTAATGCACTTTTCCAACCGTGACTATGACCTTGCCGAGGCGCGTTCCGAACAGGAGCGCGCTGCGGGCATCAAGGCTGCGCAGGCAGCGCTCTGCGGCGAAGGTGTCCAAGCATGCGTCGATTGCCTCGATCCCATACCGGAGGCGCGGCGCAAGGCCGTACCGAGTGCCAAGCGCTGCGCGGGTTGCCAGACGAAGAGGGAGCGGGGTCGGTGATTGTTCTTGATGAGCTAACGGCCTGGGTAGGCGCGATCCTGCTGGTCATCAATCTGGCCGTCACGGTCTGGAACTTCATGACTTCCGGGTCCAAGCAGAACGGAAAGAAGATCGACGCGCTCGGCGAAGCGTTGAACAAAAAACTCGATGAAAGCGCGACTGCAACGGCCGCGCGCCTCGACGACATCGACGACAAGATCGCGGGGCAAGACAAGCGCATCGAGATTGCTGAGAACGAAATGCGTCACCTTCCGGATCGCGACGCCGCGCACCGGCTTGAAGTTGCCTTGGAGCGCCTGAGCGGTCGTATCGATACGCTCGACGAGCGGTTGAAACCTGTCGATCAGCTCGGCCGCCGCCTACAGGAGTTTCTGGTTCGCCAGGTGGAGATCAAATGATGACGGATATGAACGAGGTCATCCGCGAGGAAGCGAGGCTGATCGTGCTGCGCGAACTTTTCAAGCAGCCCAATCGGTCGGCAACGTCGACGGCGATCAGGTTGACGCTTCGGAACGGGTTCATGATTTCTCGCGAACGATCATGGGTCGAACAGGAATTCGCATGGCTCGAGCAGATGGGCGCTGTTCGAGTCACCTCGGTGGCGTCAATCAAGATCGCCACGCTCACCGAGCGCGGCATCGAACATCTGGCTCATCACGCCTTTATCCCCGGCATTCTCGTTTCCAGCGAGCCGGTGACCTAAAATGCGCCAGCGCCGCGTCCTGTCATCGCTCGACCTTTTGCCCGAGGAGGCACGCGAGGACGTGCTTTGGGCTATGGCCGAGCTCAATAAGATGGAGCGCTTTCAGAGCGACATCCTGGACGATTTCAACGAGCGGCTCGCGTCGAAGGGGCTCGGCCCAATCTCGAAATCGGCATTCAACCGGCGCGCGGTGCGGCTCAAGAACTGGACGCAAAAGCTGGAAGAAAGGCGGCATCTCTATTCAGGCATTGCCGAACGCCTGACGCCCGAAGAAATCGGCAAGACCGATATCGTGCTCTCAGAGTTCCTCAAGGTCCTGATCGACGAACTGTCGGACGGCGTCACGACGCCGAAAGGAGCGATGGAGCTAGCGCGGGCCTATCGAGACACAGTGACGGCTCAAAAGAGTTCTGCTGATCATCGCCGCCAGATGGAAGCCGAAGCCAGGGCCAAGCTGGAAAAGGCTGTTGGCGAGGTGGCCGGCGAGGTTGAACGCGCGGGCCAGCCCGTGGACGCGGCACAAGTGTTGCGCCTGATCCGCAAGGCCTACGGCATTGAAGAGGACGTGTAACCATGCAGCCTCTTCTCTATGGCTATCAGCAGCGCTGGTTTGCCGACCGATCACGGTTCAAAATGGGCAAGTTTGCCCGCCAGACCGGAAAGACGTTCACCACCACTCTTGAATGTGTCGACGACTGTTTCGAACATGTCGTTAAGAGCAGAAAGACCCGTTGGGTAATCCTTTCTCGTGGCGAACGGCAGGCGCGAGAAGCGATGCACGAGGGCGTGTTTCCCCACGCCAAAGCCTATGGGCTGGCCTTTACCGAAGCGGAGTTCGATTGGATCGGTGACGGTGGGAGCTACCGGGCGCTGGAGGTGGAACTGCCGCACGGATCGAAGATCACCGCACTCCCGGCCAATCCAGATACGGCGCGCGGCTTTTCCTCCAATGTCTTTCTCGATGAGTTCGCCTTTCACAAAGACAGCAATGCGATCTGGAAGGCGCTCTTCCCGGTGATTTCGGCGGGTTGGAAGCTCCGCGTCACATCGACCCCGAACGGTAAGAGCGGCAAGTTTTATGAGTTGGACACGGCCGAGGACGATGCTTGGTCCCGGCATGTGGTCGATATCTACCAGGCTGTTGCCGATGGCTTGCCGCGCGACATCGACGAGCTGCGCGCAGGCATTGCGGATGAGGATGCCTGGGCGCAGGAATACGAGCTGCGCTATCTCGATGAGGCGAGTGCATGGTTAAGCTATGCGTTGATAGCGTCTTGTGAAGACGATGACGCCGGTCATCGCGAAGGTTACCAGGGCGGCCCCTGCTATGTCGGGCGCGACATCGGCCGGCGAAACGATCTGCACGTCATCTATGTGCTGGAGCTCATCGGTGACGTTCTCTGGGAACGAGAGCGGATCGAACAGAAGCGCGCAACCTTTGCCGATATGGATATGGCCTTTGACGACGTAATGACCCGCTACCATGTGGCGCGGGCCTGCATCGATCAAACCGGTATGGGCGAAAAGGTCGTCGAAGACGCCCAGCGCCGCTATGGCGGCCGGATCGAGGGCGTGCTGTTCACCTCGTCGAGCAAGCTGGTCATGGCGACCCAGGGTAAGGAGCGTTTCGAGGACCGTCGGGTGCGCATCAAAGCCGGCGACGTGCCTCTTCGCTCCGACCTTCACAAGCTGCGCAAGATTTCCGGTCCCACCGGAGCTCCGCGCTTTGTGGCGGAACGCGATGACGACCACGCCGACCGCACCTGGGCATTGTTCCTTGGGATCAATGCGGCTGCTGGGATGGACGCTGCCCAATGGCGCCCGCTCTCGCCTGCGGCCGCCCAGGACAAGCCGGCGGCAGAACGCACACTCGACGATGATTGGATACCGGCATGAGCGATTTCAACAAAAGTGCCTTGCGGATTTGTGGTTCCAAATCGCTCACGCCTCAACCCAGGGCGCGCTCCCGAACCGAAAAACCGGCATCCACTTTTTCTGGGAGCGCGCTATGAATTGGCTCGCGAAGGCGTTCAATCTCCCCAAGCTGCTTGGCATGCGCCACGCCGGCCAGCCGATCGATTTCGGACGCCTGCTCAAGCGCACGCGGTTCGACTATCGCAAGGAAATCGGCGACGGGCTCGACAGCTCGGTTGTCACTGCCCCGATCCAGTGGATACAGCGCGCCGTCCCCGAGGCGCGGCTGACGGTTCAGCGGCGCAAGCGCGACGGCTCGGTGGACGAAGTGGCCGATCACAAGATGCTGGCGCTGATCGCCCGGCCCAACAAATACTATGGCGACATCGCGCTGTGGTCGGGCACGCTGTTTTCGTATCTGTTCGACGGTAACGGCTATTGGCTCAAAATGCGCAATGGCTTGGGGCGGCCGGCCGAGCTCTGGTATGTGCCGCACTGGACGATGGAGCCGAGATGGCCCGAGGACGGGTCGGAGTTCATTTCGCACTACCGATATACGCCGGGCAACGGCATGCAGTACGATGTGGCTTTCGAGGACGTGGTGCATTTCCGACACGGCATCGATCCGCGCAATCCCCGCAAGGGCATTTCTCCGATCGGCGGCGCGCTGCGCGAGATCTTCATGGATCTCGAAAGTTCCAATTTCGTCGCTTCGCTGCTGCGCAACATGGGCGTGCCAGGCGTGGTGATTTCACCCAAGGGCGGTGTCATGCCAACGCCCGAGGACGTGGCGGCCACCAAGGCGTGGTTCGGCCAGGCGTTCGGCGGGGATCGAAGGGGCAGCGCCATGGTGATGGGCGCCCCAACCGAGGTGAGCCAGTTCGGGTTCAATCCCCAGCAGATGAACATGAGCGAGGCGCGCGACATCGCCGAAGAACGCATCTGCGCCGAGCTGGGCATCCCCGCCGCTGTCGTGGGGTTCGGGTCAGGCCTGCAGCAAACCAAGGTCGGGGCAACCATGGCCGAATTGATCAAGCTCGCCTGGCAAAACGGCGTGCTGCCCGTTCTGCGCGTGATGGCCGATGAGCTCGACCGCTCGCTGCTGCCCGATTTCGGGACGACTGACGGGCTGACCACAAAGTACGATACGAGCGAAGTCTCGGCGCTGCAGGACGATCTGGACAAGCTGACCACGCGCATGAACACGGCGATAGCCGGTGGTTGGGCCGAGGTGGCAGACGGGCGCGAGGCTCTGGGGCTCGATGTCGACGACAGCCATCGCATCTATTTGCGCAACGCAATGATGATGGAAGTGCCGGCGGGTGCCCCCGCGCGGGTTATCGACATCACCCCCGAGGCTGCGAAGGCGCTGGAGAACAAGGCGCGGGCGACGCCGCGGGCGCGGCGGCGCGTCATGGTGTTCATTCGCGCCCTGGACGCGCAGGTCGAGCCGCTTTCAAAATCCATGGAAAGGCGTTTGAAGGGCTTTTTCGCGGCCCTGGCCAAGGATGCTGCCAAGATCGCCAAGCCGATACTGGATGCCGAAGCGCCCGAACCCAAGGATGGCCCGGCTGGCGAGACGAAATCGGACACGCTGCTCGTCGAGCGCATTCTTGACGGACTGGGGATCGCGGCACACCGCACGACGTTCCAGAAGGTCTATGAGGCCCATTATGTGGACGTGGCGCGCAAGGTATCCGAGGCGGCCGGACTGACCGGGATCGATGCGAGCCTGCCCGATCCGGTGGCGCGGGCCGTGGCCGGTGCCGGCGGCCGGCGGGCCGGTTTGATCGATCTGGGCGACCAGACGCGCGAGGCTCTGTTCGATGCCATCGCCGTGTCGCGCTCGGAGGGCGAAGGTATCGCCCAGATGGTGAGCCGCATCGCCGCCCAGGTGGAAAGCGGCCCCTGGGCAAGCCCGGAGAGCCGGGCGCGCACCATCGCGCGAACCGAAACCAAGTACGCCCAGAACGTCTCGACGCTGGCGCGGGCCAAAGCGGCCAATGTCGTGCAGTTCGTGGTGTTTGACGGCCGGCTGGGGCCGGGCCGGTCGGATGCCGATTGCATCGCGCGGGACGGCACAATCGTCTCGGCCGAAGAAGCCGAGGCGATGGCGGCCGACGAACACCCCAACGGGACTTTGAGCTTTGCACCCTATTTTGGCGAGGATTGAGCCATGACGACTGAAACGAAAACGCTGACCGTCAAGGAAATGGACGACAAGGGGCACGGCCTGGCCAAGATCGCCACCCTGTCGGCCGTCGATCATGACGGCGATACCTACGAGCCCGGTGCATTCTCCTGGAAGAGCGGCGGCGAGCAGTGGGCGCAAATCCTGCCGGCCCACAATCGCTCCGCCATGCCGCTGGGCAAGGCGCGGGTCTATGAGGATGGCGATGCCGCCTTTGCCGAGCTGCACCTCAACCTCGGATCGGAGGCCGGCAAGGAATGGCATTCGGCCCTCAAGTTCGACCTGGAGAAAGGCGTGGCCATCCAGGAATGGTCC
The DNA here is from genome assembly GCF_000230555.1 of Pelagibacterium halotolerans B2. GTDB lineage: Bacteria > Pseudomonadota > Alphaproteobacteria > Rhizobiales > Devosiaceae > Pelagibacterium > Pelagibacterium halotolerans. Next base: position 693,582 of record NC_016078.1, on the reverse strand, counting down.
TACGGCTTCGAAACGATCGACCACAGCAAGGAGATGCGGGAAGGCCAGGAAATCCGTGTGCTCAAGCGGCTCGATGTCCATGAGGTCTCGACCGTGGTGCGCGGCGCCGGGGTGGGCACGGGCACTCTGTCGCTCAAGAACCGGGGCGGGTTCGCCGAGCGGATCGACCAGGTGATCGACGAGATCGACGACATCATCGAGCGGGCCGGCTCGATCAAGGGCCTGCGCGAAGCCGAAGGGCGTCCGATGAGCGCGGCGCGCATCGAACAGCTTGCCCGCCTCAAGGCCAAGATGGATGCACTTCTGTCCGGCGATGATGCCGACGCCGATGTCGCGAAGTCGATCGCCCAGGCCGAGGCGGCGGCAGCGGCCTTTTTCACACGCGACGCGCGCCGCCGTTTCGGCCGCTAGACCTGTCGAGACCGACGAGCCGAAAAAATGGCCCACAGAGCGCTGTGGGCCGTTTCTGCGCTGTCCTTGCCCGCAAAATCTCCCACACCCCGCCCAAAGCCGTTCAATACCCGTTTAATGGCGCGATCGTTTCCGAACCGAGGCCGCGTTTTGCGGCGGTCTGGATTTCCATGGCGATTTCGGTCATAGCTTGGCCGTCTCCCCAAAGATTTCACGAACGTCCGCGCAGCTGCGCGGATATATCAAATCACCCCCCTCCCATAGCGTCATCGATCAAGAGCCCGGCGCCGACGCCGGGTCCTGTTCGATGCGGCCAACAGCGCGGACGCCGACGGCCAGATGCCAAACGCTTTAGGAGAGATGGGCTATGTCCACCCTGACCCAAGTCCGCGAGAAGCTCGCGGCGAAACAGGATGCCCTCGGCAAGGTCTTTGAAGAGGCCAAGACCGATGATGGCACCTATGATTTCCAGAAGGTGTCGAAAGACACGATCAAATCCAATCTGGGCGACGATCTGAAAACCACGATCGACATCGTCAAGCGCGTCAACGAGAAGAACGCCGAGCTCGACGAACTGGGCAAGGAAGCCGAGGCGCTCGAAGCGGCCGAAAAGGCGGCGGGCAGCCATGCCGACCGCGAGAAGGTTAAGAGCCGCCTGCCCATGCCTGGCGAAAAGGGCGGAGATCGTGAGCGCCCGCGCGTCAAGTCGCTCGGCGAGTTGCTGGCCGAGGAAAAGGCCTATGAGGACTGGATCAAGCGCGGCACGCCGGGCGGGATCGATTTCTCGTATGACATGCTGCCGTCCGAAGCGCTGGCCAAGGGCATGCAGATCGAAACGATCCTGACCAAGGCGCTGATGTCGACGGGTGCGGGTTTCGCGCCCGAAAGCGTCCGCATGCCCGGCTTTGTCGAAGCCGCCACGCGGCCGCTGCAGCTCATCGACATCATCCCGATGTCACCGATCGGCCAGGCCGCCGTCAAATACATGGAAGAAACCACCCGCACCCATGGCGCGGCGGAGAAAGCCGAAGGCGCGGCCTATGGTGAAAGCGAGTTTGCGTTCACCGAGCGCTCCTCGGACGTGCGCAAGATCACCGACAGCCTGCCGGTGACCGATGAGCAGCTCGAAGATGTCCTGATGATGCAGGGCTACATCAACGGGCGTCTGACCTTCGGACTGCGCCAGCGGCTCGACACCCAGGCCTATGTGGGCAATGGCACCGCGCCCAATCTGCGCGGCATCGTCAACGTCTCGGGTATTCAGACCCAGGCCAAGGGCGCCGATCCGGTGCCGGACGCCTTTTTCAAGGCGATGACCAAAATCCGCACGGTCGGCCGCGCCATCCCCACGCACCACGTCATGCACCCCACCGACTGGCAGGGCGTGCGGCTGCTGCGCACCACGGACGGCGTTTACATCTGGGGTTCGCCCAGCGAGGCCGGGCCGGAGCGCATGTGGGGCCTACCTGTCGTCCAGAACGAAGCCCGCGCCGCCGGCTCGGGCATGGTGGGCTCGTTCCAGCCGGCCTGGATCAGTGCGTTCGAACGCAAGGGCGTCGATATCCAGGTGGGTTATGTCGGCACCCAGTTCGCCGAAGGCAAGCGCACGGTGCGCGGCGACATGCGCGTGGCGCTTGTCATCTTCCGCCCCGCCGCGTTCTGCGACGTTACGGGCCTCTGATTGGTCCCGGACAGCCCGTAGCGCCCGCCCTGGTCAACGGCCAGGGCGGGTCACCAAAAGACCAAGGAAACGCCAATGCCAACCATATCAGGATTTGAGACCCCGATCGGGTGCGCGATGATCCCAGGCGGAGCCGCCGGGGAGCACGTTGTGCCTGGCGCGCTATCCCCAGGCGACACGTTGCTGTCGGTCGAGCACATCACGCCCGGCACGCCGCCGACCCGCGTCGACCGCACGGCGGAATTTTCCATTCACGCCACCAAGGGCGGCGTTATCGAAAACGATCCCGAAGAGGGCACCGACACCACGGGCGACTTTCTGCACGTGCTCTGGTCGCGCCATGAGGGCGATCCCGAGGAAGAGTGAGACGAAAAATGATGAAGGCCGCAGAACGCATCTATCTCAATGCCGACAAGTCACGCGCCGTCCCCGAAGGGCACAAGGATGCCGCCTTTCTCTATGCCGCCATCGGAGACGAAATCCCCGACAGCGCCGCCGAGAAATACCGCCTCACGGACGGACGCGCCAAACCCGAAGGCAAGCCGGCGCAAAAGCCGGAAAAACCGAGAACGCCCAAGTCCAATCCGAACGGGACGCAAAAGCCCCAGACCGGCGCGACCCCCAAGGACGAAGCCCATGAGCTGACAAAGGTCAAGGGCATCGGGGCGGGAACGGCAAAGGCTCTTGCCGCTGCCGGGGTCGACACCATCGCCGCGCTGGCCGGGGTCGACCCGGCCAGTCCGCCGGCGCTCGAAGGTTGGCGCGGAATTGCCAATTGGCAGGATTGGGTGGCCGAGGCGAAGGCGCTGGGCGCACCGAACACAGACCAGGAATAAACCCCGAGAGCAGTGCATGGCGGGGCGGCGATGGGGCCGCCCCGCACGAGGCCTCAAGAGGATGAAATGGCCCTTATCGATCGTGTGAAGGAACGCACGGGAAGCGATCTTTCCGATACCGAGCTGCAGGCGATGATCGACGGGCTCATGGCCGAGATCGATGCGCGGTTCGGCGCGGCCGAGGAAACGACGATCGAGCTGGCCGACCTGGACGAACAGGGGCGCTGGCGCAAGGTGCTCAATGTGGCTCGCGCGATCGATCCCGACCAGCCGGTCAGCGTGACCGAAATCGATCCGGGCAATTCCGGCCAGGCGGCGGCCGAGGTCGAACTGGACGCTACCGATTACCGGATCGTTCATGGCGGCCGCACGCTGCAGCGGCTGACCGGCGGACCGAACGGGCGCACCTATTGGGCGCCGCTGGTGCGATTGACCTATACGCCGCGTGCCAACCAGGCGGCGCGGGACGAGGCGGTCATCAAGCTGATGGCGCTCGATCTGTCCTATCGCGGCGGGCTCAAATCGGAACGGGCCGGCGATTACCAGTTCACGCTGAGCGGAGACATTGCCGCCGAGCGCGAGAAGATTTTCGAGAGCCTGGCCGGGCGGCCTGGCTTTGTCATGGCTTAGGAGGAACGATGAAATCTCGAATAGGATATTTTCCGGCCGGACTGACCGCCATGCTGGGGCTGGCGATGGGACCGGCCCTCGTCGCGGCCAACACGGGCGCGGGAGCCGAGGTGCGGACCGTAGCGGTTCAAACGACCAATGTTCACACCGAACAGGCACAACCAGCCAAGCAGTTGCCGGCCGCTGAGCGCAGACGCCAGGCCGACGCAGCGATGCGGCGGCTGCGCGGCGTTTCTCGCGCCATCAAAAACCGCGCACCTGGCGAACGGGCGCATCGCCGCTGGCGCAAACGCCGCGCCGCCGGTCGGGCATAGGAGGCATCAATGATCGATATGAAAGCCTTTCACGCGCAATCGGGCACCCGGGGCAGGATCGACGGCCAGGCGGGCGACGCCGACGGTCGGCTCAAGGTCCGGATCAAGGATCGCCGGTTCTTTGCCGACGAAATCGTCTGCGAGCCGTCATGATTTCGGGGCGGTTGACCATGCGGGCGGTTGTCGAGCGCAATATCGAGGCGGCGACCGATCCCTATGGGCATCCGCTGCCGCCCGATTTTCAGCCGCACGGGACGTTCCGGTGTTTTGCCTGGTCGAACCAGAGCCGCGAACTGGTCGAGAGTGAAAAGACGGCGATGGTCGAAGACATGCGGGCCATGTTCGCCCTGGGCACAGACATCACCGAGAACGACGAGATCACGGCGATCACCGATCGGGCCGGCACTGTCATCATCCCTGGCCGGCTGCGCGTCGAAGGCAAGCCCCAGCGCAAGCACACGCATCTGGAAGTGGCGCTCAAGAGGATCGCGTGACACCAGAGCTCACCCGCTTGCTGATCATCATTCTGCTCGTTGCGATGCTCACCTGGAGCCTCGGTGCGATTGTCATGATGATGGTTTGGGGGCCCATTCGCCGCGTTCCGCCGCCGCCATTCCACTGCTCACGGGGCCATGACGATGGCTAAGTCAAAATCGCTCAAGTGGTATGGGCCGGCCGTCAAGACCAAGATGCGTGCCGCCCAGGAGGAAGGCGTCAACAAGACGATGTCGGCCTGTGTGATCAATGCCAAGCGCAATCATACCTGGCAGAACCAGACGGGCGTTTTGGAGGGCGGTATCGATATCGCCGATTATGCCCACCAGGACGGCGGCGGCACCAAGGGCACCTGGGGCGTGCGCGACGTGGTCTATGCCCGTATCCATGAGGACGGCGGTACGATCAAGCCGCGCAATGCCGACAAGCTGGCCATCCCGCAACCGGATGGCGGCGTTGTGTTCGTCGACGAGGTGACGATCCCGGCGCGGCCGTATTTGCGGCCGGCGGCCGACACCGAATATCCCAAGCTCGCGGGCCGGATCAAAAAGGCCTATGAGCGCTAGTCACCAGCGCGGCGTATTGGGGGTGCCCAGGGTAATCTGATTGGGCCGCTGGCCGCACTCATTGCAGACGAAGCGCCCAAGGAATTTCTCCCGGTTGGCCACGATCTCGAAGTCGGGGCCGAAAATCTCGATCAGCCTGGGGAGCGAAAGGGCGCGCGAGCGGCCGCACCGGCAATGCAGCGTGAGGCTGTGGCCGGTGTCGAGATGGTCCTGCAGTGTCGAGACCGAAAAGTATCCATCGCGTCGGGGCATGGCGCCAATCTGGTGATTGCGCGCCAGCTTGACAAGCGTTCGCCCTGCCGCAAGAGTGCCCTCGCTCCCCAACATTGCCGACCCCTGCGCGCCTGCGCTGATATACCGCCTGCGCGCGCAACCCTAGTCTCGCTCCATTGCCCGGATGGTCCGGGCGCCAGGTGTTGAGGGCCGGGTGTGGGCGACATCGTTCAAGCCATTATCGAAATCCTGAAGGCGGATGCCACCGTGGCGTCGTTGGCCGGTGATCGCGTGTTCGGTGACGGCCTGCCGGCCGCCGAGACCGCGCACATGCCGCGCGCGGCGATCGTTGTGCGGGCCTCGGGCGGCATCTCGGTCGCGGCCGGCACCAATTCCCGCCACGACACCCAGCGGGTCGATGTCCTTTATTACGGCAAGACGCGCTTTCTCGCGTCCGAGCTGCAACGCATTGGGCGCAATGGACTGGGCGACGTGCGGCGCAAGATCGTGTCGGGGTGTCTCATTCACTGGATCGAGGCGGCGGGCGGTCTGTCGACCGGGCTCGACCCCGAGGGCAAGTGGCCCATCTCTTTTCAATCCTACCAGGCCTTTTTCGCGGAGCACGCCTAATGTCGGAACCTTTCGAAATCATCGCCGCGCCGTTCACGCTCTATTTCGCCGCGCTCGGCACCGCCTTTCCCGCCATCGACGCCGAGCCGGGAGTGGATTGGACCATGATCGGCACGTCTGGGGACAAGGATTATGACCCCGAAGGCGTTCTGATCAATCACAGCCAGGCCATCAACACGCCGCGCGGGTTGGGTTCGACCGGTCCGATCAAGGCGTTTCGCACCGACGAGGACATGATCATTTCGGCCACAGTGTGGGATGTGACGCTGGAAAACTACCGGCTGGCGATCAACTCCAATGCGATCACCACGACGGCCGCCGGCGTCGGCACGGCCGGCCAGAAGTCGCTGGGACTGCATCGCGGCCGGCGGGTGCAGCAATTGGCGCTCCTGGCGCGCGGGATGGAGTCTCCCTATGGCGCCGATATGCGCATGCAGTACGAGGTGCCACGCTGTTTCATGTCGGGCAATCCGCAGCCGCAGTACCGCAAGGGCGAGCCGGCCGGGCTGGCCTTCGAATTCACGGCGCTCGAAGACCTCAATGCGGTGAGCGAGGACGAACAGTTCGGGCGCCTGGTCATCCAGCACCAGGCGGCGCTGGAGGAATAGCGGTGCAGGCCGAGCAGCTGATCGCCGAAGCGCGGAAGGCCGAAGCCGAAGCCAGGCACCACAAGCGCGCCGAGCGCCAGCACCGTCTTGCCGCGCAGGCCGCGCGGCGGCGCCAGGCCGAGATCGAAGCCCAGTGCCAGGCACGCGGCATTTCCATCATTCATTCCCCCAAAGCCGCCGTCGCGCCCGATAGGCGCTACCCCGGCACCCCCGCCCAATCCACCAATCCGGCGCAGGAGAATATCCATGGCCATAACCGCCCCACTGCTCGACCTTCAAACGCTCATTGAACGCCCGATCATCAAGGTCGATGGCAACGCCTATGAGCTTTATTCGCCCGACGAGCTGACCATCATCCAGAGCCAGTGGTTCACCAGGGCCGGTCAGCAGATCGAAGCGCTGGGCAAGGGCGACGATGAACAGGCGTTGCTCGACAAGCTGACCGAGGTGGCGCGCAGAGCGCTGGTGGCCATGCCCGAAGAGGTGTTCGCCAAACTGACCGACCGGCACAAGACGGCGATCGTCCAGGTTTTTACCTCGCTCCTGCTGGGCGACAGGGCGAAGGCGGCAGGAGCGGTGATGGACCAGATCGTCAAGGCATTCCCACTGACTGGGGACAAGTCGTCCCGAGGCTCTGCCGCTTCTACGGCGGCACGCCGAGCTACTGGCTCGGGGAAGCGCAAGGGGCGGTCGTGAGGGCGCATATGGCCATGCTTCCGCGATTGCAGGCCCAGGAGCAGCTTCTGGCGATCAACGCGGCCGCGCTCGGTTCGGGCGGGGTGAAAAAGGCCGAGGCACGGCCGGCTCTGTTGCGCCTGGAGCGCCTGGCCAATGGCGGCAAGCTCAATGTGCAGCAGGCGACCCCCGCCACCCTTCGCGCCATGGGGATCAAGGTCATTGAGGTAAAAACGCAGGTGGCGCATGGCTGAGCGGCTGGGCGAAGCGCTTCTCGACCTGCGCACCGACGACAAGGGTTTCGGCAAGGGGGTCGACCAGGCCGAAACACGGGCACAAAGGCTCGGGCGGTCGCTCGACAATGTCGGCAAGATGGCGATCCGCCTGGGCGCCAGTCTTGCGATCGGCGCCGCCGCCGGCGCAGCGGCGCTGGGCGTGCTCATCAAGCGTTCGATCGACCAGGCCGACGCCATGAGCAAGGCCGCGCAGCGGGCCGGCGTAACAACCGAGGCGCTGTCACGTCTGGCCTGGGCGGGCGAACTGTCCGATGTGAGTCTTGGCAGCCTGGGCAGTAGCCTGGGCCGTCTCAGCTACACTATGGGCCAGGTCCAAAGCGGCGCGGACAGAACCGGAGCCGCCGTGTTCGACGCGCTGGGCGTCACGATCAGCGATGCCGAGGGGCGTCTGCGCTCGGCCGACCAGGTTATGCTCGATCTGGCCGACCGGTTCGCGCAGATGGAAGACGGTGCGGACAAGACGGCGCTGGCCATTCGGCTGTTCGGGCGCTCGGGCACAGAGCTTATCCCGCTGCTCAACAATGGCCGAGCCGGGCTGTCGGATATGGCAGACGAGGCCGATCGGCTGGGCAAAACGATTTCCACCGACACAGGTCGCGCCGCCGAGCAGTTCAACGACACCATGACGCGCATTGGCAGCATCATTGATGGCGTGGGGCTCAAAATCGCGGAGGGTGCGCTCCCGAGCCTCAACACGCTGGCCGAGAAATTGGCCGATCCGGCTTTTGCCGAGAATGCCCAGACCATGGCGAACTGGATCATCGGGGCGATCAATGCGACGATCGAGGCATTCAACTTGGGCGTTGCGGCGGCCCAGGGATTTGCAGATGCCGTCGCATGGTTGAACAACACGTCGATGGGCGAGTTGCTCACGGGGGAATGGTCGGGAACGCCGGACCCCGAACAGGCCGTGGCTGATGCGATGGAGGCGCTGCGGCTGCAGCTTTCCGAGTCGCGCGCCGCCCAGCCGTTTTCGTCGATGCGCTTCATAGGCGACCCGCATCAGGATATGGCGACGCGAAGCCGGGACGCATTGGCCGAGGCTGGCTTCGGGGAGGAGTTTTTTGCCCCGTTCCAGGCCGGCGCCGCGGCGGCGGTCGAAGCGGCCAACGCTGTCGAATTTTCCTTCTCCGATCTGGGCGATGCGCTTTCGACCAGCACGTCGACGGCCGGGATCACCGAGGACGCCATGGCGAGCCTTGGGGACGAGCTCGACCTATTGGCAGAGGACGTGTTCGACCTGGGTGAGGAATTCGGGAACGCCTTTCACGGGCTGGGTCGTACGATCATGGACGCGATCCGCGACGGTGGCGACGTGGCCGGATCAGTGCTCGATGGGCTGATCGACAAAGCCTATGATTTCGGCGCGGCGTGGCTCGACAATGTGCTCAATTCCGGTTTCGACGCCCTGGGCACCTTGCTGTTCGGCGGCCAGACGGCGGGCGGCAATCCGATCACCGGGTTTTTCTCCAGCCTGTTCTCGGGCTTTCGGGCGACGGGCGGGCTGATCCCAAACGGTACGTTCGGCATTGTCGGCGAGGCCGGACCCGAACCGGTGATCGGCACGTCGCGCGGTGCGATGGTGCTGCCCAATTCCTCGCTCAACATGGCCGGCGCGGGTCGCACGCCCGAGTTCAAGTTCAGCCAGAACATTACCCCGCCACCGGGCTATGAGACACGGACGCGCGAGGAGGACACGCCGGGCGGCAAGCGGCAGGATGTGTGGTTCGAAGAAGCCGTGGCGGGCGCCATCGGCAAGCCCGGACGCGCGCAGCGGGCCGTGCGTTCGACCGGACGGGTGGTACGCCGATGAGCCTTCCCGTCTGGCCGACAGAGCTCGATTTCATCCTGCGCGAAGGCTGGCAACGCCAGCTGGGCGATGGGCGCAGGAGCCTGCCCGGCGAACAGGGCGTTTCGCGCACGCGGCGGTTCACGTCGAAAGCGTCCGATGTGGTGACGCTGGTGCTGATCCTGACCGACGACGAGGACGCGCGGCTTGACCGCTTTTATTACGAAGAGGTCGATCGCGGCGCCGGGCTCTTCCTGATCCCCGATTTTGCCAGGGACGGCCGCCCGATCCTTGGCCAGGACCTCGAACCGCTGACCGATGAAAGCGGCGCCCCGCTGCTGATCGCCGCGACGCTGGTGTGCAAATTCGGCAACGGGCTGCCGTCACGAACGGCCGTGGGCGCGGACTGGCGCGTCCAATTCAACCTGGAGGTTTTGCCATGAGCTGGCCGTTCAAGCGTGCTGGGCGGCCGAGTTGGGTCAGCCCGCTCATGATTTTTGGCGGGCGCGCTCCCGAACCGCAAAACCGGGTTCCACTTTTGCTGGGAGCACGCCGATGAGCCGGAAAATCTCCCTCAATGCGCGCCTGGCTCACGACGCCGCCGCGTCGAGCGAAGTGGAAGTCGTGCTGATCCAGTTCACCCATCCCGAGACCGAACAGATCGTGCGGCTTTCGACCGATCCGACCGAGCGGCTGAGCCTCGATCCGCTTTCCTATGGCACGCGGTCGGACTGGTTGGGAGCTGATCCCGGCGACGATGACGAGGCGTTCCTGTTCGTTCTCCTTTCGGTGATCCTTCCCGATGACGAGGAAATGGCGCCACCCGTGGCGCGGTTCGTACTCGAAGGGATCGACAACCGCCTGGTCGAAGTGCTGCGCTCGACCCAGAAGCGCGCGGACGTTTCCATGGCCGTGGTGCTGGCGTCGAGCCCGAGCGTTATCGAGATGGAGTGGCACCATTTCCGCATGGTGTCGGCCGAGGGCAATGGCGACGCGATCACGCTCTCGATCACCCGCGAGCCGATCACCGCCGAGCCGTGGCCGGCCGGGCGGATGACGCGCGAGCGGTTTCCGGGGCAGCACCCATGATGCACTGGAGCGCTTCCTATATCGGCCTGCCTTATGCCGACCTCGGGCGATCGCGCGATGGGCTCGATTGCTGGGGCCTGGTCTGGCTGGTCTACGCCGAGATGCTCGGCATCGACCTGCCCAGCTATGCGGACGGCTATGGGTCCACTGAAGAGCGCCGGGAAATCGCCGGGCTGATCGACGGCGCCAAGGGTGACTGGCGGAAGGTCGGGGACAAGGAGGACATTACCGCCGCTCGTGATTTCGACCTGATCACGGTTCGTCGCGGGACGCTGGAAAGTCACATCGGGATCGTCGTGGCACCTTGCCGGATGTTGCATGTGACATCAGATAAGCCGGCCTGCATCGAAGCCTATTCGGGCGGGCCGTATGCCAACCGCGTGACGGGCATCTGGCGCCATCGGGAGATGGCGGAAAGGGCCGGGCATGAGTGAACTGATTTCCGTTTCCGGTATTGGCGGGCTTGGGCCGGAGCTGGGCCGGGTCGATATCTCGGTGCCCGAGGGGCTGACGATCGCCGAGATCGTCTCAACCGTTCTGCCGGGCGCAACCAGGGCAGCGCTGGAGCGGGCGCGGGTATGGCTGGTGTCCAACGCAGGAGAAACGCTGGTGTCGGCCCGTGCCCACTGGCACCGGATCAGGCCGCGCGCCGGCGTGCGGGTGATGATCCGCCTGGCGCCGGCCGGCGACGCGCTGCGCGATGTGCTGCTGATCGCGGTGAGCGTGGCGGCCGCTGCGATCGGGCAATTCTGGGCGGCGCCGATGATCGGGAGCTGGGCGACGGGTCTGGGCTTCGGCACACAGATCGCCGGGCTGATCGGCCAGGTGGGTGGCGCGCTGGTGACGGCGGGCTTGACGCTGGCCGGCGGCTACCTGGTCAACATGCTGATCCCGCCGGCGCAGCAATCGGGCCAGCAGAGCGAACGCCCGCTTTTTTCGATTTCGGGCTGGCGCAACCGGTCCAATCCCGACGGCGTGGTGCCCTCGCTGTTGGGTGAGCATCGGGTGGCGCCAGTCTATGCGGCGCCGAGCTATACCGAAGTTGTGGGCGATAACCACTATATCCGCTCGCTGTTCACCTTCGGCTATGGGCGGGTGTCGATCAGCGATCTCAAGATCGGCGAGACCCCGATCAGCCAGTTTTCCGACATCGACTATGAAATCCGCGAAGGGCTGGCGGGAGACGATCCGGTGTCGATCTACCCATCGCAGGTGATCGAGGAAAATCTTGGCGTCGAGTTGCGGCGCGATCGCATCCGCAACGCGGCCGGTGACATCACGGGGACCGGGCCGGAGACGCCGATCGTTCGCTATACGGCTAGCGATGCCGAAGAGGCGTGCGTGGTGCTGCAGTTCCCCTCCGGGCTGATCGCTTATGAAACCGAGGGCAACAATGCCGGCGACCCGAAATCGCGCACAGTTTCCATCCGTATCGAGCAGCGCCCGGCCAGCGGGGGGAGCTGGGCAACCGTGCGAACCATGGACATCAAGGCCAAAAAGCGCGAGGGGTTTTTCAGAGCGCATCGTTGGACCTTGCCCAGCCGGGGCCGCTGGCAAATCCGGGTCACCCGGGTAACGCATGAGCCGACCGTGGCCAGCGTCGCCGATCGTTCGGTCTGGGCGGTGCTCCAGAGCTTCCGGCCGGAATATCCGCTCAATTTCGACAAGCCGCTGTGCCTGGTCGCCATGCGGGTGCGGGCCACCTATCAGCTCAATTCGGTGCTCGATACATTCAACGCCATGGCGACGCGCCATATCCTGGACTGGGACCACGAAACGGAAAGCTGGGTGACCCGTCCCACGCGCAACCCGGCCGCGATGTTCCGCCATATCCTGCAGGGCCCCGAGGCCGCCTTTCCCGAGCCCGACAGCTCCATCGATCTTGAGGCGCTGCAAGAGTGGCACGATTACTGCCGTTCAAAGGGTCTTAAATACGATCGAAACAGGGATTTCGACGGGTCCCAATGGGACGCCCTGGCAGAAGTCGCGGCGGCCGGTCGCGCCGGACCGCGCTATGACGGCACCAAATGGAGCGTCATTGTCGATCGGCCGCGCGATCTCGTCGTTGCCCATGTCAACGATCGCAACGCTCGAGACTTCAGCTGGATGCGAAATTATGTCGAGCCGCCCCATGCCTTCCGCGTGCGGTTTCTGGACGAAGGCGCCGACTATCAGCAGCGCGAGCGCGTGGTGCGCTGGCCTGGCTATGTCGGCGACATCACGGTGACCGAAGATCTGCCGATGCCCGGCAAGACCGATCCCGACGAAATCTGGCGCGAGGCGCGGCGGCGGCAATATGAGGTGATCCATCGCCCCGATACCTTCTCTTGCGTCCAGGACGGCGCGGTGCGCACCGCCACGCGCGGCGACCTGGTCAAGGCGAGTTTCGAGACTTTGAGCCGGACGCTCATCAGCCTGCGGGTATCCGAGGCCCGTGAGCGCGTGCTCACGCTCGACGGCTATGTCGAAATGACCGCTCCAAACACCTACGCCGTGCGCTTCATGCGGCAGATCGGCGAAGGCGATAGCGCCACTTTTGAGAGCGTGCTGCGCTCTGTCGAGTTTTTCGAGGGCCTGACCGATACGATCATTCTGCCGGGAGACGGCCCGTTGCCGGAGGCTGGCGATTTGCTGCAGTTCGGGTTGGCGGGACAGGAGAGCATCGATCTCATCTTGGCGGGTACGCAATCGGGCGACCAGATGACATCGGTGCTGGCGATGCTCGCGGCGGCGCCGATCATCGACGATCTGACCGATGCCGAGGTGCCGCCGGCCTGGGATGGGCGGGCAGGAAGTGACGCCGGCGCTGTGATCGCCGTGCCGGCAGTGCCGGAGATCGTGGGCATCGAAACGCTGTACGTCGACGACATTGCCTCGGGGCTTTCGGTGCTGATCGAACCGGGCGGCAGCGTCGTTGCCGTCGCCACCTACACGCTCCAGCACCGCCTGAGCGGTTCGGGCGTCTGGACGATCGTTGCCGGCATCCCTGGGGGCGATGGCGGCGTAGACCTCTTGGGCTACGCGGCAGGCGATATCGTCGAGCTGCAGGTGCTTGCCACAAGTCCTGACGGCTATTCGAGCGCCTATTCCGCTTCGGTGTTTGGGGAGGTGGCTTCACCCGAGCCGGCACCCGATCCCATCCCCAGCGCCACCGTGGTCGGCGGCATGGGGGCGGCGTTCATCAACTATTCGACGCCGGCCGGCCCGAACTTTGCCAGTGTGAAGATTTACCGCAACGTGGTCGACGATTTCGGCTCGTCGGCGCTGGTGGCGACTTTGAGCGGGGCGCCGCTGTCGAGCTATTCGCATGTGGACGGCGATGGCACCAAGGTCAGTCTAATCGCCAATGGCGGGTTTGCCAGCGATGCGGACTGGAGCGAGGGCGATGGCTGGGCGATCGCCGGTGGAGTCGCCACCAAGACGCCGGGCGTGGCGTCCCAGATCGAGCAGGCGCTGGCGTTGACGGAAGCCAGGTCCTACCGCTTCGCTTTCGATCTCCTGGACGTATCCGCCGGCGATGTGACGCCGGCGCTGGTCGGCGGGACCGATGTGGATGGGGCACCGATCGGCACGGACGGCCAGGTGCTCGGATCGCTGGTCGCCGGCAGTGCAAACACCGGTTTTGCCATCAAGGCGGATGCCGACTTCGAGGGCACTATCGACAACGTCATCGTCTATGAGCAGGGGCTCACCAGCCTCGCCCAGGGCAACACCTTCTATTGGATCACGGCCGCCAATGCCGAGGGACGCGAGAGCGCGCCCCTGGCCCTGGGCGACGTGACGATCATCTAGCTCACTGGAGAACAATCATGGCTGGGGTCAAGACCACAAACATTCTGGCGCTGGGGGCTGTCGACGAGGTTCTGGGCAACTCCAAGATCGACGGCATCGAGCGCACCGGGCGGGTGGCGATCGACGTGCTGCGCGCACAGATCGCGGCCGGCGAAGGCAACACGACGGCCAGCGTCATCAAGGCCACCTATCCCGACCTCGAAGCGGTCAAGGCCGACTATGAGCCGGGTGATGTCGGGCAAGTGATCCTGGACCCCGATATCGAGTTGCGGGGGTGGTATCGGCTTGAGGGTGGTGATTGGGATCGCAAGGGGCCGCTGCCGGCCGACAGATCGGAAGCGGAGGCTGATCGCGCCAAGGGCGAGGCTGACGCGGCCGAGCTGCGGCGGGGGTACGCTCAGGAATGGGCCAGCTCCGATGATCCGATCAGCGTTCCGGCTGGCGGCGATGGCGAGACGGATCAGTCATCGAAAACGTGGGCCGGGGTCTCGACAGCCGGCGCGGCGGTGACCGTCGCTGCGCGGGATGAGACCATCAGCGCCAGAAATGCCGCCGTTGTCGCGTCCGAAACGGCGAGCATCAACGACTGGGCAAACACCAAGGCCGATGCAGAGATTGCCCTGGCCGCCGAGGAATATGCGGAAGGCTGGGTGATTGGCATTTTTGCCGACGAAACCCGGCGCAACCAGGTGGCCTGGTATCGGGTCGAAAGCGGCGAGCTCAAATTCAAACGGCTGACCATCGCCGAGATATCCCCGGAAACCTTCGAGGCCGTCGGCGATAACAGCGCCAACGATACGCTGGCGTGGAACCGAACGCTGCGCGCGGCGGCGCTGGCAACGGCCCTGGGCCCGGTCAGGATCGTGGCGCGGGGACACTACCTTGTGGACCAACTCGAAATGCTGTCGCAGTACGAGGCGATCGGCGCGATGCCGATACAGCAGAACTCCATCGTGCTCGATTTCGCCGGCGCCAGCCTGCGGCATTCGGGCGTCGGGGATGGCATCCTGTCCGCCGAAGGCAATGCCCTGACGCGCTACAAGACCGAGTTGATCGGCGGCCAGTTCATCGCCCATGCCGATAGCAAGTGGCTCACGCGATCACGCGATCTCCGGTCGAGTTGTTGGAAACCCGAAGCCTATATTGGGCCGGCGGACGCCATCGGTCATCTCGCGCAAATCTGGCGCTCATGGTCGGAGAACATGACGTTCGGCGCTTTGGGCGACAATCTGGAACTGCGTCAAATCCGGCACGGCCTGATGATCGACGGCAGGGCCGAGGCATGGGCGCGGGAGCTGACCAATGACGGGTTTGCCACGAGCGGTTACGACTATAAGGGAGAACTGGCGGCCGATCCCGGCGCGGCTTCCGAAGGCGACTTCTATTTCAACACGTCCGCCGAAGAAGTCCGGCGCTACAATGGTTCCTCGTGGGCGGCGCTTCTGTCGATTTCCGGTGTCGTGTTGGGGATTTCGGGCAGGTCGTTCGCCCGCACTAAAATCTATGATCTCCTGCTCGCCTCTCCCTTCGATGACAGCGCCAACGGCCAGGCCATCTATGTGAACAACGGAGCGGTCTATGGGTCGCACATCAACGGCATCCGAGGCGTCTCAAACAACAACGACAACTCCCTGATCTATTGGGATGCTGCTTTCGCGCCCGGAACGATCATCGAGAACCTGGACGTGGAGAAGGCAAACATTCCCGAAAATCCTCGCGGGTATGCCTTCCGTGTGGGGCCGAACTTTCAGTCCAACTCCAACCCGCCCAAGATGCGCAATGTCTATTATTCGACGTTCCGCGGGTCGCCTGCGGACCCGAAAGCGGGCATCGTCATGGAAGGCGAATATTACAATAACGAGCTGAATGCCGTGGCCTATGCTCCGATGATCGTTTTCCGCGAAACGGAGTTCTGGGGGAACACCGAAGTCGAAGTTTCCCTGGCGTCCAACTCTCCCGACGCGGCGGGCGGGATCATGGCCAAAGCCCTGCTCAAGAAAGCAAATGGCTCGACCTCGATTGCGATCCGGGACCTGGTCAACAGGAAGGAGACCTATCGCAACTGGACCAAGGAAACGGTCGCGGGGGCGCCCGAGGCGCAAATGGTAGGGGTTCCGCTCATCCTTGATGAAGCGTTCCTGATCGACAGCATTACGGTCACCACGGACGCTGCAATCACGGCCGGCACGTTGACCTATCAGCTTCGCCGAGAAGCGACGTTCGGTGCTGGCGGTGCGGATCAGCCATTGGGCGGCACGATGACGGAGGGGCGGATCAAGACGACGGCCAATTCAGGGTTCTGGGTTCTGGCCAATCCTGCCACCCGCATTCTGTCGGCGGGCAATTCGCTTTATGGCTTTACCAGCGGGGACGGCTCGCTTCTTCCTAATCCGACTATCGCGCAGCTCTCCGCTGTTCTTACACGCAACCGGGCCGGTGGCCAGTGGGCCAACATTTCCGTGACCGAGATTGCCTTTGACGCGATGAGTGCGTCCTTCACGGTGGGCGATCGGTTGATTGGCGGCACGTCCGGCGCGATAGGTCGGATCATGGAAGTGGAAGAGGACGGGGCCACAGGCGTCGTGAGGGTTCACAAGATCAGCGGGGCCTATGCCGACAATGAGACCATCACAGACGGGGCGGGCGGGTCAGCAACGACTGACCTCCCCAGTGGGGAGGTCTCGTTTGGTGCGGTGGTGTTTGTCCCGATCGCCTCGGTCGGAACCGTCCGAAAGACGGCGCGGGTGTGGAAGGCTTAGGGCGGCTACGCTTTGTCGGTCGCGAGTTCCCTGGCGCCGCCATCGTCATCGGCAATCGGCCCGCGTCCACCCGAGACGAGCAGGAACATTCCGAAGGTGACAAGCGATCCAAACAGCGTGCCGCCGATAAAAAGCAAGATTTCCATATGAGCCTCCCAATAGCTGATAGGCCCTTTCTGGCGGTCATGTTGATATATGTCAAGAAAGTCACAAAAGGCAGCTGCCGCTACAACGGAGCGAACAGCCGGAAATTGCTGCGAATCGAAGTTGCGCGCGATGCCACGCGAATTTGCGCGCTACAGCACCCTCGGGGGCACCGTGGAGGGACCGTTGCCCGGCCAGATATCGGCGCAGCAATCTCACCGTGCCATAAATCTAACCGGGCTGCGTGACGCGGGGATAAGTCGTTCGATGTTTCGTGAAACCCTCCCCCCGTCCGGCGCGTTGGATGGCAAGGCTCTCGCCCGAATGCGCCCGCGTAAGATCGTCCCGCCGACGCGGACTTATGGGACAGATGCAAAAATATGGAGTTCGCCCATGATCCGCCCCCTGCCCGCTGTTCTTCTCGCCGCTTTGGCCGTTCCTGCCGTGGCGCAGGAGGCCGTTCTGGAGATGGGCCGCGAACGCTCCGAAGCGTTCCTTGCCGGCGATCTCGAACCGATCTGGGACGACATGACGCCGCAAATGCAAGAAGGCCTCGGCTCACTGGAAGACTTTTCGACCTTCCACCGGCAGATCGCCACCGAACTGGGAGAGGAAACCGCAATCCTCGACGAGGAAGCTGCCACCGAAGGCGAATTTGCCGTTTACACCCGCATTGGCGAGTGGTCGTCGATCGACACCCCCATCGTCATGCAATGGTCCTTTGACCCCGAGGGCATGATCGCGGGGTTTTTCATCCAGCCCCAGCCCGAAGCCGCTCCTTCGGCCTATCTCGATTACCAAACCGGATCCGATCTGCGCCTGCCCTTCGAGGGAGAGTGGTCCGTTTTCTGGGGCGGGCGCGACATCGCCGACAATTATCATGCGGCAAACCCCGCCCAGCGTTTCGCCTATGATTTCGTCGTCGAGGAAGAGGGCCGGTCCTATGCGGGCGATGCCGCCGCGCTTGAAAACTATCACTGCTGGGGCCGCGAAATCCTTGCCCCCGCCGATGGCCAGGTGATCGCCATGGTCAACGACCTCCCCGATCAACCCATCGGGGAAACCGATGCCGAAAACCCCGCCGGCAATCACGTGATCCTTGCCCTCGCCGAGGATGAATTCGCCTTCCTGGCCCACATGCAGCAAGGCTCGGTCACCGTGCAGCGTGGCCAGGAAATCGCCTCGGGCGATGTGCTCGGGTTGTGCGGCAATTCGGGCAACACGTCCGAACCGCATCTGCATTTCCATCTCCAGACCACGCCGGACCTCATGGATGGCGCGGGCCTGCCTGCCCAGTTCCAAAATTACGAGGCCGATGGCGAGCCCGTGGCGCGCGGCGAACCGGTGCGTGGACAGGTCGTCGCTCCGACCGTGCCCTGATGCCCGACACCCATCCGGGACATCGCTAAGGAACCCGATCGCGCTGCGCTGTGTTGTGCCTTGTGAGGCAATCACACCGGGAGAGCATCATGGACGACACGCATCGCGCGCGCCGCGGCTTCGGCTTTTGGTCAGCAATGGTCATCGGAGCCATAATCGCCATCTTCGGGGTGCCGATCTTTGCCGGGGGCATCTGGCTCGCGGCACTGGGCGGCTCATGGTATTACGTTCTGGCCGGTCTGGGCCTGCTGGTTACCGCCGTCTTCCTCTTCCGACGCTCCATGCTCGCCGTATGGGTCTATCTGGCAACCTTTGCCGGCACCGTCGCCTGGGCGCTTTGGGAAGCCGGGTTCGACGGCTGGGCCCAGGTGCCGCGCCTTGTGGCGCCGACGGTGGTTCTGGTGCTGGTCCTTGCCACCATTCCCGCGCTGCGCGGACGCCTGGCCCGCCCCGTAGGCGCAGCAACCGCGGCCATCGCGGGCGGGCTGGCCCTGGCCGGTTCGCTCACGGTTCTGACGCTGTCCCAGAACGACATCGCCGTGGCGCAGGATGCCCCTGCTCCGACCGGCATCGAAGCGCGTTCCCCGCTGGCAATGATGGAGGTCGGCGAGAACTGGCCTGCCTATGGCGGCACCTATTATGGCACCCGCTATTCGCCGCTCGACCAGATCACCCCCGACAATGTGGGCGAATTGACCCGGGTCTGGGAATACAATTCCGGCGACATGCCCGAGGGCGAGGGCGCCGAGGCTGCCAGCTATTCGCCTGAAAACACGCCGCTCAAGATCGGTGACGATCTCTATCATTGCACCCCCATGGGCATCATGATCGCCATCGATGCGGCAACCGGGCTCGAGGAATGGCGCTACGATCCGGACGTCTCCACCGACGCCATTCCCTATGGCGCCACCTGTCGCGGCGGCGCCTATTTCGAGGTGCCCGACGCCGAGCCCGACACAATGTGCGCCACGCGCATCCTGTGGGGCACGCTCGACGCAAGGCTGCTCGCCGTCGATGCGCGCACCGGCCAGCCCTGCCCCGATTTCGGGATGGCGGGCGAGGTCTATCTCGAGGAAGGGATCGGAGACACCGTTCCGGGCTGGTATTCGGTCACTTCACCGCCGACGATCGTGCGCGGCATCGCGGTGATGGGCGCCCAGGTCAATGACGGCCAGGCCGAGGACGCGCCCTCGGGCGTCGTGCGCGGCTATGATGCGGTGACGGGCGAACTCGCCTGGGCCTGGGATCTGGAAAATCCCGACAGCCGCACCGCGCCCGCCGAAGGGGAAACCTATTCGCGCGGCACGCCCAACATGTGGACCATCGCGGCGGCCGATGAGGAACTGGGGCTGGTCTATCTGCCCCTGGGCAATTCGGCCGTCGATTATTACGGCTCGAACCGCTCGGAACTGGAAAACGAATACGCCACCTCGATCGTCGCGGTCGATGTGACCACAGGCGATGACGTCTGGCACTTCCAGACCGTCTATAACGACGTCTGGGACTACGATCTTGGCTCCCAGCCCGCGCTTGTCGATTTTCCCAGTGGTGAGGACACCGTTCCCGCCATCATCGTCTCGTCCAAGCAAGGCGATATCTATATCCTCGACCGGGCGACCGGCGAGCCGCTGTTTGCGCCCGAAGAGCGCGAAGTGCCACAGGGCGGGGTCGAACCCGACTACCTTTCGCCCACTCAGCCCTTTTCGACCTATCACACGCTGGCGTTCGAGCCCCTCGAGGAACGCGACATGTGGGGCATGACCCCGCTCGACCAGCTCTGGTGCCGCATCCAGTTCCGCCAGGCCCATTACGAGGGCATGTACACCCCGCCCACCTCCGACCAGCGCTGGATCCAGTATCCGGGCTATAATGGCGGGCAGGATTGGGGATCGCTTGCCGTCGACGAGGAGCGCGGCATCATGATCGCCAATTACAACAACATGCCCAACCACAACCGCCTGATCCCGCGTGAAGAGGCCGATGAGATGGGCGCCCGCGCCATTTTCGAGCCCGAATGGGAGCGCGGCGCGGAAGGTCCGGGACCGCAGCTCGGTTCGCCCTACGCCATCGCGGTCAATGCCGGCTGGCGCCAGTGGACCGGCCTTTTGTGCAGCGAACCGCCCTATGGCGGTATCCGGGCCATCGATCTGGAGACGGGTGAGACCCTTTGGGACCAGCCCTTCGGCAGCGCCCGCAAGAACGGTCCCTGGGGCATTCCTTCGATGCTGCCCATCGATATCGGTACGCCCAACAATGGCGGCCCGGTCGTCACCGCCGGCGGTCTGATCTTTATCGCCGCCACCACCGACGATCTGATCCGGGCCATCGATATCGAAACCGGCGAAACCGTCTGGCAGGACACCCTGCCCGGCGGCGGGCAGACCACGCCCATCGTCTATGACGTCGCGGGCCGCCAATTCCTGGTCATCGCGCCGGGCGGCCATCACTTCATGGAAACGCCGGTGTCCGACGCCGTCATCGCCTGGGCCCTGCCCGAAACCGGCGAGGCCGTCGAGGGCGCCACGGGCAATTAGGATGACAAGGGCCAGCCCTCCCAGCTTGGTCATCCCGGGCCCGAGCCCGGGGTGACCATGGTGGGTCTGGCAAGGCCGGGCGGCGCGAATGTCGACCGAGCCTAACCCGCCAACAGCCGCGAGAACTCGTCCCGGCCCTTGGGGCCGAACGTCACCACCCGGCTTTTCCCGTCCCGTTTTGCCCAGCCCAGCGCCTCGAACCTGTCGAGCAACGCCCGCCCGAGGCTCCCCGCCAGATGCGAGCGCCGCTCGCTCCAGTCGAGGCACTGCTTGCAGACCGGCGCCCGCCTCGCGGTCAGCGCGTCCAGATCGATGCCGAAATCCTTGACGAACGCCGCTCCCGCCGCGCTCAATTCCACATCCTCGCCTTCGGTAACCAGCAGCCCGCGCCCCACCATTGCGTCGAACAGCCGCGTGCCCATCTCGCCGGCCAGATGGTTGTAGCAGACCCGCGCCTCGCGCAGCGCCGCGTCCTTGGGGCCGGGCCTTGTGCGCAGGTGCCCCGCGCTCGCGGCCAGCCCCATCAGCGCTTCGAGTGTCGCCGCCACCTCACCCGATGTCAGGGAGAAATATTTGTGCCGCCCCTGCTTGCGCGGGATCAGCAGCCCGCCCTGTTCGAGCTTGCCCAGATGCGAGCTTGCCGTTTGCAGCGTTATGCCCGCTTCATGGGCAAGTTCGCTCGCCGTCAAAGCCTTGCCGGCCATCAGCGCGGTCAACATGTTGGCCCGCACCGGGTCTCCGATCAGGCTGGCGATATAGGCGATGTCGGGTCCGTCTTTCATGGTTCGATCATAATCGAACCATCTGCGCCATGCAATCTGTACCATGCCGCCAACCGAAAGGACCCGCCATGTTCACCTGCGTCATCCGCTACCACATCGATCCGACAAAAAAGGACGCCTTCATCCGCTACGCCCGCAATTGGGCCGAGGCCATCCCGCGCTGCGGCGCCGATCTTGTCGGCTATTACGCGCCCCATGAAGGCTCGACCACTCTCGCCTACGGCATCTACAATATCGAAAGCCTTGCCGCCTACGAAGCCTACCGCGCCCGGCTGGCCGCCGATCCGCTGGGCCGCGAAAACTATGCCTTCGCGCAAGCCGAAAAATTCCTGCTGCGCGAGGATCGTACCTTCCTCAAACAGGTCACCCTCCCATGATCGCCGTCATTTTCGAGGTGATCCCCGCCACCGCGGAGCGCCAGCGCTATCTCGACATCGCCGCCGACCTGCTGGAACGCCTCAAACAGATCGAAGGCTTTATCTCGGTCGAACGCTTCCAGAGCCTTTCGGACCCCGACAAAATCCTCTCGCTCTCTTTCTTCACCGACGAGGACGCCGTCCGCCGCTGGCGCATCAGTCCCGCCCATCGCGCCGGACAATCCGAAGGCCGCGCCGGCGTCTTCACCGCCTACCGCCTCCGCGTCGCCCATGTGGTGCGCGACTATACCCTCACGGACCGCGCCGAAGCGCCCGACGATTCACGGGCACATCACGGATGATGCTGAATCGGCGCTTGCTCGGCCCTCAAAAATGCGCCGTCGCCGGGCGGGAAAAAAGCGGCAAAAACCGGTCCTTTCCCCAACGCCATCCCGGGCTTGACCCGGGATCCGGTAACCGCAGCGACGACGGTTCTATCTCCGACGCTGAGTGTACTCGGCCCCGGCTCAAGGCCGGGGTGACAAGGTGGTGGATCTGGCAAGGCTGGGGCCTCCCCACGCAAATGTCGATTCAGCCCAGGCGTCCGCCTGCTGCGCCACCATCACCCCTTGACCGCCTCCCCCAAATCCGATTTGGCTTGCCGCGCCGAAATCACTTCAGGATCGTTTGCCCAAGATGCGCGGCCAGCTTGCCCTTCTGCTCTCCTCCCGCCGCTGGGAGCAGTTCATCATCGCGGTGATCGTCATCAACGCCATCACCCTGGGGCTGGAAACCTCCCCTGAGGTGATGGCCGCCATCGGCCCGGCGCTCATGACGCTCGATTCGATAATCCTTGCGCTGTTCGTCGTCGAAATCGTGTTGCGGCTCTACGCGCACGGGCTCAAATTCTTCCGCGATCCGTGGTCGATCTTCGATTTTGCCATCGTCGCCATCGCGCTCATCCCCGCCTCGGGTCCGTTCACTGTGCTGCGCGCCCTGCGCATCCTTCGGGTGTTGCGGCTGATTTCGGTGGTTCCCTCGCTGCGCAAGGTCATCGGCGGGCTGGTCGCCTCGCTGCCCGGCATCGCCTCGATCTTCGTCCTGCTCATGCTGGTGTTCTATGTCTTTGCCGTCATGGCGACCAAGCTTTACGGCGCCACCTTCCCCCAATGGTTTGGCTCGGTTCCGGCCTCGTTCTATACCCTGTTTCAGGTGATGACGCTGGAAAGCTGGTCGATGGGCATCGTGCGGCCGGTCATGGAGGTTCACCCCACCGCCTGGATCTTCTTTGTGCCCTTCATCGGCGCCACGGCCTTCACTGTGCTCAACCTTTTCATCGGTGTCATCGTTTCGGCCATGCAGGAAGAGCACGATTCCGAAGCGACCACCCAGCGCCAGCAATTGCGCAGCGAAACCGAGCTTGTGCTCTCCGAGGTCCGCGCCCTGCGCGCCGAGGTCGCCCAGTTGCGCCGCGACCAGGCGGCCGGAAAATAACCGCCGGCACGGGGAACTTTTCCACCGTCACCGAACCGTCATCTGCAGGTGACCTGACCGTCACACAACACAAATAGCGTCCGCCCCGATCGAAACCCCATGGAGGCAACCATGTTTCGTCGGACGCTAGTGTCTACCCTTTCCATCGCGCTTTGCGCATCCACAGCTCTCGGCCAGGACGTCGTCCAGGCACAGAGCGATTATTTCACCGCCGGCCAGGATCTGCTCGCCGAGCGCGTCGCCGCCCAGCCCAACACCAACCAGGCCATGAACGTCATCCTGTTCGTCGCCGACGGCATGGGCATCGGCACCAATTACGGCATTCGCGTCTTCCAGGGCCAGGAAATGGGCCTTTTGGGCGAAGAGCACAATCTGCCCTACGACCTCTATCCGCATTCGGCGATCATCAAGACCTACAACATCAACGCCCAGACCCCGGACTCCGCCCCCACGGCGGGCGCCATGAACACCGGCGTCAAGCAGGTCTTCAACACCATCAACATGGCCGATACCGTCGTCCATAACGATTGTTCGACCGAAGCCCCCCTGACCCTGTTCTCCGAACTCGTTTCGGAAGCCGGCAAGTCGGTGGGTGTCGTTTCGACCGCCCGCATCACGCACGCCACCGGCGCTGCGGTCTATGCCAAGACGGCCAACCGCAACTGGGAAAACAATGCTCCCGAAGGTTGCACCGATATCGCCACCCAGCTCATCGATCAGATGGAAGCCGGCGTGATCGACATCGCCCTTGGCGGCGGCGCGCGCTCGTTTGCGCCCGAAGGCACCGAGCTCGAAGTCGGTACCGGCAACCGCCCGGACGATGTGAACCTGATTGACCGCGCCGCCGAAATCGGCGCCCAGGTGGTTTACAATTCCGAAGACCTCGCTGCCGCCGATCTCTCCGCCCCGGTCCTCGGCCTGTTCACCAATTCGGACATGAATTACGAGCACGACCGCCCCGAAGGCGAACCCTCCCTCGCCGACATGACCACTGCTGCCATCGAATCCCTGCAGGGCGATGAAGACGGTTTCTACCTGATGGTTGAAGCCGGCCGCGTCGATCACGCCAGCCATGGCGGCAACGCGCATCGCGCCTTCACCGACGGCGTCGCCCTTGCCGAGGCCGTTGCCGCGGCCCAGGAAATGGTCGATCTCGAGAACACGCTCATCATCGTCACCGCCGACCACGAGCACGTCATGTCGTTCAACGGCTATTGCGGTCGTGGCACGCCGATCACCGGCCTTTGCATGGGCGTGGCCGCCGGCCAGGTCGAACACTCCGGTGAGCCGGTTACCGCTGCCGATGGCAAGCCCTATACCGTCGTGTCCTACACCAACGGCGCCGGTTCGGTCCTGATCGAACAGGAAGACGGCACCTATTCGGGTGAGCGCCCCGACCTGACCCAGGAAGAAGCTCAGGACCCCGACTACCTGCAGCAGGCCCTGATCCCGATGGGCTCGGAAACCCACTCGGGCGTCGATGTCGGCCTGTGGGCCAACGGTCCCTGGTCGCATCTGTTCGGCGGCACCATGGATCAGGAAATGATCTTCCACGTCATGAACCATGCAGTGTTCGGCGCCGCCGAGTAAGCGCGCGCATCACAGCTTTGCGAGAGGGCCGGTCCGCCGGCCCTCTTTTCATATCACTGTCACACAACACGGCCCGCTGCCTGCTAATATTTCAGCATCAGGCAAAGGAGATTTCCCATGAACAGACGCGGATTTTTCGCCACCGCCTCTGGCGCCGTTCTCGCCGCCCCCTTCATCGTCACCCGTGCCGTGGCCGCCGAACCGCAGGTGCGCCTGCGCGAGCTCTACGAAAAAGACATGAGTTTTACCCCGTTCGCGCGACAGAACGAGGGCGTGCGCGTGGCCATCGAGGGTTTCATGGCGCCCCCGCTCAAGGCGGATTCCAATTTCTACGTTCTGACCAATATCCCCATGGCGGTCTGCCCGTTCTGCTCGTCGGAAGCCGAATGGCCCAATGACATCCTTGCCGTCTATGCCCAGCGCGTGGTCGATACCATCCCCTTCAACGTCAAGATCATCACCCGCGGCACGCTGGACCTGGGCACCTACACCGATCCCGAACTGGGCTTCGTTTCCCGCGTCCGCCTTGTCGATGCCGTGCAGGAGCGCGCCTGACCCGCATTCAGTGCCGCCGCTCTCTGAAGGCGAGTTCGATTCGAACCTTACCGCCCCTCGTCATTCCGGGCTTCATGCCCGGAATCCATCATGAAGCCTCGCAACACACCCAGCGTCCCCATGAGCCTCGGCCTTACCATCACTGACCTCGCGGTCACCGCCCCTTCGGGCCGCGCCCTGCTCACGGTTCCCGATTTCGCGCTTACGCTGGGCACCTGCCTTGGCGTGCGCGGCCCGTCGGGCGCGGGCAAATCGACATTCCTTTTCGCTCTTGCCGGGCTCGCCGAAAATGCCACGGGCACGGTCAGTTGGGGCGCGACCGGGCTTTTGCCCCTTTCGGCCGAAGCGCGTGCCAAATTCCGCCGCCATCACGTCGGCATGGTGTTCCAGGACTTCCTGCTGTTTGAGGAACTTTCCGCCGCCGCCAACGCCGCGCTGCCCGGCGCCTATACATCCCGCGCCCGCCAGTCGGGCATTGCCGATACGGCCCAAGCCGTCCTTGCCCGCCTGGGCATCACTCATGGCGCGCGCACCGTCGAGAGCTTTTCGGGCGGCGAGCGCCAGCGCGTCGCTATCGCCCGCGCCCTTGCCGCCAATCCCGAAATCATCCTCGCCGACGAACCCACCGCCAGTCTCGACCGCAAGACCGCCGACGCACTGATAGACGATCTGGTCACCCTCGCCCGCGACGAGGGCAAGACCCTGATTGCGGTCAGCCACGATCCTGCCGTCCATTCGCGCATGGACCGGGTGATCGAGATCGTCGATGGCCGCATCGTCTCCGACGGGCTTGTCTCATGAACCCCCTCGCCCCGCTGTTCCGCGCCATCGAGTGGATGCCGGTCGTCTGGCAGGACACGACCGTCCTCATCGTCCTGCTCCTCCCCGCCATCGTCGTCGGCGCTCTTGTCCTTTTCGGTTTCCGCCCCTTGGCGCTGGTTCGCGCCATGCTCTGGCGCTTCCGCTGGACCAATGTGCTGTTTGTTACCCTGATCGCCGTTTCCGTCGGCATCGGAGTGGGCCTGATCGCCCAGGAGCGCGGTTTGCGCCAGGGCACCGCCCGCGCCGCCGATCCGTTCGATCTGGTCATTTCAGCGCCCGGCAGCGAAATCACCATGCTGTTCGCGGCTGTCTATCTCCAGCCCTCCGACGTCCCCCTGCTCTCGGGCGACATCTACGATACCGTCGCCACCGCCCCCGACGTCTCGCTCGCCGCCCCCATCGCCTATGGCGATAGCTACAATGGGTTCCCCATTGTCGGCTCGACGGCCCAGTTCGTCACCCACATGTCCGATATGCTGGCCGAGGGCGAAATGTTTGCCGCCCACACCGATGCGGTCATCGGCTCGCGCGTCGATCTTGCCATCGGCGATAGATTCTCCCCCGCCCACGGCGTCGGCGATGCCGCCGAGGACGACGCACACGCCCATTTCGAATACACCGTATCGGGCCGCATGGCGCCCACCGGCAGCCCGTGGGATCGCGCCATCATCGTGCCGGTCGAAGCGGTGTGGGAAATCCACGGCCTTGCCAATGGCCACGCGCCCGAAAGCGCCGATCAACTCGGTCCGCCCTTCGATCCGGCCTATTTCCCCGGCACCCCAGCCATTCTGGTTTCCGCCGAACAGCTTTACGCCAATTACGCCCTGCGCGCCCAGTTCACCACCGCCGAAACCATGGCGTTCTTCCCCGGCTCGGTCCTTGTCAGCCTTCACAGCCTTATGGGCGATGTGCGCCAGATCATGAGCGTCATGGCGGTCGTGACGCAAATCCTCGTCACGGCGGGCGTTCTGACCGGGCTCGTCATTCTCACGCGCCTCTTTGCCCGCCGCCTCGCCCTTTTGCGCGCGCTGGGCGCTCCGGCCCGGTTCGTCTTTTCGGTGGTCTGGTCCTATGCCGCCACGCTGATCGTCCTCGGCGCCATCGGTGGCATCGCCGTGGGTTACGCCGCCTCGGCGATCATCTCGCGGATCGTCACCGAGCGCACCGACATCCTCGTCAACGCCACGCTCGGCTGGCCCGAGTTTCACCTCGTTGCCGCCTTCGTCAGCCTTACCGTCATCCTCGCGCTGCTCCCCGCCTTCATCGCTTTGTCACGTCCCGTCGTTACCGATCTGCGCAGTTAAGATATAACATTTGCACTGGAGCACGATCATGATCCGCGCCGCCCTCTTTTCCCTCGCCCTCATCGCAAGCCCGGCCTTTGCGCAGGACGACCATTCCGACGAGCATCACGAAGAGCACGAGCACGAGGACCACGACGAACACGTCGCCCAAGCCAATGGCGTCCGCGCCATCCACGCCTGGGCCAACGCCACCGACGCCTCGGGCGCTCTGGTCTATGTCGATATCGAAAACGGCTCGGACGCCCTCGTGACGCTGATCGGCGCCGAAACCGAAATCGCCGCCACAGCCGAAATCGTCGGGCTCGAAAACACCGGCGGCGAACTGACCTTCACCGCCATCCCCGCCCTGCCCATCCCGGCCGGCGCCGATATGGTCTTTGCCCCCAACGGCCTCGCCATCGCGCTTTCGGACCTTTCAGCCCCGCTCGCCGAGGGCGAGCATTTCGATCTCGAACTGGAATTTGAAACCTTCCATCTCGACCTCGAGGTCGAAATCGAATCCCCCACCGCCACCCAGCACAGCCACGCCGGGCATAATCACTGAGTGTACGCCGCCCCCCGGTTAACCCAGGCTGGCCGCCCGCAACGAAACGGCGGCTGGCCGTTTTCCCTTGCATACCGAACCTCACCAAAGGAGTTCGCGCCATGCAAGGCAAGAAAACCCACGAGCAGTTCGAAAGAAATCTCGAGCATAAGTCCGACGTGCCCAAACCCGGCGAGGTCGACCGCCACCCCGAACAGTCCCACAGCCGCGCCCCGCGCGACAAGGACGCCCGCGACAGCGAATACGCCGTCAGCCGCCGCGGCATGAACCAGGAAGACCGCCAGCACAATTCGGGCGGCAAGTCTTAAACCTTGTCCTGGAAGCGCTTTTAGAGCGCGATCAACGCCATCATTTCGGCGGCGATATCCGCGTCCGGCCACTGGACCGCCCCCTGCCGCCGAAACACGATCTCTCCACCGCCATCGAGCACAAACGTGCTCGGATAGCCCAATATCCCGAACACGCTCCCGACATTGCCCTCGATCTG
This sequence comes from Pelagibacterium halotolerans B2, assembly GCF_000230555.1. Taxonomy (GTDB): domain Bacteria; phylum Pseudomonadota; class Alphaproteobacteria; order Rhizobiales; family Devosiaceae; genus Pelagibacterium; species Pelagibacterium halotolerans. The sequence goes on along the minus strand of NC_016078.1, from coordinate 664,806 downwards.
CTGGTAGCTCTCCAGCCCGACGTCCAGATCGCCGAGATAATCGGCAATCCGCTCATACCCGGCGGTATCGACCGAAACCACAACCAGTTCCCCCGGCTCCAGCCGCTTTGCAAACGCATCGAGCTGCGGCAATTCCTCAAGGCACGGCGCGCACCAGGTCGCCCAGAAATGGATGATGGTCGGGCCGTCCACCAGATCGCCCAGCGCCGTCGTCTCGCCCGCGCTATCACGTACGGTCACGACGGACAGGTCCACGCCCGCCTCCTGCCCCGATGCAGGGCCTGACGTGAGCAGCAAAGCCGAAGCAAGGAAAAAAACCGCGAGTCTCATGCGGCGGGCTTGAATCCCAAACGCAGCCCCAATGCATGGGCGACCTTTACAATCGTCGCAAAGCTTGGATTTCCGTCCTCGGAAAGCGCCTTGTAAAGCCCTTCGCGGCTCATTCCGGTATCGCGTGCCAACTGGCTCATGTTATGGGCGCGGGCGACCACCCCAAGCGCTTGCGCGATATAGACGGGATCGTCGCCGCCTTCTTCGATCACCGCTTCGAGATAAGCGACGATGTCTTGCTCGCTCTTGAGATAGTCGGCGCTATCATAGCGGCTGAACGTTTCCTTGCTCGTCATTTTAGTCCTTCCACTGTGCGGCGATTTCCCTGGCGCGGGCGATATCGGCCTTCTGCGAGGACTTATCGCCTCCCGAAAGCAGAATGATGACGACCGGGCCCCGCTGCATGTAGTAAACCCTGTAACCCGGTCCATAATCGATCCGCATTTCGGAAATCCCGCCGCCGACGGCTTTGACGTCACCGGGATTACCATTCGCAAACCGATCCAGCCGCGCCAGAATGCGCGCCATGGCCCGCCTGTCGCGCAGATCACGCAGCCAATTGTCAAAAACGGCACTCTTTATCAGTGCGATCATGCGTTAACTGTAGTTATCACCTTCGACTGTGTCAACCATGGTTGACAGCAGCAGCCAGTGTGCCGATGCGTCGCGACACCCAAGTGACACACACGCCCATCGGCGCTATGTCGGGGACAAGACGCGACCGAAGGCCATATTCATGCACGAAATCATCCGCTCCATCCTCTCCTCCTCGGTTTATGACGTGGCTGTCGAAACCCCGCTCGAAAAGATGGGCCCGCTGTCCGACAAGCTCTCCCGCCCGGTCTTTCTCAAGCGCGAAGACCTCCAGCCGGTGTTTTCCTTCAAGCTGCGCGGCGCCTACAACAAGCTCGCCGCGCTCACCGAGGCAGAGCGCCAAAAGGGCGTCATCTGCGCCTCGGCCGGCAATCACGCGCAAGGGCTCGCCTATTGCGCCACCCGCATGGGCACGCGCGCGGTCATCGTCATGCCCACCACCACCCCCTCGATCAAGGTCGAGGCGGTCAAGCGCCTGGGCGGCGAAGTGGTGATAAAGGGCGACAGTTTCGACGATGCCCGCATCCACGCGCTGGCCCTTTGCGAAAAAGAAAACCTCACCTTCGTCCATCCCTATGACGATCCGCAGGTCATCGCCGGTCAGGGCACGATCGGGGTCGAAATCCTGCGCCAGCATGGCGGCCCGATCGCCGCGATCTACCTGCCCATCGGCGGCGGCGGCCTTGCCGCCGGGGTCGCCGCCTATGCCAAATTCCTGCGCCCCGACATCAAGCTGATCGGGGTCGAGCCCGAAGACGCCGCCTCGATGAAGGCCGCGCTGGCCGCCGGGCGCCCCGTACCGCTCAACGAAGTGGGTATCTTTGCCGATGGCGTCGCCGTCAAACAGGCGGGCGCGCACACTTTCGACATTCTCAAGGATACGCTCGACGACATCGTCACCGTCTCGACCGACGAGATCTGTGCAGCCATCAAGGACGTGTTCGAGCACACCCGCGCCATCGCCGAACCGGCGGGTGCGGTGTCCCTGGCCGGCCTGCGCAAGCACGCCCCGACCCTTGATGCACGCGGCGCGGCCATCGCCATCTGCTCGGGCGCCAACATCAATTTCGACAGGCTGCGCCACGTCGCCGAACGCGCCGAACTGGGCGAGCGCGCCGAGGCGGTGCTGGCCGTCACAATCCCCGAAAAGCCCGGCGCCTATCGCGCCTTCATTCGTCTGATGGGCGCCCGTGCCATCACCGAATTCAACTACCGCATCGCGCTGGGAAGCTCGGCAAACATCTTCGTTGGTATCGGATTGAAGCGCGGCGAGGCCGAAAAGGCCGAAATCATCGCCATGCTGCGCGATCACGGCCACAAGGTGCTCGATCTGAGCGACAACGAGGTCGCCAAGCTCCATATCCGCTACATGGTCGGCGGCCGCGTCGAGGGGTTGGAAAACGAATTGCTCTACCGCTTCGAATTTCCCGAACGCCCCGGCGCCCTGCTGCGCTTTCTCGAGGGCCTGGCGCCCGACTGGAACATCTCCCTGTTCCACTACCGCAATCACGGTTCCGATTACGGCCGCGTCCTCACCGGTGTGCAGGTTCCGCCCGACGAGCGGGACGCCTTCGAGGCCTATCTCGATACGCTGGGCTATGCCCATTGGGACGAAAGCGAAAACCCGGCCTATTCGATGTTCCTCGCCCCGGCCTGAGCCGGGTTCAGGCGGGAGCCTTCACGCCCTCCACCTCGACGGTGACATGCGAGAGCCTGCCGATTTTGGCGAGGCGTGATTTATAGGCCGAGGGTTGCCGTGGGTCGCTCGACACCAGCGAGACGATGGCGGCGTGATGGCCCGGCCCGACCTGCCAGACATGCAGATCGGCGATCCGGTCGGTCTCGGTTTCGAGCGTTGCGCGGATTTCCGCCGGCAGATCATCGCTCTCGGGCGTGCGATCGAGCAGCACACCGCCGGAATCGCGGATCAGGGTCCAGGACCAGCGGGCAATGACCAGCGCCCCCACGACACCCATTGCCGGATCGGCCCAGTTCCAGCCATAGCTGCGCCCCACCAGCAGCGCCACGATGGCCAGGATCGAGGTCAGCGCATCGGCAAGCACGTGCAGATAGGCGGCGCGAAGATTGTTGTCGCGCGCGTGGTGATGATGGCCGTGATCGTGGTGGGCGTGGCCGTGTGCGCCATGGTCGTGGTGATGGTGGCCATGAGAATGTCCATGCCCGTGATGGTGGGAATGATCGTCCCTGAGCAGCCACGCACAGAGCAGGTTGACCGCCAGACCAAGACTGGCCACGGCGATGGCCTGCTCGAAGCTGATCACGACGGGGTTGGCCAGCCGCGTCAGGCTTTCCCAGCCGATCAGCAGCGCGACCAGCGCCAGTACGACGGCGCTGGCGAACGCCCCCAGATCGCCCAGCTTGCCGGTTCCGAAGGTGAAACGCGGATCGGCGGCGTGGCGGCGGGCATAGAGATAGGTCAGCGCCGTGATCAGCATCGCCCCGGCATGGGTGGACATGTGCCAGCCATCGGCAATCAGCGCCATGGAGCCATAAATGGCCCCGGCGGCGATTTCGGCCACCATCATCGCGGCGGTCAGACCTATGACCAGCCAGACCCGCCCCTCGTTGCGCCGATGGTCGCTGCCGAGAAAATTGTGCCCATGGGTGTGGGCCGAGACATCGATTGCAGACATGGGCAAACTCCCGCCGGCGGACCGGCCTATTTCATGTAGGTTCGGATGATTTCGATCAGTTCCTGGCCGCCGGTATTGCGCAGGGCGTCGGTTTGCGCCTCCAGAACGTGCTCGCGCAGATGATCCTCCATCACCTCGGCGGTCAGCCCGCTCATCGCGCCGCGGGCCGAAGCGAGCTGGCGCAAAATCTCGGCACAGGGCTTTTCGGCTTCCAGCGCGCGCTCGATTCCCTCGATCTGGCCCTTGAGGCGGCGCACCCTTGCCGTCAATTTCTCTTTGTCGCGGATTGTATGGGACATGGCGATGGCAAACCCGGTTTCAATATAGTATAGGGGACTATATTATAAATCCGCGCAATGGTGAAGCCATGGAATGGACCGAAGACCGGATCGAATGGGTGGCAGACGGAAAGCCCGTCACAATCGGGCTGACGCGGGCCGGCTCGGGACCGCAACTCCTTTTGCTCCCCGCGCTCAGTTCGATCTCGACCCGGCACGAAATGCGTCCGCTGCAGGAACGGCTCGCCGCCCGCTACGAGACGCTTTCCATCGACTGGCCCGGCTTTGGCGATCTGCCCCGCCCCAAGCTGGACTGGCGTCCGGCGCTCTATCGCGATTTCCTCCGCTTCGTCCTCTCGGAAATCGCCCATCCTTTCGCGACCGTCGCGGCGGGCCATGCCGCCGGATACGCAATCGCGCAGGCCGCCGAAAATCCCGCGAGCACCGGGCGTCTGTGCCTTCTGGCCCCGACCTGGCGCGGGCCCTTGCCCACCATGATGGGCAAGCATATGGGGGCGTTTGGATGGCTGGCGCGGGGTGTCGATATACCCGTCGCCGGCGCGGCGTTCTATCGGCTCAACGTCAATGGCCCGGTCATCGGCATGATGACGCGCGGCCATGTCTATTCCGACCCGGCCTGGGTCACGCCCGGGCGGATGGCGGAAAAACGCAAGGTCACTGAGGCGCCCGGCGCCCGGTACGGCTCGTTCCGCTTCGTGGCCGGCGAACTCGACCCCTTCGAGAGCCGGGAAAGCTGGCTCGCCGCCGCAGGCCGCGTGCCCGAAACCATCGCCCTGATCCATGGCGAGCGCACCCCGCGCAAGTCCAAAGCCGAAATGGCGGCCCTCGCCCAATTGCCCGGCGTGAGCGCCACGGTCCTGCCGCAAGGCAAGCTGTCATTTTATGAAGAATATCCCGACGAGACCGCCAGGGCGGTCCTTGAGGCCCTGGCGTAGTCCCGCTCCACGGTCGTTTCGACGTCATTTCGGCGATCGCATCCCCAAACCTTGCCGCTTTCCGCGCGGAAAGCGAAAACCTCGTCCGCTACAAGCGGCCATCTTGACCGAGACTGCGATCTGCTCCAAACCGGCCGCGTCACCCGCCCTGGGCACGTTTCTCCCCGCCCACAGACTGTCCCGATACAACAGGCCAGCAATGTCTCTGACGTCACCTTCTCCACCCTTGCGCGAACTGACGGGACGCCAGCGGCGCTGGATCGGTGGAGGCTATCTGTCGATGTTCTCGTCGCTGGCCGGGCAAACCGTGTTCATCGCCCTGTTCGGCGCGGCCATCCGCGCTGAATTTGCGCTCAGCTCCGGCCAGTATGGGCTGATCTACACCGTCGCGACGCTGTGCTCGGCCGTCCTTCTGGTCTGGGCCGGTGGGCTGGCCGACAGGCTTCCTGCATCCTGGCTGGGCGCCGGCTCGGCCCTCGGGGTTGCGTTGATGTGCGTTCTGATCAGCATTGCCCCCAATTTCGCCGTTCTCGGTATCGCGTTGTTCGGCCTGCGGTTCTTCGGACAGGGCATGCTTACCCACAGCGCTGCAACGGCCCTGGGCCGCTGGTTCAACAGATTTCGCGGCCGTGCCCTGGCCATTGCGCAGTTGGGCTTGAATACGGGCGAAGCGGTGCTGCCGGTCGCCGTGGCGTTCGGCATCGCGGCCATCGGTTGGCGCAATGTCTGGCTGGTCGCCGCCGCGGTGCTGATCCTGGTTCTGGCGCCCGCCATCGCCTATGCGTTTTCCAATCCGCCGGACGGAAAGCGGGCCCGAGCCGCCGGAGAGGAAAACCCCGATCCCGGCGAGGCCCATGCAACCGGCGAACAGTGGACGCGACGCGCGGTTCTGTCCGATCCGCTGTTCTGGCCGGTGTTGATCGGGCTTTTGGCGATGCCTGCGATTTCCACTGCGATCTTTTTTCACCAATCGGTGCTGGTTGCCGAAAAGGGCTGGGGCCTTTTGACCTTCGCCGCGTTCTTTCCGGTCATGTCGGTCGCCTCGGTGATATCCTCGATTGCCGGAGGCTGGCTGGTCGACAGGTTCGGCGCCTACCGGCTACTGCCGCTGCTGCTGGTCCCGGCCAGCCTGGCCTATATGGTCATCGCCACCACATCTGCGTTCTGGGCCATCCCGGCGTTCTTCCTGCTCTCGGGGTTCACCAATGGCGCCAACGGAACGGTGATGAACGCCATGTGGGCCGAACTCTACGGCACGCGCCATCTGGGGGCCGTTCGGGCCATCGCCACATCGGCAATGGTTTTGTCGTCCGCCGTAGGTCCGGGCATCGTTGGCTTTTTCGTCGATGCAGGCGTTTCAATCGGCCAGCAGGCCCCGTTCTTTTCAGCCTATTGCCTGGGCGCATCCGCCGTGTTTTTCGCCTTGCGCGCGCAACTGGGCCACCGCCGGGCCTCTTTTCTGACCCGAACCGATCCCGTATAGAGCGCGTCCAGCAAAAGTGGAAACGGTTTTGCGGTTCGGACGCGCGACGAAACAACAACTTAGAGGATTTTCGCGATTCGAAGACCCGAAGGGCCGCGCAAGCGAACAGCGGAAATGCTCTAGCAGATCGAAAAACCCCGCCCTGCAGCGCAGGACGGGGCCTTATTCAGACTACCCCTCGCTCACCAATCGTCGCAGCTTGCCCACCGCCGTCTCGGCGCCTTCTCCATAGGCAATGGTGCCAAACAATTGCCCCGCGCCGTCGATCAGAAACACTGAAGCTGTATGGTTGACGTTGTAGCCACCGCCTTCGAGCGGCTCTTTTTCGGCGAACACGCCCCAGGCATCGACCATCTTGCCGATCTCTGCCGGTTCGCCGGTGATCCCGGTGATCCGCTCGGAGACCCAACCCACATATTCGCCCAGCACCGCAGGCGTGTCGCGTTCGGGATCGACGGAAACGAAAAAGGCGTTCACCCCGTCCGCATCATCGCCCAGTTCGGCATACCAGTGCTGCATGTCGCCCAGCGTGGTCGGGCACACATCGGGGCAATGGGTGAACCCGAAAAACACCATCGAAGGCTTGCCGGTAAACGCTGTCTGGTCCACGGGCGCGCCCGTGTGGTCGACAAGCCGGTAGTCACCGGCCCCATATTGCCCTTGCGGCGCGGCGGCCAGTTGCCCGGAGGGGTCGGGCCGCACCTGCGTCGAATACCAGAGCACCCCAGCACCCGCTGCCGCGACGACAACCAGGGTCCAGAGCACGATACGCACCGTATAAAGCATGGAATTGGCCATGGCTCAGTGCCCCTTATGCCCGGATGTGTCCATCCCCGATGCCCCGAACGCCTGCACCGCCAGTTCGATCTCGACCGGACCGGCCTTTTCGAACACCAGCGTCACCGACACGGTCTCGCCTTGGACGAACGGGGCGGAAATATTCATGAACATCATGTGCAGCCCGCCCGGCGCCAGCGTCACCGTTTCACCGGCCGGAATTTCCAGCCCCTCGGGCAGTTGCCGCATCTGCATCACGTCATCGACCACGGCCATTTCGTGGATCTGCACATCGGGCGAAAACGACGATTGCGCGGACACGAGCCTGTCGGCCTCCTCGCCGGTATTGGTAATCGTCACATAGCCCCCGCCGACCGGCGCGTTAGGCAACGTGGCGCGCGTGAACGCGCCGGTCAGCTCCAGATCGCCCACGGTGATGGCATCGCCGCCATGGTGCCCATGATCGGCCGGCTCGTCCCCAAGGCTCACCGCCGGCTCCCAGCCCAGCGCGACATCGCCGCACATCTGCTCGACGGCGAATACGATATCGGTTTCGGGCAGATCCTCGGCGAAGGTCCCGGTAAAGGCAAAAGTCTCGTGCCCGTCATCGGGCACCGAGCCGCCCGACCAGACGATCTGTCTCAACACGCTATCGGCGCCCGGCGTTTCGAGCGTCCAGCCCTCCTTGGCCTCGGCGCTCACGTCGCCAAATCCCTCGGGCAGCGTGACGCGGACCGTATCGGTCGGCGCGCCGTCGCAGCCATGGGGCAAAACGAGCACTCCGTGGAAGGTCTCCCCCGGCGCCGATTGGTCGATCTCAAAGGTCATATGCGCCAGGGCCGGGGCGGCGATGGCAAGGACGGATGCGGCGGCAAGCGCCGCGCGGGAAGCGATGCGGATCATGAGCGATCTCCAGCATAAACAAGTTTGGTCTGAAAGAAATTCGGCTTCAATCAGGCCAGTGCTGGTGGCGCGCGCGACTTGTGGATCGAAAACGGATGCTGTTCGGCCACCAGATCGTCGGTGAGCGCAAATCCAGCCGAGGCAAAGCCGACATAAGCCGGCTCAATCTCGCAAGGGGCGGGCGGCAGGTCTGCGATGCCGGCCCGGCAGGCATGACAGGGCGAATGGCCGCCGCTGTCGTCATCGGGCGCGCCGCCGCAAAACGAGAGATCGGCAACCGAATAGGAAAAGCCGTCATCGGCCGCCCCAACAGACACGGGCTGGTGCGCGAACGCAAGAAACACCAGCGCCAGAACGGCCAGCGCCTTTACGATCTCTCCGCCGATGTCGCGCGCAAGGCCCATGCCTTCGCTTTCCCATCAAGTCCAGTTCCCCGCGCTTTTACACCAGGATCGGCAAAGGACAATGCGGCGATTTTGCCCGCCCGGCCGCCCTGCCCCGGAATCCTTTCGCCTTTTAGTCATACTATTTGACCCATTTCGATGCTCTACCGCGCGGCCACGACCGGCCTTTGCACCTCTGCGCGAGCCATATTCCACCGAATGTAACCGATAACACGCCGTCTTTCCGGGCATAGCGGGCCTTTGCCGCCTCAAACTTTTCGGGCTTTACATATAGTAATACTATATGCAATCTTCCTTTCTGCGGCACGGTCAGAGGGAGGCTCTCACCGGCGCCATCAGGAGGAAAAATCAATGAATTTCATCAAGCAGCTTGCGCTCGGCGTGAGCACTGTCGCCCTTCTCGGGTCCGCCGCCATGGCGCAGGAAGGCCTTGAGGGCATGACCATCGGCTTCTCGCAGATCGGTTCGGAATCGGGCTGGCGCGCCGCTGAAACGTCGGTCACCCGCCAGCAGGCCGAGGAGTGGGGCGTCAATCTGCAGTTCTCGGACGCCCAGCAGCGCCAGGAAAACCAGATCCGCGCCATCCGCTCCTTCGTCGCCCAGGGCGTCGATGCCATCCTGCTCGCCCCCGTGGTCGCCACCGGCTGGGAAGAGGTTCTGAGCGAAGCCAAAGACGCCGATATCCCCGTTGTGCTGCTCGATCGCGGCATCGAGGCGCCTGAAGACCTCTATCTCACCTCCGTCGCGTCCGATCAGGTCCTTGAAGGCCGCGTCGCGGGCGAGTGGCTGGTCGAAACGGTCGGTGACGAGGACTGCCGCGTCGTCGAACTCCAGGGCACCGTGGGGTCGTCTCCCGCCATTAACCGCAAGCAGGGCTTTGAAGAGGCCATCGCCGATCACGCCAATATCGAGATCGTGCGCTCCCAGACCGGCGATTTCACCCGCGCGCTCGGCAAGCAGGTGATGGAAGGCTTTTTGCGCGCCGAAAACGGCGGCCAGGACATCTGCGCCCTTTACGCCCACAATGACGACATGGCCGTGGGCGCCATCCAGGCCATCAGGGAAGCCGGGCTCAATCCGGGCGAAGACATTCTCGTGGTCTCCATCGATGCCGTGCCCGACATCTCCCCCGCCATTGCCGCCGGCGAAGCCAACGCCACCGTGGAGTTGACCCCCAACATGGCCGGCCCGGCCTTCGAGGCGCTTGCCGCCTATCTCAACGATGGTGTCGAACCCGAAAAGTTCATCATCACCGAATCCAGGCTCTACACCGCCGAGGACGATCCCGAAGGCGAAGCCGAACGCCGCCGCGACCTGGGGTATTGATCGATCAGATCATGGGGCGGCAAATGCCGTCCCATTTTGCGATCGAACGAAGGTTGGCGATGTTACTGACGCTGCAAGGCCCCCTCACCCCAGCCCTCTCCCCAGAGGGGCGAGGGAGTACCGCTGCGGCATCCAGGACGCGAGTGTTTATCGCAAGCACTTCGGCAATCTTAGCCCTCGCCCCTCTGGGGAGAGGGTGGCCGGCAGGCCGGTGAGGGGCTGCCGAGCCGCTGGTACCCAGCGGCGGCGCCCCATCCCCAACCTGTCATCCCGGCCTTGAGCCGGGACCCGGTATGCTCAACGCTGATGATTTCATCAGGCCGCGCATACTGCCCGCAGAACGGAACGGAATCAAAACTCTATGCCCGATCCACAGCCCATCCTCGCCGCCTCGGGAATTGCGAAATCCTTTCTCTCCCACAAGGTCCTCGACGATGTGGGCATCGAATTGTTCCCCGGAGAGGTCCATGCCCTGCTCGGCGAGAACGGCGCGGGCAAATCCACCCTCATCAAGATCCTCACCGGCGCCTACACCCATGACGCGGGCACCATCACGCTCGACGGCCAGCCCATCCATCCGCGCGACACCCGCCACGCGCAGGAAATGGGCATCGGCACCGTCTATCAGGAGGTCAATCTCCTCCCCAATATGAGCGTCGCGGACAATCTCTATATCGGCCGCCAGCCCATGAAATGGGGTCTCGTCGACACAAGAAAGATGCAGCGCGACGCCCGCGCCCTTCTCGCGCGCTATGATCTGAAAATCGATCCCGGCGCCCAGCTCGACAGTTTTTCGGTCGCCGTCCAGCAGATCGTCGCCATCGCCCGGGCCGTCGATATTTCGGGCAAGGTGCTGATCCTTGACGAACCCACCGCCAGCCTTGACCAGCACGAGGTCGAAATCCTGTTCGAGATCGTCCAGCAGCTCAAATCCCAGGGCATGGCGATTGTGTTCATCACCCACTTTCTCGATCAGGTCTATGAAATCGCCGACCGCGTGACCGTGCTGCGCAATGGCCGCCGCGTCGGCTCGCGCCCCATCGAAGGGCTTTCCCGCATGGACCTCGTCACCATGATGCTGGGCGAAGCGCTCGAACACGAAGACGCCATGCGCATCGGGGTCACCCGCAAGCCCGGCGAACTCTACGCCTCGTTCAAGGACTATTCCCTCTCGGGCAAGGCCGCCCCGTTCGATCTCGATCTGCACAAGGGCGAAATCGTCGGCGTTGCCGGTCTGCTCGGTTCGGGCCGCACCGAAATGGCGCGCCTGTTGTTCGGCATCGACCGGCCCGACACCGGTCAATTGACCGTTGCCGGCAAGCCCGCCCGCCTCAACGAACCGCGCGACGCCATCGCGCTCGATTTCGCCTTCGCGCCCGAGGATCGCAAGCTCGACGGCATCGTGGGCGATCTCACGGTGCGCGAAAACATCATGCTGGCGCTCCAGGCCCATCGCGGCTGGACGAAACCCATGAGCCGCGCCGAACAGGCCGAGTTGGCCGACCGCTACATCAAGGCGCTCGATATCCGCTGCACCGGCCCCGAACAGCCGGTCAAATTCCTTTCGGGCGGCAACCAGCAAAAGGTCGTGCTGGCCCGCTGGCTGGCCACCAATCCCAAACTCCTCATCCTCGACGAGCCCACCCGCGGCATCGATGTGGGTGCACACGCCGAAATCATCAGGATGATCAACCGGCTGTGCGACGACGGCATGAGCCTTTTGGTCATCTCCTCCGAACTCGACGAGATCACCGCCTATTCCTCGCGCGTCCTTGTTCTGCGCGACCGCGCCATAGCCGGGGAGCTGACGGGCGAAGCGATCACCACCAGTGCGATCATGGAAATGATCGCCAGCGAGCCGGAGGCACGGCCCCAATGACCCGCTCGATCTTTTCGGTCGTCAAACCGCAATTTGTCGCGCTGATCGCCATCCTGCTCATCAACTGGATGCTGTTTCCCGGTTTCTTCAACCTGTTCATCCGCGATGGCCGGGTTTATGGCTCGCTGATCGACGTGCTCAATCGCGGCGCCCCGGTCGCCATTCTCGCCATCGGCATGACCGCCGTCATCGCCACGCGCGGGGTCGATCTTTCGGTCGGGGCGGTCATGGCCATTGCCGGCGCGGTCGCGGCCACCATGGTGCAGGGCGATGGCAATGCGCTGATCGTCGTCCTTGCCGCCGCCCTCGGAGTGGGCCTTCTTTGTGGCCTCTGGAACGGCATGCTGGTCGCCACGCTCGGCCTGCAACCGATTATCGCCACCCTGATCCTCATGGTGGCCGGGCGCGGCATCGCGCAAACCATCACCGAAGGCTTCATCGTCACCTTCAACGATCCGGGCCTGATCTTTCTGGGCTCGGGCTCGATTCTGGGCCTGCCGACCCCCATCATCATCATGCTGACGCTCGCCCTCGTCACCACGCTCGTCATGCGCCTGACCGCGCTCGGCCTGTTCATCGAATCGGTCGGCATCAACCGCTCGGCCTCGTCCTATGCGGGGTTGCGCGCCCGCTCCCTGCTCATCGGGGTCTATGCCTTTGCCGGGTTCTGCGCGGCGATTTCCGGCATCATCGCCGCCGCCGACATTCGCGGCGCCGACGCCAACAATGTGGGCCTGTGGCTCGAACTCGACGCCATCCTCGCCGTGGTCATCGGGGGCACATCGCTGATGGGAGGACGGTTTTCCATCCCCATGTCGGTGATCGGCGCGCTGATCATTCAGGCCATGAACACCGGCATTCTGGTCTCGGGCTTCCCGCCCGAATTCAACCTTCTGGTCAAGGCCGCGCTCATCATCATCATTCTGGTGGTCCAGTCCCCTCTCGCCGGCCGCATCTGGCACTTCGCCGCCCGCCCCCGCACCAAACGCCCCGAGGTCAGCCCGAAATGAACCCGCGCTACTGGCCGCTGATCGCCACCATCACCATTTTCGTTCTCGCCTACGCGCTGGCTGTCATGCAGTTCCCGGCGCTGTTTTCCACGCGCGTCCTGGGGAATCTTTTGACCGACAACGCCTTTCTCGGCGTCGCCGCGGTCGGAATGACCTTCGTCATTTTGTCGGGCGGCATCGATCTGTCGGTCGGTTCGGTCATCGCCTTTTCCTCGGTGCTCATCGCCGTGCTGGTCACCCAGCTCGGCATCCACCCCCTGCCCGCTTTTGCCATTACGCTCTTGGCCACAACGCTGTTCGGCGCGTCCATGGGGGCAATGATCCATTATCTGGAAGTCCCGCCCTTCATTGTCACCCTGGCCGGCATGTTCCTGGCCCGCGGGCTGACATTCCTGCTCACCCAGGATTCGATCTCGGTCAGCCATGATTTCTACACCTGGGTGCGAGGCTTTTATTACGTCATGCCCGGCGGCGGGCGCCTGACCTTCAATGGCGGGCTGATGCTTTTGGTCTTTGCCATCGGCATCGTCGTCTGCCACCGCACCCGGTTCGGCGCTTACGTCTATGCGCTGGGCGGCAATGCCCAGTCCGCCGCCCTGCTCGGCGTCCCCGTCGCCCGCACCACCATCGGCATCTATGCCGTCTCGAGCTTTCTGGCCGGGCTCTCGGGCGTTGTCTATTCGCTCTACACCTCCTCGGGCTATCCGCTGGCCGCCGTCGGCGTCGAACTCGATACCATCGCCGCCGTGGTCATCGGCGGAACGCTCCTTTCGGGCGGATTCGGCTTCATGCTCGGCTCGCTGGTCGGCGTGTTCATCCAGGGGATGATCCAGACCTACATCGTTTTCGACGGCACGCTTTCGAGCTGGTGGACCAAGATCGTCATCGGCGGCCTGCTGTTCGGCTTCATCGTCCTCCAACGCATCATCATCGCCGCCTCGAAACGCGACTGGCGCAAAAAGAAGGTGGAAGCGGTTCGGGCGTAGGCGCAAGGCACCACGAAGGCCCCCTCACCCGTCGCTCCGCGCCGACCTCTCCCCCTAAGGGAGAGGTAAGAATGCCGCAAGCGCCGAGAACCACCTCTCCCTTGGGGGAGAGGTCGGATGGCGCAGCCAGACGGGTGAGGGCGGCCTTCTCTTTTCTGCGCTACCGCCGCTGGGAAAACACCTCCGCTAAGTCCCCTACCCCCGCAGCACATCCTGCCATTCGGGATGCCGCTCGATCTGCGCCTTGGCGAACGGGCACAGCGGGATGATCTTGACTCCCTCGGCCCGAGCGTCCTCGACACCGCGCAGCACCAGCGCCTCGCCCACCCCGCGTCCGCGCAGGGCGTCGGGCACGCCGGTATGGTCGATGATCCGCTGGCGCGTGCCCACCTTGGTATAGGTCATCTCCGCCTCATGCCCGTCGATGCGGACCACATAGCGCCCCTTGGTCTCGCCGTCCTCGCGCTCGATGGTAAAGTCGCTCATCGTCAAATCTCCTTTCAGATCGCGCGCGGCTGGCGCGGCTTGCCGGGATGGCAGTCCAGCTTCGCCCGGTCCCAATTGCCCAGGCTCGCCGCCGCATCATAGGTGCTCTGCAAAAACGCCAGCAGCGTCGCGTCGGGATCGTCGGCCTGCCGCACCGCGTCATAGGGCAGCACGAACTCGCCCAGCGTCTCATGGAAAAACGCCGCCTCGGGCTGCACCGCCGCCTTTGAAAACGCATCGGGGGTCGGATAGGCGTAGGAATAGAAGGCGGGATAATCGATCCCTCCGCCCCCCGGCCAGAACCCGGCCGAGGAGACCTCATGGCTATAAGCTTCCCGCGTCACATCGTCGGGCAAGGCGGGAATGCCGCCGGGATGGAGCGGCGCATCGCGCCCGGAAAACCGCGTCACCGCCATATCGAAACTGCCCCAGAACAGATGGACCGGACTGACCTTGCCCAGAAACGCTGTCCGGAATGTCTCGAACACCCGCGTGATCTGCACCAGCGCCCCATGAAAACGCCGCACAGCGTCGGCGTCATAGGGGCGCTCGGCCACATCCTCGGCAAAAGGAATCGCGTCGGGAATTTCGTTGGGCCTGCCGTCAAATTGAGGAGTCGCATCAATATCTTGCAGCAGAGCGGTGAACTTCTGCGCGAATCCCGCCACCGACATGGGTTCAAGCGCAAATCGCGCGCTCCCTCCGTCCGCCGCCATGCCGATCACCGCGTGGTCGTGGAAATCGAAAACGATCTCGGCCCCGCCGCCCGCCCCGTCGCTCACCATGCCCGTGGTCAGCCCGCGCGGCGTCACATAGAGCGTGGCGTGCCAGGAATGGTTGACCCATGGCGTGTGCGCCAGCCGGTATTTCCCCACGATCTGGGTATAAAGATGGAGCGCCGCGCAGCTCTCTTTCCATGGGGTGAAGGCAATGTCGGGCCAAGTGGCGCTCGCAGTCATCGGGGTGCACCTTTTTTGCGATTCAAAGACCGATTTTGCGCAGCTTGCAGGAGCCAGGGCAAGGGACCGGCCGGCGCCGGCCTTGTGGAAAACCCGCCGCCGGGCGCGTCTTGGGCGCCGCGATTTCCCCAGCCCGGAGACCCCCTGGCCGATAAATCGAGACTCCTGCGACAATTTGCGCTTAACTTGTCGTTAAGGGGTCAACATGGGTATGCCGGGCTGTTGCGGATAATAGAAAACCAGATGGCGCCCGATTGCGGCGCAAAGCCCCCTTCATCCGATCCGTACTTGTGCTGGCGAGTTGAGGGGAAAATGGATGTCAGACATCTATATAGTGGGCTTCGACGGGACCGAAGCTTCGGGGCGCGCCGCTGATCTTGCGGCCGGTCTCGCCAAAACCTCGGGGGCCACGCTGCATCTGGTGCTGGTGCTCGAATGGTCTCCCTACAGTTTCCTGAGTCAGGAAGAACTGGCCGAACGCCACAAACGGCGCGAGGAAGAGCTTGTTCGCGCCGCCGCGGTTGTCGAGCCCGTGGCCGCCAAATACGGCGCCATGGGCATCACCACCACCCATGAGGTCCGGTATGGCCATGCCGGCGAAATCATCGCCGAAATCGCCAGTTCGTCGGGGGCAAAGCAGATCTTTGTCGGCCGCCAGGGTTCGCGAAAACTCACCGACCGCCTTTTGGGCGGGTTGACCATGGCGCTCGTCCAGATCGCCACGGTGCCGGTCACCGTGGTTCCGTAAGCGGGATACCCAAGGCAAAACCAGACTTCACCCGAGGCCGACGGCAAAACGGCCCGGAGTGAGCGTTCAAGGGGACATCAAAATGAGAAAACTGCTTTTGGCACTGGCGCTGCTGCTGCCATTGTTCGCCCTCCCCGCCTTCGGGCAGGACGACGCGGCCGAGGTCGCCGCGGAGACCCAGGAGGTTGTCGAAGAAACCACGCGGACCGTCGACATGATGGTCAACGACGCCATTTCACCGATCTCCAATGCGGTCGTCAGCGTCATCTTCTATTCGGTCCCGGTCGCGGGCACCGACTTCCCGCTCATCGTGGGCTGGCTGGTCGTCGCGGCCACCATCTTCACGCTCTATTTCGGCTTCATCCAGTTCCGGGCATTCGGTCACGCCATCGAACTCGTGCGTGGCGATTATTCCGATCCAAACGATGCGGGCGAGGTCTCCCACTTCCAGGCACTCGCGACCGCGCTGTCGGGAACGGTGGGGCTGGGCAACATCGCCGGGGTGGGCGTTGCCATCGCGGTCGGGGGGCCGGGGGCGACGTTCTGGATGATTCTGGCCGGTCTGTTGGGCATGGCGTCCAAGTTCACCGAGTGTACATTGGGCGTCAAATACCGCAACGAATTGCCCGACGGGCGCGTTTCGGGCGGTCCGATGTACTATCTGTCCAAGGGTCTCGCCGAGCGCGGCATGGCCGGACTGGGCAAATTCTTCGCCGTCTTCTTTGCCATCTGCTGTATCGGCGGGGCGCTGGGCGGGGGCAACATGTTCCAGGCCAACCAGTCCTTCCAGCAGCTCGTCAACGTCACCGGCGGCAACGATGTCAGCCCGCTCGCCGGCTTTGGCTGGCTGTTCGGAATCGTCATGGCACTGGTCGTCGCCGTTGTCATCATCGGCGGCATCAAGTCGATCGCCCGGGTCACCGAAAAGGTCGTGCCCTTCATGGGCATCCTCTATGTGGGCACCGCGCTCATCATCATCCTGATGAACATCGGTTCCATCGGCTGGGCCTTCTCCCAGATCATCGGCGGTGCGTTCTCGCCCGAAGGTGTCGCGGGCGGGGCCATCGGCGCTCTGATCCAGGGTTTCAGGCGCGCCGCGTTCTCCAATGAGGCGGGCATCGGCTCGGCGGCCATCGCCCACTCGGCGGTGCGCACCAAGGAACCCTCCACCGAAGGCATCGTCTCGCTGCTCGAGCCGTTCATCGATACCGTGGTGATCTGCACGATGACCGCTCTGGTCATCATCTTCACCGGCGCGCTCGGCACCGGGCTCACGGGCGTGGAACTGACCTCGGCCGCCTTCGGCGCACAGTTCAGCTTCTTCCCCTATCTGCTTGCGCTGGCTGTGCTTTTGTTTGCCTTTTCGACGATGCTGAGCTGGTCCTATTACGGGCTCAAGGCCTGGACCTATCTGTTCGGCGAGGGCAAGACGAAAGAAAATGTCTTCAAGATCATCTTCTGCGTCTTCGTGGTCATCGGGGCCTCGATGAGCCTTGGTCCGGTCATCGACTTTTCGGATTCGATGATCTTCGCCATGGCCCTGCCCAACATCATCGGGCTCTATCTTCTGATGCCTGTCGTCAGGCGCGAGGTGAACCAGTATTTCGCCAAGATCAAATCAGGCGAGATCAGGAAGATGAAGGGGCACTGAGCGGACCCGCACGAGAGCGTATGCTTGCGGAGGGGCCGGCGAAACGCCTGCCCCTCCCCTTTACGCCGCTGCATGGCCGGCGTTTCTGCAATGGGGTGGATTGCTGTCGGGCGGCTTTTGGATTGCCGTCGTTCATTGCCGCCATCGTCTGACAACCCGAAATTCAGTTTCCGTTGTTGGAAAGTTTCTTGCCAAAGCGCTCACGACCAGATAATAGTTTCCCTTCAAGGAAACTTATGGATATGTCATGAGCCTGACCCTGTACCTCCACCCACTTGCCTCCTTTTGTCACAAGGTGCTCATCGCACTTTATGAGAATGATATTGCGTTCGAGGCCAGCATCGTTGATTTCTCAAATCCAGGTTCTGCGGCAGCGCATATCGAGCGCTGGCCCGTCGGCAAGATCCCTGTCCTGCATGACAGCGTGGGCAACCGGGTGGTGGCAGAAACCAGCATCATGATCGAATATCTGCAGCGGCATTATCCCGGCCCGGTGCTGTTGATCCCTGACGATGCTGGCCTTCAGCTCGACGTACGGCTTTGGGACCGCTTCTTTGACCTCTATGTCAGCGTTCCCATGCAGAAGATCGTTGGGGATCGTCTGCGGTCAGAGGGGGCCACAGATCCTTTTGGCGTGGCGGAGGCGCGGGCCACGCTGGACACTGCCTATGGGATGATCGAAGGACAGCTCTACAACGGGCTGTGGATCACCGGCGACACCTTTACCATGGCCGATTGTTCCGCGCTGCCGGCCCTGTTCTTCGCCACGACTGTGCATCCCATCGGCGATGATCGCCCGATGCTGCGCGACTATCTCGAACGCCTGCTGGCGCGACCTTCCGTGCGGCGTGTGCTTTCCGAAGCGCAGCCGTATTTTAAGTTCTTCCCCTATCGGGAGGCCATGCCGGCGCGTTTCCTGGAGCCGATGGCATGACTGGGCAGGACGATCTGGACCGCCTGTTCGAGGTAATGGCCGACCCTTACCGGCGCGGCTTTGTCGAACGCCTCTGCAAGGGTCCGGCAACGGTGACTGAACTCGCCGCACCTGCGGCTGTGCAGTTGCCAGCAGTGCTCAAGCACCTCAAGGTGCTGGAAGACGGCGGCATTGTCGTCAGCGAGAAAACGGGTCGGACCAGGACCTTTCAGATGCGGAAAGATGCCTTTGTCACCTTGGCGGCCTGGGTCGATCATCGGCAGCGAGAAATGAACGCAGCTTTTGACCGCCTGGCTGACCTGATGGCGGAGATTCCAGAGAAGAAGGATCACTGATGGGTGTGACCGTCGACCACAGGTCATTTGTTATTGAGCGGGAATTGCCCGGCAGTCCTGCGCATGCCTTCCGCTTCTGGTCGGAACACGAGCTCAAGCGCCGCTGGAACGCCTGCCATCCTGATTGGCAGGTGATCGAGGATCGTTTCGACTTCCGGACTGACGGGCATGAGAGCATGATCTGGCGCATGCCTGATGGCACCAAGCAGACCATGTTGGCGCATTTTCTGGAGGTCCATCCGCGTCAGCGTATTGTTTATGCTTACACGATGCGAAGCAATGACGTCCCAATTTCGTCCTCGCTCGTTACGGTTGAGTTCGCGGGTCGGGATGGCAACACCATCATGACATTCACGGAACAGGCTGTCTTTGCCAATTCTGCCGATGGCGACATGCGCGAGAGCGGTACAGGGATCGGTTTCTCACGATTGCGGGACATTATGGTGGATATGCTGGACGGCGCCCCACTGTAGCGTCGTCAGCTTTGGGAACACCTCGCCGTGGTTTGAACGACCGCAATTTCGCCAAAACCAGCCGTCCCGCCCTCTCCCGCCTTCCTCAAGCGCTGTTGAGATGCAAAATGTTCCCGTCGGGGTCCTTGAACCAGACCATCTTGAACCCGCCCGCGCTGTGGATGCCGTCCTTGAAATCGACGCCTTCCATATCGGGATAGTGCTCGAAGCTGACACCCTTGGTGCGCAGGTCGGAGACAATTGCCTCGATATCGCCGCCGCAATCGAACACCACCGCGTTGGCCTTATTGGTACCGGCAAAGTCCGAAGGATAGACGAGCAGGTGGGTGCTGCCGGTCCTGTAAACCAGAACGCCGCCCATTCCGTCCTCCTCGAGGTCGAGGCCGAGTGTTTCGCTGTAGAATGTGCGCGCCCGTTCGATGTCGCTGACCGCGACGATGGCCGACGAAACCTTGTCTTTCAACTGGGCCATGATGGTTCTCCTCTGTGATTACCCTTCAAGGACGCAGGGTGCAGGACCGTTCCGACACGGACCATAAAAAAAGGCGGGATCGCTCCCGCCTTTCAGAACTCAGGTTCAAAAGCGTTCCGCCTCAGCGGGCCGCTTCGACCTCTTCGGTCGTCAGGATACCGAAATCATTGCCCCACGAATTGCGGATGTAGGTGCCGATCTGGGCGATATCCTCATCGCTGAGCTGGTTGCCGAAGGCAGGCATGTAGCCGAACCCGTGGATCAGCGTTTCGGCAACGAAACCGGCATCGGCCAGTTCGCCATTGCCGGCAAGCACCGCGCCTGCCCCACCCTGGCCGCCGGCGCCGTGGCAACTGGCGCAGGTGGCGGCAAATTTGGGAGCGCCCAGGGCGGCGACTTCGGCAACGTCGGACTCGCTGGTGATGCCAGTGGCAGCCGCTTCGTCGACCGAATCATCCTCGGCCGGCGCAGGTTCATTTCCCGTGTTGGGATCCTCGAACTCGGCCGGACCCGCTTCAGCCTGCGGGCTCGCGTTGAAGTCGTTGCCTTCGACAACGCCGCCCAGGCCGCCCCCCTCTTCACCATAGGTGAACATCAGGATCGAGCCGGGGTTGTGCAACACCGAGGTGTTGAGCCCTTCACCGAACTTCTGGGCGGCCGAACCGAACGCGTCGGTTGCGATGAACACCGTCCTGCCGTCGGGCGAAACGATGACGTCGCGATAGCGGTTCTGGGTCGAAAGCCAGGCTGTCGGCAGGCCATCCGCCTCGGTTCCATCTTCGCTCAACGCCTGCACATAGAGCGTGCCGTGCTTGAGGGTCGGGATCAGCAGCGAATTGTCCCATTCGGTGATGCCGTCTTCGCCCGCGTCATAATAATGCACCGAGGACGGTGCGATGGTGGGATCGCAGATATATCCGCAGATTTCCCCGATCGGATAGTCGTCCTCGACGACCCAATAGGCCGCCAGCGGATCGATCATGTCGCCTTCGAACTCGCTTTCCTCGAATTGCGGCACGCTCTCGGGCAGCGGGTCGGTGTTCTGGTCGACGTCCTCGGGGGCTTCGCTCCAGTTGATATAGGTATAGGCCTGATCGTCGATATAACCCGATACATTGGGCCAGCCGTAATTTCCGCCGGGTTCGATGATGTTCAATTCGTCGCCGCTGGCCGGACCGTGCTCGGTTTCATAGAGCGTGCCGTCGGGACCGAAGTCGATGCCCTGGGGATTGCGGTGCCCATAGCTCAGGATGTGGCTTCTGACGCCGTCGATTTCGGGATTGTCCTCTGGAATCGAGCCGTCGAGGTTGAGCCGCAGGATCTTGCCCGAATAGGTGTGCCAATCGGCGCTGTCGACCTCATCCTGGGTCGGCAGGGCCTGGGCCAGATTGGGCAGGCGCAGGTTGCGTCCGAAATTGTGGCCCTGTTCGCCGATCGAATAATAGAGCTTGTCGTCGGGCCCGAACACCACGCGTCCGGCATTGTGGTCGTTCCAGGCCGGCATGCCCTCGATCAGGATGGTCGGCTCGACGAGCTGCTGGAGGCTTTCGTCATATGTGTAGCGCACGATCTGGGCCGATGGGTCGGGCTCTTCGGCGGTGCCGTTGTTTATCGTATAGCCGATATAAACGTAGTCATTGCCCGTGCCTTCGAGCAGTTCGGGGTGCAGGGCCATGCCAAGCAGGCCCTCATGCTGGGGGCCGGTATAGACGTCCTCGAGGGTGAGGAGGAGCTGCTGGGCGCCAGTGGTCGGATCAACCCGGGTCACTTCGCCGCTGGTGCGCTCGGTCAGCCAGATCATGTCGTCGGGGCCCCAGCGCATCGCCCAGGGATTGGACAGTCCGGTGGTCAAAACGCGCGATGAAAACAATGAATTGTCGCCGCTTTCGATTTCGACCGGCGTCACCTGGGCAGCAACCATGCTGGTGGAAAGCATAAGGGCGGCGGCGACAGCGCCTCCCATTAGCACTTTCGCAATAGGCGCTCTGCCTTCGCGTCCCGTTTGTCGCGTAGCCATGAGCAATCTCCTGTAAATTTTTGAAAATAGTCTGTGAGGATGCGGCCGCGAAACAGTGCGGCTGCCCGCGCAGGAAACGCACATGCGGCCCACGCGTTCCACAACAATCAGACTTTAGTTCTATCAAACAAATGTGACGGGCCGGATGCAGCCGGGCCGCGCTCTGGCTACCAGCCGCACGCTTCGCGCACGGGCTGCAGCGCCGCCTCGATTCCCTGAAGCTGGAAACTGACGGTCACCGAGCGCTGGGATTGCGGCGTGGCGCGCACGAAAAGCCGCTGGGTCTGGCGCAACTGATCGATCACCGCCCGCGCCTGTGCGGTCTCGAAAAACCCGATGGCGAGCCTGTCGGGAGACAGCGCGACCGATTGGGTGCGGGGCGGCTGGCGATCGTACTGCAGGGTGATGGCGGCGCTGTTGGAGGTCGGGGTGCCCATCGCCGAGCCGGCAAAGCCGAACTGGAGCGTGGTCTGGCCGTCCGTGCACAGGATCGTTAACCGGGCGGGGGCCCGTCCGCCGGCCAGGGCCGGGATCAACTGTTCGGATTCGAGCGTGGCGAAGGGGACTTCGGTCCCCTCGATCTGGGAGACCTCGATGCCGCTCGTCCACAGCCCCTGGTCGCCGGCGGCCTCACCGTCATCGCCAGTGAACTGGTCCGAGCGGAAGATCGAATCATAGCATGCCAGGCGCTCGCTCGCGGGACCGATTGCGGCGCAGCGTTCGGGTGCTGTCTGGGCCAGTGCCGGCATGGGCGCGACCAACAGACCGGTCGCCGCCACTATCGCGGCCAACCCAAATCGTATCATCCGCCCTGTCTCCCGCGATATTTTCTCATTGTTTGGCAATGTGGTGGCACCGAACGCTCAAGTCCATACATTTTCACGACATTGTTTGGAGGAGGTTGGCAGCGGCCCTGCCCGCTCCTACATTGGCGCACACGTCCCGCCCAAGAGGAGCCCTTCATGCCGCACCATCCCGCCTTTGAGTTGATCGCCGAGGAAAAGATCAGCGAGGTCAACGCCTTGGCACGCCACTACCGGCACAACAAGACCGGCGCGGAAGTGCTTTCGCTCATCAATGACGACGAAAACAAGGTGTTCGGCATCTCCTTTGCCACCCCGCCCGAGGATTCGACCGGTCTGCCCCACATCCTGGAACATTCCGTCCTTTGCGGCTCGGAAAAATTCCCGGTCAAAAAGCCGTTCGTGGAAATGCTCAAGGGCTCGCTCCACACCTTCCTCAACGCCATGACGTTCCCCGACAAGACCGTCTATCCGGTGGCCAGCCAGAATCTCGCGGACTTCTACAACCTCACCCAAGTCTATATGGACGCTGTGTTTTTCCCACTCCTCACCCGCGAGACATTCCAGCAGGAAGGGTGGCATTACGAGGTCGAGAACCCCGACGATCCGATGATCTTCAAGGGTGTTGTGTTCAACGAAATGAAGGGCGGGTTCTCCTCGCCCGACCAGGTCAATTACGCCTACGCCCTGCAATCACTTTTCCCCGATGCCCTCTATTCGAACTATAGTGGCGGCGATCCGCGGGTCATGCCCGATCTCACATATGAACAGTTCAGGGATTTTCACAAACGCTACTATCACCCCTCAAACGCCCAGATCATTTTCTACGGCGACGACGACCCCGAAAAGCGGCTCGAAATGCTCGATGCCGTGCTTTCGCGTTTTGAAAAAGGCGAGAAAGCACAAGCACATAGCCTGCAGGAGCGCTTCGAGGCGCCGCGTCGGGTCGAAAAGACCTATCCGGCCGACGATGCCAACAAACGCTCGTCCTTCGTTACCGTCAACTGGATGGTCGAGCCGACCGGAGACATCGAGGAACAGCTCGCCCGCACCGTGATGCGCCGCGCGCTGGTCGGCAATTCCGCAGCGCCGCTCCACAAGGCGCTGATCGAATCCGGGCTGGGCGAAGCGATCATTTCCTCGGCCATCGAACTTTCCCAGCCGGTCCTCAATTTCGGCCTGCGCGGCGCCGATGCCGACGATGCGGACAGGATCGAAACCCTGATCCTCAATACCCTCGCCCATCTCGCCGAAAACGGGATCGACGATGCGACGATCGAAGCCACGCTCAACTCGCTCGAATTTGAACTCCGCGAACAGAACACCGGCGGCTATCCTCGCGGAATCGCTTACTTTTTCGGCGCGCTGAACAATTGGCTCTATGGCCGCGATCCCCTTGACGGACTGCGGTTCGAGACGGCCTTGGCGAGCCTTAAGGCCCGCATCGCCTCGGGCGAAAAAATCATCGAAGGGCTCATCCGCACCAACCTTCTCGACAACACCCACCGCACCACGCTGGTCCTGCGTCCCGATCCGGAACAGGCCGAGCGCGAGGCGCCCGCCGAGCGGGCCCGGCTTGACGCTGCACGCGCCGCGATGAGCGACGCCGATATCGCCGCCGCCATCGAGACGACCAAAAAGCTCAAGGCCCTCCAGAACGCCGCCGACAAGCCCGAGGATCTGGCGAAAATCCCGACGCTGACGGTGGCCGACCTGCCGCGCGAAGGCGTGAGCATTCCCACCGAGGAAGTCGCGGTCGAAGGCGTGCGCACACTGGTTCACGACCTTCCCACCAATGGCATCGTCTATCTCGATTTGGGCTTTGATCTCAAGACGTTACCGCGCGACCTCCTACCCTATCTTCCCCTGTTCTCCCGTGCGCTCAAGCAGACCGGAACCTCGAAGGCCGATTTCGTCGCGCTCACCCAGCGCATCGGCCGCTCGACCGGCGGCATCGGGATTTCCCGGCTCAATTCTCCCATCCTCGACAGCGAGGAAGCCGCCGCATTTTTGCTCGTCCGCGCCAAGGCGACGACGGACAAGACGGGCGAAATGCTTGATATCGTTCACGATATCCTGACCGACGCCCGGCTCGACAATCGCGACCGCATTCGCCAGATCGTCGCCGAGGACAAGGCGCGGACCGAGGCTTCGCTGGTGCCCTCGGGCCATCAATATGTCTTCACCCGCCTGCGCGCTTCACTCCACGAAGCGGACTGGCTGTCCGAGCAGACCGGCGGCATCACCCAATTGCTGTTCCTGCGCGAGCTGGCGCAAAAGATCGAGAACGACTGGGCTTCGGTGCAGTCGGCGCTCGAAGATATTCGCAGCCACCTCATCAACGCCAATGCGGCCATCGCCAATGTCACAACCGACGGGGCGGCGTGGCCCGGCTTTGCCGATGAACTCAAGAGCTTCATCGGCCGCCTCCCGCGTCACGATTTCGTCCGGACCGACTGGTCGCCCCTGCCCCATCCGGCCAATGAAGGGCTGACCATCCCGGCCCAGGTCAATTACGTTGCCAAGGGGGTCAACCTCAAGGCGCTCGGCCACGAGCCCTCCGGCGCGCTGTCGGTGGTCACCAAATATCTCGGCACCACCTATCTGTGGGACAAGGTTCGCGTGGAAGGTGGGGCCTATGGCGGTTTTGCCAGCTTCAATCCGCTGGCCGACACCTATGCCTTCGGTTCGTATCGCGATCCCAATCTGGTCGCCACACTCGACGTGTACGACGCGGCCCCGGCCTTCCTGCGCAAGGGCGTTTCCCAGTCCGACATTGCCCGCTCCATCATCGGCACCATTGGCGATCTCGACCCGTATCTCCTCCCCGACGCCAAAGGCTATACGGCTCTGGTCAGGACCCTTACGGGCGTCACCGAGGAGTATCGGCAAAAGCGCCGCGAGCAGGTTTTGTCCACCTCACAAGCCGATTTTGCCAAGGCGGCAGACCTACTCGATGACGTCGCCCGGAACGGGCACATCGTCGCCATGGGCTCGGATAAATCCATCACGGCTGCCAACCGCGAACGAAACGGATTCCTCAACGTTTCCAAGGTGCTGTGAACCGTGGCGACGGGCATTTTCGAGGCGAAAAGCTTTGATCGTTTCATCGCCACGCTGGCGGGAACCTCACTGGTCGATCAGTGGGACTCCCACGTCGCCAAGGTCGGGGGCAAGGTGTTCGTCCTGCTCAGTGCGAACGAGGAGGGTGCGGCCCTGACCTTCAAGTGCAGCGAAGAAAGCTTTGAGCTTCTGACCAGCCTCGACGGCGTCGGCCAGGCGCCCTATTTCGCCAAGCGCAAATGGGTTTCCGTCGCCGAGCGAGCGCCGCTATCGCCCCCCGAACTCGAAGCCTATGTGAAGCGCTCCTACGAACTCGTGGCAGCGGGCCTGACGCGCAAGGCGCGTCAGGAACTCGGCATTATCATCTAGGCAGCGGTCACCCGCCAGACGATGTGGCCGACATCGTCGGCAACCAGCAGGGCACCGTCCTTGGCCACGGTGACGCCGACCGGGCGGCCATTGGAAAACTTCTCGTCTTCCGAGAGAAACCCGCCAAGGATTTCGATGGGTTCACCCGAAGGTTTCCCGCCCGCGAACGGCACCAGAATGACCTTGTAGCCTGAGAGCTTCGAGCGGTTCCACGAGCCGTGCTGGCCGATCACCATGCCCTCCGGAAGGCCCGGCAGCGTGCCGCCCGGCAGCCAGCACAGGCCCAGCGAGGCCGTGTGTCCACCCAGCGCATAGTCGGGCGCCGTCGCCCTGGCGACCAGATCGGTTCGCTGCGGCTGCACGCGGTCGTCGACAGTGTCGCCCCAATAGGAATAGGGCCAGCCATAGAACCCGCCATCCTTGACCGAGGTCAGATAGTCTGGCGGCGTTTCGTCCCCCAGCCCATCGCGCTCGTTGACGACGGTCCAGAGATCCCCGCCCGTCGGCTCCCAGGCCATGCCGACCGGATTGCGCAAGCCCCCGGCAAATTCGCGGTGCTGGCCGGTCGTCAGATCGATTTCGACGATGCAGGCACGGCCTTCCTCGGTCTCAAAGCCTTCCTCGGCAATATTGGAAAGCGACCCGATGGCGACATAGAGCTTTGTGCCATCGGCGCTTGGAATAAGATTGCGGGTCCAATGGCCACCATCCTTCATCGTGAAGATCGTCTTGCCCTGGGCCGCAATCGAAGTCTGGCCCTCCTCATAGGGGAATGCCACGACACTGTTGGAGTTGCCGACATAAAATGTCGAACCGATCAGCGCCATGCCGAAGGGCTGGTGCTGGTCCTTGAGAAACACTTCGCGGATTTCAGGGACCCCATCACCATCCGCGTCGCGCAGCAGCGTGATCCGGTTGGCGTTGGGATAGGTCGCCCCGGCCCGCTTCATCGTCCGGTTCATGGCATAATCCATAAACCCGGAAACCTTGCGGGGGATGGTTGCAGATTCGGCGACCAGCACGTCTCCGTTGGGCAGCACATAGGTCCAACGGGGATGCTTGAGCTTCTCGGCGAACACGCCGACCTTGAGCCCGGGCGCCGTCCGTGGCCTGGCGCCGCCGCGCCAACCGCGCGCTGTCGGCATCTTGAGCATGGGAACCGCGCCTTGCGGCTTTGGCGAGGGAATTGCAGGTTTTGTGCCGAATTGCGGCGTATGCGTTTTGACCCGTGTGTTCCACCACACATATCCGCCGCCGATGATTACGACCGCCAGAACCGCGATCACCAGCAAGATTGTCCAGACCGACATAAGGCCCTCCCCGGGGCGAAACTTCCAAAAGGCGATGTATTGCGCGATCCGACCCCCGCGGGCAACCGAGCTTTGCAACTTTTTGCCGTACCGTACGTTACGGTACGGTTTATCTTTACACTCGGGGCCAGCGGCGTTAGAGATAGGGAATGGTTCCGGTGGTGCCCGAGGAGACACTAACCGGACTCGGCCAAGAGCCGACAATTTTTCTTTTTCGCAGGTGACCTCATGCCCGCATATCGCTCCCGTACAACCACCCATGGCCGCAACATGGCCGGTGCCCGCGGCCTTTGGCGCGCCACCGGCATGAAGGATGGCGATTTCGGCAAGCCGATCATCGCCGTCGTCAATTCCTTCACCCAGTTCGTGCCGGGCCATGTGCACCTCAAAGACCTCGGGCAGATGGTGGCACGCGAAATCGAGCGCGCCGGCGGTGTCGCCAAGGAATTCAATACGATCGCTGTCGATGACGGCATCGCCATGGGCCATGACGGAATGCTCTATTCCCTGCCCAGCCGCGAAGTGATTGCCGACAGCGTCGAATACATGGTCAACGCCCACTGCGCCGACGCCATGGTCTGCATTTCCAATTGCGACAAGATCACCCCCGGCATGCTGAACGCGGCGATGCGGCTCAATATTCCGGTCGTCTTCGTTTCGGGTGGTCCCATGGAAGCGGGCAAGGTCGTCCATCGCGACAAATTGCAGGCGCTCGATCTGGTCGACGCCATGGTCGTTGCTGCCGATGACAGCTACACCGACGAGGAAGTGGCCGCCATCGAGGAAGCCGCCTGCCCGACCTGCGGGTCGTGCTCGGGCATGTTCACCGCCAATTCCATGAACTGCCTCACCGAGGCATTGGGCTTGTCGCTGCCGGGCAATGGCTCGACGCTGGCGACCCACGCCGATCGCAAGCGGCTGTTCCTGGAAGCGGGACATCTGATCGTCGACCTCGCCCGCCGCTATTACGAACAGGACGACGAAAGCGTTCTGCCGCGTTCCATCGTCACCAAAAAGGCCTTCCAGAACGCCATGGCGCTCGATATCGCCATGGGCGGTTCGACCAACACGGTGCTGCACATCCTGGCCGCCGCCTATGAAGGCGGGGTGGATTTCACCATGGATGACATCGACGCGCTGTCGCGCAAGGTGCCGGTCCTGTGCAAGGTGGCTCCCGCCAAGCAGGACGTACACATGGAAGACGTCCATCGCGCCGGCGGCATCATGAGCATTCTGGGCCAGCTCGATCGCGCCAATCTGCTGCATCGCGAACTGCCGACGGTTCACAGTGCGACGCTGGGCGATGCGCTCGATCGCTGGGACATTTCGCGCACCAATTCGGAAAGCGTGCGTCAGTTCTTCATGGCTGCGCCTGGCGGCGTGCGCACGACGCAGGCGTTCTCCACTGAAAACCGTTGGGCCGAACTCGATCTCGACCGCAAGGACGGCGTCATTCGCTCCACCGAGCATGCCTTTTCCAAGGATGGCGGGCTGGCGGTGCTCAAGGGCAATATCGCGCTCAATGGCTGCGTGGTTAAAACGGCCGGGGTGGACGATTCCATCCTCAAATTCACCGGAACGGCCGTTGTCTATGAAAGCCAGGACGATGCGGTTTCGGGCATTCTGACCGGCAAGGTCAAGGAAGGCGACGTGGTCGTCATCCGCTATGAAGGTCCCAAGGGCGGCCCCGGCATGCAGGAAATGCTCTACCCGACCAGCTATCTCAAGTCCAAGGGGCTGGGAAAGGCTTGCGCGCTGCTCACCGATGGCCGGTTTTCCGGCGGCACATCGGGGCTTTCCATCGGGCATGTCTCCCCCGAGGCAGCCCAGGGCGGCGCAATCGGGCTGGTCGAAGCGGGCGACCGGATCGAAATCGACATCCCCAACCGCACCATCAATCTAGCGGTCTCCGACGACGAGTTGCAGCGCCGCCGGGCGGCGATGGACGCCAAAGGTGCCGAGGGCTGGAAGCCCGTCGCCCCGCGCAAGCGCAAGGTGACCACCGCGCTCAAGGCCTATGCCGCCTTTGCATCGAGTGCGGATCTTGGCGCCGTCCGCATCCTGTCGGAATAAGGGAAGTGCCGGCCCGCAAAGCCGGCATTTTCATTTCGAATGCGTCAGCATGCGGCGCGCCCAATTTCAAAGGGAGGCTTGCATAGCTGAGCAATTGGGCTAGGTTCGGCCCTTCCTTAGTGTTCCCGCCAGGCAAATTTCATGTCCAGTCCGGCCATCGGGCACCAGGACCGCCGCTTGTTTGCGATCGGCCTGGCGCTTGTCACCTATATCTTCTTCACGATCTGCGACACCTGCGCCAAATGGATGGCGCTGTCTGGCATGCCGCCGACACAGGTCGCGTTCGGACGCTATTTCCTGCAGTTCGCCTTCATGGCCGGACTGCTGCTGCCGCGCCTTGGGCTCTCCAGCTTCAGGACCCAGCGGCCCGTCCTGCAGATCCTGCGCGGGTTCGGCCTTCTGGGCATGACGGCGTTCAACTTCTTCGCGCTGCTCTATCTGCCGCTGACGGTAACCTCCTCGATCATGTTCGGCATGCCGCTGCTCATCACGGCGCTCTCGGTGCCGTTCCTGGGCGAACAGGTCGGCTGGCGCCGGTGGGTGGCCATTTTCGTTGGCTTTATCGGCATCATCATCATTATCCAGCCCTGGGATGCCAGCTTCCATTGGGCGATCTTTCTGTCGCTGGGCAGCATCTTGTCGGCTGGCCTTTATTTCATCCTGACACGCAAGCTGACGGAAACCGAAACAACCGCCAGCCTGCAACTCTATGCCGGGCTGGTGGGCACGGTCTGCCTGTTGCCGTTTGCCCTGGCCAATTGGACATGGCCCGATGGGCCATTTGCCTGGATGATCTTTCTCGGCGTTGGATTGGCCGCCATGACGGGCCACCAGATTTCGATCGTGGCGCATCGCTACGCTCCGGCATCGGTTCTGGCGCCGTTCGGATACAGCCAGATCGTCTGGATGACGCTTTCGAGCTGGTTGATCTTCAATCAGCCGCCCACGGTCTGGCTGTTTGTCGGTGGACCCGTCGTCATCGGGTCCGGGCTCTATATCTGGTTGCGCGAGCGCCAATTGGCAAAGGAGGCCGTCCGTCCCGTCACGACCGCCGATACCGATATCGCCGCCGAAAGGCAGGACATGGAAAACCAGCGCACCTGACTCGCCGCCAGCCCCGCTGAGCAAATTTTTCTACGCAAAGGCCCTTGGCGAGACTTTTTTCCGCATTTATAAGAAGTGCTTCGTTTGGCGCAAACCAACAAGGAGGCGTTGCATTGACGAGCATCATCGCACCCTCCCAGGGTTATGAGCGCCACCGTTAGGTTGCCGGCCATGCCCCGCGTCCGCCGCCTCTAAAGGCCGCCACGCATCTTCCATAAATTTCAAGCGACCGCCACACGGCCACAGGTCCGTCTGTCGTTCGGCCATACCATTTCCAGTTCATAGGACCGGCGTGTCCGCATGTTTGCGGCAACCGGTAACGGGACCATGACTCGCAAGAAACTCGATATCAACGGAGCGACCTATCGGTCAGTTCTCGGCTACACTTTCAGACATTGGCGTCGCCAGCCCTGGCGCATCGCCGCAATCTTGGGCTTCATTACACTGGCGACGCTGGCCGACGTGATGACGCCCTATTTCGCCGGCCGCCTTGTCGAGGCCATCGCCTCCGGCTCGGTGGGCAATGAAGGCACACAGGAGGCCGCGTTCTCGGCGCTGGGCATTCTTGTTGCCCTCGGCGCGACTGCGGTCGTCCTGCGGTTCGGCGCCTTCCGCAACATCATCCGGCTCACGCTTTTCATGATGGCGGACGTGGTCAACGAGACCTTCCACCGCGTGCAGCGGTTCTCCACCGACTGGCACGCCAATACCTTTGCCGGTTCCACGGTCCGCAAGATCACGCGCGGCATGTGGTCGCTCGACCTGCTCAACGACACGCTGCTTGTCGCGCTGTTTCCCTCGACGATCATGCTCGTGGGCACAACGATATTGCTGGCCTCGTTCTGGCCGGTCATGGGCCTGGTGATCGGGCTTGGATCGCTGCTGTTCATCGCCGGAACCATCGGCATCACGGTGGCCTATGTTTCACCTGCGGCAACGCTCTCCAATGCCTGGGACACCAAGGTGGGCGGGGCATTGTCGGACGCCATCGGCTGCAATGCCGTGGTCAAGGGTTTTGGCGCCGAAACGCGCGAGGAAAGCCGGTTGGGCGGCGTCGTCGCCAAGTGGCAAAAGCGTACGCTACGGACCTGGAATCGCTACAACCTCAACGGCGTGACGCAGGATACGGCGCTGCTTGTGCTGCGCGCCACGATCCTGGGCACCGGCGTGGTGCTCTGGATGCAAGGCGTGGCGAACGCTGGCGATATCACGTTCGTGCTGACCTCGTTTTTCGTCCTGCAGGGCTATTTGCAGGACGTCGGCATGCATTTCCGCAACCTGCAACGCTCGGTCAACGAGATGGAGGAACTGGTCGAACTCGATGCCGCGCCTTTCGGCGTTGCCGACAGGGCCGGCGCCACGCCGATCCGCATTGGCCGGGGCGCGGTCGCGTTCGATCGGGTGACCTTCCAGTATGGCGGGCACGACAATCCGCTCTACAAGGATTTCTCGGTCAAGATCGAACCGGGCGAGCGCATCGGTCTCGTTGGGCATTCGGGCTCGGGCAAGACCACCTTTGTCAAGCTGATCCAGCGCCTTTACGACATCAATGACGGCCGGATCCTGATCGACGGACAGAATATCGCCGAGCACACACAGGCAAGCCTGCGCGGCCAAATCGCCATCGTGCAACAGGAACCCATCCTGTTTCACAGGACCCTGGCCGACAATATCGCCTATGCGCGGCCCGATGCGACGCGCGCCGAGGTGATCGAAGCTGCCCGGATGGCCAACGCCCACGACTTCATCGTCGCCCTGCCCAAGGGCTATGAAACCCTTGTGGGAGAGCGCGGCGTCAAGCTTTCGGGCGGGGAACGCCAGCGCGTGGCGATCGCGCGGGCGTTTCTGGCCAACAACCCGATCCTGATCCTGGACGAGGCGACCTCGAGCCTGGATTCCGAGAGCGAATTGCTGATCCAGCAGGCCATCGAGCGCCTGATGACCGGCCGCACCACGCTGGTCATCGCACACCGGCTTTCGACCGTCCGGGCGCTTGATCGGATTCTCGTGTTCGACAAGGGCAGGATCGTCGAGGAAGGCGATCACTTGGCTCTGATCCGCCGCGAGGGTGGCATTTACCGGCGGCTGTTCGAAAAACAGGCGCTGGAATTGACCAAGGGGTTGGTGGCGTAAAGCCACCAGCCCTGCCCTAAATCCGGCTGATGACCATCGCTTCATACACCGCGATCAGGTGCAAGGTCGCCCCCGTCACGACGAAGGCGTGCCACAGCACATTCTGGAAGGCCAGTTTTTCCCATAGGTGGAAAATGATGCCCGCCGAATAGGCCACACCGCCCGCGACCAGCAGCCAGAGAGCCGTGGCGGGGAGCGCTGCGGCCAATGCCTGGAAGGCCAGGATGCCGCTCCAGCCGATGGCGAGGTAGAACGGGATGGCGAGCCGCCCGAAATGCTGCGGCACCAGGAGCTTGAGCGCAATTCCGATCAGAGCCGTCGCCCAGACGAAAATCAGCAATCTGTCGGCTATGGGAATATCGCCCAGCACGACCAGCAGCGGAGTATAACTGCCGGCAATAAACAGAAAAATCGCAGCCTGATCTATTCGCGCCAGCCATGCCTTGATCGGGCCCCGCGGACAGAGATTGAAAGCCATGGACGCGCTGAGCAAGGCGACAAAGGAACCCACATAAACGGCCGCGGCAGCAATTTCGGCGCCCGTGGCGTGTACGACCGCCAGGGTGATCAGGACAGTGCCGGCAATGATTGCCACCAGCAGGCCGACGCCGTGAACCACGCCATCGGCAATCAATTCGGCAAGCGTGAAGGCGCGCCTGTTTCTCAGGACATACGCACCGGCGCTGCGGGCTGTATTTGCGCTCATGCCTGCCGCCTTCTCTGCTTTCATCTCAATCCGACGGCCAGAGATAAGCCGTCCGAGCATAATGGTGAGCGGGGCGCAAAGATTCAAGGCAACGGCGCGTGAGCCTCAATGAATGCCCGGCGGCCTGGGCTCTTCGCCCTCCTCGGGTGTTGGGCCGGGGCTTTTTGGCAATGCGGCAAAGCTGACGCAGTTGCGGCCTGCCTTTTTTGAAGCATAAAGGGCGATATCGGCCTGGGCAAACCACTGTATCGCCGATCCCAGCCTGGGGTCGAATGGAGCGATGCCAAAGCTCGCGGTGACCGAAATGACCTTGTCCGAATACCGGAAGCGCAATCCGCCGATTTCCTCGCGAAGGCGTTCAGCGCACTGGCTGGCCTCATAGGCCATGGTTTCGGGCAGGAGCATGCCGAATTCTTCTCCCCCCAACCTGCCGAGGCGGTCGGTGGCCCGAAGACATTCCGCTGCACGATTGGCCACGGACTTGAGAACCTCGTCTGCGATTTCTCCGCCGAAAGCCGCATTTACCCTTTGAAATCCATCGATATCGACAAAGATCAGCGTTGCCGGCCGATCGTAGCGCAGCGCACGTGCATATTCGCGATCGACCTCCATGCGGAAGTTCCTGCGCGTCAGGGCACCGGTCAGGTAGTCGAGTTCGCCTGGCTGGTGCGATATCAGTTCGGACATCACGAGATGGGCCAGATGACCGGCCAGTGCGATCTCCCGTTCGCCGAACGAACGCGGGTGGTCATCCATCATCATCAGCGCGCCGACGACATAACCGTCGGCGGTTTGAAGCGGAACGATGAGGCAGGAACCGACACGCACGCCACCGGGATTGCATTCAAGTCCGCTGCAGCGCGGGTCTGCTGCAACATTTTCAATGACAAGGGGATGCCCCAGATCGAGACTCAGCGCCGCAAGGGATCGCTCCCGCTCGATCCGCTGATAGGTCAGGCCGGCGGCGGCAAGGACAATCTCTACGTTTCGGTCGACTATGGAAATCGCCACCATCGGAGCGATACTGATCCGGGCGAGTTCCAGTATGTGGTCCAGGGAATCGATCGGACCCACCAGGGCGGCAGTCAGCCGGTTCAGCGCCGCCAGTCTCCCCTCTTCCCCCGTCGATATGTCCTTAGCCATGGGCCGGTCCTCTTTCCCACCGGGTCGACACAAGAGACTACCTTGAATCGCACGGACCATGGAGGTTCACCCGGTTGTATGGTTACCCGGTTCTCACTTCCGGCCACTTTAGCGTAGCGTGGAAAGCAGGCTGCTCGATGCGTGGCCATCGGCCAGAAGACCGGCTGAGCGCTGGAACGCAATGATGCCCTGGCGGGTTTTTGGCCCGATGATCCCGTCAGGCGAACCGACATCATATCCCCGCCGGTTGAGAAGGCCCTGCAGCTCCTCGCGCTGGGCACGGGTCAAGCCGGTTTCATTGGCGGGAAAAGGGCGGATAAACGGACCTACGCCAAGAATCCGGTCGGCGAGATGGCCGACGGCCAGCGCGTAATTGTCGGAGTTGTTGTAGCGTTTGATGACGTCGAAATTGGCGAGCAACAAAAACACCGGACCGCTGCCACCCGATGGCATGAAGATGCGCCCCGCATCTCCCGGGCGCGGGAAGGTACGTCCGCCCGTACGCCGGACACCCATCGCTTCCCACTGACCGAGGGACTGGCGTCCGATATCCCAGGCGCGCCCGTAATCGAAATTGGAGGGCAGTTGCACTTCGTAGCCCCAGGTTTCCCCGTTCCGCCAGCCATGCGATTTCAGATAGTTGGCCGCCGAGGCCAATGCGTCTGGAACCGAATTCCAGATATCGCGCCTGCCATTGCCGTTGTAATCGACGGCGTAGGCCATAAAGCTCGAGGGCATGAACTGGGTATGCCCCATCGCGCCGGCCCAGGAACCGACCATCTGCGGGGCTGCCACATGGCCCGCCTGCAAGATCTGCAGCGCGGTCAGAAGCTCGTTCTTGAAGAAGTCGCGCCGGTAATTGCCATAAGTCAACGTCGCGAGCGCATGGATGACGTTGTTGCCGCCCATGTAGGAGCCGTAATTGGTTTCCATGCCCCAGATGGCCAGAACGATTTCGGGTTGAATGCCATAGCGCTGCTGGGTTGCACCCAGGGTCTGGTTCCATTCACCGCGCATGCTCCGGCCGGTCGAAACGCGCGTTGACGAGACGGCATCCGCTACATATTGGCCCGTCGTCTTGACCATTTCGGGCTGGCTGCGCGTCAGGCTCATGATGCGGTCGGACGGCGTAAAGCCTGCAAAGGCCTGCTCGAATATGGCGCGGGAAACGCCACGCGAGGACGCTTCAGGCCAGACCGAGGCAACGAAATCGGAGACATTGGCAAAGGCCGGACGGGGCAGCACCAGGGCCGCACCGGCACCCAGGGCCAGCGCCATCGCACGGCGGCGCGAAAGAACGGGAAAATCGACGGCAGGGGCAGCGTTACGCATGGAGGGGCCTTTTCCACTTCCAATCGCAAGCCCACACTGCCACGTCTTTGTGGCGATACGCTGTCCCGCCCCCAACGGACAGCACGGTGCGCCTGCGCTACTGAAACCAACTCTATGGTTTAAAACTGCCTGAATGGACTTAAGGCCGCGTTAAGCACGTTGGCGAACGGCGCCCCGGCGCTTAAACTTGCGTTCACTCTCTCGTGAGCGTTCGCATGTCCGATTTTCTATCCTCGACCGATCTCGTAGCCGACCTTTCCGAAATCGGGATCCGGCCCGGCCATATCGTCATGGTGCATGCCGCCATGAGCACGGTGGGCAACCTTATCAATGGCCCCGATACGCTGATCGATGCGCTCTTGAAGGCCGTCGGGTCCAGGGGCAGCATAATGGCCTATACCGACTGGGATGCCCGATACGAAGACCTGCTCGATGAGGCCGGCCGCGTGCCGACCGCCTGGCGCGACAGGATCGCCGGTTTCGATCCGGCACGCTCACGGGCGGTTCGAGATCATGGGATATTCCCCGAATTCCTCAGAACCACGCCGGGTGCGCTGCGCAGCGCCAATCCCGGGGCCTCGATGACGGCCATGGGAGCGAGGGCCGATTGGCTGGTTGCCGATCATCGGCCCGACTATGGCTACGGTCCCGCCTCGCCCCTGGCGCGGCTGGTGGAAGCCGAAGGCAAGGTGCTGATGGTCGGGGCGCCGCGCGATACGATGACGCTGATCCATCACGCAGAACATCTGGCCGATATCCCCAACAAGCGGATCAAGCGTTGGGAGGTGCCGTTTGCCGGCCCGGATGGAACGATATGGCGGAAGTGCGAGGAGTTCGATACCTCTGACGCGGTTGCACCACAGCTCGACGGTATCGACTATTTTACAGCGATCGTAACGACTTACCTTGAGACCGGCCGCGGGCGGCGGGGCAGAATCGGGGCTGCGGACAGCTTGCTCGTGGACGCCGGGGAAATGCTCGAGCACGCCGTGGCGTGGCTCGAGCGAAACGGTCGTTAGAGCGCGTCCAGCAAAAGTGGGAACGGTTTTGCGGTTCGGACGCGCGACGAAACAACAACTACGAGGATTTTCGCGATTCGAAGAAAAGCGGAAATGCTCTAGCGGCAACGCGCCTTCAGAGCGTTCTGGCCAGGGCCTCTAGCTGGTCGGCACATATGCCCCAGCCTTCGTGGAAGCCCATCTGCTCGTGCTGCTGCTTGTCTTCGACCGTCCAGTGCTTGGCCCGGGCGATGTATCGGGTCTTGCCCCCTTCATCGGCGAAGGTCAGCTCGCAGGTGAAAAACGCCTTGTCGGTCGGTTGCCATCCCGCAGTGAACGCGTCGGTGAAGACCAGCTTCTCGTTGGGCACGACCTCGAGATAAATTCCCGGGTTGGGATATTCATTGCCTTCGGGGTCGGCCATCGTGACCGTGCTCGCGCCGCCCGGGCGGACGTCGATTTCCACCTTGGGGGTGGACCATGGCTTGGGGGCAAACCACTGCTTGACCAGTTCGGGCTCCGTCCAGCACCGGTAAACCTTGTCGCGCGGCGCATCGATCAGGCGATCCAGCACGAGTTCCTTGTCCGTATTCGGGGTGGCGGTCATTTGTCGTCTCCATTTGCAGCGTTGATGCATAAAGGACGCGACAGGTTCGCCCGATCCGACAAATTTTCCAATTTTCTTTTGCGCCCAACACCAAGCTATTGACGTGACCGCGCCGTCGTATATAACTTTTTAGCTATCAATCTAAACGGTTATGAAATGACGGAATCCGAACGCCTCGACGCCACATTTATCGCCCTGGCTGATCCCACAAGGCGCGCCATCCTGGCGCGACTGACGAAGGGCGAGGCGACGGTGATGGAACTGGCGGCGCCCTTCGAGATGAGCCAACCGGCCATTTCCAAGCATATCAAGATGCTGGAGCGGGCCGGGCTGGTCTCGCGCAGCCGCGATGCGCAGAAGCGCCCCGTCAAGATCGAGGGCGTCGCGCTCAAGGAAGCCACGGACTGGCTCGAGAATTATCGCGAGATCTGGGAAGCAAATTTTTCCCGTCTGGATACGTTGCTGGACGAGTTGAAGGCGCAGCGCAAAAAGGAACAGAACTGATGAGCTTTTCCACCACTCTTTCGGTTTCCACGCCGAGCGATCTCGAAGTCGTCATCGAGCGGATGTTCGATGCGCCTGCCGATCTGGTTTTCGATTGTTATACCCAGCCCGACCTCGTCCGGCGCTGGATGACCGGCACGGAGGGGTGGTGGGTTTCGACCTGCGATATCGATCCGCGCCCCGGCGGAACCTATCGCTATGTGTGGTCGGGTCCGGACGGCCAGAGCATGGGGCTGAAGGGCATTTTTCACGAGGTCGAGCGTCCGTCCCGGCTGGTGACCACCGAAACGTTCGATGACGATTTCGGCATGGGAAAAATGCTCATCGAGTCAGGATTTCACGCCGAAAATGGCCGAACTCGGCTCAAGCAGACCATCACCTATGAATCCAAGGGCCAGCGCGACGCCTCGCTGGCAACAGGCATGACCGAGGGCATGGGCGAAAGCTTCGACGCGCTTGCCAAATTGCTGGCAGAGCTGACCGGCAAGTAGAAGCCGGCAATCGGTTATCGCGCCCGCGCCGAGGAGACGATGGGCTCAGCGCCGCCAGAAGGCAGGGCTGAACAGGACGAGAATTGCAAGGATTTCAAGGCGTCCGGCCAGCATGGCCAGGATCAGGGCCCATTTTGCCAAAGGCTCCAGTGATGAGAAATTGCCCGCCGGGCCGATGATCTCGCCCAGGCCGGGACCGACATTTGTGAGGGCGGTGAGCGCGCCGGTGAAGGCCGTCAGGACGTCGAGCCCGGTGAAGCCGAGAACCAGTGTGACGGCCAAAAGGAGCACAAGAAACGCCCCGATGAAATGGTACACCGATTTGATTGCCTGCCAGGGCACTTCGCGGCCCTCGTAGCGGACGACGAATATGCCGTTTGGATAGATCAGTTCCTTGAGCCCGTTGCGCAGCGACTGGTAAATTATGATGAGCCTGTAGGTCTTTATACCCCCGCTGGTCGAACCCGCCGCGCCACCGAGAAACGTGGCGAGCAGGAAAACGACGTTCACGAAGGACCCCCAGAGCGTGTAGTCGGTCGAGGCAAATCCGGTGGTGGTTACCACCGACACTATATTGAACGCCGAATGGACCCCCAGTGCACCTGGGTCCGACGGCCAGTGGACCAGCGCCGACAAAAAGACAACGAAGCTCAAAACCGCCAGGATCGAGAGCAACACCGGCACCTGCGCCTCGAAGGCCGCCGAAATCCGTCCGGTCGTGACCGCACGCAAGATTGCGATGAATGGCAATGCGCCGCCGATCATGAAGACGATGCCGACAACCAGGACCGGAAGCCCGAAATGTCCCATCGAGGCATCGTGTGTGGAATAGCCGCCGGTCGAGACGGTCGCCATGGCGTGATTGATTGCATCGAAGCTCGACATACCGGCGAACCAATAGGCCAGCGCACAGGCGAGCGAGAGGGTGAGATAGAGCCCCACCATGGCCCATGAGAACTTGGTGAACCGGGCGAACGGCGAATCGGCCTGGGCCGAGGATTCGAGTTTATAGATCTGCATGCCACCGACGCGAAGGAACGGCAGGAGCAGCAGGCCCATGGCGATGATGCCCAGCCCCCCGAACCATTGCGTCATCGAGCGCCACAACAGGAGGCCCGGCGGCATATCGTCAAGGCCGGCAAGAATTGTCGAACCTGTAGTCGTGATGCCCGAGGTCGCCTCGAAAACGGCATCGGTAAAGCTGATGGACAGTCCCGAGAGGAAAAGCGGCAGGGCGGCGACGATCGAGGTGGAGGCCCAGATCATATTGACGAGCAGGAAGCCGAATTTAAGACTGAAGGGCGGCATTTCGCGCCGGGTTGCCAGAACGAGAAAGCCCGACGGGACCCCCGCTGTAAGCGAGGAGATGAGAAAGGCCTGCCAGTCGGGATTGCCGACAGAGAGATCGGCCAGCATGGGAACAAGCATCATGCCTGAAAGAACGAGCGTGAAAAACGCGGTGACGTAAGCTGTTGCACCAAGCATGTCCCGGCCCCTCCAGCGTGGCGCGGGACCGTTTACGCCCATAAAGACCGGAAATCAACGGCATGACGAAGGGCGCGTGCCGGAAGGGCCGCGCCCTGAATCGGAAACCGGCAGATCACCAGCCGAAGACGAAGCCCAGGCCTGTCTGGCCACCCGACTGGTTGACGTGGGCATCGGTGCCCTCACCGAACTGGAACAGACCATAGCTGTTGTTGCCGCCCTGCTGGCTGAGCGTGCCGTTGTGATTGTTGCCTTCCTGATGGACGATGCCGAGATTGCCGCTACCGCCCTGCACGAGGCCGGCCATGTTGTTGACCCCGTTCTGGGTGATCGAACCGTTCTGGATGCCGTTATAGAGGGCATAAAAGCCGAGCCCTGCCTGCATCATCTGTGCCTGTTCGGCATTGGCGGGGTTGAGGTTGATCGAGACCTGACCGGCGTTGGCGGGGGCCGCCAAAGCGCCCAGCGCGATAATGATTGCGAGGCCGGTGGCCTTTACGGTGTTGATGTTGCGGCCCATGGTCCTACTCCTTTGGGTGTTTGCGGCGCCCTTCGCGCCTCCATGACCATGACTATGAAACAGCCGGGCTGAACCGGCATCGAAGGGTGCGTTTATCTGGCGTTAAGGTTCGCCTGCCCGCGCCAAAGCCCTCCCACATTGGAACCCGTGCCACGCATTGCTTGTTGTCCCTGCTCAGGGATTGCGCCACGCCGGGACGCTCCTGACATTTTCGTTTTCCCATTTGCTCCGCGGAGAGCCAAAGGATTTGCCATGGACGACACCGAAACCCCCGCCCGTTCGAAAAGCCCGCTCGTTATCGCCCTTGGGGGCATAGCCGTTGTGGGTTGGGCCGCCTTTCTCATCTTGTGGTTTGCGTCCTCGTCGAACACGGGCGGGCTGCGCAATGAGATCAACACGCTGTCATCGGAGCGCGACCAGTTGGCGACGGACCTGCGCACGCTGGAGGAGTCGGGAATGACCCTTGAGGAGCTGGAGGCCGAGGTCGCCAGCCTGACCGAACAGCGCGACAGGCTGACCGCGGAGCGCGAGAGCGCGGTTGCCGAACGCGATGAGGCCCGGGCCGAGCTGGAGGGCGCCAACGCCGAACTCCAGACCGTCACCGACTCGCTGAGCGAGCGGGAGGATCGGATCGAGCAATTGCAGGCCAATCTGGCGGAAGCGGAGAGCTCGTTCTCGGAAGTGCAGGACCGAATTGCCCAAAGCACCGCCGAGCTTGCCGATGTGGGGAGCCGGCTGCAGGCCGCGCGTAGCGAGGAGGCAGAGCTGCGCGAGACCGCTGCGCAACTGACCCAGGAAGCCGCCGACGCCACTCGCGCTTCGGCAGAACTGGAAAGCGAAGTGCAGGCGGCCCGTGAAGCACAGGCGCAGGCCCAGAGCCAACTCGCCGAGTTGCGGGCCAGCCAGGCGGAATTTGAAGACCAGCGTGAAAGTCTTGAAACAGTGGTGGCTGAACTGGACGGGCAACGGACCGAGTTGGAAAGCCAGATCGCCGACGCGCAAACCCAGCGTGACGAGGTGCAGGCGCAACTCGATACGTTGACGGCCACACTTTCCGAACGCGCGGACCAACTCGCCGCTACCGAAGCCGAAGTCGCGGCGCTCCAGGACGAAGGCGATGCAGCAGCACAGGCTGCACTGAGCGGCATCGTACCGGGCCGGTTCGTGGGACAAGGCCAGGGCACGAACAGCCTGACATTCCTTTTTGGCGATGACGGCTCGTTTGCCGCCTGGGAAGGCGTGGTGCTCGATGCCGACGCGGCAGAGCCCGCCTTGAGTGGCACTTACGCGGCGGGTGAAGGATCGCTGATCATCGAGGAGATCGATGGTGGCGGTTCGGTGCCCACACCGATCGAATGCGAAATCGAGGCCGGCGAGAGCGGACTGGCCGTTTCGGGAGATTGTGTGCTCTCGGGTCTCACCTTGCGGCAGGTTCGCTAAAGCTTCGATAAACGCCTGAAAAAAGGGGGGCTCCGGTTCGGAGCCCCTGTTTTCATGCCCAATTGCCCTGCGGATCGAGGCAGGAGTGGGTCACCCCATCCACTTCGACGGTCAGCGCAATGTCGTATGAAGGGGCGTTGCCGACCGACACGCGCCCGAGACTGATCGGTCCGGCAGCGTGCGCGGCAAAGCCTCCACCCTGTTTGATGGTGGCGCTGTTGGCGCCGCCGACAGACTTGACCGAAAGACTATAGGTGCCGTTGGCGGGCCCCTGCGCATTGTAGATGGCTTCGAGGGCCATGCCATTGCCGGCGGCGGTCGAAACCACCTCGCACGGGACTGGCCGCGTGGCGTCTGCGACGTCGTCAGTCGAGCGGGCATAGCTGGCCGTGCCCACTGCAATGAGCGCCACGGCGGTGCCGAGAATGGAAAGTGAATAGGCCTTGCGGCGATCGATGGTCATCGGATGCGTCCTTTCCTGATTGCCGGGGGGCTGAGCGCCCTGCCCGGCTGGGAAATTTGGTGAGCCGTTCACAACTGTCAGGGGCAGACCTGAACGAAGGCGGCGACATTGCCCGACCCGTTCTGATCGACCGAGGCGGTGCAGCCATTGCCGACCTGGACGCCGGCGGCGACGTTGCCATTGCCGTCCTGGGTCAGGACGGAGGTGTGGTTGGACCCGAACTGGCCAACGCCGGCCTCGTTGAAATTGCCGTTCTGCCAGGTCTCGGCCTCGTTGTTCCAGCCGGTCTGGCCGCTGGCGGAAACATTGCCGTGGCCGGACTGATGGTTGGTGCTGGAGTTCCACCAGCCATCCTGGAAGATGCCGATTGTGTTGCCGGTGCCCGACTGCGTGCCGCCGGCCGAATGGCCCCAACCGAACTGGTTGATGTGAATGTTGTTGGCCATGGCGGGAGCGCTCATGGCACCAAAGCTGGCAGCGAGGGTGGCTGCGATGACGATCTTTTTAAACATTGTTCCGTCTCCTGGTTGAGTTGGCGGGTGTTGCGTACCGCCGGTTGTCTCTTGCAGGATCAGGTTTAGTGCGTGTGGCCGGAACCGGCCCTGAACTCGATATTCAGAAAGCGTTCATCACGATATTTTTCGCGCGCCGGTGCATAAAATCAGGTCTGATGCGCCGCAAGGTG
Source organism: Pelagibacterium halotolerans B2 (assembly GCF_000230555.1). Lineage (GTDB taxonomy): Bacteria > Pseudomonadota > Alphaproteobacteria > Rhizobiales > Devosiaceae > Pelagibacterium > Pelagibacterium halotolerans. Next base: position 621,922 of record NC_016078.1, on the reverse strand, counting down.
TTGACCTGTAAGCGATTTTTCGGCGCGAGCCAAATCAGCCGGAGCACCCTCAAAAACGACCGCACCGCCTTCATGGCCGGCGCCGGGGCCGAGATCGATGGTCCAGTCGGCGCGGGAAATCACATCGAGATTGTGCTCGATGACGATGACCGTCGAGCCGTTGTCCACGAGGCGATCGAACAGGCCGATCAGGGTGTCGACATCGTTCATGTGCAAGCCCGTGGTGGGCTCGTCGAGCACATAGGTCTGTCCCTTGCGGCCCAGTTCGGCGGCCAGCTTCAATCGCTGGCGTTCGCCGCCCGAGAGGGTCGAAAGCGGCTGGCCGAGCGTCAGATAGCCCAGCCCGACATCGTCGAGACCCTTGAGGATTTTGACCACGGCAGGCTCGGTGAAAAAGTCCAGCGCATCGGCGATAGCGAAATCATAGACGTCCGAAATGGTCCGGCCGCGCAGTGTGTAGGTGAGAACTTCATCGGTGAAGCGCTTGCCCTCGCAGGTTTCGCACGTCGTCGCCATGGGATCGAGATGGGCCAGGTCGGTATAGATCACGCCCAGCCCGTTGCAATCGGGACATGCCCCCTTGGAATTGGCCGAAAAGAGCGACGCTTCGACACCGTTTTCCTTGGCGAAGGCCTTGCGGACGCTGTCGAGAACGCCGGTATAGGTTGCGGTGTTGGAGCGCCGCGAGCCGCGCGCGAGGTTCTGGTCGATAATGACGGTATCGGGGTGCGCCCTGGGCAGGCAGCCCTGAATGAGCGAGGACTTTCCCGATCCCGCGACGCCGGTGACGACCGTAAGAACCCCGGTGGGGATTTGAACCGACAGGTTCTTGAGATTGTTGAGGCTGGCGTTTTCGATGGCGATATTGCCCTTGGGCTTGCGGCCGTCGGTTTTGATCGGCTGGTGCTTTCGCATGTGGTTACCGGTGAGCGTGCCCGAGGCGAGCAGGCCCTCGAAATTGCCCTCGAACACCACTTCCCCGCCCTTCGATCCGGCAAGCGGCCCCATATCGACGATGTGATCGGCAATGGCGATCATGTCGGGCTTGTGCTCGACGACGAGGACGGTGTTGCCCTTGTCGCGCAATTGCTCCATGAGCCCGGCGAGGCGGCCGACGTCATGGGGGTGCAGGCCGACGCTGGGTTCGTCGAATACATAGAGCATGTCGGTTAACCCCGAGCCCAGGTGCCGGACCATCTTGACCCGCTGGCTTTCGCCGCCCGATAGCGTGGAGCTTTCCCGATCGAGACTGAGATAGCCGAGCCCGATGGTGACGAGATTGTCGAGCCGGGCTGCAAGCGCATCGAGCATGGGTTTGACGTTGGGCGCATCGAGCGCGCGGATGAAGGCGGCAAGGTCGCTGACCTGCATTGCAGAAAGCTCGGCGATGTTTTTGCCGGAAAGCCGGCTTTCGAGCGCCTCGGCGTTGAGGCGGGTGCCGTTGCATGACGAGCAGACCTTGCGGGTGAATATCCGCTCGTATTCCGCGCGCATGTGCGGCTGGAGTTTTTCGGGGTCCTTGTCGCCAAGGGAACGCTTGAGACGCGGGATGACGCCCTGATAGGTGAGGTTGATCTTGCCGACCTTGACCTTGCGGCCATCGTCGAGATCAAAAAGCATGGAGCGCTCGTCGGCGGTAAAATCGCGGATCGGCTTGTCGGTATCGAAGAGCCCCGAGCCGAAATAGATCGACGACCACCAGCCATCGACCTCGAAGCCCTTGGCGAGCAGGGCACCTTGCTTGAGCGATTTGCCCTCGTCCACCACCGCGCTCATGTCCATGGCCGCGACCTGGCCGATGCCCTCGCATTCGGCGCACATGCCGCGCGGGTCGTTGTAGGAATAAAACCCCGGGGAGCCGAGCGCCGGGTTCGCGGCGCGCGAAAAGACGACCCGCAGCATTTGTGCCGTGTCGGTCGCCGTGGCCACCGTCGAGCGCGAATTGCCGCCGAGACGCTGCTGGTCGACAATGATGGCCGCCGAGATGTTGGCCAGCGAGTCGGCGTCGGGCTGGCCGTAATGGGGCATGAACTGCTGGACGAAGGCGGGATAGGTCTCGTTGATGAGCCTCTGGGATTCAGCGGCGATGGTATCGAAGACCAGCGAGGATTTGCCCGAACCCGAAACGCCGGTGAAAACCGTGATCTTGCGCTTGGGGATATCCACGCAGACGTTCTTGAGATTGTTTTCGCGCGCGCCGCGGATTTCGATCGAGCCGTACATGAGGGTCCCCTGTTGATGAGCGTCATCGAAGATGACGCAAACGCCCGCGCGGAACCGACAGGGGCGCCGCGAGATTAAATTCGTGCAGCGTACATAGTTAAATTTGCGGCGCCACGCAAGTCATTCCGCAGGCTCCCAATCGACCCAATCGATGATGTGGCTTTCCCAATCGGACGTATCCGCGTCCGCCTCGGCAATCGTGCGGCCGCGGACCGAGATGCCGGCGGCGTGGACGGTTTCGGGATCGCCCGAGACCAGCGGGTGCCACCAGGCCAGCCCCCTGCCCTCGGCGATGCGGCGATAGGCGCAGCTCTTGGGAATCCAGGCGATCTCGTGCACCTTTTCGGGCGTGAGCTTGATGCAATCGGGCACCTTGGCCTGGCGGTTGGGATAGTCCGAGCAGCCGCAGGTTTCGCCGTCGAGCAGCTTGCAGCGGACGTTGGCGGGAAAAATCTCGCCGCTGTCCTCGTCCTCGAGCTTGAGCAGGCAGCATTTGCCGCAGCCGTCGCACAGCGCCTCCCACTCCTCGGTGGTCATGGCCTCAAGCGGCTTTTCATCCCAGAATGCCATTGGCGGCACCAGCTCCACACTTTTAACCCAGTTGGCAAAACCACATAAAATTGTGATGACCCATGGGGGCTTAACGCCATACAATAGCATCGGTTCGGGATCGAGCGCACCCGGACGGGCAATCAATCAAAGCCGAACAGCAAAGGCCCAAGGTGCAGGACCCGTTTTACACAAAGCAGAAGCGCGCCAAAGGCAAGAACCGGCTGCTCGAGGCCGATGCGTGGCTGGATTCGTTCCTTTATGACGGCATGCGCTCGACCGGACGAGTCTATACCAGGATTCAGGATTTCTTCTCCAATTTTTCGGTGCGGGGGTTGCGGCGGATTTTCGTCGAGCTGGCTTCGGACGCCCTGAGCTTTGGCGCCATGGGCTCGGTTCTGATGGTGGCGCTGGCGCTCTCGGCAATGGATGCGACGGCTTCGGGCGAATTCAACCGGGCCGAGGACTATTCGGTGATCTTTCTGGACCGGTACGGCAATGAGATCGGACGGCGCGGGGTTCGCGCCGATGATTCGGTGGCACTCTCGGAAATCCCCGATTTCCTCATCAAGGCGACGCTGGCCACCGAGGACCGGCGGTTTTACGAGCATTTCGGCATCGACGTCTGGGGCACGGTGCGCGCGCTGCTGTCCAACGCCGAAGGCGATTCAGGGCTGCAGGGCGGGTCGTCGATCACCCAGCAACTGGCCAAGAACTTGTTCCTGTCCAACGAACGCACGCTCGAGCGCAAGATCAAGGAGCTGTTCCTCGCCTTCTGGCTCGAGGCCAATTATTCCAAGGACGAAATCTTAAAGCTCTATCTCGACCGCGCCTATATGGGGGGCGGCACCATTGGCGTTGTCGCGGCTGCGGAATTTTATTTCGGAAAGCCGGTCCAGGATATCGACCTTGCCGAGGCGGCGATGCTGGCAGGGCTTTACAAGGCTCCGTCCCGCTTCGCCCCGCATATGGACATCGCGGCGGCGCGCGGGCGGGCCAATGTGGTGCTGACCAACATGGTCAATGGCGGCTATCTCACCGAGGGCCAGGTGACGGCGGCACGGCGGCGGCCGGCCGAACCGATCGACCGGTCGGCGGAAGCCAATTCGCCCAATTATTTCCTCGACTGGGCGTTTCTGGAAACCAAGCGCATCGTTGGCGACAGCAGCGAGGTCGGGTTCGTGGTGCGGACAACCATCGATCCCGATCTTCAGGTGCATGCCGAAGACGCGATAATTTCTGTCCTGCGCGAACAGGGCGCCGCCTACAACGTCAACCAGGGCGCCATGGTGGCAATGGAGCATAATGGTGCGGTCCGGGCGATGGTGGGCGGTACCGATTACGGGCAAAGCCAGTTCAACCGCGCGGTGGCGCCCAACCGGCAGCCGGGATCGGCCTTCAAGCCTTTCGTTTATGCAACCGCGTTCGAAATGCTCGGTCTTACGCCGCGCAGTTCGATTTCGGACTCGCCGATCTGCATCGGCAATTGGTGCCCGCAAAATTATGGGCGCTCGTTTCGCGGTGCCACGACGATTCGAGCCGCCATGGCCGCGTCGATCAACAGCGTGCCGGTGCGTCTGTCCACCCAGACCGGCCGGGAACCGATCGCCGAAATGGCGCATCGGCTGGGCATCCGCAACGAATTTCCCGTGACCCGTTCGCTGGCGCTGGGAGTGGCATCGGTCAGTGCGCTCGATATGGCCTCGGCCTATGCAGTGTTTGCCAATGGCGGCTATCGGGCAACCGGGTTCGGGGTCACCCGCATCACCACCTTGCGCGGCGAGGTGATCTATGAGGCCCATCCCGACGAGAACCGGGAACGTCTGCTCGACGAGCAGATCGTGCTGTCGATGAACGACATTCTCAATGCCGTCAATTATGGCGGAACGGGCGGGCGTGCGGTCGTGGAAGGCGTGCCCAGCGCGGGCAAGACCGGGACGACGAGTTCGTACCGCGACGCATGGTATGTGGGCTATACGGGCAATTATGTTGCATCGGTCTGGTACGGCAACGACAATTACACGGCCATGAACAATCTGACCGGCGGCACGCTGCCGGCCATGAGCTGGCAGAAATTCATGGCCTATGCGCATACAAATATCGAGGTGAAGCCGGTCTTCGGGGTCGATATGGAGCCCCGGCCCTTCATCATTGCCGACGCCGAAGGCGGTGAAGATGGAGAACAAGCGCCCGAGCGGGCGCCCACGCTGGCCCCGGCGGCAGCGATAAAGCTGCTTGATCTCTCCGAGCAAATGCGCCAATCCCTTGCCGACAACGGGGATGGAACCATCGATCAGGCAACCGCTCCCGTCGCGGACGCAAGCGAGAGTCTGTAAGGTTTGGCGTTGATTTTCCGACTGCTGGTTGGCCTCGTGGTCGCGCTCTCGGTGGGGTTCGGCACAAGCTATTATGCGCTGACGGACGGGCGATTGTTCGCGGCGGTCCGGGTGGGGGCATGGGCCGCGTGGCCCGACATCGGGCAACCCACGCCCGATCCCTACAGCCGGGCCTATCTGGCGCGCACAGGCACGCTGCAACTGGGCTATGCGGAAGGGCTGCAATTTACCGCCGCCACCGACGATTCCGGCGATCCGCTGGACGCGCGGTGCCAGTATCGCCTCACCGGCAAAGTGCCGGGCGCGAGTTTCTGGACCCTGGTGGCAACCGACCCCGACGGCGTCAACATCGCCGCCTCGCCCGAACTGCCGGGATTGCACAGCGAAAGGGTGGCCCGCTGGGCCGATGGCGGGCTCAACGCCACCGTCGGCCGGGCCATGGGGCCGGGAAACTGGCTGGAAATCGAGGGCAACGGAATGTTCCGGCTGGTCCTGACCCTTTATGATGCCGTGGTGTTTTCCGGGGCCAACACCACAATCGAGGCGATGCCGAGCATTGAAAAGGTGGCCTGCCAATGAGCCGGCTGCTGTTCTGGATATTTGGCGGCGTGGTCCTGGGCGGGCTGATCCATCTTGTCGTCATTCTCACGCTGCCCGACGCCGCGGTTCGTGACGTCTGGCATCGGCTCGAGGCCATGGCTCCGCTCGAGACCACGGTGGTGCTCGACGATCTCGCGCCCGGCGAAGCCAATCCCCTCGGCCTCGACCCCGAACTTCTCTACGCCGTGTGCAGGCTGGAGCTCGGAGACGGGCCAGGCATCGTAAATGGCGAGCTGCCGCTGGCCTTCTGGTCGGTCTCGGTTTTCAACCGCGACGGCCATGTGATCTATGCCACAACCAATCGGTCGGGATCTGGCGACTTGCTCGACATGGGACTTTTCAATCCTGCCCAGACGCGCCTTCTGGCCGAACAGCGCTTCGAGATTGACGAGGGACTGCTGATCGTGGAGGCGCAGGGCGACAGCGTTGCTGTCGTCGTGCGGCTGGCACCACCGCATCCGGCCATGCGTGAACGCTATCGCGAGGCCCTCAGCCAGCTTGGCTGCTCGACGATCCGTTGAAAGACATTAACGCCGTATCCGACCAGCCGAGCGCGCCGCATCCGTCAACCGCTCTAACCCCGACATCTTCTCCGGCGAACGCCGGGAGTCCATGTGCCTTTCAATTTGCGTGTAAAGCATGGGCCAGGCTGCTGGGTCCCGGATCGCGTCCGGGGCGGCCAGGCATGTTAGGCGAGCCTCCCGGCTCCATCGCCACCCCACACCCTACCCCCATCGTCGTCCTCGGGCTTGACCCGGGGACCCGCTGCGTCGGGAAGCCGGTGAAGGGGTTGAGGAGCCGTGAGACGCGAGGGGGCGCCACTTCTGCGCTGCACAACAGCAGCGTTGCGGATCCCCGGGTTAAGCCCGAGGATGACGCGGGGGAAGGTGGAAAAGCTGCGCAAAAAACTTTATCCCCGCTCCCTCAACCCCATGCCATTCTCGCCTCACGGCCGCACCAGAGACGAGGATGCATACGAGCTTCCGGTGAGGGCAGGATGGAGAAAGGGGAAGCATGGGTCCGAGCCTTAGGACCGCATCGGAGTGTTTCCAGAAAAAGTGGTTGCCACTTTTTCGGTTCGGGAACACGACCGAAAAAGCTCTCCAGGCGCTCCGGAATGTCCGTTGGCCGATCCGGGTTCCATGCGGGTCGCCGCAGGGAAGGCCCAAAGCGGACGGATGGCCGGGCGAGGATGGGAGTCCACGTCGTACTCCCGAAAGGGAGAGGGGCACCGGTGGTTTTGGGGGATACGGGAGGTTAGCAGGAAAAGCATGTCCTCGGACTTGATCCGGGGATGGCCCTTCCGGTTCGACCTACCGACCCACAAAAAGCCAACAAACCCCAGCCCGAGACGCCGCCATAAGCCCAAAACCTCGGATGCGTGGGGCGATGATCGCTTCATATAAAAACTAAATCATGCGGAGCGTTCATCGCCCCATGCCGTCTATCCAATTCATAGCCCGAGGTCATTGGCCGTCGGAGGTTTTCGCATGTCCGAAAAAGAAAGGCCCCCTCACCCGGACCTGCGGTCCGACCTCTCCCCCAAGGGAAAGGTGTACCAGGCGCTGGCGGCAAATCTCACCTCTCCCTTAGGGGGAGAGGTCGACGCGAAGCGGCGGGTGAGGGGGCCTTTCTTGGAGAACACCACCGCTCAACCCCCTCACCGGCCTGCCGGACACCCTCACCCCCAAGGGGCGAGGGGGCTCCTCGGAATGTCCTGCAATCAGCCGCCATCATGGGCAACCCCGCTCGGCAAAGCGACGCTATTTGCGCACCAGCGGGTCGGGCGAAACGGGAGCGGTCTCGTAGCGCGAGGCGATGGCGGTGTCTTTAAAAACCAGTCCCTCCCCGCCCGTCAGGCAGAAATCTCCGGCCTGGGCGCGCGCCACGTAAGGCTGCATGCGCGCAAGCTGGGCGTCGACGACGCGCCCCTCCTGGTGTGGCGTTTCCACCAGAAGCCGCTCAAGCGCCACCGAATAGGACTGATAGCGGTAGGCGAGCGCCCGGGTGAACCAGTCTATCGTGCGCTGGTTTTCCCATTTGCGGGCCGCGACCTGTGCCGGTGCATCGGGGGCGGCGAGGGCAACGTTGGAAACCGCGATGGCGCGCTGGCGATCGACCTCGATGACCCGGCAGATGGCGGCGAATGTTGTCGGGATGGTTGCGATATCGATGCCGATGTCGTCGGCGACCTTGCGGTATCGGACCCGCGAGGACTGGTATTGCGTGCTGCGCAGGGTCGCATAATAGCGATCCGCGATGAACTGGCTGTCGAGGTTGGACGCCATTCGGGTGCGCTGAAGTTCAACGGCGGTGTCGTGGAACCAGTCGTGAGCGTGTGGCGCCACAAGGAAGCGCCAGACGCGATCATGCATCTCGCGCTCCTGATCGGTCTGATTGAAATCGGAGACCGGCTCGCCATCGGCCGCAGCACGCGAAGCGCCCATGGTTGGCATAATCCGGTCATGGAGCACGCTTGGCGCAGCGCGGCCGAAATCGCCCGTCGGACGGGCACAGCCGGACAGCATCAAACATGCCGCGGCCGCGATAGCGCCGCCGATCAACCAATCCTTCAAAATCTTCAGCCCTTGCGGGTCCGCCTGACCTTCGGTGCCGGCGTGGGCTTATTCCCTCCGGCTCCGCGCTCATAGCGAACGCCTGTGAACAATATGACCTGCGCGCTCGACCCGCCGGTCGTTGCCGGTACCGATCGGGCGTCTTTGGGGCTGAATTTTACCAGCATACCCATAATTGGCCTCTTGGTGTCGTTCGGCCCTCCGCTTGCCCCAGCCGGCACCATGCCGCCCCGGATCCGAACATTACGCATTAAGACTTCGTCAAGGTTAACAGTCCGCTAACGAATCTGCGTCAATAGTGAGACAACAAGAGTGGACCGGGGGAACGAGTCGACCAAATGATCGGCTTTCAGCCATACGAGACGTTTCAACTGCTGATCGAAACCGGCGGTGTCGAGCGGGCCAATACGCTTCTGGTGGCGGCGTGCGACGCCTATGCGCGGCGCAGCAGGCCGTTGCCGGCCGAGGCCGAGCAGTTCGAGACGCTGGCCAGGCGCCTGTTTCCCACCGCCGCTCCGACAGCGCGAACCAAGGCAGCAGGCATTCTTGCAAGCGCGCAACATCTGACGCCGCAGCTCGAAATCCTTGTGTATGACAATCTCGGCACCGGCCTGATTACCCATCTCGAGCGCGCACCCTCGCTTTCAGACGATGTGATGGCGCGGCTTATCGACAAGGGCAATACCGATGTGATCGCCGCGGTTGCCAGACGCCCTGCCCTTTCCAATGCCGTTCTCGCGCGGCTGTTTCCGATCAACAGCCGCAAAGTGTATCGGGCGCTGGCGGGCAATACGTCGATCGCGCCGCGCGGAGCCTATCTCAACGCGCTCACCCGTTCAGCCGAGATGGACCACGAGGTCGCGGCGATTCTTGCCAACCGCGAGGATTTCGACGCTGCGCTCCTCACGGGAGTGTTCTTCGACCTGCCCGAGGAGGGCCGGATCAACGTGTTGCGCGCCTTTGCACGGCGCAACCTGCCGCAGGCACCCATGATGCGGACCTTCGAGCAGATTTCGGTGGCGACCAATGAATTCACCGGGGCGCTGATGAAGCTGTTCTCGGAAAACCGCCGTCCCAAGATCACGCGGCTTCTGACCCAGATTACCGGCCTGGACGAATTGCGCTGCGGCGAAATCGCCCACGATACGAGCGGCGCCGCCCTGTTCGTCGTGTTGCGGGCCTTCGGGTGCACATCCTATGACGGGCTCAAGGTGCTCATTCATGCAACCAGCCATGATGCGGACCGGTCAAAGACCCTGGCCGGTTTTGCAAGGCTGTTCGACGAAGTCAGTGTCCCGGCGATGGTCTATCTGATGAGCGCGTGGCGAGGCGACGTACGGCCGGCCGACTTGTTGCGGCCCGAATATGCCCGCTTTGTCGAGCCAAGCAGACGCACGCCCGACGCAAGGCAGGTTGCAAGGACCGGCACCGTGGGCGATCAGGCCATCGAGGCGCTCGACAAAATGAAATCAGCCCGCAAAGCGAGCTAGACCATATCGAGGCCAAGGTCATCGCCACGGCTATCGACCGAGAGAACCCAAAGGTCCTGATCGAATTCGATTTCCCGGGCTATGCGGTCCTTGACCGTGATCGGGTCGGCGCGCTCGAAGCGCTTCTGGAAAACACGATCCTCGGGAGGCAGGTCCATCATGGCGCCAGGCGCCGGGGTGAACAGCGAGATCGTACCGTCCAGATGATCGACTTCAATCCAGATCTGGCCGGCAATTGCATCGCCGCGCCGCGAGACGACGCAGAATTTTCCCATGTCGTTATGACGGCGCACGAAGGCGGCGCACCAGATGTCGGACCGAAGCTGCTGCATGAACGCCAGCGTTACAGGAAAGCCCCAGCCTCGACCAGCATCTGGCGCAGCACGGGGCTGACTTCGCCGGTCGGTCGGTAGTTGTTGAAAATCTGGAACTGACGGATGGCGCGAGCCGTCGCCTCGTCGGCAACGCCGTTGACCGGACCCTGCAGGAAGCCCAGACGGCCAAGGCCGCGCTGGATATCGCTGACCAGATCGCCGTCGAGGACGGCAGGCTCGCTGGGCTGGGCTGTTGTTTCCGAGGGTTGCGCAGCCGCGGCGGGGAGGTCCGGCGAAATATCGGCGACGGTCTGGCGTTCGACGGTATCGGCGGCGGTGGGCGCGGTCTCCTGCATCTGGGCAAGGAGGGGTGCGATGTCGTCGGTCTGCGGGGTGGCTGAGACGGCGCTGGTCGGAGCCGGTTCCGGGGTCTGGGAGGTCTGGAGCGGCGCTTCCCTGACCGCCTCGATCACCTGCGGTGTGGCCGCACCAGTGCGCGGAAGATTGAAACGCGCCTCGAAATCGCGGATGGCATCGGCCGTTTTGGGGCCGTAATAGCCATCGACCATGCCATCGAAAAAGCCGAGCGCCTTGAGCTTTTCCTGCAAGTCGGCAATGTCCTGATTGCCGATGGCCGAGACCGTCGGCTCTGGCGTCGCCGCAGTGGATTGCTCGCTGGCGGAAGGAACAGGTTCGGGCATGACCGAGGCGGCGGGTTGGGCCACCGGGCGCTGAGGAATTTCAACGGGTTCAACGACCACCGGCTCAATCGGAGCGGGTCGGGCGGTGGCCGCTGCCGAACCGGAAACGAATAATGGCGCAGGATGACGGGTATCCTGAAGAAACAGGGCGTTGGTGGCTGCCACGAGTGTGAGACCCGACATCAGCACCAGTCCTGTGGAGGCCATGGGCGAGCGGGCAAAACGCGTAAAGCCCCACGAAAGGGCATGACCGACAAGGCTGATGGCGCCAGCGCCGACAGCGAGTGGGATTTGAGCAATACCGGCGGTCATTTTGCTGCGCTTCTTCTTTCGTCTTGGAGCCATTTGTCTTCGTCGCGATCGCGCTTGGGGGCATAAAGATGTTCGATGGTTGCCGAGCTTTTTCCGGCGCCCAGCGGGCCTTCGAGCGGCAGGAGAACGCTGATGGTGGTTCCCATACCCGGCTCGGACACCACGTCGAGGCGGCCGCCATGCAGGCTGACCAGGCCCTTGACGATGGAAAGGCCCAGGCCGGTGCCTTCATAGCGGCGGGAAAGCGAGTCCTGGGCCTGCAGGAAGGGCTCTCCGATGCGTTCGATCGTTTCGGGCCGCATCCCGATGCCGGAATCACCGACAGACATTGCCAGCATCCTGCCCTGACGTTTGATGGCGAGCGTTACGACACCACCATCATGGCTGAATTTGATGGCATTGGAGAGCAGGTTGATGAGGATCTGACGGCAGGCGCGTTCGTCGCCCATAATCTGGGGCAGGTTCTCGGGGACGGCGGCCTCTATTGTGATCGAGCTGTCGCGGGCGAGCTTTTCGACCATCTGCAGGCAAGGTTCAACGAGCGCCTGCGGTGCAAAGAGTTCGGCATGAACCTCGAACTTGCCCGCTTCGATCTTGGACATGTCGAGCAACATGTTGACCACGTCGAGCAGGTGATGGCCGCTGCGGCTGATGTGGCCCGCGTACTCGGCATGAGTGGGCGACAAGTTGCCGCCGATACCTTCGGACATCATGTCGGAAAAGCCCACGATAGCGTTCAGCGGAGTGCGCAGTTCATGGCCGATGGTGGCCAGAAAGCGCGACTTGGCTTCCGAGGCATCCTCGGCTTGCCGACGCGCCGCATCGACCTCTCGTTCGGCATTCTTGCGCACGCTGATGTCGCGGAGAACAGCGAGCACCTCGTTCGATGACCCGCCGTCGTCCCGCAGCGGGGCGAGCGCGAATTCGACCCAGACATAGCGTGCTCCGGCGCCCGGTTCGACGTCGTCCCGACGCAGGCGCAACTCGATGGTGGAAGCTCCCGTGCCGTTGGATGCATCGGAAATAGCCTTGCGATAGGCGGGACGGTCCATGACGTGCACACGTTCGAACAGCCCTGCGCCATCGAGTTCGAATGTACGGCAGCCCAGCAGATTGCCTGCAGAACGGGAAATGAACACCGGGCCACCATCCGCGCCATAGCGAACCACGGCACCTAGAATGTTTTCTGCCAGCACAGCGAAGGCGCGCGTCTGGGACACGGGCGATTCAGCGGAAATGATCTCGAGCCTTGTCGCGGTGATTACGGCAATCGCCGCAAAAATCGCCAACGCAATCAATGCAAAGGACTGCATCGCTCCCTGCACATCAAGGGAGACAGCGGCCAGGTCAGATGCGCTTGCGACAAGGATAAGTGCCGGAACAGTCCAAATCAGATACCTATGACGACTCTTTGAAAGGACCTGGCCATACAGTGCGGCCATGAGGCCAAGGGCAAGGCCCAGGTCGATCATTGACGGGTCGCCCGCTGCGACAACCGCACCGATAGCCCCAAGTACAATCGCATGGACCGCAATCGCCGGGTCCATCTCACCGCGCAAAAGCAGGGCACCTGACAGCGCAACAAGGCCGGAGACGGCCGCCGTGGCGATAAGCGGCACGACATTGCCACCAAAGAGCATCACCAGAGAAAGCGCCATGGCGAGACCCAACCCTGCCACAAGCACGAGTGTGTTGAGGGTCAGAACGCGATGCAGGACGCCATTGCGCTGGCCGGCCGGAAACGCACCGGTCTGCAACGGGGAGGCAATGGCAAAATCCGCAAAAGGGTTACGCATGAAACGCTCAACTCTAAATACCGCGATACGCAGCGGCGCTGCTTCAGGACGGCGTCCTTTGGCCGGCCCACACTTCCACCCAAGCCCTAAGACACCCTTAAGTCCGACCGGATTAGGCGGCGCCGGCCCACAATCAGCTAACGTTCGAGGCAGGTTTCTGGGGGTAGCGTAAACAGAGTCTTGCTTAACGGGCCGCTGTCGAGACCGGCCGCAATTGCTTAAAAATTTAGGCAAGTTTACCAAAAATGCTTCACGCCCGCACATTAGGCTCCAACGCAACGCTGTCCATATGTTCGGACGACGAGGTTGGTCTCATGTTTGTGCTTCGCTCTGCTTTCTGGCTCTCCGCCGCCTTTCTTGTCATGGCCCCCAGTACGGGCATGGATGTGGGTGCTTCGGCGCGCGCGACCGGCGACCAGTTGGCCAGCCAAGGAGTTCGGGCGGTTAGCGAAACGCTGATGCCTTCCGATTGCGGGAGCGTTGAATGCGTCATCGGGCGGACGGTTCTCTCCCAGATCGCAACGCAACGGGCCCCTGCCGGAAACGCCTTCCCCCCTCCCCGTCCAGACTGGGCTTACTGATGGGCTGCCCCTTCCAATGGGCCGGTTGAGGGGCTACATAGCGGCCATGAAGACAACAGCCGCCTTTGACGAAATCGCCGACAACCTGTCCTTTCTCGACGACTGGGAAGACCGGTACCGTTATATCATCGAGCTTGGCCAGGAGTTGGCGCCACTGTCCGATGATGAGCGCAACGCAGACAATAAGGTGCATGGCTGCGCATCGCAGGTGTGGCTGGTGACCGAAAGCGAAGCGAAAGACGATGGAACCGTGCTGACCTTCCGGGGCGATTCCGATGCGATGATCGTTCGGGGGCTGGTGGCTATCGTTCTCGCGCTTTATTCGGGCCGCATGGCGGCCGACATCGCCGAAACCGATGCGCTGCCAATTCTCGATTCCATTGGATTGCGGGAGCATCTTTCCACACAGCGCTCCAATGGGCTGGCGGCAATGGTGAAGCGTCTGCAAGCCGACGCGCAAGCGGCAACCCAAGCGTAGTCCATATCAGCGCTTCTTCGACTCACTTCAGTTCCTCCAGTGTCGATTGTCGCTCTTGCGAAGCGGATGGGCGGGATACAGCCATCCGCTTGGCTCTAAGCCTTTGTTTTATCGCGTGTCCGAACCGCAAAACCGTTTCCACTTTTGCTGGACACGCTCTAGCCAAACTCGGTGGGCGTTGCGCCATTGCCCAGCCAGCTTCGCATTTTTGCCGTTTCGTCACCGGTGGCGCTGGCGCTGAGGCCGAAGCGGGTGGCCAGGGCGTCAAGTCCGATACGCAGAACCAGCTTGGCGCTGCGCCTGGGCCAACCGCGCTCACGCTCAATATCCTGCATGCCTTTTTCATAGCCGCACACGTCGATAACGACGTCCACGCAATCGCGAGGCAAGCTCATATAGAGTTCTGTTAACTGCCGTCTTGCATCGAGAGCCATGTCGCTCATGTCCCGGGCGTGCCCGCCGTGCCCGCTGTCGACGCGCGGGCCATAGTTCATCGTGGTGCGACCGCGCAGCCGGCTGCGTTCGAACAAGGTCTGCAGACGTCCGGCTGCCTTAAGATGATGGGCATCGAGAAAGGCCGGTTCACCGTTGCGGCGGCGGCCCAATTGCCCCAGCGGCGACAAGCCAAAATCAGATGCCGGCATGGGTAACCTCCGAGGTAACCACCTCCAAGGCGCAAGGATGGCGCATCGCCTCTTCGATACGCTCTTCGAGCCTGACGAGGCGACAATCGTAATCGCCTCCATCGTCGCGCATATCCTCGACCTGCGCACAGGCGTAAGCGACCGTGGTACGATCCCGCCCAAAGAATTGACCGACCTGGGTCATGGTCATCCCCAGGAGGACGTGACACAGATACATGGCCAACTGCCGCGCTCCGGCGGTATGCAAACGCATACGGGAGGGGGCAAAAAAATCGCAATAGCGCACGCCCGTTTCGCCGGCCACAGTGCGAACAACCAGTTTGCAGCCTTGCCGTTGTGCTGGCGACAACCGATTGCGTTCGAGCCGCGCCGCCGTGGAAATCCAAATCGTCATAGGACCACTCTCTCATAAATAGGATATAATTCCTATATCGAAGGTGAACCGATGCGGGGATAAGTCCTGGGTGCGTTTGGCCGCGCAAATGAAAAAGGGCCGCTTAAGCGGCCCTTGTACGGTCGATTGCCATCAGACGATCAGCCGGCCTTGCGGCCCAATCCGTTGTCCTTAGCCAGCTTGGAGCGCGTGGCGGAATAGGACGGGGCAACCATCGGGTAGTCGGCCGGGAGGCCCCACTTTTCACGGTATTCTTCCGGCGAAAGATTGTAGTGGGTCCGCAGGTGTCGCTTGAGCGACTTGAACTTTTTCCCGTCCTCAAGACAGACGATATAGTCCGATGTCACCGATTTCCTGACAGGAACGGCCGGCTTTTTCTCTTCTACCGGAGCAGCGGTTTCTTCCGCACCAAGCGACCGCAACGCGGCGTGAACTTCCGAAATCAGTTTCGGGAGGTCGGTCGGGCTAATCGCATTGTGGCTGACATAGGCAGCGACAATCTCTGTACTGTATTCAACAAGGTCAAGCTCGACCCTGTTCTCGGCGTTGGCCGGGACGGTCATCGCAAATCCCTTCTTACGTATGGGAGCTAATTATTGGGGCGGGCTAATCCCGGGGGAACCCCATAACCTCGCAATTAATGTCGTTCTTCTAATTTTGCAACCATTGAACAACAACTTGGCGAAATTTAGAATGAATCACTGTTTACTTTGCGGCGCGCTGGAATTTTCCAAATCATCGACAACGAAGCGCTTTGCCGGCCGATAGCCGGCTACGTAGGCCGCCCGGGCCAGAAGATGGGCCGAAATGGGAGCGGTTAGCATGAAAAAGACGAAGCCAAGCAGGGCGCGCAGGATAACCGAGCCATCAAAGCTGACCAGCGCTATGGCCAAAAGAGTCAGACCCGAGCCCACCGTGCCAGCTTTAGAGCCCGAGTGCATTCGGGTATAGAGATCGGGCAGCCGGACAATGCCAAATGTGGCCGCGAAGCTGAACAAGGCGCCGACAATCACCATGATCCCGGCGAGATAATAAAGAGCCTCTACGATCATTTCCGGGTCTCCTCGAGATGATCTTCCCGGGCTGCCGCATCAATCTGCCAGCGCTGAAGAATGAACCTGGCGAACGCCACTGTGGACAAAAAACCCACAAGACCCAGCGCGATGGCGATATCGAGATAGAGCATGAATCCCGTCCGCAGGGCGATGGCGGCGATATAGCCGATGACCACTGCGATCAGCATGTCCAAGCCCAGAACCCGATCGGGCAGGCTGGGGCCGACGACAATGCGGTATATGGTGACGAGCAAGGCGGCCGTCAGGACACCGAGCGAGACAGTGGTCGCCAGATGGAGAAATTCGGGGCCCGATATCATTGAAACACCTCGATGATCCGTGCTTCGAAACCATTCCTGATCGAAGCAATGACTTCGTCGCGGTCATTCATTTCGAGCACATGGATGTAAAGCTTTGCTCGATCCTCGGAAACTTCCACGCTCAAAGTACCTGGAGTGAGCGTGATCAAGTTCGCCAAGAGGGTGATCTGGATGTCGCTGGTTACCGTGAGGGGATAGGCAATTATCCCTGGAGAAAGCCGTCTTTCCATGCGGGGAGATATGACGAGGATAGCCACACGCCATGCAGACAGAGCAAGCTCGTAAAAGAAGAGAGCGGCGAGAGAAAGGGCGCGAACGAGCCGCCGCATCATATATGGCCTGTCGACCCGGTCGCGGATGAACAGTGCGGCCAATGCGCCAATGAACGCACCGAGCAAGAGATTGAGCAATGTAAATGTGCCTGTAACGGCAGCCCACACCAGTGCGAGTGTTATGACGAGAAAGGCAAAGCTCATGGCTGGGGCACCTGTGCGAACACGGCGTCGACATAGGGCGCCGGCGAGAGCATATCATGGGCGGCGATGCCCGAGGCGGTGAAAAGCCAATCGGGGAAGAAACCGAAAACGATAATGACGGCGAAGAGAATTGCGGTCGGCACGAGCCCCATGCCCACCTCTCGGCGAGTCAGCGGCCGCAAGTCCTCATTGGGCTGCTCGGACCGCTCGCCCTCCTGCCCATTGCGCCAGAAAATGTAGGCCCAGAGACGGCTTGCGGCGATAAGAGTAAGGAAGGAATTGAACAGAACCGCAAAGACGAGCCACCAGTTGGCGGCGCGGATACCCCCTTCCACAAGGAGAATCTTCGGCCAGAGGCCGAGGAATGGAGGCAGGCCGGAAATGGCGAACACCATGATGATGAAGAGGATCGACATGGGGGCGCTGGCACCATAGATGCCGCCCATCCTCCGGATGTCGCTGGTGCCGGTCATGCGCTCGATCAGACCGGCCAGAAGATAGAAAGCCGTGATGGTGAGCATCGAGTGGAAGGCGTAAAAAATCGCCCCGCCGATGCCGTGGGTCGTTCCCAGAGCAAAGCCGGCGAAAATGGCACCAATGCCGCCAATGACCAGAAAGCCAACGGCGCGGCGCAGATTGGTCTGAGCCATGGCGCCAAGCGGTCCCAGAATGAGCGTGGCGAACGCGACAACGGCAATCACGGCCTGGATTTGGGCATAGCCTTCAGGCAGAGCCATTGTCAGCACGCGAATGGCGGCATAGGCGCCGACCTTCGTCAACAGACCGCCAAAGATCGCCGACACGGAAACGGCGGGCGTGTGATAGGAGGCGGGCAGCCAGGCATTGGCCGGAAAAGCGGCAGCCTTTACGCCAAAGGCAAAGAGAAACAGCACCGAGACGGTGACCAGCGGACCGACGGGCAGATCGGCACCCTTTGCGACGAGATCGGCGAAATTGAGCGTGCCCGTCAAGCCGTATAGATAGGCGATGGCAACGAGAAAGAACGTCGTCGCCAGAAAGTTGAGGAAGCCATATTTGATGGCGCCATCGAGCTGGAGCTTGCGTCCGCCCAGGATCATCATGCCGAAAGAGGCAATCAGCATCACTTCGAACCACACATAGAGATTGAAGATGTCCCCGGTCAGGAACGAGCCGCTGACGCCGCACAAGAGAAGCAGAAGCATGGGGTAAAAGCCGAAGCGGTGCCCGCGATCGGTTAATTC
Organism: Pelagibacterium halotolerans B2; assembly: GCF_000230555.1. Classification (GTDB taxonomy): domain Bacteria; phylum Pseudomonadota; class Alphaproteobacteria; order Rhizobiales; family Devosiaceae; genus Pelagibacterium; species Pelagibacterium halotolerans. The sequence goes on along the minus strand of NC_016078.1, from coordinate 603,854 downwards.
GACCTGCGCATAAAAGGCAACCACGAGCGCGGCAATCGATGCGGCGAGCGAAAAGATAGCGCTCGTCATGTCGGCGGCAAAGGTGATGCCGAAGGGCGGCAGCCATTTGCCCATGGTCATGGCGATCGGGCCGCTCTCAAAGACACGGAGCAAAAGGTAGATATTTGAGACCATGATCGCGAGGATGACGGCGGCGGCGAAGGCGAGTTGGACGTGGCGCTGATTGCGCAGCATGACCAGCAGGCCCGCGCCAAACAGCGCCAGAGCGACCGGCCACACGACGATCCAGTCGGCGGCAGGCGTTGCCGCATCGATCATGGCCGTGGGCAGTTCGAGCGAGTCGTATGATGTACCGGCAGTCGCCATTATCGTGTGTGTTCCCTAGTAACTCAGGGGAGGCCGAGGCGCATTTTCAGGCTCGGCGACGCGCATGTTGTCGGTGTTGTCGGCATCGAGCTCCTGATAGGCCCGGTAACCGAGCACCAGCAGGAACGAGAACAGGGCGAAGCCGATAACGATGGCCGTCAGGATCAGCGCCTGTGGGAGCGGGTTAGCCGACCCTTCGAGCGGGAAATATTCGCCCGCCGGAACAATTGGCGGCACCTCGGCGGTCAGCCGGCCAATGGTGAAGATCAGCAGGTTGACGCCATTGCCCAGGATCGCAACGCCCAGGAGCATGCGGATTATCGCCTTGGACAAGAGCAAATAGGCCGCGGCGGTGAAGAACAGGCCGATCAGCCCGGCAAGCGCGACTTCCATCAGTCGTCCCCCTCTTCGCCTTCATGGCCCTCGAGTGCCAGGGCAATGGTGCCCACAGCGCCAACGACAACGGCGTAAACGCCGATGTCGAAAATCAGCGGGGTGGAAAGGGCAATTTCAGTGCCCTCGAACTCGAAAATCCACCACAGGCCTGTCAAGAACGGCACTTCGGCGGCCAATGAAATGAAGCCGGCGATCGAGGCGAGGACAACGCCCAGACCGGCGAGGATGATGGGATGGACACGTAATGCCTTGCGGCAAGCGTCGACGCCGGCCGCGATGCCGTAGATCGCTATGCCGGACGCGCCGATCAATCCGCCGATAAAGCCGCCGCCCGGTTCGTTGTGACCACGCAGCAGAACGAAAATCGAAAACACCAGCATGAGCGCCGTCAGCGCCGGAGCGGCGGTTCTGAAGATAACGGTATTCATCGTGCACTCCCGGTCTTGCGGCCGCGACCCGCTCTTGCGCCGCGCGTTCCGCTGGTCGAGGCTCGCAGTCGGATAAGGGCGAGGATGGCAAGACCGGCGGCCATGACAACCGAAATCTCGCCCAGCGTATCAATGGCGCGATAGTCGACGAGGATGACGTTGACGATATTGCGCCCATGAGCAATCGGCGTGCTGGTGGCCCGGAACAACTCTGTCAGGGACAGATCGAGATCGGTCTGGAGCACGACGAGCAGCAGGACGGCAATGCCAAGGCCGACGGCAAGGGAGACTACGCCATCGCGGACGGCCGTTTCGAGGTCGCGGCTGTCAGCTTCGTCAAGATGCAGCCGGGTCATGACGAGAGCCAGGATGATAACAGTCAGGGTTTCGACCATGAACTGGGTAAAGCTGAGATCTGGCGCACCGAACAGCATAAAGATCACGGCGACTGCAAAACCTTGAATGCCAAGTGCCACGATAGCCGTCAGGCGGGTTCGCGAGGCAAGAACCGCGATGAGCCCGATGGCGGCAATGCCGATGGCGCCCCACTCATAGAAGTTGAGCACCGGCCAAGCGGGAAGCGGCGGCAGGCTGTCGGTGACGAGCAGGGGTGCGAAGATGCCGACGGCCAAGGTGGTGAACATCAAGAGCAGGTACCACTCGAGACGGCCATGATGGAGCAGCCGTGTCGTGCGGTCAGCAAACCGCACGAGACCGGACATGAAGGCATCGAAACCGATATCGAATGTCCAACCGATAGTTTCGCCGGTGCGCCGCAGTGCGGAGCGGACAGCATCGGCCTTCCAAAACAGCACGCCGCCCAGCGCCCACGTGGTTATGGAAGCCCAGACGGCGGGGTTGGTGAGATCGAAAGCAAGGTGGATATGGGCATCGACCGCGGCATTGTAGATTGCTCCGCCTGCCGGATCGAGCACGGCGTGGTTGATCCAGTCGGTAAACAGGCCCGCGCAAATCCCGAGAACGGCCAGAACCACCGGACCTGAATAAAGGCTTAGAGGGCCCTCGTGAGGGGCATGCGGGGTCGGGCGCAGGTCGCCCAGGAAGGGTTTGAAAGCAATGAGCAGGCCGACGACCATCATCAAAGCGTTGCCGATGATGAGCACCGCGAGGAACAGCAGATCAGGCCAGAGGCCGGAGGTCAGCGCCAGATACATTTCTTCCTTTGCCAGAAAGCCAATGGCAATGGGAAAGCCGGCCATGGAAAACCCGGCCAGAACGGCCGCGATGAAGGTGATCGGCATGGCCTCTCGCAGACCACCGAGAACGGTGATGTCGCGGGTGCCGGTACCATGATCGATTGTACCGGCGACCATGAACAGCGCGCCTTTGAACAGCGAGTGAGCACATAGATAGAGCAACGCCCCGAGGATGGCCTCCTTGGTGCCGAAACCGATGAGCAGGACGAGCAAGCCGAGCGAACCGAGCGTTGTGTAAGCCAGCATCTGCTTGAGATCGGTCTGGCGCACGGCCAGAGCACCGCCCATCAAAAGGGTGGTGCCGCCGAAGATGGTGAGAGTCCAGAACCAGGGCTCGGTATCGCCCAGGATCGGGGTCATGCGGGCGAGCAGATAGACGCCAGCCTTCACCATGGTCGCAGAATGCAGATAGGCCGAAACCGGGGTCGGCGCTTCCATTGCGTTAGGCAACCAGAAATGCAGCGGAACCTGCGCCGATTTGGCGAAAGCGCCGGCGACAACAAGGAGCATGGCGACGAGGTACAAGGCGCTTTCCTGCGCCGCGCCCGCCGTCGTCAACATGCCGGTCAAGGAATTCTGGCCGGTGATGAGCGTCAGAAGGATCAGTCCCGCCAGAAGCGCCAGTCCGCCGCCGCCGGTGACGACCAATGCCTGAATAGCGGCGCGGCGCGCGGCCTGACGGGAATGATCAAAGCCGATCAGCAGGAAAGAGGTGATCGAGGTCAGCTCCCAGAAGACAAACAGGGTGAACACGTTATCGGCCAGGACAAGACCGAGCATCGAGCCCATGAACATCAGGATGTAAGAGAAGAACCGTCCCTGGTGGGGATGACCGGCAAGGTAGCCGCCGGAATAGATGACGATGAACGTGCCGATGCCGGAGATCAGAACGCCGAAGACCAGACTCAATCCGTCTATAAAAAAGGAAAATGAAATTCCGTAGGCCGGGATCCAATCGAGCCCGACGCGAATGACCGAAAAATCGGCAATCGGACCGATAAAGGAAATGAAGGTCGCAAAAATGGCGGCGGGAACGATGGCCAGTATCCAGCCGGCCGATGGGCCGGCGAAGGTCTTGATCCAGGGCGCGAACACGGCCGCAACGAATGGAGCGACCGCGATCAGCGCGACAATCACATCAAGACCTGGTCCCAAGCGAGCCCCCCGAACTTGTTTTCAACGTTCAATCGCTGCCGTTCGCAGCCGAAAGGAATCAATGGCGCAAACAGTACCGATCCCTACCGCAAGCTCAACCAAAACCGGTCGGCGGGAACGCAATATTGACCCTGGCAGTTGTGATAACCACATTGGCTCGGACAGCTATAGTCTGAGTGCACAACCGGCAGGAGTGGCGCAAGATGAACGACACGCAAAAGATATCCAATAGCGAGTGGCGCGATAAATTGACGCCCGAACAATATCATGTGACACGCGAACACGGCACTGAACGCGCCTTTTCCCATGCCTATAATGTGGAAAAGCGCGAGGGCGTGTATCATTGCGTGTGTTGCGAGGCTCCACTTTTCACCTCTGACACCAAATATGATTCCGGATCAGGCTGGCCGAGCTTTTTCCAGCCGGTGTCAGATGACGCAATCAAGGAAATCGACGACCGAAGCCATTTTATGCGCCGCACGGAAATCCGCTGCGCAAATTGCGATGCCCATATCGGGCATGTCTTTCCCGACGGCCCCGCCCCCTCCGGGCTGCGTTATTGCACCAACGGGCTTGCACTGGACTTCAAGCCCAAAGAATAGTCGCCAAACTTTCGAATCTTATTTTTTGCCCAACTTCAGGGATTGACCATGACCGACATCGCGCCACCCGTTGCCGCGCAACGTTCCCATTCGGACACGCGGCACGGGATGACCCGGAGCGACCCTTATAACTGGTTGCGGGCCGACAATTGGCGCGAGGTCATGGCCGACCCCAATGTGTTGCCCGGCGATATCCGCGACTATCTCGAGGCGGAAAATGCCTGGTATGAAACCGGGTTTGGAAAACCGACCGAGGCGCTGCGCGAAAAAATCTATTCGGAAATCCGCGGGCGGATCAAAGAGGATGACAGTTCGGTCCCCTCGCCTGACGGACCGTTCGCCTATGCATCCCGGACGCGCGAGGGCGACCAGTATCCGCTGATCGTACGTACACCCCGCGACGGCGGCGACGAGAACGTGCTGCTCGATTGCAACGTCGAAGCTGGCGAGGGCTATTTTGGGTTTGGGGGCGCCGAGCATTCGCCGTGCCACACGATGGTGGCCTGGGCCGCGGACCGGAACGGATCGGAATATTACACGATCTTTGTCCGCGACCTCGATACGGGCAAGGATCGCGACGAGCGGATCGAAAAGTCCGGCAGCGGCGCTGTCTGGGCCAATGATTCATCGCGGTTCTATTATGTCGAACTCGACGAAAACCACCGGCCCTTCCGGGTGCGTGAGCATGTGCTGGGGACCAGCCAGGCCGACGATCCGATCGTTTATGAAGAAAAGGATGCGGGCTTTTTCGTGGGCGTAGGGATGACGCAATCGCGGCGTTACATCACCATTTCCGCCCATGACCATCAGACCTCTGAAGTCTGGCTGATCGATGCGGAAAAAGGCGGCACGCCATTTTGCGTCGAAAAGCGGCACGAGAATACCGAATATTCAGTCGAGGAACGGGACGGCACGCTTTATATCCTGACCAATGACGACGGAGCCGAAGACTTCAAGATCGTCACCGCGCCGGTCAGCGCGCCGGGCGTCAGCAATTGGTCCGATCTGGTGCCGCACGAGGCGGGGCGGCTGATCCTCGATGTCGAGGTTATCACCAACCATCTGATCCGACTCGAGCGAAAGGATGGCCTGCCACGGATCGTGGTGCGCGACCTGCGCGATGGAGGCGAACAGACTGTATCGTTTCCCGAGGAAGCCTATTCGCTGGGGCTGGTCTCCGGCTACGAATTCGACACCTCAACAATCCGGTTTTCCTATTCCTCACCGACCACACCGGCGCAGATTTTCGACCTCGACCTTGCGAGCGGCGAACGGGTGTTGCGCAAGCAGCAGGAAGTGCCTTCAGGGCACGATCCTGAGCTCTATGAAACGCGGCGGCTGTTTGCCAAGGCGCCAGATGGCGAGGAGGTGCCGGTCACCTTGCTTTACCGCAAAGGGCTGGCGCTGGACGGCAGCGCCCCTGCCCTGCTCTATGGGTATGGCGCTTATGGTCATTCGATTCCAGCGGGGTTTTCGGTCTCGGTGCTGTCGCTTGTCGATCGTGGCTTCGTGTATGCGATCGCCCATATCCGCGGCGGAATGGACAAGGGGTATCGATGGTACAAGGACGGTCGCGCGGCGCATAAGCCCAACACATTTTCAGATTTCATCGCCGCTGCGGAAATGCTGATCGAAAAGGGTTACTCATCCAAGGGCCGCATCGTGGCCGAAGGCGGGTCGGCGGGCGGCATGCTGATGGGCGCCATCGCCAATATGCGGCCCGAATTGTGGGCCGGTGTCATGGCGATCGTGCCGTTCGTGGATGTGCTCAACACCATGCTGGATGACACACTGCCGCTCACGCCACCCGAATGGCCTGAATGGGGCAACCCGATTACCTCGGAAGACGATTACCGGCGGATCGCAGCCTACTCACCCTACGACAATGTCGAGGCCAAACCCTATCCACCGATCCTGGTGCTGGCTGGACTGACGGACCCGCGCGTCACCTATTGGGAACCGGCCAAATGGGTGGCAAAACTGCGTGCAACCAAGACCGATGAGAACGCATTGTACCTGCGCACCAACATGGATGCCGGCCATGGCGGCGCGTCGGGACGCTTTGAACGGATCAAGGAGACGGCGATCACTTATGCATTTGCGCTCAAATGCGCCCAATTGGCATAAGTTTTCCCGCACAACCGTTGCACCAGTGTATGGGCGGCGATATATAAGAAGCATTAGCTTGGTAAATTAGCCGGGCAAGAGATTTCAGAACCCTATAAGGAGGCCCTCCGATGAGCTTTTCACTCCCAGATCTGCCCTATGCCTATGACGCGCTCGGCCCGTACATGTCGGCTGAAACGCTTGAGTTTCACCACGACAAGCACCATCAGGCCTATGTGACCAATGGCAACAAGCTGCTCGAAGGTTCGGGCCTTGAGGGCAAGAGCCTCGAAGAGATCGTCAAGGAAAGCTTCGGCAAGAACCAGCCTCTGTTCAACAATGCGGGACAGCATTTCAACCACATCCATTTCTGGAAGTGGATGAAGCCCAATGGTGGCGGCAAGTCGCTGCCCGGCAAGCTGCAGGCGGCTGTCGATTCCGACCTTGGCGGCTATGACAAGTTCCGCGAGGATTTCCTTGCTGCAGGCGCCGGCCAGTTCGGTTCGGGCTGGGCGTGGCTCACGCTCAAGGACGGCAAGCTTGCAGTGACCAAGACACCGAACGGGGAAAACCCGCTGGTGCATGGCGGCACCCCGTTGCTGGGCGTGGATGTGTGGGAGCATTCCTACTACATCGACTATCGCAATGCGCGTCCGAAATATCTCGAAGCCTGGTTCGACAATCTGGTGAACTGGGACTACGTGGCTGAGCTGCACGAAGCTGCTTCGTAAATTATCTCATCACAATCAATGCTGTATGGCCCGCCTGTCCACAGGCGGGCCATATGCTTTAAGGTTACCGGAACTGGCACCTTCCGGCTGCGCGATGGGCGTGTTAAGGCTTGGGTAACCATCGATATCCCATGCCGAGTGAGCCCGCCTGTGTTGCCTGTTCCCACCATCGCCGTTCTTTCCAATAGCCCGGCGCTGGCCTCGGTTCTGGGCGCGACACTGCGCAGGGGACATCGCTGGCGGGTGCGCGAATTTTGCGACCACAGGGCGTTGGGCGATTATATGCGCATCGCCAAGCTGGCGCTGCTGGTCACCGATTATGAACTCGACCGTGTGACGGCCGCCGAGGTGGCGCTGTCGATCCGCAACAGCGACGATCTAGCATCGCGTCATGTGCAGATCATCGCCCTGAGCCGGACCGTGGATAGCGAGATGCGGCGGCAATGCGTGCAGGCGGGCATCGACGAGGTGATCGTCAAGCCGATGAGCCCGATCTATCTCGAAGAGCGGATTGCAGCGCGGCTGGCCAAGGGAACCGGTGCGTATGTCAGCGCCGAGCCCTTTTATGTCGGACCCGAGCGGCGCAACCGGATTGCGCTGGACGATACGCGGGTTGTTCCCGTAGAGCGGCGTGGGGAAAACATCGTCTCGTTCCTGGCCCACAAGGCAATGCGCGAGCAGCGCCCCGACCAAACTAGACCAGACGCATAAGCCTGTTCCAAAGATCGTCGAAGGTTTCCGATATCTGGATGAAGCCGTCGATATTGCCGCGACCTACGGCGGCGACGTCACCGGCAAAGCCCTTGACCACCTCATAGGCCCTGCCCTGATTGAGCAGGCCGACCGGGCGGGCGCTTTGGGCTCCACCGGCGGCAACCCAGGCGGAATAAAGCGCTGCCACCGTATCGATGCCGCCCGGCAGGCCTATCACCACCTGCCCGGCTTCAACAATGCGGGCTGCTGCTGCGGCTTCGGTGTCCTCGGCGATGATTTCAACGCCCTGCGGTACATCGAGGCGGCGAGCGACGGGCCCCGTGGCCACGGTGACGCGGCCACCGCTGGCCAAAGCGGATTCTACCAGCGTGCGCGGCCATTGGCCGTTCCGGGCAATGCAGTGCAGATGGGCATTATTGCGGGCGATGGTGGCGCCGGCCTGCCGGTATAGGGCCTGATGAGCGGTTACGCCGGTATCTGCGAATACGGCAACGGCGCTGAGCTTTGCCATCAGTCTAACGCCCCCTGGTGAGCGTGCCGAGCACGCTGCGCACGAAGGAATCGCCGGCGCGGCGGGCGACGGTGCGGGCAAAACTTGTAAGCGCTGCTTCCATCGGCGTTTGCCGGGTCGAACGGCGCGTTGTCTGCCTGGCCCTGTCTTTCTCGATCTTTTCAAGCTCGGCCTCGCGGGCCGCGATTTCGGCCTCGCGCATGGCGTTGGCGGCGCGGGCGTCGAGCAGTTCGTAGGCCGACTCGCGATCAACAGTGGCGTCGTAGAGCCCGGAAACCGGGCTTCCGGCGATAACCGTGGCGCGTTCTTCGGAGGTGATTGGAGCCATGCGAGAGGATGGCGGACGGATCATGGTGCGGCCGACCATCGAAGGGATGCCCTTTTCTTCCAGCACGGAGACCAGCGCCTCGCCGGTGCCGAGTTGGGTGATGACTTCGGCGGTGTCGAAATCGGGGTTGGGCCTGAAGGTTTCGGCGGCGATCCTGACGGCTTTCTGCTCCTTGGGGGTGTAAGCGCGCAGGGCGTGCTGGATGCGGTTGCCCAATTGGGCGAGGACGCCTTCGGGTACGTCGGCGGGATTTTGCGTTACAAAATAAACACCTACGCCTTTCGAGCGCACCAGTTTGACGACCTGCTCGATCTTGTCGAGCAGCACTTTTGGCGCCTCGTCGAACAAAAGGTGTGCTTCATCGAAAAAGAACACCAGTTTGGGCTTGTCCGGATTGCCCACTTCGGGAAGCTGTTCGAACAATTCGGACAACAGCCAGAGCAGGAACATAGCATAGAGCCGAGGGGCGCGCATAAGTTCGTCGGCGGCAAGGATCGATATGAAGCCGCGCCCCTGGGTGTCGGTGCGCATGAGGTCGGAAATCTTGAGGGCGGGTTCGCCAAAGAAGTTCTCGGCACCCTGCTGTTCGAGGACGAGCAGCGCACGCTGGATGGCGCCGACCGAGGCCGTCGAGATGTTGCCGTAATGGGCGGATAGCTCTGCGCGGCGCTCGGCGACGTGGCTGAGAAGTGAACGCAAGTCCTTGAAATCGAGGAGCAAAAGACCCTCGTCATCGGCCAGCTTGAAGGTGGCATTCAAGATGCCTTCCTGGGTGGCGTTGAGGTCGAGCATGCGCGAGAGCAACAGCGGTCCCATCTCGGAAACCGTGGTGCGGACCGGGTGGCCCTGGCGGCCGAACAGGTCCCAGAAGATGGTGGGGAAGCCCTCGAAGGCGTAGTCGGAAAAGCCGATCTTTTCGGCGCGCTCGGCAAGGAAGTCCTTGGGCTCGCCCGGCTTTGAAAGCCCTGCCACATCGCCCTTTATATCGGCGCAGAAAACCGGGACCCCAGCGCGGGAGAAGCCTTCGGCAAGTATTTGCAGGGTAACGGTTTTTCCCGTTCCCGTGGCCCCGGTTATGAGGCCGTGCCGATTGCCGAAACCGAGATGGAGATATTCGGGCCGGGTGCTGGTTCCGAGATAAACGGCGTCGTCGACAAGCATGGGCGGGGTCCGATTCAACAGCAGGACCCAATCTATAGCGGGGTGCAAGCGCGCACCGCAAGGATTCACTATTGCGCGTAAAAAGTATGGAGTTGAGTGAAATTTACCCGTTAGTTGCCGGAATCGGAGGAAATATGAAAATCGACCGTCGCAGATTTCTCGCAGCTTCACTTATCCCCGCGCTATGCACCCCGTTTATGATGCGGGCAGCCTTTGGTCAGGCCGTGACGCCATGGCCGGACGCAGCGACGGACATGACCGAAATGTTGCAGGCCGCTATCGATAGCGCGCGCGACACCGGGCATCTGGCGCTACCGGCCGGGCGCTTTTCGACGCGGGGCTTGCGCCTGCCCTCGGGCTTCATGCTGTCGGGCGTGCCGGGGGCGACGCGGCTGGTCCATCTGGGCAGCGATCCCTTGCTTGGCGCCGAGGGCGAAGCCAACATCGTTCTGGCCGGGCTGTCGATCGACGGCAGCGGTGCGGGCGGCGAGATGTGGCATGGCGGACTTGTCCACTTTGCCGATTGCGAGAACGTGACGATCCGCGATTGCGTCGTTTCCAACACGGCGCTCAATGGCATCACTCTGATGAAATCATCGGGACGGGTCGAAAATTGCCGGGTGGGCGGCAGCGATTACACCGGGCTGTTCGTTTACGACGCGGCAGGCGTCTCTATCGAGGGCAACACGATTGCCGATTGCGGCAATGGCGGGATTCGGGTGTGGCGCGGCGAAGCGGGGGCTGACGGCACGATCATTTCGGGCAACCGGATCTCCGGGATCGACTGGACCGATGGCGGGAACGGGCAGAACGGGAACGGGATCAACATTTTCCGGGCCGACGAGGTGATCGTTTCGGGCAATCATATCTCCGATTGCGCCTTTTCAGCGGTTCGGCTCAATGCCACCAACAACACCCAGATCACCGGCAATACCTGCCTTTCGAGCGGCGAGGTGGCGATATTTTCCGAGTTTTCGTTCACCGGTTCGGTGATCGCCAACAACATCATCGACGGGGCCGCCGCCGGTATCTCGATGACCAATTTCAACGATGGCGGGCGGCTGGCGGTTTGCTCGGGCAATATCGTGCGCAATCTTTATGAGGGGTCCGAGACCAATCCCGATCTCGATACGCCCTATGGGATTGCGGCGGAGGCCGATGCGGTCATTTCCGACAATCTGATCGAGAATGTGCCGGGGGCCGGAATTACTGCCGGTTGGGGACCGTATCTGCGCGATGTGACAATCAGTGGCAATCTGGTGCGCGATGTGGATATCGGGATCGTGGTGAGCGTGGCCGAAGGCGCGGGCGCTGCGAGCGTTACGGGAAACACGATCATCGGGGCGCGGCAACACGAGATGGTCGGCAGCGCGTGGTGGGATTTGATCTCCAGCGATCTGGCGGGGGAGGCCGAGCGGTTTCCGCAGATCGTGGTGGAGGGGAACCGGGTTTCTTAAGGCCAACCATGAGATGGCCGAGAGGGCCGGCGTCTCACGTCTGCGGTGCATGCCGATATTCCGCGGATCCCCGGGTCGAGCCCGAGGATGACGATTGGGGTAAGGTGGGGCTCGGCGCAAGACCTCGCAGGTGCTGCCCCTTTTCTTTTCAGAGTTTGAGACGCGCCGCGTCGGTGGCTTCGATGTAGCCGATTTCGTGGCCCGCCCAGTTGCGTTGGTGCTGGCGGGCGCGGGTTTGGAGGATCTTTGCCTGATCCGGGGTCGGGCTGGAAATTTCAAGCAGAAGGGCGGCGACCATTGCGGTTGCAGCGGGGACGCTGCCATCGTCGCATTTGAGGGCGAAGCCGATCCCCTGCTCGGGCAGGGCGCCGCAATAGATGCCGTCCGCACCGAATTTGAGCATCAGCCGGCCATCGAATGCCGCCATTGCATCGGTATCGAACGATCCGGTGCCTCCGACCAGAAACGGGTGGGATGTGGCGGCGGCAAAGATTTCCCGCGCTGCGGCTGCCGTATCCGGGCTCAATCCCTCGCCTGTCGCCATGCGGGCAAAACCCTTTGCAAAGGCGTGGATCGGCGCGGCCCATGTGGGGATCGAGCAGCCGTCCGTGCCGCATTTTCCTTCGGTGAGGGGGTGATCGATCACCTCTTCGACCGCCTGCTTTACGCGCTGCTGGACCGGGTGCCGGCGTGTGGAATAGCCTTTGGGGTCCTCGCCAAGAGCTCGGGCCACGGCGAGCATGCCCGAATGCTTACCCGAGCAGGCATTGTGAAGCGCCGATGGCTTTCCACCCTGTGCGAACAGCGCCTTGCGCGCCGAAGGATCGATGGGCGGATGGGCGCCGCACTCGAGCGCGCTTTCATCGAGGTCGATGGCGGCGAGCATTGCGGCAGCCAGGTCGGCGTGGGCCGGCTCGCCATTGTGGGAGGCGCAGGCCAGCGCAATGGCCGGGCCGGCAAGACCGTAGCGCGCATTGGCGCCGGTGGCGAAAATGGGCAGGGCCTGCATGGATTTGATGGCCGAGCGCGGAAAGATTTCGGCTGCAACGTCGCCGGTCGAGGCGACGATATTGCCCGTCGCGTCGGATACACAGATGGCGCCACGATGGCGGTTCTCGACCCAGTTTCCGCGCACCGAATGCGCCAGCACAGGATTGGCAGCCATAAAAAAATCCCCACGAAACTCTGGTCTGGATGGACCGCAGGCCGTGGGGAAAGTCAAGGGTGGAGGTCAGAGTCTTGGTTTTGTCGAAATCAGATATCGGCGGGCGTCAGATATTTCGAGTTCACCCAGCCCTTTATGGTATCGCGCTCCACGAGGCACCAATCGGACGAGCGTTCGACCTGGATGCAGCGTTCGACCCAGACATGAACGAGCGGGGCGAGCTGGCCGGTCCTTTGGGAATAGGATGCAGGCCAGCGGCGGACATTGAGATGATCCCAGCCGGCAACGCCGGTAACCTGGGCCAGGGTATCCACATGATATCCGCGAGCCTGAACGGGCGGGGCAAAGACGCCCGAGGCGAATACCATTAGCAGGCCACCAAGCAGGGCAGGCAGAGCAAGGCGAGATGAGAGCGGCATTTTCAAAGTCCCCAAAACAGTTCAATTTGTCTGTGGAGAATTAGCCTGAAGCTTTTGAATGGATGCTGATTTGACTATTCAGCCACTGTTCAGCACCATGAACCCGTATTAACCCTTGTTATAGGCACCGAGATGGGGCGAGGTGGTGCCGGGGAGGACTAAAATGTCAGCTACGCGGCTGCTCGTTCTTGCTTTCGTGCGGGCTCACAAACGCGCCCACGGTTATCGCGTTGGCCAGGAATTGATGGCCTGGAACGCCGACAAATGGGCGAATACCAAGACCGGCTCGATCTATCACGCCTTGCGGCAACTGGCGAAGGAAGGACTTCTCGAGGAAATCGACGTCCCCGCCTCCGAAACGACGCCCGGGCGCACGGACTATTCGATCACCGGGGAAGGTGACGCTGAATTCTATCGCATGATGGAGCAGGCGCTGACCGTGCCACAGCCGCGGCCGGACATGTTGTGCGCCGGCCTGGTGCTGATGTCCGCCCTGCCAAGACAGAGCGTGCTCGCACTGCTGCGCACGCGCCTTGCAACCCTTGCGGCGCAAAAGAGCGAAGTGGATCAGGCGACCAGCAACGCATCATTCAGCGGCGCCGATGCACTGCCGCCGCACGTGGAAGCCCTGCTGAGCTTCTGGACGCACAACACCGAATGCAACCATGACTGGATCGCCGGACTGATCGTCAAGATCGAGGCCGGTGCCTATGTGTTCGCCGACGACGATCCCATGGCCTTCGGGACTCCCGGCGGAACGCTGGTCATTCCGTAAGACTCTCCGATCGCACCCGGCCCCGGCTTGGCGCCGGCTTGTCCATGAAATCATCGATGGCCCGCGTTGCCCGGTGAAGGCAGGCATGTTCGCCCTCGGCGCGGCTGGCGCGAATCTTGTCCATCGCCTGGGCCGGCCGAAGCGGCGGCCACATCCTGATCTTCCAATCCTTTTCGAAAATCGTCCGCACGCGAAATCCGCGATACTCGAACTCGGCCATCCCCATCCTCCGCTCTGGGTTTTGCTGTCGTACGCCACCAGAAGTGCATGGCGCCAGTGTGACGGTCCGGGCATTGGCTGCCGTTTTTTTTCCGCCACCAAAGCGCAAAAGCCCGCTGCGGAAAAAAGGTTGCGGGGGGCGTTTCAGACTTGATCGAAAGCAATGGGACAAGAGCCGATCAGGGCCCTGTCGCGCGGTCGAACCGAAAGGGTCTGCAAATTTGTCTGACCGCGCATCCCTTTTACCTTGTTGCGCGGTCGAACCGAAAAGGTCTGCAAATTTTTCTGACCGCGCATCCCTTTTACCTTGTCGCGCGGTCGAACCGAAAAGGTCTGCAACCTTTTCTGACCGCGCTCAGTTCAGCACGGGTCTTTTGGGGAGGCCGTCGGTAAAGGCGAGAATGATGTCTGCGAGGCGCTCGGGGGCCTCGACGCAGGCAAGATGACCCGATCCGCCGATGATTTCGAACCGCGAGCCGGGGATCGATTTTGCCAGCTCCCTTACGGTTTGTACCGGCGTGGAGCCATCCTGCTCTCCAACGATGCAGATTGTGGGCACACCGATCTGGCGGGCCTTTTCACGCAGGTCGGTGTCCCGAATGGCGGCGCATGTCGCGATGTAGCCGCGCGCGGATTGGCGTTCGAGCATCGTGCGATAGCCGGCAAGTTCCTCGGCGCGGCTGGTGCGGAAATCGGCGGTGAACCAGTTGGGCATCAAATCGTCGCTCAGCACCGAAATGCCATTGGCCTCTACGGCGGCGATGCGCTGGTTCCAGAGATCGGCATCACCCACTTTCGCGCCCGTATCGCAGAGGATCAGGGCGGACACGAGATCGCGGCGGTCGGCATAGAGTTGCTGGGCAATCAGTCCGCCCACCGAAAGTCCGCATATGATCGACCGTTTGAACCCCAGATGATCCATGATGGCAGCCAGGTCTTCGGCATGGCGTTCCATGGTGACCGGACCTTCGCCGGTTTCGGACAATCCGTGGCCGCGCGTGTCGTAGGTGAGGATGGTGAACTTGCCCACGAGGCACACGATGACATCGCGCCAGATGCGGAAATCGGTGCCCAGCGCGTTGGCGAACACCAGAACCGGCCCGTTCTCGGGACCGCCGATGACCTGAAAATGAAGAACGGCATCATCGACCTTGAGAAACTGCATCACGCGCTCCCTGGATTTTCGACGGCCCCAACTTTGCCTTATTGCTTCACGAAAACGTGAGGGCCTTCGGTTGCGGCGGACCTCCCCGTTGCGGGGGCTGGATCGGTCTGCATCATTGAGCCCCCAATCTCAGCAGGCCGATCCTTTTAATGACCGGTCGGGGTTCGCCACTTTGGCGAAACTGAAACCTGCTGGAAAACTGGCTGGGGCGGCAGGATTCGAACCTGCGAATGTCGATACCAAAAACCGATGCCTTACCACTTGGCGACGCCCCAAAGCGCGTTGGTTCCTACACCGTTTGCACACCACCCGCAACACCTGCGGGCCCCGGGTTTGCCATGAGGTGTGAAAATTTCCAGAGCGCGTGCACGGCTCTTGTCGCAAGGCAAATCGGCAGCGAAATTTGCTCGGGAGGCGGGTGCGAACAGGCTTGAACCGGCGTCGGGCGCATTATATAAGGCGCGCGAACGTTGCTCTGTCCGGCCCAGCCGGGCCGGCAACGAGCCTATCGGAGTATAGCGCAGCCTGGTAGCGCACCTCGTTCGGGACGAGGGGGTCGGGTGTTCGAATCACCCTACTCCGACCAATAAGGCCGGGGGCTTTCAAGCCTCCGGCTTTTTTTATGCGACAGGAGGGCCATTGATGCTGGCACTACCAATCATGTTTGGCCTGGGAAGCACGGTTCTGCTCCTGGGCGGGTTGCCGGGCGTTATCGGCGCTGTGCGTTATCTGGCGATACTCGGCTAATCCAGCGCGTTGACGCTCTTATCGAGTTCCTCGTCGACGGCTTTGGGGTTGTCCAGCGCGCGGGTCGCCGCTTCGTCGGGGCCGGTGATGAGGCGGGCGCCCTTGGCGTAGGTCAGCCAGTTCCACAACCAATTGACCAGGACGTTGATGCGGTTGCGGAAGCCAACGAGGTAGGCGATGTGGACGGCGCCCCAGAGCATCCAGGCGGGAAAGCCTTTGACTTCGAGCTTGCCGAACTTGCCCACGGCAGCGGAGCGGCCGATGGTCGCCATGGTGCCCCAGTCGCGGTAGCGGAACGGGCCCTGGGGGCTTTGGCCCTGTTGCGCCCGGATGATGGCCTCGGCGACGTACTGGCCCTGCTGCTTGGCGACGGGCGCCAGGGCGGGGAGCGGCTTGCCGTCATCGCCTTCGACCGAGGCCGCATCGCCGATGACGAACACGCCGGGCAGATCGGGGATGGTGAGATCGCGCGATACGGGAACCGTGCCGTTCTTGTTGGTTTTCAGACCCAGCCATTTGCCGGCAGGGGTCGCCTCGACGCCGGCGCACCAGAAGATGTTTGAGGTTTCGATGAAATCGTCACCGGCCAGAACGCCGTTTTCATCGATGCGCTTAACCGGGGAATTTGTGTGCACCTCGACACCGAGATCGGCCAGCTTGCGCTCGGTATAGGCGCCCAGATGGGCGGGATAGGCGTTGAGAAGGGTATCGACGGCCTCAACGAGGACGACGCGGGTGTCGCGCGGGTCGATATTGGTGAAATCTTTGGCCAGCGTCGCCTTGGCGAGTTCGGCCAGGGCGCCGGCGGTCTCGACGCCGGTGGGGCCACCGCCGATGACGACGAATGTCATCAGGCGTTTTCGCAGGTCCGGATTGTCCGTGGTCTCGGCGCGTTCGAAGGCCAGAAGGACGCGGCGGCGGATGTTGAGGGCATCATCGATGGATTTGAGCGCGGGGGCAAAGGGCCGCCACTCATCCTCCCTGCCGAAATAGGTGAAGGCGGAGCCCGTGGCCAGAATCAATTGGCTGTAGGCGATTTCATCGCCGCCAACCGCCCTGACGACGCGGCGCGCCGTATCGATGCCCTCGATCTCTTCCATGAGGATCTCGATGGAGCCGCCCTTGCCCGGAGCAAGCACGGCACGGATGGGGACGGCGATTTCGGCGGGCGAAAGGGCGGCAGTGGCCACCTGATAGAGCAAGGGCTGGAAGAGGTGGTGATTGCGCTTGTCGATGATGGTGAACGGAACGCCGGCGCGCGCAAGGCTCTTTGCCGCGCTCAGCCCGCCGAAACCGGCTCCGACGATGACGACGCGTTCCTCACCTGCCATCAGTGTTTGCTTTCGTCCTTGTGGTAAAGCTCGTGGGCGCCGCGCTCGCCGGCCTGTTCCTGGCGCGGGGTGGCTTTGGAGGACCTGAAAGCGCCATAGGCGATGACCAGGCCCAGAATGACGGCGCCGCCCAGGACGGCGAACAGCCAGGGGAAGGATTCCATTTCACTCTCCTTTGGATAGTGCACCTGGAAAGCAAACGGTCTCCCCCATGCCGAAGTTGCAAAACAAAGGGCCAGTCGCTGGACTGGCCCTTCACGATCATATCAGGTGGAAAGCGCCTTACTTGCGCTGGAGCAGCGACCAGCCGCCAGCCACGGTCAGGGCGGCGAAGGCCATCTTGACGATATCCCAGACGATGAAGGGCTGAACGGCGCCCTGGAAAGCCGAGACGAGGGCGTTGGACTGATCGATCCATGCGGCCTGGCCAGCCATGGTCAGGAGCCAGACAAAGCCGAGAACGAACATCACGACATTGCCGGCCAGCATGGCGGTAAAGCCGGTAAAGACGTTGCGCATGGCGCCGCGATCGGCCAGCCAGCCGATGATGGCGGCCATGACGAGGAAACCGATCAGGAAGCCGCCAGTGGGCCCGAGGAGATAGGGCAAGCCCGCAAAGGCCCCCGCAAAGACCGGAACGCCCAGGGCGCCCTGAGCCAGATAGAGACCGACGGTGGCAGTTGCCATGCGGAAACCGAAGGCGCCGGCGATCATTGCGATGGCCATCGACTGGAGGGTGACGGGCACCGGCCAGACCGGCACGTTGACCTTGGCGGCCATGGTGATGAGCAGCGCTCCCGCGAATGCGACGGCAACCGCCGAAGCAACGCGCGCAGCCTGAGATTTGGGCTGGTAAAGACCGAGAAGCGTGTTCGAAGTGGCAAAAGTCGTGGCCATAACTTGTCCCTTTGGGTTAAAGCCGAAGCAGAGATTATCGTTCTAACCATACATGGCACCGCGCGCAATGCCCGCAAGCTCGGCCTCCCCACCCTATGACCGCGTGTTCGATGCCCGCATCGGCGAACCGGTCGCGGTGGCCCCGGCAATCGTGCGGATAACCGCGCCCAATGCGAGTGCCTATACGTTCACGGGGACCAACAGTTTTCTGATCGGGGGCGATAGGGTTGCGGTGCTCGATCCGGGGCCGGAGGACGATGCCCATTTCGCCGCACTGATGAAGGCCATCGGCGAACGCAAGGTGGTGGCGGTGATCCTGACTCACACCCACCGGGACCACAGCGGGCTGGCGCGGCGGCTGGTGGCGGAAACCGGCGCGCCATTATGGTCGAACGGGCCACACAGGCTGTCGCGCCCGCTCAAACCGTTCGAGTTCAACCCCTTCGGACGATCGGGTGATTTCACACTCCGGCCCGACCGTGTGCTGGGCGACGGAGACGTTGTGGAGATTGACACGATAAAGCTCCGTGTCGTCGCCACGCCGGGCCATTGCGCCAATCACCTTGCGTTTGCGGTCGAGGGCGGGGACGCGGTTTTGGTGGGCGACCACGTCATGGGCTGGAATTCGACCGTGGTGGCGGCGCCTGACGGGGATCTGGGGGACTATCTGGCATCTCTCGACAGGGTCATCGCCCTGCCCCAGACGCGCTACCTGCCCGGACATGGTGGCGAAATCGCCGATGGGCGCGCCTTTGCCCGCGCGCTCAAGGCACACCGGCTGATGCGCAACGGGCAATTGCTGGAGGTGGTGCAGCGAGGGCCGACGACGCTCGCGGCAGCGGCGCGGGCGATCTATCCGGGGCTGACGGGGCGATTTGCAATGGCCGGCAAGCAGACGCTGCTCTCGCACGCCGAATATCTGGCGGCCCGGGGCGAAATCGTGCTTCGGCGGAGCCTATTGGGCGTCCGACTCCTGCCCCGGCGTTAGGTCGGACTGGGGCACAGGCGGTTCCTCGGGAACGGTTTGCGCCATATTGTTCTGGATATGGGTCGAAACCCTGTCGTCGAGCGCCAGCAGGAAGGCCTCAATGGCGCGGCCATTGTCGCCAAGGTCGTGATAGACCGGCGTGAGCGAGGCTGCGCGCAAATCGATCAGCGCGCCGATGGGGTTGGGCGAAACGCGAAAGGCAATCTCGTTTTCAAAGCCCAAAAGAGACCGGCGCAGCGCGTTGAGCTGGCCAATGCTGGTGTCTGTGGGTTCGGTCGCCGCAAGAATTTCCCAGCCATTGGCGCGGGCGAGCGATTGGCCGATGAGGAAAAGCACATCGGGCGGAATCTGATAGGCGCGGGTGATGAGATTGGGGAACGATGCCAGCACCGTCTCGGGATCGATATCGGGATGGTTGGGCCGGGCCTCAAGCAGTTGTGGAGGATCGACCAGCGCGGTCGTGACGTCCGCCGTGGAAGGATAGATTTCGCTCAGGGCCAGGGCAGTGCCGGCCGGCGCCAGACATACCAATCCCAGGATAAATCCTACGCTGGCCGGACCCCAACCCCTGTCGCCCGTGAACCAGAGGACGACATAGGCGACAATGCCGATCAGGAAGGCAGCGGCACCAAAGATCGTGCCGATGACCAGACTGATCTCGAACACATCGGCGGTGATCTGGCCGAAAAAATGCAGACCGGTCGAAATCAGAATCAGCGCGGCGGCAAACAGCGCCAGCCGACGTGCCCAGATCGCCAGTTTCGAGGTGCGGACGAGAATGCGCATTCAGGGTCGGCCCTACGGGAAAAGCCGGGTGCGCGACCAGTCAGACGCGAGATCAGGGCGCGTAAACAGCACGCGATCATGAAGGCGGAAGGCACCATCTTTCCAGAATTCGATCTGGAGCGGTTTCACCCTGAAACCCGACCAATGGGCGGGGCGGCCGATTCCACCATCGGCGAATTTCTCGGTCAGCATTTCGACACGCTCGACGAGCGCGTTGCGGCTTTGCAGCGGTCGGGACTGGTCCGATGCGTGTGCCCCGATGCGCGACTGGGCGGGGCGGGAAGCGAAATAGGTGTCTGCTTCGGACTGCGTCACCTCCTGGACCGGGCCACGGATGCGAACCTGACGACGCAGGCTTTTCCAGTGGAACAGGAGCGCGGCCTTCGGATTCGCGATCAGCTCGCGGCCCTTGGCTGATTCGAAATTGGTAAAAAAGACGAAGCCCTCATGCGAATAGCCATTGAGGAGCACCATGCGCAGGTCGGGCATGCCCGTATCGTCGACGCTTGCAACCGCCATGGCGTTGGGATCGTTGGGCTCGGTCTCACGGGCCTCTTCGAGCCAGTGGGGGAAGAGTTCGAGGGGGTCGATGGCGCCGTCATAGGCATCGTCGAACAACAGATCGGTGAGCGAAGCCGTCACGGGCACAATCCATCCCTGCTGGACATTATGAGGGGTCGTGGCCATATAGAACGCAAAGCTGCGGAGCTTCAATGCCCCGCAAATCGTGGATCGAAAGGATTTGGCGCTGCCGGACAACAAGCCGGAGCGCCCTTTTCAAGGTGTAACAAAGCGAATGCGCGACCCCTATACAGTGCTCGGAGTGTCAAAGAGCGCCAGCGACAAGGAGATCAAGAGCGCCTACCGCAAGCTGGCCAAGACCTATCACCCCGACCAGAACCCCAACGACAAGAAGGCGCACGAAAAATTCGCCGAGGCAACGGCGGCCTATGACCTGCTGTCGGACAAGACCAAGCGGGCGCAATACGACCGTGGCGAAATCGATGCGGACGGCAATCCCAAATTCGCCGGGTTCGGCGGCTTCGATCCCTCGGGCATGCGCGGCGGACGGCCCGGCGCAGGCGCGGGAGCGGGCGGGTTCAACGCCGAGGATATTCTCAAGGAATTCATGAGCGGGTTCGGCGGCACACGGCGCGGACCAGCCGGCGGCAATCCGTTCGGCGCGGGTGCCGGCAGCGCGAGCTGGGACCCTTTTACGGGCGCGACGACAGGCGGTTCGGGTTCGGCCAAGGGCGAAGACGTCGTTGTCAATCTGGCCGTATCGCTTGAAGATGCCCATAAGGGCGGCTCGGTGCCGGTTACCCTGCCCTCGGGCAAGACGGTTTCGGTCAAGCTCCCCTCCCCGCTCGAAGAGGGCCAGCAGGTGCGGCTGCGCGGCCAGGGCAGACCTTCGCCGCTGACCGGACAGCCCGGCGATGCGTTGGTGACGATCAAGTTCGCCAGGCACAAGCAATTCCGCAAGGACGGGCACGATCTGCGGGTCGATGTGCCGATCACTCTTTATGAGGCGGTGCTGGGCGCCAAGGTGCGCGTGCCGACGCTCGACGGGGCGGTTGAGCTCAACCTGCCGCCGGGGCCCGATACGGCCAAGGCGATGCGGCTCAAGGGCAAGGGGCTGTTCGGCAAGGGCGACCTCTATGTCAATCTGCGGATCGTATTGCCCAAGGGCGGCGACCCGGACCTCGAGAGTCTCATGCGGTTCTGGAAGGACCAGAAGCCCTATAACGTTCGCGATTAGTCGCGATAAAGGCGGATGGCGGCTATGCTGTCCGCCTTCGCATTCTTGAAATCGAGAAAGAACGCGAAGCCGACGGATTTTCCGGCCCGGACGAGCGTGCCATTGACCGCGCCGACCCGGCCGTGGGTGATGGCATGGGTTATCGTGAGGGCTTCGGGAGCGGCGCCAAGTTCGGCGATTGCCGCCAACGCCGCTTCGACGCCCCTTGCCTCCCGGCCATCGGGAAATGCGACGACACAATCGCCGGTGAGCGTTTGAGTCAGCATTTCGGCGTCTGACGTCAACACGGCAACAGCGACTTTTTCGGCAAAGGCATTCTTGGGCGAGTTGCCGCACTCCCCGCTTAGGGTGATTTTGGTTTTCATTGGGGGTTTCTCGCAAAAGCGGGAACGCCATCGGGCAGTTTCACCCAGTGATGACGGCGGCTGTCGTAAACCGAATCCTGGGGCGCGGGGAAATCGGGATCGGCCAGGCACCCTATGGCAACCATCACGAAGTCGTCGGCGCCTTCCTCGGTGTGGAACACCGTCGAGCCGCAAACAGGGCAGAAGTTGAAGCGGAATTGCGCGCCGGCATCGCCGATGCGGACATATTGGGTGGCACGGCCCTTGATCTCATAGGGCGCGGCCCAGGCGCCCAGGGTGGCAAAAACGCTGCCGGTGCGGCTTTGGCAGGCCAGACAATGGCAGATGCCGTTGCCCAGACACTCTCCATGCACGGTGATCGAAAGCTGGCCACAGGTGCAGGCGGCAGTGCGTGACGTCATGGCAGGTTCCTATCGGTTGCGGGGCGCGGCGGCGCGTTCGAGACGGTCGTTGATCGCTTCGCCCAGGCCGGTGTCTGGAATTGGGGCGACCGCAATCGAGTTTGCCCCGGATGCGTCGAGCCGGGCAAGGTGGGAGAAAAGGTTTCGCGCTGCCTCGCGTAGATCGCCGGATTCCGAGAGATTGAGGAACGGGCCGTCATGGGCGGGAGCCGGGCCGAAAGCGAGATAGGCTTCGCCGGACGCGGGCTCTTCGGCGTCGAGACGGAGCGCGGCGTTGGGGGCGTAGTGGCTCTTGAGCATGCCAGGCGCGGTGATCGCGGCATTGGGAGCAGCAAGTGCGATGGGGTGGCCGAGAAAGGCTTCTATATCCTCGCGCGCAAGGGCACCGGCGCGGAGCTGGGTGACCGTATCGCCGGTGACGGCAATAATCGTGGATTCCAGGCCGTTTTGACAGGGGCCGCCCTCGAGAACCGGAACCGCGCCGGAAAAGGCTGTGCGGACGTGATCGGCTATTGTGGGCGAGAGCCTGCCCGAGGGATTGGCGGACGGCGCGGCGACGGGGCGGCCAAGGGCGGCGATCAGCTCGCGGGCCATGGGGTGGGCCGGAACACGCAGGCCGACGGTATCGAGCCCAGCGGTGACGAGATCGGACAGCCCCGCGCCGGGTTTGAGGGGCACGACCAGTGTCAACGGGCCGGGCCAGAAGGCGTCGGCCAGGCTGCGGGCGAGCGGGGAAAACTCGCCGAAGCGCTCTGCCATTTCCATATCGGCACAATGGGAAATGAGCGGATTGAAGCGCGGGCGGCCTTTGGTTTCATAGATCTTGAGGACGGCATCGGAGTTTGTGGCGTCGGCGCCAAGGCCATAGACCGTCTCGGTCGCGAAGGCGCACAATTGGCCCCTTTGCAGCAGGGCTGCGGCATCGGCAACGGACTGGGGATCGGCGGGTGCTGGCTTCATCGACGTTGTTTGACAAGCGCCCGGTGCCGCGTCAAGAAGGGGCAACAGCCGAGGCATAGGTCCTGAGCCCTAAATGACCACCCTTCTCATCAGCCAGACCAATGGGTCCGCGCACGCGACGCCGAGCGGCCATGCCGAACGGCAGGAACGCATCGAGGCGGCGGCCAGGGCACTGGCCCATCCCCGTTTTGGCGGTTTGACGCGGGAGGCGGCAACGCCGGGCGATCTCGAACTGGCCGATCTCGTTCACAGCCGGGCCGTCATGGATACGATCCGTGCCACGCGGCCGGCCGAAGGGATCGGGCAAATCGATGCCGATACCTTTGTTTCCGCACGGAGCCTGGAGGCGTCGGCCACAGCGCTGGGTGGGGTATTGCGGGGAATGGAGGCGGTCATTCTGGGCGAGGCGCACAACGCATTCATTCTGGCGCGGCCGCCGGGTCATCACGCCGAGCGTGACCGCTCCATGGGGTTTTGCCTCGTCAACACCATCGCCATCGCGGCACGGCAGGTGCAAAGGCTGCATGGGGCCGAGCGGGTGGCGATCGTCGATTTCGATGTGCATCACGGCAATGGGACACAGGATATTTTTGCCGACGATCCCAGCGTTTTTTACGCCTCGTCGCACCAGATGCCACTGTATCCCGGCACCGGGGCGCCGCGCGAGACCGGCGTGGGCAATATCGTCAATGTGCCCCTGGAAGCGGGGAGTGGCGGGGCGGAAATGCGCGCGGCATACAAGGAGACCATCCTGCCGGCGCTCGACAATTTTGCGCCGGACCTGATTCTGGTATCGGCGGGCTTTGATGCCGAGCGGCGCGATCCGCTGGCGCAGCTCGAATGGGTGGGGGCCGATTTCGCATGGCTCACGGGAAAGTTGATGGACATTGCCGAAAAGCGCTGCTCAAACCGTTTGGTCTCGATGCTCGAAGGCGGGTACGATCTTGGCGGGCTTGCCTCGGGGGTGTCGGCGCATGTAGGCATGCTGCTGACCGGCGAAGCCGGACCCGATTACGACGAATACTGACGGAGGGGCAGGCATGACCGACATCGCCGAAATGAGCTTTGAAGCGGCGCTGGACGAGCTTGAAAAGATCGTGGCGCAGCTCGAAGGCGGCAAGGCGCCCCTGCAGGAATCAATCGCGATCTATGAGCGCGGCGAAGCGCTCAAACGCCATTGCGAAGCCCTGCTCAAGCAGGCCGAAGCGCGGATCGAAAAGATCACGCTGGCCAAGGACGGCACACCCACAGGCGTCGAGCCGCTGGATCAATAGGTCAGGAATTTCGCCGTGCTGGGAAAAGTGCGCATCGTTCTGTGGGCCCTTGTGGCGCTTGCGGCGGTTTCGGCCACGGTCATCTATTTCACAAAGCCCATCCAGCCTTCGGGCGCGATGTTCGGCGGGCCGTTCGAGATGGTCGCGACCTCGACGGGGGAGACTTTTACCCATGAGGACCTGCCGGGCACGCCGACGCTGATGTTTTTCGGCTATACTTTTTGCCCCGATGTGTGCCCGACAACGCTGGCCGAGGCGGTTGGGTGGAAAGAGCGGCTGGGGCTCGACGATGACGAGCTGCGGATCATTTTCGTTTCGGTTGACCCAGAGCGCGACACCGTGGAGCACACGCGCGAATATCTGTCCAATTTCGGCCCCGACGTGATCGGGCTGGTGGGTGACGAAGGCCAGACCGACCAGATCAAGCGCTCCTATGGTGTGTTTTCGGAAAAGGTCGAAGCCGAAGGTTCGACCGATTATCTTGTCAACCATACGGCATCGGTGTTCATGATCGATGCGGAGGGTGACTTTTTCGGCACCATAGCCTGGGGCGAGAACAGTCAGGCGGCACTCGACAAGGTGAGACGCCTGACGGCGTCATGAGCCGGATACGGCTCGATATAGCGCTTGAGCGGCGCGGGCTCGCTCAATCGCGCGCCCGGGCGCGTGACGCCGTTCTGCGCGGCACCGTGACCGTCAATGGCGTTGCGACCGGCAAACCCAGCCAGCTTGTGGGCGAGAACGATGCAATTGCGCTGAACGACCCGGCCTCGCGCTATGTTTCGCGCGCGGCGCTCAAACTGGTCGAGGGACTGGACAAGAGCGGCTTTGATCCCACGGACAAGATCTGTCTCGATCTGGGGGCCTCGACAGGCGGGTTCAGCCAGGTGCTGGCCGAGCGCGGTGCGCGCAAGATTTATGCCGTCGACGTGGGGCATGGGCAGTTGCATGGCGATGTTGCCGCGCTCTCCAAGGTGGTGTCGCTCGAAGGGGTCAATGCCCGCGACCTGGGCGCTGAAACGATCGCCGAGCCGGTCGACCTTCTGGTATCGGATGTGAGCTTTGTCTCGCTGACCAAGATCATCGATGCGCCCTCGGCGCTGTGTGCACCGGGCGCGCAGGCCATCCTGCTCATCAAACCCCAGTTCGAGGTGGGGCGCGACCATATCGGCAAGGGCGGAATCGTGATGCCCGGGCCGCATGTGGCGGCGGCGGTCGAGGCGGTGATGGCGCATATGGAAGCGCTGGGATGGAAGCGTGCCGGCTTGTGGCCCTCTCCGATCAAGGGTGGAGATGGCAACGGAGAATTTCTGGCGGCCTTCGAACATCGCCAGGACATCTTTCCATTTATTCAAAACGTTCCGACTGACCCCAAGTAATTCCTGGGGACGGGAAATCGGAGAACGTGATAAGATCGGCGGTCCGCTTGGGGGGCCGCAAGATGAAATGCGCATTTGTTGTAGCCGTGGTGGCAGTGACGGCGCTAATATCGGAGCCGGCGATTGCCTATACAGCCAAGGGCGCCGTTCCATGCAGCGAGGTTATGGTCGAGCACTATATCGAGGGTCATCGCGACATGAACCGCTCGTGGTTGTTGGGCTATTTCACGGCCCGAAACCTGCACGAAGATGCCGATGTAGGACGTGGCGTCGATGACGAACTGATCTATGACCGCGCCTACAAATATTGCGCGGCCAATCTCGATAAGTCCTGGGACGATGCGGCCCACAGTGTTTACGACAACATGCTCTAGTTCAGGATTTGATTGAATCAAATCCTTGGCTCTAAGCCTTTGTTTTATCGCGTGTCCGAACCGCAAAACCGTTTCCACTTTCGCTGGACACGCTCTAGCCAGGGCGATGCGGGCGCGTGCGCCTGAAGGTTCGGGCGATTGTGCCTGCGGTACGCGTTTCGAGGTGGGTTAGGGCCCGATCGAGGCGCTCCCAGCGGCGGCGCAGGCGCCGAACCGACCGCAGAGCAAATTTCGAACTGCCGATCAAAAGGAAGATGGCAAGCGCCATCAGAGGCACGCCGGCCGGGATCGGGGTCGGTGCCAGAACCGCTCCCACAACAAGGAGGGCCAGCGCGACGGGAATCGTTACGACCCTCCACATACCCGCTGGTCTCCCGATCCTGAGCAATCGGGCTAACGCTAGTCGAAATGGGCCACAGGATTATGACGGCGGGGCATCGGCTTTCAGCCGGAAATGGTGATCCCGAAGGCCTCAAGGCCCACATAGTGGCGCGAACGCGACGACATGGGGCGGATCGAGGTGACGCCGAGATCGCGCAAAATCTGGGCGCCGAGCCCGACTTCACGCCATTCGGCCTCCCGGTCGCGGGCCGAGCCATGATCTTCGCGCTCGGCTTGGGCGGCGGCCCTGTCATAGGCGACGCCCGCATTGCCCTCGCGCAGATAGACCAGAACACCGCCGGTCTCGGCCAGGGCGGTGATCGATGCGTTGAGCTTTTCGGCACTACCGAAAACGTCGGTGACGATATCCTCACGTTGCAGGCGGACGTGGATTGGTTCGCCCTGCCCGAGATCGCCGAACACCAGTGCAAGGTGCTGTACGCGGTCGAAGGGGGTCGAATAAGCATAGGCGATGGCGCGGCCGGCGGCGGTGTCGATCTCGAAGGTCGCGACGCGTTCGACAAGCTTTTCGCGGCGCTGGCGGTAGGCGATCAGATCGGCGACCGAAATCAGCGGCAAATCGTGGGTTGTGGCAAAATCGGCGACCTGCTGGCCGCGTGTGACGGTGCCGTCATCATTGACCAGTTCGCAGATGACCCCGACATCGGGCAGACCGGCGAGTTTGCACAGATCGACCGCCGCCTCGGTGTGGCCGGAGCGCATGAGGACGCCGCCACGGCGGGCAATAAGCGGGAAGATGTGGCCGGGGCGGGAGAAATCCTCGGCGCCCACATTGCCATTGGTGAGCGCGCGCACTGTCGCCGTGCGGTCATCGGCGGAAATGCCTGTGGTTGTGCCATGCTTGAAATCGATGGTGACGGTGAAGGCCGTCGAGTGCGCAGAGTCGTTTGAGGCCACCATCGGATCAAGGCGCAGCTTTGCGGCGCGCTCACCGGTGATGGGAGCGCACACGATGCCGGAGGTGTGGCGGACGATGAAGGCCATCTGCTCGGGGGTGATGGTGGAGGCCGCGGCGATGATGTCGCCCTCGCCTTCCCTGTCATGGTCGTCGATCACGACGACCATGCCGCCGGCCTTCATGGCCTTGAGGGCGGTTTCGACGCGGGTGTCGGATTCAGAGATCAACGCTTTAACTCCGTAATTAAGGAAGGCCCCCTCACCCGGCGCATTCGCGCCGACCTCTCCCCCAAAGGGAGAGGTGAAGGCTGCGCCTTCTCACAAATCGTTGCGGCCGAAACCGATGCCGCCTTCTCGACCGGTCTGGCCGCGGTGGCGCAGCATGTGATCGGCGAGCACGCAGGCCATCATCGCTTCGCCGATGGGCACGGCGCGGATGCCGACGCAGGGATCGTGGCGGCCCTTGGTGATGATGTCGGAATCCTCGTTTTCCGTGGTGACGGTCTGGCGGGGGGTGAGGATCGAGCTTGTGGGCTTGACCGCGAAGCGCGCGACGATGGGGTCGCCATTGGAAATGCCGCCGAGGATGCCGCCAGCCTTGTTGGACAGGAATTTTGGCAGCGGGCGGTCCGAACGCATCTGGTCGGCGTTTTCCTCACCGGTCAGTTCGGCAGCGTGCATGCCCTCGCCGATCTCGACACCCTTTACAGCGTTGATCGACATGAAGGCCGAGGCAATATCGGCGGACAATTTGCCATAGATCGGAGCGCCCCAGCCGGCGGGGACGCCTTCGGCCACCACTTCGACGATAGCTCCGGCAGACGAGCCGGCCTTGCGGATGCCGTCCAGATAGGTTGCCCAGGTTTCCGCAGCCCTGGGATCGGCGCAGAAGAAGGGGTTCTGATCGACCTGATCCCAATCGAAATTGGCGTAATCGATCTTGTGCGGGCCGATCTGGACCAGCGAGGCGCGAATGGTGACGTTTGGGATCACAAGTTTGGCGACGGCTCCGGCAGCGACGCGGGCTGCGGTTTCGCGCGCAGAGGAGCGACCACCGCCGCGATAATCGCGGATGCCGTATTTCTGGAAATAGGTGTAATCGGCGTGACCGGGGCGAAACTTGTCGCGGATTTCCGAATAGTCCTTGGAGCGCTGGTCGGTGTTTTCGATCAAAAGCGAAATGGGGGTGCCGGTGGTGCGAAGGCCATCGGTGCGCTCGTCCTCGAAAACGCCGGAGAGGATTTTGACCTCGTCGGCCTCGCGGCGCTGGGTGGTGTAGCGCGACTGGCCGGGCTTGCGGCGATCGAGATCGCGCTGGATCATTTCAGCGGAGATGGGCAAGTCGGGGGGCACGCCATCGACGACGACGCCGAGCGCGGGGCCGTGGCTCTCACCCCATGTGGTGAAGCGGAAGAGGTGGCCGAAGGAATTGTCGCTCATGGGTATGTCCCCGGAAATGGTGAGGGTGTTCTAGGCAGCGCTGGGGGTGTGGTCAATCGTTCGATTGGAGGGGGTGGGAGCGGAGAAACAGAGAAGGCCCCCTCACCCGTCGCTTCGCGCCGACCTCTCCCCCAAGGGAGAGGTAAGAATGCCGCAAGCGCCGAAGGTGCACCTCACCCTTTGGGGGAGGTCGGAGGAAGCGGAAGCTCATCGTTATGGGGACGGAAGACGGGAAGCTCAATCACCACCATCGCCGTCCCGGACCTGATCCGGGACCCAGCGGCCCCGCCCATGCTCTGGAGCGTGCGACAAGGCGCATGGGCCCGGCTTTCACCGGGGCAGCGATGGTGGGTGGGATGGGAAAGGTCGGGCCCAAGCAGGGGTGTGGTTAGCGCGAGTGGCGGGGGGAGCGGATTTCGCCGCGCATGGAGCCGATGGCGAGTTCGAAATTGTCGGCGATGCGGCGGGCCCGGATCATGAATTCGTGGGTGATCTCGGGGGTAAAGATTTCGGCGGCGGTTTGCTCGAACAGAGAAAGCCAGCGGTCGAAATGCTCGGCCTTTATGGGCAGGCGCAGGTGAGGATTGAGCGGGCGGCCCGAATAGCGGCCGGTGCGCAGCATGATCGAGGACCAGAAATCGGTGATCTGGGCGATGTGTTCGTCCCAGTCATGGACCGCACGATTGAAGATCGGGCCGAGAACATCGTCCTCGCGGGCGCGGGCGTAAAAGGTCGCGACGAGCCTTGCGATATCGGGATCGGTGATATCGGGATGGGCCGGACCCGGACGGGTCAGCGGATTGTCGTCCGTCAAGATTTTCTCACCACGTCTTTTGCGCGGCGTGCAGGGTCATCCGGCCGGCGGCGAAATGGGCGATGACGCCCTGGGGCGGAGCCCAGTTGAGGACTTCGCCGCGCGCAACACCTTCGACCAGATGGCGCAGGACGCGCAACACGCCGCCATGGGCGACGATGATCGAGTGATGGGTGAGCCCCTGGGCAAAATCGAGCAGGCGGTCGGCGAGGTCCTGATAATTCTCGCCGCCTTCGGGGCGGAAATTCCAGTAGGTGGCGTCGCGCTGGCCGGGGGCCAGAGCCTCGCGCTCGCGGGCGATCTCCTCGTGCAGGAGGCCCTCGAACTTGCCGAATGAGATTTCGATAAGCCGCTCATCGTAAATGACATCGGGGAGCGGAATGTCGAAGGCGGCGCGCATGCGCTCCATGGTCTCGCTGGCCCGGCTGAGGGGCGAGGCGTACCATTTGAATTTGGCCGGATCGCTGCCGGCTTCCTCAAGGAGGAAGCGCAGCAGCGGGCCATTGGAATCGGCCTGCCGCCTGCCGGTTTCGTTCAAAGGGATATCGCGGCTGCCCTGATAGCGGCGCTCGCGGTTCCAATTGGTTTCGCCGTGGCGCGCGAAGTAGAAATCGGGCCAGGTAACCTGGTGCATGGTCGAATCAATCACTGATGAATTTCAGGAGCGCCCACGATAGCGCGCTCCTGTGACGATACTACTGGCCGGCAGGCGCATCCTTGGGCATGGCCTTCATGCCGATGATGTTGTAGCCGGAATCGACGTAGTGGACTTCGCCGGTAACCCCGCTCGAAAGGTCCGAGAGCAGGTAGAGGGCCGAATTGCCGACCTCGTCGATTGTGACGTTCTTGCGCAGCGGCGCGTTTTCCTCGTTCCATTTGAGCATTTCGCGCAGATCGGAAATGCCCGAAGCGGCCAGGGTCTTGATCGGGCCGGCGGAGATGGCGTTGACGCGGATCTTCTGGGGGCCGAGGTCGGAGGCGAGGTAGCGCACCGAGGCTTCGAGCGCGGCCTTGGCAACGCCCATGACGTTGTAATTGGGCAGGACCTTTTCGGCACCGTAATAGGTGAGCGTGAGGATCGAGCCGCCATCGTCCATGAGCGCTTCGGCGCGTTTGGCGAGAGCCGTGAGCGAGAACACCGAAATGTTCATGGTCAAAGCGAAATTGCCGGGCGTGGTATCGACATAACGGCCCTCGAGCTCTTCCTTGTTGGAAAAGCCGATGGCGTGGACGAGAAAATCGAGCTTGCCCCATTTGGACTTGAGCACGTTGAACACGGCGTCCATGGCATCAGGGTCGGTCACATCGCATGGCAGGACCAGATCGGAGCCGAATTCGGCGGCAATCGGTTCGACGCGGCGGTGCAACGCCTCGCCCTGATAGGTGAAGGCCATTTCCGCGCCCTGGGCATGCAGCGCCTTGGCAATGCCGTAGGCGATAGAGCGGTTGTTGGCGACGCCCATAATGAGCCCGCGCTTGCCTTCCATCAAACCAGCCATGGTGTTCTCCGATGATCGTTTCATTGCTGGTGGTTTTGGCACAGGGGATGGGAACGGGCAAGGTGGGAAGCGGGTTGGTGCGGTAGCGAATCCCCTTCCCGACATGCGATAGTTTGCCAAGCGCTTCCAGAAAGACTTTCGATATGCCCCTTTCCAAAGACCAGATCGTTCCAGCCCTTGTGCAGCTTCTCGGAGAAACCGGCGTCGTTTCCGAGGTGGGCGACATGGCGGGCTATGTTTCCGAACCGCGTCACCGGTTTCACAAGCAGGCACAGGCCGTCGCCCTGCCCCGAACGGTCGCCGAAGTGCAGGCGGTGATGGAATGGGCCAATGAGGTGGGCGTGCATATTATCCCGCAGGCGGGAAACACCGGACTGGTGGGCGGACAGGTGCCGCTGTTCGAGGACGAGGTCATTCTTTCGATCTCGCGGCTCAAAGGGGTGCGCAACGTCGATGCGGCGGCTGGGCACATGACGCTCGATGCAGGCACCACGCTGCAGGAGGCCCATGACATCGCCGAGGACGCGGGGATGATGTTTCCACTCTATATCGCCTCGCAGGGTTCGGCGCGGATCGGGGGCGTTCTGGGATCGAACGCGGGGGGCGTACAGGTGCTCTCCTATGGCAATGCGCGCGAATTGTGCCTGGGGGTCGAGGCGGTGATGGCGGACGGGTCGATCTACAAGGGGCTCAATGCGCTGCGCAAGGACAATACGGGCTATGACCTCAAGGATCTGCTTGTGGGGTCGGAAGGCACGCTGGGGATCATCACTGCGGCGACGCTGAAACTGTTTCCAAAGCCCGACGCGCACGAAACGGCGCTGCTCAATGTGGCTTCGCCGGAGGCGGCGCTGGAGTTGTTCGCGATGATGCGGGCGCGGGCCGGCAATACGCTGACGGCGTTCGAATTGATGCCGCGCATCGGGATCGATTTTCAGCTCAAGCATGGAATGATGGCGCAGGACCCGACCGCCGAGATGTCGGACTGGTATGTGCTTGTGGAGATTTCGGTGCCCAAGGGCGGCGCGGCGGGTGGCTTGTCGCAGGCGGTCGAAAGCGCGTTCGAGGCCGGGCTGGTGAGCAATGGGGTGATCGCGGAAACGCTGAGCCAGCGCGAGGCATTGTGGAACGCGCGAGAGCAGATGAGCGAGGTGCAATCACGCGAGGGCGCTTCGATCAAGCATGACGTATCGGTGCCGGTGGCGGCGGTGCCCGAGTTGATCGCGCGGGGCAGCGAAGCGGCGCAAAAGGCAGTGCCGGGTATCCGGCCGGTGCCGTTCGGGCATCTGGGCGACGGGAACATCCATTTCAATTTTTCCCAGCCCGAAGGAGCCGACGGCATGGCGTTCATGGATGGAGCGGACGCGGTGCATGACGCAGTCTATGCGGTGGTGCGCGATCTGGGCGGTTCGGTTTCGGCCGAGCACGGGATCGGGCAACTCAAGACAGGGTTGCTCAAGCAGGTGAAAGACCCGGTGGCGCTGAAAATGATGAAGGCGATCAAATCAGCGCTCGATCCCAAGGGCATTCTCAATCCGGGGAAAGTGTTGGGGTAGAAATTGGCGTCGGAATGCCTAGATTGAGGGCCAAACCTTATGGACCTCACTTTATGCTTCTCGACATCTCCTTTCTCGACGATGCGACGCGGCCGCGCGCACCCAAGCTCGAAAACCTGACGCCGCAACAGCGGGCGCCGGGCCAGCATCTCAAGCTGATTCACGACCATCTGCGTGAAAACGTCAAAGTGCTGCGCACCATGATCGACGACGTCATGGCGGGCGAAAAAACGGCCGAGGAGGTCGAGGCGGAAGCTGAAGCGCTGACGATGGTTTCGAACTATCGCCAATTCGGCAATCTGTGCGGCCAGCATTGCCAGACGGTGCATATGCATCACTCAATCGAGGATGCGCACATCTTTCCCGCGTTGTCGGAGAAGGGCGAAGCCTGGAAGAAGGTCACGGACCGGCTGCAGGCGGAGCATGAGATCGTGCACAATCTGCTGGTCAAACTGATTGCGGCGCTCAACGCGCTGGTGCGTGAGCCGAACGCCGCAAATTTTGCCAGCGCGACCGAAATCAACGACGCATTGGAACGGGTGCTGCTGTCCCACCTCGGCTATGAGGAAGACGAGATCGGGGATGCGCTTGGGTATTTCCAGATCGGGGTCTAGGGTCCGTATCCGATTGACCGGGTATTGGCCCTAAACCAACCCGTGTGCGATCAGGCTCTCTCCCGTGGCGATGAATGAAGCGTCGGCAGGGGTCAGTTTGCGATCGAGCAGGCGAATGACGGCCGATGAATCGAGGCGTTTGAGAACGCCGAGTTCGCCGAGATTGGACCGGACATCCCTGTCAAACAACGCGTAGATGCGGACCATCCAGTCGGGCAATTCGCGCTTCGGAATCTTTTTTGCGTAGTCGGGAAAAGCGTTGCGCAGGACGGTGGCAACTTCTGAAAAAAACATCGTGCGTTCGCCCATGGGAAAACGATGGCCGCCAGCCTGGTGGGCGGTCATGGCCGCGAGGTGCGCCCGGGCGACGTCTCGCACGTCGACGGCGACAAGCGGCATGCGGGGCGAGGCGGGGACCGAGCCGTTCATAAGGCGCTGCACGAGAATTGCGGATGTGCCCGGATCTTCATCGAGCAGCGGCCCGAAAATCCCCGAAGGATTGATCGTTGCAAGATCCTTTTCGCGACCGGCGGCGCGCATGATCTCCCAGGCACGGCGTTCGGCACGGGTCTTGGACTCGGTATAGGGCGTAACGTCCCTGCCCTCGAGATTGGTCCAATCATTGGCGGTGAACGGGGCAGCGCGGGACTTGTCATGCCCATAGGCGATGGCGGCCATCGAGGACGTGAGCACAACACGCTCGACATTGGCGGCCAGAGCGGCATTCAGCGCGCGCTCGGTGCCCTCGACGGCCGGCCGGATCAGATCGTTCTTGTCGGAAGGCATCTGCAGCACGAAGGGAGAGGCGGTGTGCTGAAGAAAACGCACGCCATCCATGGCTTCCTGCCAGCCCTCGTCGCTTTCAAGGTCGAGGGCGACAAATTCGAGCCGTGCACTATCGGCCCCCGCTTTCTCAAGCGTTGCCCTGACCTTGTCGGCCCGTGAAAGATTGCGCACGCTGCCGCGCACTGTATAACCGCTCTTGAGCAGTTCGAGCGCCACATGTCCGCCCAGGAAGCCGGAAACGCCGGTGAGAAGAACGCGGTCTTTCATGATGTGTGTCCGAGCAATTGAAACTTGAACGATATATACGTTATTCGTTCAAAACGTTCAATAGGAGCATTCGCCTTTGTCGTCCCCCTCGCCGCGCGTTCTGGAAAAGCGCCGCCGCATCCTTGAGGCGGCACAAGCGGTTATGCTCAGGACGGGATTGCGGGCTGCGACAATGGAGGCGATCGCCAAAGCGGCCGGCATCGCCAAGCCCACCCTTTACGCCCAGTTTTCAGACAAGGATGCGGTATTCGACGCCCTAATCGACGATCTGGTCTGCGACAAATCCGAAACCTTCGCCCGGGCCTTCGACATTGACGCGCCTCTCGATGAACGGGTGGGCAATGCCATGGCCGAGATGTATGGCTCGATAGCCGACATGCTGGAGGGTTCGCCGCACGCCGCTGAACTTGTAAGCGAGCCCCACAGGCTGGGCCGGAAATTCAAAGAGGTCGACGATGCGATCCTGGCGCGGCTGGCGGGCGCGTTTTCCGATGCCGGAATCGAAGAGCCGGAGCGGCTGGCCACCATGCTTCTGGCATCGGGAAGCGGAATATTGGCGAAGTTTCCTGATGGCTCGGCGGTACGCGCCGCCATCCGGCTGTTGTGCGAGCGCGTGATCCGGGGGTCATTCCGGGCCGGCTAGAGCATTTCCG
The DNA here is from genome assembly GCF_000230555.1 of Pelagibacterium halotolerans B2. GTDB lineage: Bacteria > Pseudomonadota > Alphaproteobacteria > Rhizobiales > Devosiaceae > Pelagibacterium > Pelagibacterium halotolerans. Next base: position 568,750 of record NC_016078.1, on the reverse strand, counting down.
CTTTTCTTCGAATCGCGAAAATCCTCTAAGTTGTTGTTTCGTCGCGCGTCCGAACCGCAAAACCGTTTCCACTTTTGCTGGACGCGCTCTAACGCTTATGGGCAGGGGTCAAGACCCCCGCCTAAGCAACGAGTCCATTGTCATTGCCGTCATTGGGCTCGAGCGAACCTGCCAGTTCGGCGGCACCCTCGACCACCGCTTCGGCAGCGGCACGCGCGGCATCGATGGACTGGAAAATCCGGCCATCGAGCGGAAAGACGCCCAGCTTGACCGCCATGAAGCGGAAGTCCTGGCCGTTGGGGACGACGACGCCCTGGGGCTCGCCTGCAACTGAAATAACGATTGGCTTGGTCATGATCGAACACTCTGCGATACGCGATTCCGCCCAGCCCTGGGCGGTGCCTAACAGTCTTATGTGAGGGTCTTGTGACGGGGCGGACGACTAATGTCGCGATACGCGCCACATCCAGGAGCGACACATGAGACCGGTACGTTTGAGACTAAATCGTACGCAGTTGGTCTCGGACGCGGTCAGGCGTGCCCATGCAGTTTGTGTTACCATGTTGCCGTTCTCCAGCCTGACCTCGGGACACCGCATCTGGTGCCACGGGCAATAAATAACAAGGCTTGACGAAAAAATCGAGTGCGTTTGTGTCAATTCGACATTGCGACGCGAAAATTCCTGCTCCAAGAACGAGCGATTGCAGAACCGGTTCCGACCGGAAACGTCAAAAAAGATCGAGCTGTGTCGACTTTTTTGCCTTGACTGTCATGGACTTGTCACCTGTGCCGTTATCGGGCGCATCGCTGACCGGCACGATGAGATCCGGCCCTTCATTGGCGGCAGAATTGACACGGGTCGAGACCGGGTGAGAGGCCATTGAACCGGCGGGCTGGGGCACGACAAAGGGTTCGACCTCGGCGAATCGGACGGCTTTCGTATCGAGCCAGGCATCGATCTGGCCACCTCGCATCAGAGCCGGCATGCGATCATGGATATGGGCGACATCGGGGCCGGCGGGAACGGTTATGGTCGCGACGGTGTCGATCTCCTCGCCATCGGGACCCATCCAGCTCGAATAGAGCCCGGCGAGCGCCAGCGGCTCATCACCCGCAAGGGTAATGTAATAGGGTTGCTTGCTGCCGTTTGGCAGGGTTTGCCATTCGTAATAGCCCGAGGCGGGCAGGATGCAACGCTTGTGTCTTACCGAATCGCGGAAGGCGGGTTTTGTGGCCATGGTTTCCGCCCGGGCGTTGACCAGAAGTGGGAACTCGCGCGGGTCCTTGACCCAGCCGGGCACCAGACCCCAGCGGGCGAGCTTTGCCGTGCGGCGCATGGCATCATCGACCCAGATGGCGATAACCGGCTGGGTGGGAGCGATATTGTAGCGCGGCACGGACTGAATTAGATTGTCGGTGGCAAAAATCTGGCGCATCGCGTCATCCGGCAAGGTAACCGCGTATCGTCCGCACATGAGTCTTTGGTCTCCGTTCACACCCAATATAGCGATGGCAGCGAGCACATGAAGCCCGACGCATGCTCGATCGGGCTTTTCAATGGCGATCAGGTGCTGCTGATCCAACGCGCTTATGCTCCGTTTCTGGGACAATGGACGTTTCCCGGTGGGCGGATGGAGCCTGGTGAAACACCCCTCGATTGCGTCAAACGCGAATTGTTCGAGGAAACCCGCCTTCTTATTTCCGACCCCATACAGGTGCTCGTGGAAACCGTGGGAGAAGGCGCCAAGAGCTATACGCTTGCGGTGTTCGCGGCCCATTGCCCCATGGGGGCGCCAGTCACCAGCCACGAAATCAGCGATTGGGACTGGGTGCATGTGGACGAGGTGCAGTCCTATCGCACCACCGACCATCTCGCCGAAATCGTCCACACCTGCGCGCAATATCTCGGGCTGGCCGAGGTGGAGCGATGAGACCGGTCTGGCGATTGTGCCTGTTGGCGCTGCTCGCAGCCCCCTCCCCCGTGCTTGCGGTGGATCCGCCCTATCAGGGGCAGATGGAAAGGCTGTCGGAAATCCTGGGATCGCTCTACATGCTGACGCCGCTGTGCGGTGACCGGACGACCGACTGGCGCGGGCAGATGGCCGAACTGATCGACCTCGATGAACCCGACGACGACCGTCGGGCGCGGCTGGCGGGAGCGTTCAACGCGGGATATGAGGCCTATGCCCGGTTCTACCGCAGTTGCACGCCTTCGGCGGAAATCGCGATCACGCGCCTTTTGACCGAAGGGGAAACGCTGGCGCGCGACATCCATCAGCGTTACGCCGAATAGCGCTTCGCGCTTCCGAACCGAAAAAGTGGAGGCCATCCCCGATCTCGTCGGGGACATGCTTTTTCTGGAAGCGCAAAAGGTTCCGGCTTGGTCGCGCTTCCGAACCGAAAAAGTGGAGGCCACTTTTTCTGGAAGCGCAAAAGGTTCCGGCTTGGTCGCGCTTCCGAACCGAAAAAGTGGAGGCCACTTTTTCTGGAAGCGCTCCAATTTGCTGCGGCACGTTAACCAATTGGTCATTTCCTCTTAGCAGTGCCCCAAAGGCATGTTAACTAGCGGTCATGACCACGCGCACGACATTTCCGTTTCCGACCGAATCCGCGGCCATCGAGGCCGAGCAGGAGGAACGTCAGATCGCTCTCGAATATCTGGCGGAAGCCTGGAATTCGGCCGATACGGACGGCGTGGACACCGAAGCGCTAGCCCACGCCGCGCTGTTTGCGGCGGTCGCCACGCTGGTGCGCGAATATGGCGAAGAGGCCGTGGCGAAGCTGATCGGGAACATTCCGGACCGAATCAGCAATGGCGAATACACGCTCGATCGCGTGTTGCAGTAGGTTCCTTCCGCTACCGGGCGGATGATTCGCCCGCGGGCAGTTGCAGGATTTTTTCCAGCGTTCCCGGTTCGATCCAGGTCAGCGAGCCATCGGGCAATCCCAAAAGCCTGTCCACGGCGATCCCCTGCATTTCCATCATGCGATAAAGCCTGTCGAGCGCCGGGCCGCGCTCTCCCCTGTCGCGCTCGGCCATGGCGGCCGAGACCGCGTCATAGGCGGCCGCATTGAGATGGAGGATGATTTCCACGCAGCTTTCGGGATCGGGGACGTCGAAAACCTTTTCCGCAACGCCATCGGCAATGACCTTGGAAATGACCGGCGCGACAATTGCGGTGATGGCCCTGCGGATGCGATCGAACAGCACGATATTTCCGGGCTGGAACGCGGCATCGAACGCCTTGCCGACATCGGGCGCTGTCTCGCTCTTTCGGATGCGCAACTGACGCAGGACACGGTTGAGGCGTGTGAACGGATCGAGCCAGGGGTCCTCGAGAATGGGCTCGATGGTAGCCAAGGCCTGCAACGCCATGCGCTCGGCCAGCGCTTCGAGCAGCGCCTCCTTGGATTGGAAATGGTGGTAGAAGCCGCCTTTCGACACGCCGGCCATGGCCATGACGTCGCCGATGGTCGTGGCCTCATAACCCTTGGTTGCGAACAGGATTTGCGCGCAGTCGACGAGCTGGGCCCTGCGCGCCTGGGGTGTCAGGTTTTTGCGTTTTGCTGGGATGGTGGTATTCATTGTTGTAAAACCGACCGTCGGTCTGTATGTTTGGGGCATCATGACATCTCGTGATGGGCGGGTCCAGAGGTGGCGTGACGGGAGAGGTGAAAAATCGGGGGAGCATCGACCGGCGGGCACGACCGGCAAGAGCCGACATTCGACCGCAGGCACCAGAGACGTTGCGACAACGCAGTCTGGGAACGGGCCGTTTTTTTCTCGCTGAAGTCGGCGGACGCCTACCGGCTCCGCGAGAACGAAGGGCGGCCGGCTGGCTGATTTGAGGTCAAGCGCTGTTGCCGAGCGGTTCAGAGCGCATCCGAAATGGCGCGGAAAACAGGAGAGCGGGCATGCGGCTGGACACGGCAATCGAGACCGGCATGGGAATGACCGACGATGCATGGCTGCGCCATGCCAACCCCTGGAGCGTCTGGACGCGGCTGATGAGCGTTCCGGCTTTTGCCCTGGCTGTGTGGTCGCGTGAATGGATCGGCTGGTGGTGTGTGGTTCCCATTGGTTTGGTGGTGGGATTCCTGTGGCTCAATACGCGCATCTTTCCGCCAGCGACCGACGCAAACAAATGGGAGACACGCGCGATCATGGGGGAGCGGCTGTGGCTGAAGCGGAAAGAGGCTCCCCTGCCCGCCCATCACGCGCGTGCGACCTCGTGGATCGTTGCTGGGAGCAGCATTGGCGTCCTGCCGCTGATTGCGGGCCTCTACTGGCTCGATGTGTGGGCCACGGTGCTGGGCATCGTGATGATCGTGGGCGGGCAATTGTGGTTCCTCGACCGGCTGGCATGGCTGCATGCGGATAGCGCAGCACATACCGGGCAGGGCTGAAACCATGTACCGAATCGCAATCACCACAATGGGCACGCGCGGCGACGTTCAGCCCTATATCGCGCTGGCGCGCGGGCTGGTCGGGCAAGGACATCGGGTGATCCTTCTGGCGCCGGAGCAGTTTGACGGGCTGGTTGCCGGATATGATATCCCTTTTGCACCGCTGCCCGGCGACCTGCTGGCCCTGCTCGACACGCAGGAGGGCAAGATGGCCGTGGGCAGCAGCAAGGGTTTTGGTGCCGGGCTCAAGCTCCTCAAGCACATGAGGCCGCTCGGTGAAAGGCTGCTGGATGCCGAGTGGGCGGCAATCAGGGCCTTCGTCCCAGATCTGATCGTGCATCATCCCAAATCTTTCGGCACGCCGCACATGGCGGAAGCGCTGGGCTGCCAATATATGCTGGCTTCGCCTTTGCCGGGATTTACACCCACATCGGACTTTCCAACGCCTTTGCTGCCATTCGATAATCTCGGTCCGCTCAACAAGGTCAGCCATGTGCTGGGCACGCACGCGGCGGGCATGCTTTTCCGAAAGCTGATCGGGCGATTTCGTCGTGAAACGCTGGGGCTGGCCGGTCGCCGTACCGCAAACGTCCGCTCCCTTGGTACCCTTTATGCCTATTCACCGCAGGTTCTGCCTGTGCCCCGTGACTGGGGCCCCGATGTGCTGGTGAGCGGCTACTGGTTTCTCGATACACCCGATTGGCGGCCCGATCCGGAATTGGCAGGCTTTCTCGCTGCCGGGCCGGCGCCGATCTATATCGGTTTCGGGTCGATGCCGGGCGTGGATTCGCAAGAGATGACCGACTTGATCGTTGCGGCACTGGCGCGAACGGGCAAGCGCGGGTTGATCGCCACGGGACAAGGGGCGCTGGACCTGGTTGGGGGACTGCCCGAGGTTCACGCGATTTCGGCGGCTCCGCACGATCAATTGTTCCGTCATGTCGGTGCCACGCTGCACCATGGCGGGGCCGGAACGACCGGGGCGGCGTTGCGAGCCGGCAAGCCGACGGCGATCTGTCCGTTTTTCGGCGATCAGCCATTCTGGGCGCGGCGGATTGCAGAGCTGGGGGCCGGGCCAAAAGCGCTCGACAGGAACAGTCTTTCGGTCGAGGCGGTGGCCGGGGCGATCGCTTCAATGGACAATCCGGACATGCGAAAGCGGGCCGCAGAGTTGGGTTCTGCCATCGGGGCCGAAGATGGGGTGGCGGCGGCTGTTGCCTTTATCGAGACCCGCATGGCGGGTGTCAGGCCGTTGCAAGCGGTGAGCCGTTGAGATCACGCAGCCAGAGCTGCCCGCAGGCGGCGGTGATGTCGCGGCCCTGTGTGTCGCGCACGACAACGGGTATGCCGGCGCGTTCGAGACCATCGCGGAAGGCGGCGAGCGTGCCATCGTCGGTGCGGCGCAGCGCGACGCCATCCACCGGGTTCCAGCGCATGAGGTTGATGCGGGCCGGCTGGCCGGAAAACATGGCGCAAAGCCGCTCGAGATCGGCGCGCGTATCGTTGATGCCGGGCAGGACGAGATAGACGAAGGTGACGATACGGCTGTGGCGCTCGGCCCATGAGAGAGCGCGGGAGACGATTTCTGCGATCTCGTGTTTTCTTGCGCCGGGGATGAGGGACGAGCGGACCTGCTGTGTCGTGGCGTGCAGGGAGATGGTGAGATTGATCTTGAGGTGTTCCTCGCGGAGCGCCTTGAGGGCCTTTGGGATGCCGATCGTGGAAATGGTCATGCCCGAGGCCGGCAGCGCAAGCCCTGCCCTGTCGCGCAGGATGCGGATGGCTTTGAGCACATTGTCGTAATTGTTGAGCGGTTCGCCGATGCCCATGAAGACGATGCGGTTGACCTTCGGGCCGAGGCGGACGATCTGCTCGACAATTTCGCCGGGTGTCAGGTTGCGTTTCAAACCCGCCTGTCCTGAAGCGCAGAAGCGGCACGCGAAGGCGCAGCCGACCTGGGATGAAACGCAAGCTGTGTAGCCATCATGGCGGCGGATGAGCACGGTTTCGATGGCGTATCCATCGGGGAGCGCGAACAGGAATTTTTCCGAGCGGGTGCCACGGTCGCGCGATTTGAGCGTCAGGCGACGCAATTCGGTGCCGTGATGGTCGCCCCAGCGTACGAGGTCTTTGGGCAGATCGGCATGGGGCCAGAAGAGGGCGCGATAGGACAGGGCCGGGCCATTTTCTGCGCAGAGGCGCGCGAACGCGGCGCTGTCGAGATCGAGAGCGAATTGAGGTTTTGCGGCGCGCGGCGAGGCGGCCACTGTTCCTGTGTGAACGGCGGAGAGCATGACAATGACGGGATCTGTTTATCGGGCTGCATCGGGAATCGATGCGAGGGAAATATATAACAGACGCGATGGTTATTATCAAGTGAGGTGGTTTGGGTGGTGAGGTGGGTCGGGTGTTGGCGGTGTTGGCAGGGCCAATCTCGGGCTCAGAGGGTACTGGATCCCGGCTCAAGGCCGGGGTGACGGTAGGGGAGATTTGAGGGTGGGGGAACGGCTGCGCTGCCCGATGCTAGATTGTGGGCAAAGGGCCGGGTTTAGCTGCGGTGGAGCGTGTTGCGCGGCCGAAGCTAGAGGTGTTTTTCGAAGAAGAAGTCGGGATAGGGGTCGTCGTTGAAGCGATCGATCTCGGTCCAACCGGTTTTGCGGTACATGGCGATGGCTTCGGGGAGCGCGCGGTTGGTGTCGAGACGCAAGAGAGTGATGCCGAGTTCGCGGGCGGCGCTTTCGGCGGCGGCCATCAGGCGATGGGCGACGCCCAGGCCACGAGCTGAAGGGGCGACCCAGAGGCGCTTGATTTCGGCATAGCCCTTTGTTGTGCCCTTGAGGCCGACGCAGCCGATGGGCAGGCCGTCGGACAGCGCAAGGATAAAGGCGCCGCGCGGGCGGATCATGTCGATGGCGTCGGGGTCGGCCGAGCGTTTGACGTCGAAGCCTTCCTCGAAGCGACGGGCCAGCTCCTCGTAATATTGCTCAAGGCAGAAGCGCGCCTGCGTGCTGCGCGGGTCGGTTTCCTCAAAGGATATGCGGTCGCGGCCCAAAGCGGAGGCGACCATATCCATGGCGGCCAGAAGGGCTTCGGGGTGCGGGTGCCGGGCCAGGAGGGCCTCGGCCCGGGCGTTGGAAATGTCTTCGTAGGCCGAGAACTCCTCCTGCCCCGCGACAGTCAGGGCAAGAAGGCGACGGCGACCGTCCTGCGGGTCGGGCCGGGTCTCGACCAACCCCTCATCCTCCAGGCCGCGCAGCAGTCGGCTCATCAGACCCGAATCGAGGCCCAGATAGTCGCGGAGCTGAGCGATGTCGGTGCGGCCGTGTCCAATGGCGTTGAGCACGCGGGCCGAGCCGAGGGGCCGGCCGCGTCCAAGAAAGGAATCGTCGAGCGCGCCCACCTCCGAGGTAACGGCGCGGGAGAAACGGCGGAAACGGGCAATCGGATCATGAGACATAATAGCTGACTTAAGTCAGCTATCGGCGTCCGTCAATCGAAATGATGGGCGGGATAGAGCACGGTCAGGACGCGGCGGGTCTGGTCGATGACGAAAGTGTTGAGCGGTCCCTGTTTGGCGATCAGCCATTGCATAGAGGCGCCCTGGATGACCGACTGGATGAGGGACGCGGCCATGTCGGGATGGTGGGGTCCGTCCGGCAGGCGTTCGCGGATGGCGGCGAGCACCATGCCGTTGCGCTCGCGGGCCAGACGGTTGAGTTCGGCATCGACGACGTCGTTCCACTCAAGCAGCAGATAGCCCGCGAAATCATCGCCTGCCCCCATGCCATCGATCAGATCGGTGAGCATGGCCCAGAGCGGACCAAGGCCGGTCTCTTTCGGGGCGCCGGCAAAATAGTCGCGAACCTCTTGCGTGGAGCGCTCCATAACCTTGAAATGAAGGGTTTTCTTGTCGGTAAAGCGCTGGATCAGGGCGGCACGGGAAATGCCGACTTCATGCGCCACGTCACTGAGGGTGAAGCTGGAGGGCCCCTTGGTCAGCAGCACCTTTTGGGCGGCGGCCAGGATCGTGTCGTCAGAATGAAGCTTGGGTCTGGGCATTTTGCCATCCACTGTAATTGCTCTTTGGATGGCAGACGGGACGTCGGTTTGGCAAGGGTCTAGGGGGCGGCGTTGCTCTCGGGCACAAAGACGGTGATGGCCTTGGGGCGGATTTCGAAGCGGGCGGGTGTTTTGGTGACGATGTCGCCATCGACATTGACGTCCATGGGCTCTGCGGTGCGCAGTTCGAAAGCGACGCATTTTTCGGTGCGCACCTCGCGCCATGTGCCGTGGGTACCGCGCCGGAAGGCGCCAAGCATCGTGACCAATTGCCAGACGTCGCGGGCTTCGAGGCTGTAGAGATCGAGCGTGCCGTCATCGATCGTCGCGTCGGCTTCAACGACGGTGCCGCCACCGTAATAGCGGCCATTGCCGACCGCGACCTGGAGGGTTTTTACCTTTGAGGTGCCGCTGGCGCTGACGATCTCGGCGTTGAAAGGGTGCGCGGTCGAGGCGATCTTAAGGGCGGTCATTGCATAGCCGAGCTTGCCCCAGCGGCGCTTTGTGCCCTTGTCGAGTTTATTTGCCAATTCGGCGGACAGCCCGATGCTCGCAACGTTGAAAAATGGCCGGCCGTTGACGAGACCGACATCGATGGTGCGGGTGTGGCCAGCGGCGATGATATCGGCTGCGGCCGTAAAATTTTCCGGAATGTGGAGCGTGCGCGCCAGATCGTTTGCGGTGCCCATGGGGATGATGCCCATGGGCAGGCCCGTTTCGATGATGGCAGGCGCGGCGGCATTCATCGTGCCGTCGCCACCGCACACGATCACCAGATCCACTTCGTGGCGGCGACGGGCGATGTCGGCGGCCAGTTCCTCCGGGCTCTGGAACCGCTCGATCATGACCTCAAGGCCGAGAAAACGCAGCCGTTTGGCGATCGGCTCCACGGCCTCGCTGCCGCGCCGTGCATTGGGATTGACCAGCATCAGGGCGCGGCGGATTTTGGGTGGAACGGCGGTCATTGGGAAAAGCCTCGATTGGCGCGGGATCATCGACAAGATGATGGTGTATTGATCCGCGCTTTGCGAAGTTTTTGCGGCGGCCAGCTTACCTTTTGTCCATGTTGGCCCATTCAAGCACGATCTTGCCCGCGCCGCCCTGAATTGCCGACTGGAAGGCCGTATCGAATTGATCTGCCGGGAAGCGGTTGGTGATGACCGGGCGGATATCGAGCCCGGACTGGAGCATGGCGAGCATCTTGTGCCACGTCTCGAACATTTCCCGCCCATAGATGCCTTTGATGGTGAGCATCTTGAGCACCATCTTGGCAAAGTCGTATTCGAAAGGCCTTGCGGGCAGGCCGAGCATGGCGATCTTGCCGCCCATGACGAGGTTATCGGTGAGCGTCGCCATGGCGGCGGGGGCGCCGCTCATTTCAAATCCGACGTCAAAGCCTTCGTTCATGCCCAGCGATTTCGCGACGGCGCGCAGATCGTCGGCGGTGTTGGCGGTGACGACTGTGGGCTCCGTCTTTCTGGCCAGGTCCAGCCGATTGTCGTTTGGGTCGGTGATGACGACGTGGCGGGCCCCGACATGCTTGGCCACCGCGGCGCTCATGATGCCGATGGGGCCGGCGCCGGTGATCAGGACATCCTCGCCCACAAGATCGAAGGCAAGCGCTGTGTGGACGGCGTTGCCGAGCGGGTCGAGGATGGAGGCCAGTTCATCGTCCACGCTGTCGGGGAGCGGGACGATGTTGAAGGCGGGGATTTTGACGTATTCGGCAAAGGCGCCCGGCAGATTGACGCCGACGCCCTTGGTTTCGGGATCGAGATGGAAGCGGCCTGCCCGGCTGGCGCGGGACTTAAAGCCGATGACGTGGCCCTCGCCGGAAACGCGCTGGCCGAGTTGGAGATGGGTCACGTTGGCGCCCAGTTCGGCGATGGTGCCCGAATATTCGTGACCGACCGTCATGGGCACGGGAACGGCGCTCTGGGCCCAGTTGTCCCATTTGTAGATGTGCAGATCGGTGCCGCAGATGCCGGTCTTGGTGACTTTGACGAGAACGTCGTCGGGGCCGATTTGCGGGACCGGCACGTCTTCCATCCACAGGCCCGGTTCGGCCTTGGCCTTGACGAGGGCTTTCATGGTGCGGGTCATGGGATTTGTTTCCGTAAGCTGTTATCGTGGCGAAGGCCCCTCACCCCGACCTCTCCCCCAAGGGAGAGGGAGCAAGGGGCGGAAGCTCCGTGGATCAGATTATGCCGAGGTCTTTTCCGGCGCCGATGAAAGCGTCGATGGCAAACGAGATGTTGTCGTCCGAGAGCCCGGCCGACATCTGGGTGCGGATGCGGGCCTTGCCTTTGGGCACGACGGGAAAGGAAAAGGCGGACACGAGGACGCCCTTGTCCTGCAGGGCCCTGGCCATGCCCTGGGCCTTGACCGCATCGTGGAGCATCACCGGGATGATCGGGGTTTCGCCGGGCAGGAGATCGAACCCGGCGTCAGCGAGGGCCGAGCGGAAACGCTTTGTGTGCCTGTCGAGCGTGGCGCGGCGGTCGTCGGCCTTTTCGGCGATTTCGATGGCCTTGATGGCACCGGCAGCCACCGAGGGCGGCAGGGCGTTGGAGAACAGGTAAGGACGGGCGCGCTGCCGGAGCAGATCGACGACGGGTTGAGGCCCGGCGATGAAGCCGCCCATGGCGCCGCCGAGCGTCTTGCCGAAGGTGCCCGAGATTATGTCGACCCGGTTGCCGGCGCCGGTGAGGGCCGGCGTGCCCCTGCCCTTTTCGCCCAGATGGCCGGTTGCGTGGCATTCGTCGATCAGGACCGCGGCCTTGTAATCTTCGGCGAGGTCGCAGATTTCGGGCAGCCTGGCGATATATCCGTCCATGGAGAACACGCCGTCGGTGACGATGAGCTTGAAGCGCGCGCCATCGTCGTCGGCGGCCTGAAGCTGGAGGCGGAGATCGTCCATGTCGGAAGTGTGGAAGCGATAGCGGCGGGCCTTGGAAAGGCGCACGCCATCGATGATCGAGGCGTGGTTGAGGGTATCGGAAATCACCGCATCTTCAGGACCAAGCAGGGTTTCGAAAATGCCGCCATTGGCATCGAAACACGAACCGAACAGAATCGCGTCGTCCTTTTCGAGATAGCGTGCGACGGTCCGTTCAAGTTCCTTGTGCAATTCGTGTGTGCCGCAGATGAAGCGGACCGAGGCCATGCCCGAGCCATATTTTTCAAGCGCCCTGACACTGGCTTCGACGACTTCGGGGTCGTTGGCAAGGCCGAGATAATTGTTGGCGCACAGATTGACCATGGTGCGACCGCCGACGGTGACCTCGCCCTTCTGGGCCGATCCGATCACCATTTCGGACTTGAAAAGCCCCTCGTCGCGGATGCCGTCGAGGGTCTGGCTGAGGTGCTGGGCGAAACCGTCCATCATGGTGGCTACTCCTTTTTCTTGGAGGTATTTTCCGATATATTGGAATTTGCGTCAATGGGTATTGAACGGCCAACGGTGATGGGCGTGGGGAGGTTGCGGTGTGTGGGAAAACGGGAGCGCTGGGGGTACTGGATCCCGGATCAGGTCCGGGATGACGGTGAGGGTGTGGCACCGGCGAGCGGAAAAGATCAGTTGTAGAGGACCACGAGCCAGCCGCCGGCGACGGCGTCCGAAGTGTTGGATATGGCGTGGGGCACGTCGGCGGCGTAGCGCGCGACTTCGCCCGCCGTCAGTGCCGTCGTCGTTTCGCCGCTGGTAATGGCGATGCCGTCGGTGAGGGCTGTGAAGTGTTCGCGGGTGCGCGGGGCGTGAGGAGCGCTGACGAGGGCGCCGCCGGGCTCGATTTCGACCTGATACCATTCGGTCTTTCCCGCCAGGGCGGGCGGGGAAAGAATTTTGAGGCGGCAGGCACCGTCGGGCGAGGCGATCAGGGGCACATGATCGGCTGGGACGATGTCGATGAGCGCCGACTTGCGGGCCACCGCGTCGCCGGACACCAGATCGGAGAATTCGATATTGAGAGCCTGGGTGAGGCTCCAGACAACGGCGAATGTGGGATTGGTCTCGCTGCGCTCGATCTGGCTGAGCATGGAGCGGGACACGCCGGAGAGTTTGGCCAATTGCTCAAGCGTCAGGTGCCGCGCCTTGCGGGCCATCTGGATCACCGGGCCGATTTGTGGTGGTGTCGTCTCGCTCATAAACCGACGCTTTTAGAGAGGAAACGCGGAGGCGGCAATATTGCACGGGCCAGCGGAGAATCATCTGCTCCGCGCCGCAAGGCACGTCATGAGGACGGCAGTTTGTCGCATCAGTCGTATGATTCATGGTGATTTGGCGTAATTTCTGTGTTTTTTGCGAGAAAGCACCTTCTTATCTCCTAGACCTCCGAGGGAACTGACTTAGTTTTCGCGCCATTGAAAGTCCATGCCCGCCGTCCGGGCCAAAGGAGACGTTGCGTCTATGCCGGAATCCCGCACCTGCCCTTTTGAAGCGTTTTCGGATCGTCCGCTCAAGATCGACACCGGATTGCGCGAAGCGATCACTTCGGCCTACCGGCTGCCGGAAACCGAAATCGTCCCCGGACTGCTCGATGCCGCTGCGGTTGAACCGCAAAAGGCCAGGGCCATTCACGCCACGGCAGAAAAGGCCGTCAGAGGCATCCGTGCCAAGGGCAATGGCGGCGGGGTCGAAGGGCTCATGCATGAATATGCGCTATCGAGCCAGGAGGGCATTGCGCTCATGTGTCTTGCCGAAGCGCTGTTGCGGACGCCGGACAATTCCACCCGCGACCTTCTGATTGCCGACAAGATTGCGCCCGGCAACTGGCAGAAACATCTCGGGCTCGATCGCTCGGTGTTCGTCAACGCGGCGACCTGGGGGCTGGTGGTGACCGGCAAGCTTGTGACGCCCGTCGATGAATCAGGATTGTCCAACGCGCTGTCGCGGATCGTCGCGCGGTCGGGCGAGCCGGTGATCCGGGCCGGCGTGAAGATGGCGATGCGCATGCTGGGGGAACAGTTCGTCGCCGGCCAGGATATCGCCGAAGCCCTCAAGAACGCCCGATCATGGGAGGCCAAGGGATTCGGCTATTCCTACGACATGCTGGGAGAAGCAGCGACGACCGCCCATGACGCGGAGCGGTACATGGCCGAATATGTCGGGGCGATCCATGCCATCGGCAAGGCTTCGGCGGGCAAGGGACCCTATGGAGGGCCGGGCATCTCGATCAAGCTTTCGGCGCTGCACCCGCGCTATGCCCGGACCAAGTATGATCGTGTGATGGCAGAGCTGCTGCCGCGGCTCAAGGAACTGGCAGCGCTGGCCAAATCCTATGACATCGGGCTCAACATCGACGCCGAGGAGATGGACCGGCTCGAACTCTCGCTCGATCTGCTCGAAGCGCTGGCCACCGATCCAGCCTATGATGGCTGGCACGGCATCGGGTTTGTCGTGCAGGCTTATTCCAAGCGCTGCCCCTTCGTTCTGGACTGGATCATCGATCTGGCCAGACGCTCGGGGCACCGGATCATGGTGCGTCTGGTCAAGGGCGCCTATTGGGACAGCGAGATCAAGCGCGCGCAGATCGACGGGCTCGAAGATTTTCCGGTGTTCACCCGCAAGGTGCATACCGATGTGAGCTATATCGCCTGCGCCAAGAAGCTGCTGGCGGCGCGCGAATTGGTGTTTCCGCAGTTTGCGACGCACAACGCGCAGACCATGGCGACGATTTATGAATTGGCCGGACCCGACTTTGAGGTTGGCAGCTATGAATTTCAGTGTCTGCACGGCATGGGCGAGCCGCTTTACGAGCAGGTGGTGCCCAAGGACAAGCTGAGCCGTCCCTGCCGCATCTATGCGCCTGTGGGGAGCCACGAGACGCTGCTGGCCTATCTGGTGCGGCGGCTGCTCGAAAATGGCGCCAATTCGAGCTTCGTCAATCAGATAGCCGACGAGGACGTGCCCGTGGATCGGCTGATTGCCGATCCGGTGGAGATTGCACGGCAGGTCTCTCCGGTTGGCGCGCCCCATGAGCAGATCGATCTGCCCAAGGACATTCTGGCCGCCGGACGGCGCAACTCGCGCGGGATCGATCTGTCCAACGAGCAGATATTGCGGGCTTTGGAAAAGAGCCTCAAGGCGGGCGCCGAACGGGCGTGGGTGGCAAAGGCCGAGGACGCGACGGGCGAAGCCCGGTCCGTTCTCAATCCTGCCGATCATCGCGACGTGGTTGGCGAGGTGATCGAGCCTTCGGTGGACCAGATCGACGCCATCATGGCCAGGGCACAGCGCGCAGCCCCGGGATGGGCGGCAACGCCCCCCGCCGAACGCGGCGCGATGCTGATGCGGGCGGCGGGCGCCATGGAAAGCCAGATGGAAATCTTCATGTCCCTGGCCATGCGCGAGGCCGGCAAGACGGCGGCCAATGCCATTGCCGAAGTGCGCGAAGCCGTCGATTTCCTGCGCTATTATGGCCAGCAGGTCAAAGAGAGCTTCGCCAATGACACCCATGTCCCCCTCGGACCGGTGGTGTGCATTTCGCCTTGGAATTTCCCGCTGGCCATCTTTACCGGGCAGATGTCGGCAGCGCTGGTTGCGGGCAATCCGGTGATCGCCAAACCAGCCGAGGAGACGCCGCTGATCGCCCAATTGGCTGTGGATCTGATGCACGCGGCGGGTGTCCCGGCCGATGTGCTGCAGTTTGCTCCAGGGGACGGCAAGGTGGGTGCTGCGCTGGTCGGGCATGGGGCGACATGCGGAGTGATGTTTACCGGGTCGACCGAAGTGGCACGGCTTATCCAGAACCAGCTTGCCGGCCGGACACTGGCCAATGGCACGCCGGTTCCGCTGGTGGCGGAAACCGGGGGACAGAATGCGCTGGTTGTCGATTCTTCGGCGCTGACCGAACAGGTCGTGCTTGACGTTCTCGCTTCAGCATTCGACAGCGCGGGCCAGAGATGTTCCGCACTGCGTGTGCTTTGCCTTCAGGACGAGATCGCCGACAAGACGCTCGAGATGCTCAAGGGCGCGATGGGGCAGCTCGATATCGGCAACCCCGACAGGCTGACCGTGGATGTCGGTCCGGTGATAACCGCCGAAGCGCGCGACGGGATCGATGGCCACATCAAATCCATGCGCGACAAGGGCCACGCCATCACTCAACTCGATCTGCCGGCACTGGCGGAAAACGGAACCTATGTCCCCCCGACACTGATCGAGCTCGATGATCTATCGGAGCTGGGGCGGGAAGTGTTCGGGCCGGTGCTGCATGTGGTGCGGTTCAAGCGCAAGCATCTCGATGGCCTGCTCGAGAAGATCAATGCGCTCGGGTATGGGCTGACATTTGGACTGCACACACGCATCGACACCACGATTGCAGAAGTCTCATCCAAGATCGAGGTGGGCAATATCTACGTCAACCGCAATCAGATCGGCGCCGTGGTGGGCGTGCAGCCATTCGGTGGGCACGGACTGTCAGGCACCGGGCCGAAGGCCGGTGGGCCGCTTTATCTGCGCCGGTTGGTGCGAACAACCAGCCAGACGGTCTGGGGATTGCCGGCACGGCAGGCGGGTCCGACGCTGGTGACGCTGGCGGAGTGGCTGCGCGGCAACAGCCGGGATGACCTTGCCGAGGTCACGCTGAACTATGCCAGCCATCCGGCCATCAATGCGTTTTCCGAACTGGACGGGCCGGTGGGTGAGCGCAACACCTATATGACAAAGCCCAAGGGCAAGGTTGCGCTCAGCGCCAGGACACTGACCGGGCTGGTGCATGGGCTTGCGGCCGGACTGGCGGCGGGCAATGACATGCTGGTCAAGGCATCGGGTGATCTGGGATCGGTGGTCCGGGAGTTGCCCGAAGACATAAGGCAGCGCATCGAAGTGGTGCGGGAGATCGGTCCGGACGCGGCTCGCGCGGTGCTGGTGGAAGGTGACGGTGAGACCGTGACCGCGATCAGCAAATCCGTTGCGGAATGGGATGGCCCGATCGTTACCGTTCAGGGGGCATCTTCGGAAGCACTGGAGAGGGGCGAGGCGGTGTTTGCCATCGACCTGCTGGTCGATGAGGTTTCGACCAGCATCAACACGGCAGCGGCGGGGGGCAATGCAAGCCTGATGGCGCTGGCGTAAGGATGCCTTACCGTCCTTCTCGCGGGCCTCGTCCCGGGCGAAGACCCGGGGCGGGCGGCAGGACCGGCGATTCCATCTTATGGGCTGAGTGTACTGGACCCCGGGTCAAGCCCGGGGTGACAGGGTGGTGGTATAGCCGGCGCGCAAATTTCGATGGCGCTATGGGTGAGAGACCAGCGTTTCCATGAAGCGGATGGGCTGTCCCTGGGCGGGGGTGAGGAGTTCGCCGTCCCACATCACCCTGTTGCCGCGAATGACGGTGCCGACCGGCCAACCCTTGACGGAGACGCCGTCATAGGGGGTCCAGCCGGCTTTCGAGGCGACCCAGTCATTGGTGATGGTTTCGGTGCGGTTCATGTCCACGATGGTCAGATCGGCATCATAGCCTACGGCCACCCTGCCCTTGCAGGCGAGATTGAACAGGCGGTTGGGGCCGTGGCTGGTCATATCGACGAAGCGCTGCAGGCTGAGCCGGCCGGCGTTGACGTGGTCGAGCATGATGGGAACGAGGGTCTGAACGCCGGTCATCCCCGAGGGCGATGACGGATAGGGTTTTTCCTTTTCCTCGCGGGTATGGGGAGCGTGATCGGAGCCTAAAATGTCGGCAACACCATTGGCGACACCCTGCCAGATGCCTTCGCGGTGCTCGGCGTCGCGAACCGGGGGGTTCATCTGGGCATAGGTGCCCAGCCTTGTGTAGGCGGTTTCATCGAGCGTCAGATGATGCGGAGTGACTTCGACCGAAGCGACATCCTTGTGATCGGCGAGGAAAGTGATTTCCTCCTTGGTCGAAATATGGAGCACGTGGATGCGCTTGCCGGTCTTGCGGGCGATCTTCACGAGGCGTTCGGTGCATTGGAGCGCTGCCTGCGGGTCGCGCCAGACCGGGTGGGACGACGGGTCACCTTCGACGCGGAAGCCTTTCCGGTCTTCAAGCCGGTATTCGTCTTCTGAGTGAAAGGCAGCGCGGCGGGAGATGGCCGACAGGATCGCTTCGACGCCATCATCGTCGGCAACGAGAAGCGAACCGGTGGATGAGCCCATGAACACTTTTACGCCAGCGCAGCCGGGGAGGCGTTCGAGCTCGGGCAATTGGGCGACGTTCTCGCGCGTGCCACCGATATAGAAAGCAAAATCGCAATGCATGCGATTGGTGGCGCGGGCGATCTTGTCTTCGAAGGTCTCGCGCGTGGTGGTCAGAGGATTGGTGTTGGGCATTTCGAAAACGCCGGTCACCCCGCCCATGACCGCCGAAAGCGATCCGGTCTGAAGGTCTTCCTTGTGGTCGAGGCCGGGCTCGCGGAAATGGACCTGGGTATCGATGACGCCGGGAAGGATGGTAAGGCCGATGCAATCGACATCGTTATCGGCGGTATCGGACAGGAGCGAACCGATGGCGGCAATGCGCCCCTTGATGATCCCGATATCGGCGCTACCTATGCCATCGTGATTGACCAGCGTGCCGCCCCGGAAAATCGTATCGAAGTGGCGACTCATGGCATATCTCCGGCTCGGCGTTTCCAACTGAGGTCGGGTTTAACGGATGGCACCAGAGCAAGGCAAGGGCAGCAAATGACAATCGAAAAGCGCGCCGACCGGGTGGCCTTTAAAATTTCCGGGCCGGATGCGACCCATCTCCTCCATGACGTATTGACCCCGCCGGTGCTCGAAGACGGCACTGCGCGATGGTTCGCGCTGCTGGCGCCGCAGGGCAAGCTGTTGGCCGAGGGACTGATCGGGTGGGCCGACGGGGCCCATTGGCTCGACGTTCCCGCCACCGTCGCCGAAAATTTCTTCAAGCGCATGAGGATGTATCGGCTACGCGCCAAGATGGAGATCGAGATGCTTGCCGAAACCCACGCGGTGGGTTGGTCGGGGGAAGCGCCCGCGACGGGGATCGTGCATCGCGACGGGCGTGGCCAAGGTTTGGGATATCGGGTGATCGCACCACTCGGGGAGTCCGATGGCTGGATCGAGGGTAACGAGCAGGCCAAGGCGCGTATAGCGGCGGGCATTGCCGAGATGGGACCCGATTTCGACGCCGAGGATGGATTTCCGCACGATATCGGCATGGATCATCTGGGCGGCGTCGATTTCAAGAAAGGGTGCTATGTGGGCCAGGAGGTGGTGTCGCGCATGCAGCATCGCGGGACGGCGCGGCGGCGCCCGGTGATCGTATCGGGCATTGCGTCAGGAGCGCGCAGCGATGCGCTGATGATCGGGGGTAAAAGCGTCGGCACGATCGGCAGCGTCGTGGACGGAACCGCCGTTGCGATTGCGCGGATCGACAAGATAGCCGACGGCGCAGACGCGAGCGTTAAGGGGGCGCCTGTCTCGCTTGCCCTGCCGCAATGGGCACGCTACGATTTTGCCGCGCCGGGCGGCGATTCCGAAGACGATTAGATCACTTCACCGTTTCGTGGAAACGATGACGTGACCTAGTCCTTGTTTAATCGCGCTTCCGAACCGGATAAGTGCATTCCACTTATCCTGGAAGCACTCTTGAAAGGCAGAACGAGGGCAATGGCACGCGCACAATCCCGCGCCTGGCAGCGCATGCTATCGGGGCGCCGCCTCGATCTTTTGGACCCCTCCCCGATCGATGTGGAACTGTCCGATATCGCGCATGGGCTGGCACGGGTGGCGCGCTGGAACGGACAGACCAAGGGCGACTATGCGTTTTCGGTGGCACAGCACTCGGTGCTGGTGCTCGAGATCGCTTCGGCCATGGATCCGGAGATCGACGACAAGGGGCGGCTCTATGCCCTGCTCCATGACGCGCCCGAATATGTGATGGGCGATATCATTTCGCCGTTCAAGGCGGCGATGGGCGGCAATTATCGCGATGTGGAGGCGCGTCTGCTTGGGGCCATCCATGTGCGGTTCGGCCTTCCGGCCATCGCGCCAGCGGCCCTGACAAAGCTGATCAAACGGGCAGACCGGGAGGCGGCGTTCTTCGAGGCGGTCAACCTGGCCGGCTTTGCACCCGATGAGGCGCGGAAGTTCTTTGGCGAACCAACACTGGCCGGGTTCGATCTTCCGGGATTCGACCGGCTGATCCGGCCATGGCCGACCCAACAGGCCCACGACCATTTCATGGACGTGTTCGAAAGCCTCGGCGCGTAGATTCGCAGCGGTCAAGCCACTGTAATCGCTAAAATTTTAGTCTCATTTTAGCTATTAACCCTTTCGTGCATGAGGCTTTGCGTTAACGGATCGGAAAGGTTGATAAAGCGTTAAGACGCCGCAACCCGGAGAGACGTCCATGCGCTTCGACCGATCCCACAACCGCCCCCGCAGAACCATCGCCCTGCGCTATCGGGCCGGCGTTGCGGCTGGACTGTTTCTTGCCGGAATTTTCGGTGCGGGTCTGGCCGGCGCGACCGCCGCGCGCGCCGATGGGTTGATCAACGACGCGCCGCCGCCGCTCACCACGCTGGTGAAGTTTTATGATCAGTCCTACGAGATCGCCTATGCAGATACGGTTTCGCTGGAGCCGGTTTCCTCGGCCATCGTGCGCAAGGTGGGCTATGGCCATGTGCGCGAGGTCAACATCGCGACGACCTCAAGCGGCACCTATTCGAGCGACGGACTGGTTTCGCCCCATGTGCTCTATCCGGGGATAGAGGTGAACCGGGTTTACGAAGACCGCGGTCACCATCACGGCTACAGGCTGTGGCCGGAGGGATCGAGCTTTTTGATCCTGTCGGTGGGCCGCAACCCGGTCAGCGGCAATCTGGTGTTCAACAGTGTATCTGACCGCGGTGTGCGCTCGTGCTCGGCCAGCGGATCGTTCATTTCGTGCTATCGCACCAATTAGGTCCGGCAGTCATCCGAACCGCCAGCCGGGCTTGAACCTGTAGAAGACGTGCAGTCCCACCTGGGACAGCTTGTCCATGTTGCGCGCCCATGCAGGGCGGACATAGGTCGCATGGTAATGCGTCGCGTCGGCCACTTCGGTGAGGTAAATTTCCTTGTTGAGCACTTCGCGGGTGATGGACTGTGCCCGATCCCAGGCCGCGACTTCCGATGTGCGATTGACATTGGTCTTGCCATCGCAGGCAAAAGAGAACTGGCAGGCGTTGCGGCGATGCTGGTTCTGATAGACCACGCCGCAGATGGTGTCTGGATAGTTGGGGTGCGCCACCCTGTTCATGATGACCTGGGCGACGGCAACCTGGCCGCGATAGCTTTCGCCACGGGCTTCGAAATAGATGCCCGTCGCCATGCACCATTGCTCGCGCTCGGAATAGGTGTCGCTGACGGTGAATTCGGTGGCCGGGGTATTGGCGCGGCCATAGGCCAGCGTTTCGGGTACGCCCACGGGGCTTGGGGTGTTCGGATCCCCATCCGTGTCATCGGAGATCGCGTCGATGGCCGCCAGGCCGGCCGAATTGACCATATCGGGATCGATCGACGCCACCGAAATGCGCGGACCTTCATCCTGGTGCTCATCCCCCTCGGCAACCATGACCGACGATTGCCGGGTGGTGTAGGGATCGCCAGCGGCGCGGGCCGAGGCGATCGAGAGCCGCGCCGCATCGAAGGCCTGGGAAAAGGCGACCAGGTTGATTTCGGGCTGCGCCCTGTCGGTCTTGTCGGTCCTGTTGGGGCCTGAAAACATCGCTGTCTGAAACAGCGGGGCAACGGTGCCGGAAATGACGGGTTGATTGCCCTCATATGCAAGCGACGCCATCGGCTTGGGGGGCAGTTCGGTCGCCGGATCGACGGCGCGGAAGCCACCGGTCCCGGGAACCGCAAAACCATAGGCCACAACGCTGAGCGTCAGTGCACCCACAGCCTTCAAAACTTTACGCGAGGCACGCGCCTGGTTGGCACGCACCGGGGATGTCCCATACGCCATACTAACGCTTTTCTACGCCACAACACTGACCCGCCGGCTTTACATCCCGACTTCGTCGCGCTTCCGAACACCAAAAGTGCAAAGCAACTTTTGCCTGAAGCGCTCCCCGTCGAGCACCGGAACCCGTGATGAAAAATACGCCATCGTTCCGGTGTCGATCCGACCGGACTGGCATGCGATGCACAAGTGCAACACCAAGCCGATCAAATGCCGACAATCCCGATGATCGTTGATTAGGGTTATGAAGGGGTAAACACGGGTAAGTGGGCGCGGAAAAGTTCAGATTGCGGCAGCGCCAAGGCATTTTCCGGAAGGCCGATGGTTAATTGGCGCCGTCCGATTGTGCCAGAACCATACGCGCCACGGGCACGCGATAAGGCGAGCAACTGACATAATCGATGTCCAGCTCGGAAAAAAAGCGCAGCGAATTGGTCTCGCCGGCGTGTTCTCCGCAGATGCCGACCTTCAGATGTGGATTGACCGCCCTGCCCCGCTCGATGGCGATGCGGATCAATTCGCCCACTCCGCGCTGGTCTATGGTGACGAACGGGTCGACATCGTAGAGGGCTCGGCGGTGATATGTCGCAAGGAAGGCCGGGGCATCGTCGCGGGAGATGCCATAGGTCGTCTGGGTGAGATCGTTGGTGCCAAAGGAAATGAAATCGACTTCCTTTGCGATGTCGCCTGCCCGAAGGCAGGCCCGCGGCAACTCGATCATCGTGCCGAACGCAAGATTGGCGCCGCGCTGGAACACGGGCGCGTTGCCCACGATGTCCATGATGCGCGATTTGACCCAGGCCACTTCGCGGGCCGAGGTGACGAAGGGCACCATGATTTCGAGATTGACCGGCAAATCCTGATTGTCCATGGCCGCCTCGACACCGGCGACCAACGCCCGAACCTGCATGGCGAGAATTTCGGGATAGGTGATGACCAACCGCACGCCGCGATGGCCCAGCATCGGATTGACCTCATCGAGACGCTGCAAACGCGCCTTGAGCGCCTTGAGCGAGAGGCCAAGCGCTTCTGCGGTGTCTTCGATATCGTCCTCGCTGCGCGGCAGGAACTCATGCAGGGGAGGATCGAAAAGGCGCACATTGACGGGCTTGTTCTGCATTGTCTGGAACAGCGCCGCGTAATCGGCGGCCTGATAATCGACGAGCCCTTCCAGCGCTGTGGCACGATCCTGCTCGTTTTCCGAAAGGATAAGGCGGCGAAGGGCCCGCATGCGCTCGCCGGAAAAAAACATGTGTTCGGAACGCGCCAGCCCGATGCCTTCGGCGCCGAAGCTGAGCGCCGTGCGGGCGGCCTCGATGGTTTCGGCATTGGTCCTGACGGCGATGGTCCGGCTATCGTCGGCCCAATCGAGAAGGCGCGAGAGCGCGCCGCCGATATGGGGACGCGAAAGGGGCAACGCGCCTTCATAAATTGCACCCTCGGATCCGTCTATCGTGATGCGCTGGCCAGTGGCAAACACCTTGTCGCCGATCTTGCAGATGCCGTTTTCGGCGTCGATCTGCAGGCTTCTCAGGCCGGCGACGCAGGGCTTGCCGGTGATGCGGGCGACAACGGCCGCGTGACTGGTCATGCCGCCACGGGCCGTCACGAACCCGGTGGCCGCCTTCATCCCCTCGATATCGCCCGGCCCGGTTTCCATGACCACGAGGATGCAATGGCGACCGCGGGCGCGGCAGCGCGCTGCATCGTCAGGCGTGAAAACGATCTCTCCGCTCGCCGCGCCGGGCGAAACGCCGAGGCCGGACGCGATGGCGGTCGCCTTGTGGTCATCGGTGAGCCGGGGATGGAGCAATTGCGGCAATTGGGCCGGGTTGAAGCGCCTCACCGCTTCTGCCGGCATCCAGACGCCTGCCTGGACCCGCTCGACCGCCGCTTCAAGCTGGGCGCCTGCGCTGACCTGTACCGGGCGGGCTGAAACGAGCCGGGCGGTATTGCCCTCGACCGATACGACGCAAGCCATATGCTGGCCGGATGCCGCGTCGACCGTCTCGATGAGCTTTGCGGTGTCGGCCGGGAGCCTTGGAAGGGGCTCTCCCGGCATGGCGACCGGGCCGATTCGTCCCGTTGTCGTATTGCGCGTCAGGAAATGTTCGATTTTCCCGCTTACGCTTGCCTGCACGATCACGATCTGGCTGTCGCGCGCCTCGCGTTCAGCCTCGCTGGCCCAGCCGGCAAGCGCCGGACCATAGCTGGCAAAGGCGGCGTTGATCGCCTTGCCCATGGCGCGTTGGGGATCGACCGCTTCGCTTTCATTGGCAGGGGCCGCAAGGCCCGGACGTGCCGGTTGCAGGCCCGCGATATGGCGCGGTGCCGAGGTGCGGACCACAAGTTCGGGTGGCGTTCTGCCCGGCGTTACCAGTTTAAAAAGCGTCGTGACCCAGACCTTGCGCAATGTATCGGTGCCGGTCTTGCGTTCGGCCTGAAGCGCCTCCCATGCCGCGCGGGTGATCGCGATCGTGGGGGCGACGGCCAGTCCGGCGTCAGCGGCAACATGGAGCCAGCGCGCCTTGCCGACCAGAAGACGCAATTGCGCGCGGCTCAAAGAGGGCTTTCCCTGAGCCGGGGCAATTGCGAACATCTGCTGGGAAGGCGCAACCAAACGAAAAACCCCAACTGAATCGGTGCCATATTGCCTGTGTGCCGGGCTTCCGGCAACAGGGGGCCGTGCTCCCTCTTGTCGCGCTTGCGGCTTGACTTGGGCAAGGACAAACCGCATGTGAGGATCATGACCGACAAGCCCAGCCTCGACATCCTGTTGTGTGCGCCGCGCGGATTTTGCGCGGGCGTGGATCGTGCCATCCAGATCGTGGACCTGGCGCTCAAAAAGTACGGGGCGCCGGTCTATGTGCGCCACGAGATCGTGCACAACAAGTTCGTCGTGGATGGGTTGCGCGCCAAGGGTGCGATCTTTGTCGAAGAGCTCGAGGAAATTCCCGAGGGCACAGAAGCGCCGGTGATCTTTTCAGCGCATGGTGTGGCCAAATCTGTGCCCGCCGAAGCGAAACACCGCAACATGTTCTTTCTCGATGCCACCTGCCCGCTGGTGACCAAGGTGCATGTGGAAGCCCAGCGCCATGCCGAAGAGGGGCATGATATCGTTTTGATCGGGCATCGGGGGCATCCCGAGGTGATCGGGACAATGGGACAATTGCCGCCGGGCAAGATCACGCTGATCGAAACTGTTGCCGACGCCGAGGCGTTTGCACCGCGCGATCCGAACAATCTGGCGCTTGTGACCCAGACCACGCTGTCTGTGGACGACACAAGCGCCATGGTGATGGTGCTCAAGAGCCGGTTTCCCAACATCGCCGTGCCCGCCAAGGAAGACATTTGCTATGCCACCACAAATCGGCAGGAAGCCGTGAAAGCGGTGGCGCCGCGGGTGGATGCGATGATCGTTGTGGGCGCGCCCAATTCATCGAACTCCATGCGGCTCGTGGAAGTGGGCGAGCGGGCCGGATGCAGGGTTTCGGTGCTCGTTCAACGGGCCGCCGATATCGACTGGGATCAGTTCGGGGATATTTCTTCTCTCGGCATCACGGCCGGGGCTTCGGCGCCGGAATCTTTGGTTGAAGAGGTGATCGAAGCCTTTGCGGAGCGGTTCAGCGTCAATGTCGAGATCGCTGTGACGGCGGAAGAGAACATCGCCTTCAACATCCCCCGCGTGCTGCGTCAGCTTGAAGAGGCATCGGGGCATTGAGTGAGCCTGTGGTAATCCACACCGACGGGGCCTGCTCAGGCAACCCCGGCCCCGGCGGCTGGGGCGCGGTGCTGCAATACAATGGCATGGTCAAAGAGCTCAAGGGCGGCATGGCCCAGACCACCAACAACCAGATGGAGCTGACCGCCGCCATTGAGGCACTTAATGCGCTCAAGCGGCCCTGCGCGGTGGAAATCCACACCGACAGCCAGTACGTCAAGAACGGCATTCAGGGCTGGCTGCACGGCTGGAAGCGCAATGGCTGGAAGACGGCAGCGAAAAAGCCGGTCAAGAATGTCGAACTCTGGCAGGCGCTCGACGCGGCAACCAAGCGGCACACCATCACATGGCACTGGGTGAAAGGCCATGCCGGGCATGACCTGAACGAGCGCGCCGATCGGCTGGCCAACGAGGGCATGGCACCGTTCAAAGGGCGATAGATCGCCTTGGTCAGCTCTTCAGTGAGCGGCAGGCTTTTCCCTGCGGAACAGGCCCAGCACCGGCGCGATGCCGTATTCGGCAATGGGGATAATGATAAAGCCGATGATCAGGCCAACAATTCCCGATAGCACTGCGACCGTGAGCCAGTGAAGCACGCCGGCGATGGCTGGGATCGTGCCTTCCACGAGGTGTGCGATATCCTCGATCCAGTGTTCGGGCCCGGCAAAGCCCATGCCGGCCAATCCGTGGACGATGATGCCACCGCCGACCCAGAGCATGGCCGCCGTGCCCACGATGGCGAGCCATTTGAGAAAGACCGGCATGCCTGCGACCAGCCCGCGACCAATGGCACGGCCCAGGCCGGTCTTGCCGTCCTTTGCCAGATAGAGCCCCACATCGTCAGCTTTGACGATCAGGGCCACGCCGCCATAAACGAGAATGGTCATGCCAAGGGCGACGACCAGCAGGACGAGGGCCTGGTTGACGACGTTGCCGGCCGGGATTTGCGCCAGTGCGATGGTCATGATTTCGGCGGAGAGAATGAAATCGGTCTTGATCGCGCCGGCGACCTTTTCGGCCTCCAGCTTTTCGGCATTGGCGGCAGATGGCACGACTTTTTTCTCGTGCTCGTGTGCCCGGTGCGGGAAGAGGCCCTCATAGATTTTTTCGGCACCTTCATAGCACAGATAGGCCCCGCCCAGCATGAGCAGCGGATTGATCATCCAGGGCAGAAAGGCGCTGAGCAGCAGGGCGGCGGGCAGAAGGAAGATCAGCTTGTTTTTGATCGAGCCCAGGGCGATCTTTCCCACAATGGGCAATTCGCGCTCGGGCTTGAAACCCTGCACGTATTTGGGGGTTACCGCGGCGTCATCGATCATCGCCCCGGCTGCCTTGGCCCCGGCTTTCATGGCCTGGCCGGCGATATCGTCGACCGAGGTCGCCGCCACCTTGGCGAGCGCGGCGACATCATCGAGAAGGGCGAGAAGACCGACGCTCATGTAATAAATCCCCTATGTGGCGTTCATAACCGCTTGGCCGGGCCGTGGTTCCCTAGCCCGCGACCTTTGAGAAGTCAGCGACCAGATGCATCGTGTCGCGCAGGGACGCCAGAAGATTGAGGCGGTTGGCGCGGATGGCCGGATCGGGGTCGTTGACGAGGACGGATTCGAAGAAGGCGTCGACGGGGGTGCGCAGCGAGGCAAGAACGGCAATGGCGCCGGCATAGTCGTCGTTTTCGAGACGGGCGGTCACATCGGTTCGGGCTTGTTCGACGGCAGCCGCGAGACGCTGTTCCTCGGGCGTTTCCAGCTTCGCTGCGTCGACGACGCTGGCGTAGGTGGTGGCGTCCTTTTTTTCCTCGGCGATGAGGATGTTGGCCGCGCGCTTGTAGCCGGCGAGCAGCGCCTTGCCATCGTCGGCGGCGAGCAGCGAGGAGAGCGCGGCAACACGGGAGACGATTTGCAGGATGTCCTTACTGTTCGCTCTGCCTTCCCGGCCGGTGACAACTCCGGTGGCGATGTTGTAAACGGAATCCAGCAGATCGTAGCGCGCACCGCTCTCCCTCAACTGAACTTTGAGACGATCAGCAATAAACTCAATCACGGCGAACGCATTTGCCACTGGATCAACCGGATCAAAATAGCGCTCTGCGTGGTCTATTAGAAGCTTGGTGAGATCGACAGAGCAACGATTGTCCACGATCAACCGGATCACCCCGAGCGCGGCGCGGCGAAGCGCGTAGGGATCTTTGCTGCCGGTCGGCTTTTCGTCAATCGCCCAGAAGCCTGTCAGGATATCGAGCTTGTCGGCCAGGGCGACCGCGATCGAAACCGGCTCGGTGGGCACGCGGTCGGAGGGGCCAAGGGGCTTATAGTGTTCTTCGATGGCCGTGGCGACTTCGGGCTTTTCGCCCTGGGCCAGCGCATAATAGCGACCCATCAGGCCCTGGAGTTCGGGGAATTCTCCGACCATGCCGGTGGGCAGATCGGCTTTGGAGAGCTTTGCGGCGCGTTTGGCGTCTTCGACATCGGCGCCGACCAGCGGGGCGATTTCGGCGGCAAGCTTTTCGATGCGGGCGACGCGTTCGGCCTGGGTGCCCAGCTTGGCGTGGAAGACAACATCTTCGAGCTTGGGCAGATTGTCGGCAAGCGGGGTTTCGAGATCGGTCTCGTAAAAAAACTTGGCATCGGACAGGCGGGCGCGGATGACGCGCTCATTGCCCGCGACGATGGTTTTACCGTCGTCCTCGGCGATGAGGTTCGATGTCAGGATGAACTTGTTGGCCAACTTGCCCGTCGAGGAATCCCGCAGGCAGAAGCATTTCTGGTTGGCGCGGATGGTGGCGATGATGGCCTCTTCGGGGACCTTGAGGAAGGACTCGTCGAACGACCCCATCATGACCACCGGCCACTCGACAAGACCCGCGACTTCTTCGAGCAAGCCTTCATCGACGATCAGTTCAAGCCCCTGTGCGAAGGCGAGTTGTTCGGCGTCGGTTCTGATGATCTGCTTGCGGCGGTCGATATCGAGCACCACGCGGGCCTTTTCGAGCGCCTGCACGTAATCGTCAAAGCGGCGGACCTTTATGGCATCGGGCGCCATGAAGCGGTGGCCATAGGTGGTGTTGCCCGAAGTCACGGCGTCCAGTTCGAATTCGATCACGTCGGGTTCTTCGCCTTCGGGGCCGAAGGTTGCGGTGATGGCGCGCAGCGGGCGGACCCATTCGAGACGCCCTGAGCCCCAGCGCATCGGCTTGCCCCAGGGGAAGGACTTTACGGTTGCGGGCAGAATGTCGCGTAAAATCTCGATGGCGGGGGCGCCCTTTTTCTCGATCACCGCGACGTAGAAATCGCCCTTTTTTTCGTCGGACTGGATCTTGGCGTCGTCGATGGAAGAAAGCCCTGCCGCACGCAGAAAGCCGTCGAGAGCCTGCTGGGGCGCGCCGACCTTGGGGCCCTTGCGCTCTTCGCGCGTGTCGGGGGAAGCGGCGGGAAGGCCCGTTACCGTAAGCGCCAGGCGGCGCGGCGTGGCGAATGCGCCGGCGCTTTCATAGACCAGCCCCTTTTCGACCAACGCGTCGGTTACGGCCTTCTTGAGGTCCTCGGCTGCCCGGCGCTGAAGACGCGCGGGAATTTCCTCGGAAAAGAGCTCAAGCAGCAATTCGGGCATGGTCGGGGTGCCTTGGGCGGGTCTGTGGTAATGTTGGCGAAGCGGTAGCAGGCGACAGGTCGAAAGTCCATTGGGTGGCGGATATGCTCGCACCATGGACTGATTTTGCATAGGCAGGCGGTATGCGGCGAGAGATTTCTGCCGCATACGCGCGAGGACTTTTGGCTATGGTGTACCGATCACCAGCCGATTGCCTTCGCTGTCGCGAAATTCGGCTACGGTGCGGCCCGGCTGCCAGGAGGGTTCGTGCGGTTCGGTGATGATCTCTACCCGCTTTGCACGGAGCGCCTCGACGGTCCCCGCCACGTCATCTGCAACGAAGACCAGAACCGGCATATCCGAGGGCGCATCGTTTTCGCGGCGGATGAAGTGCAGATTGGTTTGCGTCCCGGGGAATTTGAGTTCGATCCACCGCCAGCCATCGGCGCCCATCGGGGCGTCCGCAGCCACTTCGCAACCGAGCTTTCCGGTATAGAACGCCTTGGCGCGATCCTGATCGCTGACCGGCAGTTCGGCAAACTGAATGTACATTGGCTATCTCCCTAATTGGCGCTGAGCGTCCGGTGCAAGGTTTCGGCGAATGCCTCGGCATGGGGTTCAAAGCCCGTATGATCGCCGGGGAATGTGACAGGAACAACGCCCAGCGCGTTCACAAGCGCCATGCTGAGTTCCTCGATGGGGCTGCCCCTGGATTCCGCACCGATGCCGACGATCACCCGCGGCGCGCCGGCCTTAAGCGTTTCAACGTCGGGCGTGTAGTGCGAGAGCGGCAACATGGCGTGGGCGAGCCAATATTCGAAATTGCCGCTGACACGCCCAAAGGTTTCGGCGGCCTCGGGCGACATATCGAAATCGAGCCCGACGTCCCCTTCGGAGCTCTCGGACATGCCGGCAGCGCCAAAGAACATTCCCATGGCAGCCTCAACGCCCTCGCTCTTGTAGGTTGCGTGAAGCGCCTCATCGAAGGCGATTGCCTCGGCGGGGTCATCAAGCAGCATCGTGGATGGCGGCTCGTGGGCGACAATCGCCTTGACCTTCTCAGGATAGCGTGCGGCCAGATTGAGCCCGATATGGGCGCCGCCGCTGGTCCCCATGACATAGGCCGTCCCCTGCCCCAGCGCGTCGATCAAAGCGGCAGCGTCGTCAGCCTGGATGTCAAGGACGAGAGGCTGAATGGCCCCATCGAATGTCGAGCGGGAATTGCCGCGCGGGTCGTAAGCGACAACGGTGTAGCGATCTGCCAGCGCACGGGCGAGATCGGCGAAGACGCCTGCGTCCTGGGGCCCGCCGGGAATGATGAGAAGCATAGGGCCATGGCCCCAGCTTTCGTAATAGAGCGTCGCGCCCGGCACCTTCAGCGTACCGGCTTTCGGGGATTGGGTCATCGTCATCTCCGCTGGTGGTGTCATTGGAATGTCGGCGGATGACGGCTGCGCCACGGCACCCGGCGGACCGATCAGGAGAGCCGTGCCGACCAAAGTCGCCATTAATCCATGCCTTTGCATCGCATATCCTCTGGAACTAGACCGTACAGTACTATTGCTTGCAGTGAACTAGACTGTCCAGTACCGTATTGTCAATCGCAAACTGATTTGGATGGCCCGGACACGATGCCAAAGGCGGAGACGAATTCAGAAAAGGTTGACGAGACAACACCCCGTTCAGCGCGCAAGCGTCAGGCAATCGTTGAAGCGGCGACCGAGATCTTCCTTATCAACGGTTATCTCGGGACCAATATGGACGAGATCGCGGCGCGTTCGGCGGTATCCAAGCAGACCGTCTATAAGCACTTTTCCTCAAAGGAGGCACTGTTCGTCGAGATCGTGTCTTCGCTGACCGACAGGACGGGCGACCGGGTGCATGGAGACGCACCTCCGGCCGATCCCGACAACCTTGCGGCCTATCTGGAGGATTATGCCTTTCGCCAGCTCTATATCGTTCTCAATCCGCGCATCATGCAGTTGCGGCGGCTGGTGATCGGCGAAGTCCCACGGTTTCCCGAATTGGCGCGTGTGTTGTACGAGCGGGGACCACTCCGGGCGATCGGGATACTTGCGAGCCTGTTCGAAACGCTAAAGGCGCAGGGATTGTTGGAATTTGACGATGCGATCGTGGCGGCGTCGCATTTCAACTGGCTGGTCATGTCGACACCGCTCAACCAGGCGATGCTGTTAGGCGACGACGCCATTCCCGGCCCTGACGCGCTGCGCAAGGAAGCGCGAGACGGCGTCAAAGTTTTTCTCGCGGCTTATGGACGATAGGAGGCAGGATGCCCCTTGCCGGTCTCTCTTGTCCCGATTGCGAAGGTTCAGCGCTCGCAAGCGATCCGGAGACCGCTAGTAGGCCCGCGAGGTGCAGAATTCGGGGACGCTGAAGAGGATGTCGCGTTCGAGCGAGGGCGGGATCTTGGCAAGAGCGGCCCGGGCGGCTTCGGCGTGGCGTTCCGCCTTGGCCATGGTCTGGCTCAGACAATCGTAGCGCGCGAAAATGGCGAGTATGTCGGCCAGTTGGCTCTCTCCGGACGCAGGGTTGCCCAAGGCCCTTTCGATCGTCTTGCGTTCGCCTTCGGTACCGGCCTGCAGCGCGAGGATGACAGGCAAGGTCATCTTGCCTTCGCGCAGGTCATCGCCCGTGTTCTTGCCCAGGGCGCCCTGCGCGCCACCGTAATCGAGGACGTCATCGACAAGCTGAAACGCCATGCCCAACTCCCGGCCATAGGCGGCCAGCGCCTTGCGGGAGGCACTGTCGGCACCGCCCGCCATCGCGCCCACTTCGGTTGCCGCCTCAAAGAGCGTCGCTGTCTTGGCGTGGATGATCTTTTCGTAATCGTCGGGCGTGGTGGAGAGATCGCCGGCTTTGGCGAGCTGGAAAACCTCGCCCTCGGCGATGATTGCGGCGGCGCGAGAGAGCACACCCAGCGCGTCGATATCGCGCGATTCCACCATCATCAGGAACGCCTGGCCCAAAAGGAAATCGCCCACGAGGACCGAGGCCTGATTGCCCCAGATGGTGCGGGCGGCGGGGCGGCCACGGCGCATGTCGCTTTCGTCGACCACATCGTCGTGGAGCAGCGTTGCGTTGTGCATGAATTCGACGGCGGCGGCAAAGCGGATT
This sequence comes from Pelagibacterium halotolerans B2, assembly GCF_000230555.1. Lineage (GTDB taxonomy): Bacteria > Pseudomonadota > Alphaproteobacteria > Rhizobiales > Devosiaceae > Pelagibacterium > Pelagibacterium halotolerans. The sequence goes on along the minus strand of NC_016078.1, from coordinate 536,902 downwards.
TCATTGCCGCCGGGCCGGCCAAACAGTGCGGAGGCCGCGAGGGTGAGCATGGGCCGCAGGCGCTTGCCTCCGGCGTCGATGAGATGGTTGGCAACTTCGGGGACCATATCGACGGGGCTATCGGACCGCGACAGTATGAGGCGATTGACGGCCTCCATGCCCTCTCCGGTCGCCGCCATCAGATCGTCGATTACCGCCGAAGCGTCCGCAAGTGGTCTCGGCGCCAGATTTTCAACCGCCATTGACGTTCATACTCCCAGGGAGGGCGCCGCCCACCCGATACAGTGTTTTAAAGGCCGTCGGGTTCCGCGCATAGGGAACCCGTGAGCCAATTGTTTGTTACCGCACTTCCGGATGGAATATGGCATAACCACTTATTACCGAAACGCTCTATTGTCAGCCCCGAGCCGCCAAAGTGGGGATACCACTTTGGCCTGAATGCAAACCAGGACCTTCGTGCCCATGTCGGTAAACCAGCAGTCCGAATTTGTAAAACGCCAAGAAGGGCAAGCCGATGCCTTTCTAGGCGGCAAATTGTCCATAGCGCAGCCGGAAAAGGGGTTCCGGGCTGGCCTGGATTCGGTTCTGCTGGGGGCAAGCATCCCGCATGGAGCGCGGCAATTGCTGGATCTGGGCGCCGGGGCCGGGGTGGCGGCACTTTGCGCACTCGCCCATGACGACGGACTCGAAGCGACGCTGGTGGAAAACAATGCCGATATGGCGATGCTGGCGGCAGGTAACGTGGAAGCGAACGGTTTTTCCCAGCGCGCGACGATCCTGAAAATCAACGCGACGGCTACCGGAGCCGAGCGCAAGGCGCTGGGTCTGGGCACCGATCGATTTGACGTCGTGATCGCCAATCCGCCGTTTTTCGAAGCGGGCACCCGTGCACCCGACCCGGCCCGGGCGGCAGCGCGGCATACCGACGGGGAGGTTTCGGGATGGGTGCGCACCGCCGTATCGTGCGCGCATGCCAAGGGCGAAGTGATCTTCATCCACCTTGCTCAGGCCCTGCCCCAGCTTCTCGCCGCTTTCGACTCGCGCATGGGCGGCATCTGCGTCCTGCCGATCGCCCCGCGGCCCGACGCACCGGCGAGCCGCGTGCTCGTCAGGGGCAAGAAGGGAAGCAAGGCCCCCATGCGGCTCCTGCCGCCGCTGATCCTGCATGGGGAGACGGGCGGCGGATTTGCCGAACCCGCAGGCTCGATCCTGCGCGGCAGCGCCCGGCTGGACTGGCACGAAGGCAAATGAATGCCTAAATGGGGGCCAAAGGCGCTCGCAAAGACCCAATTTCCGACAGGGAGACAAGTATGACCGCACTTACCGACGGCCAGATCGAGGCTCCCAAGCGTCCCTGGTACAAGAGAATTTTCGGCAATCGCGGACCGGTGGTCCCCGTTGTCCGGCTGCAGGGGGTCATTTCCCAGGATCTCAAGCCGGGCCGGCTTAACATCGCCTCGGTCGCGCCGCTTCTGGAAAAGGCTTTCAAAATCAAGAAAGCGCCCGTGGTGGCGATCGTCGTCAATTCGCCGGGCGGCTCGGCGGTGCAATCGCGCCTGATTGCCCAGCGCATCCGGCAACTGGCCGATCAGCACGAGAAAAAAGTGCTGGTGTTCGTCGAGGACGCCGCAGCTTCGGGCGGATATTTCATCGCCACGGCAGGCGACGAGATCATCGCCGACCCCTCCTCGCTGGTGGGATCGATCGGGGTGATCATGGCCAGCTTCGGGTTTGTCGATGCGATTGCCAGGCTGGGCATCGACCGGCGGCTCTATACGGCGGGCAAGAACAAATCGACGCTCGATCCGTTTCTGCCCGAAAAGTCCGAAGACGTCGCGCGGATCAAGCAGATGGAGCTCGATATCCACGAGGTATTCATCGACTATGTGAAATCGCGGCGGGCCGACAAGATCAAGCCGGCCGACGACGAGGTCTATACCGGCGAGTTCTGGACGGCCAAGCGCGGGCTGGCGATGGGGCTCGTGGACAGTCTGGGCGATCTGCACGGCACGCTGCGCGAACGGTTCGGCAAGGACGTGACGATCAAATCGATTGCGCCCAAGAAGGGCTTGCTGCAATTGCCCAATTTCGGACTGTCGGCGGGCGGGGATATCGCCGGAGATTTGATGGCAAAGATCGAGGACCGGCAAGCCTGGTCGCGGCTGGGGTTGTAACCATGGGAATATCGACACTCGTCACAATTCTTCTGGCGCTGCTGATCGGGATCGGGCTGCGTTCGATCCTGCGTGATTGGCGCAGGAAATTTGCCGAAGACGACACGCGGGCCGAAACAAAGCGCAAGGCGCAGATCGAGCGCAACAAGGCCGAGCTCAAATCGGGGGGCGTGGTGACGCTGGAGCGCGGCGAAGACGGGGTCTATCGCCCAGGCAAGGAATAGCCGGCCACGCTTGACCTTGGATCATGGCACAACTACGGTCGCGCCGCTTTCGAAACTGGGTTTGCAGAACAACGATGACCGACGCCCTTGCGCCGCATATGGACCCCCGAAATTCGTTTCAGGGGCTTATCCTGACCTTGCAGAGATTCTGGGCGGATCAGGGTTGTGTCATTTTGCAGCCCTACGACATGCAGATGGGCGCGGGAACGTTCCATACTGCGACCACCCTGCGAGCGCTGGGACCCAAGCCGTGGAACGCGGCCTATGTGCAGCCCTCGCGTCGGCCCACCGACGGGCGCTATGGGGAAAACCCCAACCGGCTGCAGCACTATTATCAGTTCCAGGTGATCTTGAAGCCCTCACCCGCCAACATTCAGGAGCTTTACCTGCAATCTTTGGCCGCGATCGGGCTCGACGCAAAACTGCACGATATCCGCTTTGTCGAGGACGATTGGGAGAGCCCGACGCTGGGCGCCTGGGGGCTGGGCTGGGAATGCTGGTGCGACGGGATGGAGGTTTCCCAGTTCACCTACTTCCAGCAGGTCGCCGGTTTCGAATGTTCGCCGGTGCCGGGGGAAATTACCTATGGGCTGGAACGGCTGGCGATGTATGTGCAGGGAGTCGAGAATGTTTACGATCTCAACTTCAACGGGCGCGAAGGCGACCAGAAGGTGACTTATGGCGAGGTGTTCCTGCAAAACGAGCAGGAATTCTCCAAATACAATTTCGAAGCCGCCGACACCGAAATGCTGTTCCGGCACTTCAGGGATGCCGAGAACGAGTGCAGGGCGATCCTTGCCAAAGGCAAGGACGGCGAACGCCAGACCATGGCGGTGCCGGCCTATGAACAGGTCATCAAGGCTTCGCACACCTTCAACCTACTCGACGCGCGCGGAGTGATCTCGGTGACGGAGCGCCAAAGCTATATCCTGCGCATTCGCGAACTGGCCAAGGCGTGCGGCGCAGCCTGGCTGCAAACGGCCGGTGGCGGGGCCGCGTGAACTGGGCTATGAAATGAGCTGAATTTCGTTCGTCGCATGGGGGCAAGATGGACACGCAAGAGCTGAAAAGCCGCCTCGATTCCGTTGGTCGACCGGACAGGCAATCGGAAATGATTCGTCTGGTAGGACTGATCGCGCTCTGCGGCGTGGTTGTGGCGGGTTTCTTCTACAATCGTGGCGTTATCGGTTCGTTGTTGTCCTACGACATGCTCGTTCGTACCTGGTTTTTGCTCACCACCGCGCCCGGATCGGGCAACGCGATGCTGAACGGCGTGCAATATCTACAATATGTCTCGCTGATCGCGGGCACCGCCGTTTTTGTTTTCGCGGTATTTTCGGTCGTGATGCGAGCCATCCAGCTGGCATTGAAAACAATCTGGAAAATCGTTCTTGATCGGCGGGGCGATGCGCCCCAGCGTACTCCTGGGGATTATGAAGCGGTTTCGGACGTTGCCTCGGCCATGACCGAGGGCACAATGAACCTGCCAAAACAAACCAGCCCTTTCCTTCAAGCGGCATTCGGCGGGGCCACGACCTTTGTGCCGCCCTTCACCCGCAGGACCGTTCACCTTGCAGGCGAGCGGCTTAGCGAACTGAGTGGCAAGATCATCCGGTTTGCCGTCTTCGGCCTGGTTTTCGTCGGCGGGGCCTATTGGCTACATTTGGACCGGACATTGAGCGGGCTGGACCCCGTCATCGCCACGGCGCTGAGCTTTAGCGGATCTACGTCCGCCGCTTGGCAAGTGGCAATTCCCATCCTCTTGTTGCTCATCACCGTGATCGTCACTGCCATACTGGATTTCATTTTGGTAACGTTGCTGGTGCCGAGCAACGGACCGGCCTATTCCAGCACGCGCAAAGCCGAAGATTTCGTGGTCGGGCTTGACCACCATAACATTGTCAACCAACTTCCGTTGCGGTTCGAGCCTCTCGCTTGGCCCGGCTATGACAATCGCCATGCCCATCTAAGCGCGGAAAGCGCCTCGGAAAGTCTTTCGGACACGGGACGATTCCAGGCCAGTGTGGTTATCGAGCGCCAACCAGAACCCGTCGAGCGGCCCGCCAGGCGAGCAGCGCTGTTGCGCTTGGTGTCCGGCTGGGCCTTTATCGTGGCCGGGGCGGTCGTGGGGCTATTTCTGGTTTTGCAGACGGCCTCGGCGCAGCTAATGACCGGAGCGGCGATCTCGCCGGAAAGCGTGGCGGTTACACCCCTCGCAGCGGTGCTGTTTCTCGCCCTGTCCCGGCGGTTGTGGGGTTGGGGGCAGATATTTATCGCCGAAAGCGAGCAATTAAGCGCGATTCAGCGCTACAAGTCTGTCGTCCTTCTGGCGAAACTCAGCGGCACGCAAGGCAAGGGCAATGTTCGCGTCGGCGGCAATCGCGACGATTCGGTTGAATCCAGCGCGCAGACGCCGGTGCTCAATATGCTGACCGAGGCCTGGGCGGCTGAAGTCATCAGTGAAGCGGCTGGAGCGACAACCGCACGCGAAATGGTCTCCTCAGTGCCATCGAAAGAAAGCCGTGAATGGGCCGACGCCCTTTTGGCGGTTATGCATGAGTTTGCTCAACGCAAAGCGCGCACTGTGGGGGTGGACACAAGCTCGGACAACGCAGCCGATATCCTGCGCACAAATCTGGGACTATCCGCAATCCGGGAGCGCAATCGCCATCTGGCGACCGGCGAGGGCGTTCTGGAATTACCCCGCGGCTCGAACCCAGAGCTTTTAAGCGCCGGTTCTTCGGATGGGATGGACGGATTTACCGCCGATGGCTCCATCCTGCCCGGCTACAAGCTGTGCCCGGAATGCGCCGAGCCCGTGCGCGAAAAGGCGCGCCGCTGTCGGTATTGCCAGCACAGTTTCGACGAGGGAAACGATGCGGCCTGAGGCGCTCTTGGGGGCGGGATGAGCAGCGGAGAGCCCCGAACGTTGATATTGCCCGGTTTCGGTGCAAAAGTTCGATGCGTCAACCGAGGGAATTTCAGCGAATGGAATGGGTGATCCTGATACTGGTTGTGGCCGTCATCGGTTACGCCATTTACATCTACAACACTCTGATCCGAAACCGCCAGCTCACCGAAGAAGGCTGGTCGGGTATCGATGTGCAACTCAAGCGCCGCGCCGATCTCATTCCCAATATGCTCGAAACGGTCAAGGGCTATATGGGCCATGAACGGGAAACACTGCAGGCGGTGACCGATGCGCGGGCAGCCGTGCAGGCGGCGCAGAACGCCTCGCCGGGTGAACGCGGACATGCGGAGGGCCTGCTCTCGGGCGCGTTGGGCCGGCTGTTTGCCGTGGCCGAGGCCTATCCGGATCTCAAGGCCAACACCAATTTCCTCGAATTCCAGGCAGCACTGCAAACCGTGGAGGACGAGATTCAGCTTTCGCGGCGCTATTACAATGGCGCGGTGCGCAATCTCAACATCGCGGTGGAATCGTTTCCCTCCAACGTCGTTGCGAATGCTTTCAAATTCGAGAAAGCTGAGTATTTCGAGCTGGAGAACGAGGCGGACCGAGCGGTGCCGCAGGTCAAATTCCAGTAAGGCCGATGCAGCGTTTCCTCATCGCGCTAATCGTGCTGCTGTGCGCCGGCCCGGCGCTGGCGCGCGAGGAAATCCGGGAGTTCAATGCGATATTCGAGGTACATGCCGACACCTCGGTCACCATAACCGAACAAATCGCCGTCAATGCTGAAGGCAACGAAATCCGGCGCGGTATATTTCGCGATATCCCTACCCTGCTCGAAACCCCCGATGGCCGCACAATCCGGTTGCCGTTCGAAGTGATATCGGTGACGCGCAACGGGGCAGCCGAACCATTCGCCGTCGAAGCAATTTCGGGCGGGCAGCGCATCAGGATAGGGTCGGCCGACGTGCTGCTGAGAACCGGCGTCCACCGCTACGAGATCGTCTATCGCATGGACCGCGCCGCGCGCATGTTCGCCGATCACGACGAATTTTATTGGAACGCAACCGGCAATTACTGGAGTTTCCCTATTCTCCGGGCGCGGGCGCTGGTGACCCTACCCCAGGGAGCACAGATCACCGAGATCAATGCCTATACCGGCGAATACGGGGTGAGAAGCGCGGACAATTCGGCCGAGCGGCTCAACGACCGGCAGGCGCGGTTTACGATGAGCCGCGTGCTTGGACCGGGCGAAGGGCTGACGGTTTCGGTTTCCTTCGAGAAAGGCATTCTTGCAGCGCCCCAGGGCACCGACGCGCTGGTATTCTGGTTTTCCGATTACCGGGACTATATCGTTCCGCTGGCGATGCTGTTGATCGTCATAGCCTATAACGCGCTGGCCTGGGGCGCGGTGGGCCGCGATCCCGCCAAAGGCGTCATATTTCCAAGATTTTATCCGCCCAAGGGCTTTTCTCCCGCGCTCGTCCACTACGTTCACACCATGGGATGGGGGAAATCGGGATGGACGGCCTTTTCGTCCGCGTTGATTTCGCTGGCCACCAAGGGCCTGATCGAAATCGGCAAGCAGTGCAAGAAAAACACCCTGACGGTGACCGGGCAGCATCCCAAGGACCCGCTCCCGCCGGGGGAGGCGGTGATCTACGGGGATCTGAAGTCGATGAGCCCGGTGACCATCGACAAATCGAGCGGGCCGAAACTGGGCAAGACCAAGACCGCCTTCGTTGCGGCACTGGAGGCCGAAAATCGTCGGGTCTATTTCAACAACCATGTACCCTATATCATTTTCGGCGTTCTGATCGCGATTGCCGCGCTTTTGCTTATGGTGTTGACTGGCGTTCTGCATCCGCTTTTCGTGTTCTTTGCAGCTTTTGCCGCCGTCTTCCTGTCGATCATCGGAACTGCAGCGCGATCGTTCTGGCAGGGTCAAGGCATCGGACGATTTTTCGGATTGGCGATCATGGGGATCTTCTTCGCCAATTCAGGCGCCTTCGCCCTGGACGTTCTCGATTTCGCCAGTATCGATTTTCCGTTCGTCGCGGCCATAACCATCATTGCCGTGACGCTGGTATTCGCCATCCTGATGCGGGCCCCCACGGTGCATGGCCGCAAGGTGATGGACGAAATCGACGGGTTCAAGATGTATCTCGAGATTGCCGAAAAGGAACGCCTCAATCTGCAGGGCGAGCCGGAAATGAGCGTTTCGCGGTTCGAAGCCATCCTGCCCTACGCCATGGCGCTGGGCGTGGAAAAGCCGTGGTCCACGCGGTTCGAGAACGATCTTGCGCGGCATGCCGTCAAGGATGCCGGTCCCGACTACGCCCCGCACTGGTATCGGGGCGGCAATTTTTCTTCGGGCGGTTTCGCACGCACCATGGGTGGGGTGGCAACCGGGCTGAGCGCCGCCATGATCTCTTCCCAGCCGCAGGCGTCGAGTTCGTCCGGCTCGGGGGGCGGTGGATTTTCGGGCGGCGGCGGTGGCGGGGGCGGCGGCGGCGGCTGGTAACCGCTATTGTCCCAGCAAAGGCGTGGCGGCGACCCAATAGCCCGAGAAGCGCTCACGCAGATCGTGGGCGGCCTGATGGGCGGCGGCGGCGCTACCGTAGAGGCCGAAACAGGTGGCGCCCGAGCCCGACATGCGTGCGGTGACGCAGCCCGATGTGGTGGCGATGGCGTCCACTATCGATGCAATGGCGGGCACGAGTTCGATGGCAGGCGCTTCAAGATCGTTGCGGGTGTCGGCCAGCCAGAGCGAAAGGAGCGCAGCGCGGTCCAGAGGCTCAGGAAGATCTGGCATGGGCGGGTTGTGCTTGTGCTCGAGGCGCCGGAATACATCGGGGGTGGCAATCTGCTCGAGCGGATTGACCAGGACCAGATGCATGTGGGGGAAGGCGGGAAGCGGGGCGATGTTTTCGCCGATGCCGGTTACTTCGCAGGGTTGGCTCAAGAGGCACATGGGGACATCGGCCCCCAACGTCGCGGCAAGGGCGAAAATTTCGCCATCGGCGACGGGCGTTTCGCACAAGCGCGCGAGGACGCGCAGCAGCGCGGCAGCATCGGCCGAACCCCCGCCAAGTCCGGCGGCAATGGGGAGGTGCTTTTCGAGATGGATTTCGATCCCGTCGGGCAGATGACCGGGGAACCGGGCCCGGAATTTTTCCAGGGCCCGAATAACAAGGTTCGAGCGTCCGTTGGGCAGATCGGCGCCGAAGGGACCCGACACGTGGAGCATATCCTTACGCGCGGGGGCCGCAGAAACCAGATCGGCAAGCTCGGTAAAAACGCAAAGGGTGTGGAGGAGGTGAAATCCGTCCACCCGGCGCCCCACAACGTGGAGCGCGAGATTGACCTTGGCCGGCGCGGGCTCTGTTACCGGCATCAATCCCCGATGGGCGCGTTCGGATCGAGCCCGTTGAGGAGTTTGGGCGTGGCGCGCTCGGTGACCGCGCCGTCCTCATCGACATCGATGGCGATGCGCCATTGAAACATGGCCTCGCGCTGGCGTCCGGCAACCCAGTAAACGTCACCAAGGTGATCGTTGATCTCAGGATCGGCAGGCAGAAGGTTGACGGCATCCTCGAGCACTTCGACAGCCTCGTCGATGCGGCCGAGCTTGTAGAAGGCCCAGCCGAGGCTGTCGACGATATAGCCGTTGCGCGGTGAGAGTTCGACGGCCTGCTCAATCATTTCGAGCGCTTCTTCAAGGTTCTCGCCGCGATCCACCCAAGTGTAGCCAAGATAATTCAGGACGTCGGGATGATTTGGGCGCAATTCGAGGGCTTTGAGGAAATCGGCCTCTGCGCGATCCCACTGCTTGGCGCGCTCATAGGAAATGCCACGTACATAATAGAAGCGCCAGTCGTTGGGACGGGCAGGATCAAGCCCGTCGATGACCGAAGAGTAGGCTTCCGCCGCCTCTTCCCAGCGCTCGGCATAACGCAGCGTATCGCCGAGGATGCCATGAACTTCCTGGCTGTCGGGATTGGAAACGGCGATGTTCTGGAGCCGGGAAATGGCGGCGTCGCGATCGCCCCGCAGATCGATGTTTTCGGCAAGACGGATCAGCGCGTTGATGCGCAGGGGCGAATCGTTGGGGACGGATTCAAAGATCGCATCGGCCTCGTCATAGCGCCCGGCGCTGGCCAGAAGTTCGCCAAGCGAGATGGAAATGATCGCCGCCTCGGGATCGAGGTAGTTGGCAAGCTGGAGGAACCCTACACCGAGCTGGATCGAACCGTCGCGGGCCAGTGCCGTGCCCAGCCCGTGCAGCATTTCGGCAGCGCCCGACTGGACCGATCCGGCAAAAAGGCCGGGCTTTTTGCCATTGGCGATGGCTTCACGCAGGGAATCGACGACCGGATGCTCGACGCCCTGCTCGGCAAAGGTATCGAGAACGGCCTGGGCCTCCTCGAAGCGCCCGGCATTGCCCAGCATGCGGATGTAAGCCTCGGCGATGCGCGGGACGAGTGGATCGAGTTCATAGGCCTGGCGGGCCAAATCGATCGCGGTGTCTCGCTCGCCGCCGACATCGGCCAGAATTGCGCGATGGAAGATGATGAATTCGTCGAACCCGCCCTGCCCGACATCGCTGAGGATCGAATTGGCGGCGGTCATGTCGCCCTCGCCGACTTCGGCCCAGGCGCGCATGACCGAGGCGATGATACCGACCAGAGAAGCTTCGGGAACACGCGAGAGCATCTGATCGGCCGAGGCGTAGCGGCGCTGCTTTAGCGCAACCGAGCCCAGGACGAGATGGGCCAGTTCGTCCTCGGGCGTTAAATCGATGACATGCTGGGCCATCGTTGCGGCTTCGGAAATATCGCCGGCCAGGAGATAAGCGAGGAACGCCTGGCTGGAATAGATCGGGTTGTCCCAATCCCGTTCGGCGGCCTGCATGAACAGCGAGGCGGCGCGGCGAGCATCGAGTGCATCTATCGCGGACAAACCGGCCAGATAGCTGCCCATTGTGCTCGACACGCGCATGGGCAGGATATCCTGCTGCGCGAAAGACGATGAGAGCGGAACGCCAGCGCAGAGCGCGGCAACGATCAGGGCATGGATCGGCCGTTTGAACAGCTTTAGCACGATTGTTCCCGAACTCCTCGCTTGCAGGCCCAAAACCAGCCTGTCATATCCAATAGCCAAACGCGGCAATCCTGTCGATTGTTGGGCGCTTAGGTTAACGAGACCTTTTCATGCAAATGCGGCCGCGCTGCAAGCCTTGAGGCTCACGGGCAATTCACATTCCCGAGTAGTTGGGACCGCTGCCGCCTTCGGGCGGCACCCAATTGATGTTCTGGGCAGGATCCTTGATATCGCAGGTCTTGCAGTGCACGCAGTTCTGGGCGTTGATCCTGAAGACAGGATCTCCCCCTTCCTCGACCACTTCGTAAACGCCGGCCGGGCAATAGAGCGGCGCGGGTTCACCATATCTGGGAAGGTTGTCGCGAATCGGCACTTCGGGGTCAGTGAGCCGCAGATGGACGGGCTGATCCTCGTCATGGGCGATGTTGGCGCGATAGACCGATTCGGTGCGCGAGAACGCGGTTTTGCCATCGGGTTTGGGATAGGCGATGGGGGTGACTTGGGAAATCGGCCTCAACCGTGCGAAATCAGGCTTGTCGGAAACCAGGCCACCCAAGGGGGAGAGCCTGGCGAGGCTGGAAACCCACATATCGGCGCCGGCCAGCCCAACCCCGACAAAGGTCCCCAGCTTGCTCCAGAGCGGTTTTACAGCGCGGACCGGGTAAAGATCGTCGCGGATGCCAGAAGCGAGGATGGCTTGATCGAGCGTTGCGATTTCATCATTGGCGCGGCCGGCGGCAATAGCGTCTGCAATTTCGGCAGCGGCGGCCATGCCCGAGCGGATGGCGTTGTGGATGGCCTTCAATCGCGGCACGTTCATGAAACCAGCGGAACAGCCGATCAGCGCGCCGCCGGGGAAGGCCATTTTGGGGATGGACTGCCAGCCGCCCGAGGTTAGCGCGCGGGCGCCGTAGGACAGGCACGTGGCGCCTTCGAGCAGTTTGGCGATCTGAGGGTGCTGCTTGAAGCGCTGGAATTCGCCGAACGGGGAAAATGTGGGGTTCTCGTAATCAAGATGGGCCACGAGCCCGAGATAGATCCTGTTGTCCTGAGCATGATAGCAAAAGCCACCACCGCTTGTGGAATTGCCCATTGGGTAGCCCATGAAATGGGTGACCTTGCCCAATTTGTGCTTGGCCGGATCGATTTCCCAGATTTCCTTGAGGCCAAGTCCGTATTTCTGCGGTGCGCGGCCTTCGTCCAGACCGAATTTGGCGATCAGGCGCTTGGCGAGCGAGCCGCGGGCGCCTTCGGCGATGAGCGTATATCTGGCACGCAGTTCGATGCCGGGGGTAAAGGTCGGCTTGTGGCTGCCGTCGCGGGCGATGCCCATATCGCCGGTGACGATGCCGAGGATTTCGCCATTGTCACCCGTCAGGAAATCGGCGGCGGCGGTGCCGGGGAAGATATCGACCCCCAGCGCCTCGGCCTGTTCGGCAAGCCAGCGGCACAAATCGCCCAGCGAGATGATGACGGCGCCTTTCGTTTTCATGATCGGGGGGATCAGCAGATCAGGGAACGCGATTGCGGATTTTTCGGTGAGATAGACAAAGCTGTCTTCGGTGACGTCGGGGCCGATTGGGGCGCCCTTTGCGCGCCAATCGGGGATCAGTGCATCGAGCCCGGCGGGGTCCATGACGGCGCCCGACAGGATATGGCCGCCGATGTCGGCCGACTTTTCGACGACGACGATTTCGAGATCGGGGGATTTCTGTTTGAGCGCTATAGCCGCCGAGAGCCCGGCCGGGCCAGCACCGACGATCACCACGCCGGTTTCCATCATCTCGCGTTCGATCGCATCGGCCATCAGTCATTCCCAAGTGAGGTGGAAGCGCAGGTCGCGGTGTGACATAACAAAGATCGGCATGACAAATCGACAGCTAAATCGCGAAGAAATTCTGGCCACGCTCGACTGGTACGTCGCGGCGGGGGTCGATATCGCGGTTGGCGAAGAGCCGGCGGACCGGTTCGCGCAGTCGGCAATCAAGCCTGCCCCTGCCCAGCGGCGGGCCGCGCCGTCCATCGTGCCGCAAGCGGCGCAGCGCGCTACCCCGCCCCTGCCCGTGGCCACCGGGCCGGCCGATGTGGATCCGGGCGAGGCACGGGCGATGGCGTCCAGCGCAACGAGCCTGGACCAATTGCGCGGCATGCTCGAAACCTTCGATGGGTGCGGGCTGAAGTTGCGGGCCACCAATCTGGTGTTTGCCGATGGCAATCCGGACGCCGAGATCATGCTGGTGGGAGAAGCACCGGGACGCGAAGAAGATTTGCAGGGCAAGCCGTTCGTGGGCCGATCAGGGCAATTGCTCGACCGGATGCTGGGGGCAATCGGCCTGGACCGGACCAAGGTCTATATCGCCAACACAGTGCCCTGGCGGCCACCGGGAAACAGAACGCCCTCTCCCTCGGAAGTCGCGGTCTGCCTGCCGTTTCTCTACCGGCAGATCGAACTTGTGGCACCCAAGGTGCTTGTGGCGCTGGGCGGGGCATCGGCATCGACGCTGTTCGAGACCGACACGGGGATCACCCGGTTGCGCGGGCAATGGCGTGACCTTACCGTTGGCAGCCATTCCATGCGCGCCGTGGCGACGCTTCACCCGGCCTATCTGTTGCGCCAGCCGGCGGCAAAACGGCTCGCCTGGGCCGATCTGCTTTCGATCAAGGCGGCGCTGGAAAGCTAACCATAGGGATTTTCGATTTGGGCAAACGCATCGTCTTTACCGGTGGGAGCGGGAAAGCCGGCCGCCATGTCGTTCCTTATCTCCTCGATCAGGGACACGAGGTCTTCAATATCGACCTGCAACCACTCGATTACCCGGGCGTCAATACGCTTTCGGCCGATTTGACCGATAGCGGGGAGGCGTTCAACGCGCTTTCGATGCATTTCAGGTTCGAGGGTCTTGCGAGCGGGAACGGCCCTGCCCCGGTCGATGCCGTGGTGCATTTCGCCGCCGTGCCGCGCATCCTGCTCAAGCCCGACAATGTGACGTTTCAGGCCAACACGGTTTCGACCTATAATGTGATCGAAGCTGCGGTGAAGCTGGGGATCAGGAAGATCATCATCGCCTCGAGCGAAACGACCTATGGGGTGTGTTTTGCCGAGGGCGACAAGGATTATCATCGCTTTCCGCTCGAGGAGGATTACGACGTGGACCCGATGGACAGTTACGGGCTGTCCAAGGTGGTCAACGAAAAGACGGCACGGGCGTTCGCCATGCGCTCGGGGGCCGATATCTATGCATTGCGGATCGGCAATGTGATCGAGCCGCACGAATATCCCAACTTCAAGGCGTTCCTGGCCAACCCCGCTTCGCGCAAGCGCAACGCCTGGAGCTATATCGATGCGCGGGATCTGGGACAGATCGTCGATCTTTGCATTGCAAAGGACGGATTGGGCTTTGAGGTGTTCAATGCGGTGAACGATACGATCACCGCGGACGAGCCGACAAAAGAATTTCTCGCCAAATGGGCGCCCAACACGCCGATCGTCAAGGACATGGAGGCGAACGAAGCGCCGATTTCGAACCGGAAAATCCGGGACGTTCTCGGCTTTGTCGAACAGCACAATTGGCGGAAATACCTGCCCCGATAATCGCCAGACGTCACATCTTGTAACTCTTCTGATTACGTAATATGTGATGTTACAAGATGACCCTGCCGGGTGCGGGGTCGGTCAGCGATCGAGGTACGACATGACATACGACGTCATCATCATCGGCGGCAGCTATGCGGGGATGTCCGCCGCCTTTCCCCTGGTGCGCGCGCGGCGCAGCGTTCTGATCATAGACGGCGGCAAGCGGCGCAACCGGTTTGCCAGTCATTCGCACGGGTTTCTGACCCAGGACGGGGTGGCGCCCGATGTGATCGCGGCGCAGGCCGGCGTACAACTCGCCGCCTACCCCACCCTCACCTGGATCGAAGGCAATGCCTCGCGCGCAGAAAAGGGAGAAGACGGGTTTGCGATCGCGCTGGAGGATGGCCGGGAATTCGTCGGCAAACGGCTGATCCTTGCCCACGGGTTGACCGATACCCTGCCCGAAATCGACGGGCTCAAGGAGCGGTGGGGGCAAAGCGTTTTCCACTGCCCCTATTGTCACGGCTATGAACTGGATCAGGGGCAAATCGGAGTGATCGGGGTCGGCGCGATCTCGATGCACCACGCTCTGATGCTGCCCGACTGGGGGCAGACGACATTTCTGCCCAATGGCAGTTTCGAGCCCGACGCGAACCAGGTTGCACAATTGGCGGCCCGCGGTGCCGTGCTTGAAACCGGGACCATCGCCGAGATCACCGGCAGGGCCGATGTGCGGCTGACCGACGGGCGGGTTCTGTCGTTCGACGGGCTGTTCGTTGCCTCGATCGTTGCGCCATCGAGCCCGATTGCCGAGCAGTTGGGTTGCGCTATCGAGGACTTGCCCAATGGGCGCCAGATCGTGACCGATGAAATGAAACAGACCAGCGTGCCTCACGTCTTTGCCTGCGGAGACGCGGCACGGGCGGCTGGATCGGTGCCGCTGGCGGTTGGCGACGGCGCCATGGCCGGAGCGGCCTGCCACCGGACACTGATGTTCGGGTAAACCCCGATCAGGCCGGACTGGAGACCTTGCGTACCTTGGCGCGGTCGAGGCCCAGCATGTGCTCTCGATAGATGATGAAAATGCCGGCGGCGGTGACGATACTGCCGCCGATCAACATTTCGATGGTCGGCACTTCGCGGAAAACCAGAAAGCCGATGGCGATCGAGAGGATCATCGAGGAATATTCGAAGGGCGCGACGGTCGTCAGTTCGGCGTGTCGATAACTTTCGGTCAAAAAGATCTGCCCGACACCGCCGCAAATGCCGGCGGCGATGAGAATCAGCGCTTCTTCCAAACTCAATGGGACCCAGCCGAAGGGAATCGAGGCCAGGCCGATGACCGTGCTGACCAGCGAAAAATAGATGACGATAGTCGCGCTGCGTTCTGTCTTGACCAGATTGCGCACCGTGAGCATGGCCGTTGCGGAAACCATGCAGGCGGCGAAGGCGGCCAGTGCGCCGACGGCCTGAGGGCCGAGAGTTCCGGCATCGCTGGAGAGGAAGGTCAGGCGCGGCCACATGATGATGATGACCCCCACCAGCCCCACGACCACCGCGCTCCAGCGAAACAGCCTGATCTTTTCGCGCAGGAACACAGCCGAAAAGACAACGATGAACAGGGGCGTCGCATAGTTGATTGTCGTCGCCTCGGGCAATGGCAGGCGTGTAAGACCGAAAAAGATCAGGATCATGCCCGACGTGCCCAGAACACCGCGAACGATGTGGGAGCCGAGCCGGTTCGTTTTGAAACCATCCACCAACTGCCTGCGCAGGCCAAGAATGAGAAAGACCGGAACCAGCGCAAAGGCCGAGCGAAAAAAGATCAACTGGCCGACCGGGACGCCTTCGGCGCCCTTGATGATCGCGCTCATGGCCACGAACACGAAAACCGAGGCGATCTTGAGCCCGATGCCCAGCATGACATTCCGGCGGGGCGCCTGGGATGTGGCGGGGGCAGATGGGGACAAGGCAGGTTCGGACACCGGATGAAGCTTTCGGAGAGCAAGATGATGCCGCGCGGGCAGGAAGGCTGTTCCTATCAGCTAGCCCCCTTTCCCGAACCTGACAAGCAGGGGAACAATTTTTCGGCCCGGGCCGAAACGAATTGCAATGCGGTCACGTTTGCGCGGTAGGCACGCCCCGACGAACACGCTAACCTGCCCCTCAAACAAGAGAACCATTCAAGGTCCCATATGTCGCAAGTGGTGAAGATCTCCGCTCTTTTGATGTCGTCCGCCCTGCTGATGATAGCTGGGGGGATGCATGGGCTTATTTTGCCCGTGCGCGGGGCGGAAGAAGGATTTTCGCTGTTGGCGCTGGGCCTGATCGGGACAGGCTGGTCCATAGGGTTCATTTCCGGCTCGATTTCGGTCCCCCATCTCGTGCGACGGGTGGGCCATATCCGCGCCTATGCGGTGATGGCGGCCATCGCCTGCATGACAATCCTGCTCAACCTGATTTTCGTGCATGACGGCGCCTGGATTTTCCTGCGTATCTTTTCGGGCTTCTGCTTTGCCGGAGCGGCCATGGTGGTGGAAAGCTGGCTCAACGAGGTGTCGGACAATGAAAGCCGGGGCACGACGTTTTCGATCTATGTGAGCGTAACGCTTTTCGCCTCCACCGCCGGGCAGATGATTATCGCGGCCACAGGGGTTGCCGGATATATCCCGTTCGTGCTTGCGGCCATCGCCTATATCGGCGCCGTGCTGCCGACGGCAGTGACTCGTACGCCTCAGCCGGCGCCGCTGCAGGCGGTGAGCCTGGATGTGGGGCTGCTCTACAAGACCTCGCCCATTGCGGTCGTCGCCGCCTTTTCGGTCGGCATGGCCAATGGCGCATTCGGCACGCTGGCACCGGTCTATGGCATCGAGCGCGGGTTTTCGACGGCAACGGTGGCGTATCTGATGAGCCTTGCCATCGTGGCGGGCGCGATTGCGCAGGTGCCGCTGGGGCGCCTTTCGGACAGGATCGACCGGCGCAAGGTGATGATGGGCGTGGCCATCATCGGGGCCGTAGCGGGCACCCTTACCGTCCTGTTCAACCCGGACGAGAACGCGCTGCTTTATGTGTTGTTCGCGCTATACGGGCTGGCTGCCTACTCGCTCTACGCCATCGCCGTGGCGCACGCGAACGACTTTGCCGACGAGGGAAGTTTCGCAAAGGTCGCTTCGGGCATGCTCCTGATATTGGGCTCAGGGCAGATGCTTGGGCCGATCGCTGCGTCCATGACCATGCAGTGGCTCGGTCCGGTCGCGATGTTCGTCATTCCAGTGGTTTTTCACGGCGCACTGGCGGCGGCGGCATATTTCCGCATGCAGGCCCGCGAAGCGACGCCGGCGGAGGATCGCGCACCGTTCCAGCCCATGCCGTCCGAACGGCTGGTGACGGGCGAAACGCTCAATCTCGATCCGCGGTCCGAAGAAAACGGCTACGAAATCGACGAAGACACCGGCGAGACGCCCCCGGCCGACCGCCCCGAACCGCAACAAGGTTGAACGATGTTTCCCTACAAGATCGACGACAGCCATCCTTTTGTGCCGGTGACCTTTGCCATTCTGGCGGTTTCGGACACGCGAACACTTGAAACCGATACGTCGGGGGCGCTGCTCAAGGACCTGATCGAGGGGGCTGGGCATCGCGTATTCGAGCGGGCCGTGGTCAAGGACGACAGGGAAGCAATCGCCGGTCAGGTCGGCGCCTGGGTCAAGGAGGACGGCATCGATGTGGTGTTGACGACCGGAGGCACGGGCTTTTCGGGCCGTGACGTGACGCCGGAGGCTGTCGAGCCGCTGTTCGACAAGCGAATGGACGGATTTTCCGTACTGTTTCACCAGTATTCTGCCACGACCATTGGCACCTCGACCATCCAGTCGCGGGCAACTGCGGGGCTCATCGGCACCACCTTCGTCTTCTGCCTGCCCGGATCGCGCGGGGCCTGCCGCGATGCGTGGGAGGCGATCCTCAAATACCAGTTCGATAGCCGGCACGTGCCCTGCAACTTCATCGAAGTGATGCCGCGACTGAACGAATAAGGGCACGTTCCTATGCAAATTTTTGTTCTTGTTTCGTTCCATTCCTTTCGCTAGGGTTAATGGAACGGACGGGCCGCGATTCGGCTTGTTCCTTTATCTTTCCGATGGGAGCACCGGCCATGGCCGAAATAGGACCCAATATAAGCCACAGCGAAGCGCGGCGCCGCCTGTTCGGCACCCGCGACATGGATCTGTTGAGCCGTCCCATGCTGGAAACGCCAAAGCTGCGCGGGCGTGGCGCCGCGAGCAATGAAAGCGGGCGGTTCGAAGCGCACAAGCGCGAGATGTTTGCCGATGGCTGGGAGCCTGAGCCCGAGGAAGGGTTCGAGACGCGCGAGCATATCGAGCGCGCCAAATCGATCATCACGCGAAATGTCTCGCCCGATATCGGCTTCGACCGCTCGATCAATCCCTATCGCGGATGCGAGCACGGGTGTTCGTACTGCTTTGCGCGGCCGACCCACGCCTATCTCGGCCATTCGGCGGGGATCGATTTCGAACGCGACATCTATGTGAAGGTTAACGCGGCCGAATTGCTGCGGGCCGAACTGGCCAATCCGCGCTACAAGCCGAAACCCATCGCCATCGGCACCAATACAGACCCCTACCAGCCGCTGGAACGCAAATACAAGATCATGCGCTCGGTGCTCAAGGTGCTGCTGGAAGCCAAGCACCCCGTGACCATCGTCACCAAATCGGCGCTGATCGTGCGCGATCTCGATATTCTGACCAAGCTCAACAAGCTCGGACTGGTTTCGGTGGGCATTTCGGTGACCTCGATGGATCACCGGTTGTCGCGCTTCATGGAGCCACGGGCGTCCACGCCGTCACGGCGGCTCGAAGCGATCAAGCTGCTGTCGGAATCCGGCATCCCGACCCGCATCATGGCGGCGCCGATGATACCCGCCGTCAACGACCACGAACTCGAACGCATCCTCGATGCGGGCAAGGCACAAGGGGCAACAACCGCCTCGATGATCCTTTTGCGGCTGCCCGGTGAGGTGCGCGACATTTTCCGTGAATGGCTGCTCAAGACCTATCCGGACAAGGTCAAGCATGTGATGAATCTCGTGCGCGACTATCGCGATGGGCGTGACAACGATCCGCGGTTCGGATCGCGGTTTACCGGTGAAGGGCCGTATGCGGTGCTGATGCAGCAGCGGTTCGAGAAAGCCGTGTCCCGGCTCGGGCTTGAGGGGGACGCGATGCCCCTGCGCACCGACGTCTTTGCCCATCCGCAAAAGGACACAGCACAACTGAGCCTCTTCTGATAGAATCGGAACGTCCCGATCGGAGGATCATCGGAGATGGCTGGAAAGCGACTGGCGTGCGCGGTTGTTGTGGTGACGGTGCCGATGGCGGCGGGTTGGGCCCAGGAGAGCTTGACGCTCTATCTGGCGCCTGGAGGGCTGGAGGCGAATGGGGCCGATGAGTCCGTTCCTATCGACATGGATGTGACCAGCCAGACCGATACCGTCAAATCAGCCACGAAGCTGTGGGGTGAACCCGATGAACACGGACGCATGGAAGAGTGCGGTGCCGGCCCGATTGATTTTGCGCGGTTCGGCAATGGCGTGACGCTGCATTTTCAGAACGAAACCTTTGTCGGATGGTTGGCTTCGAACACCAGTTCGGCCAGTTTTGCCAACGGGCTGGGCGTTGGCGCGCCGGTGATGGATGTCGAGGCGGTGGCGGGGCCGGTCGAGACTTTTGAATCGACGCTGGGGTACGAATTTGCGGGCGAGAACCTCTTCGGCATTGCGGACGGGCAGGGAACAAAGGCCGAAATCGAAGTGTTATGGAGCGGAATATCCTGCGTTTTCAGGTGAGCGAGGAGAAAACGGGTGACGGACGCGGCGACGCTGGCACAGGAATTCTGGTGGAGAATGGGCACCAACCAGTGGGCGCTGGCCGCGGGGCTTTTCGCCGGCAATATCGAAATCGTCTGGCCGCAATCGGGTGAAGTGATCGCCTCGGCGGAAGACTTCGTTGCGATCAACGAAAACTATCCGGCGCATGGCAAATGGACGTTTACCGTAAAACGCGTCATCGGCTCGGGCGGACATGCCATTACGGAGACGGAGGTCTCCGACGGCGTCGTCAAAGCCCTGGCGGTTTCGATCTTTGAATGTGCCGACGACCGCATCGTCAGGATCACCGAATATTGGCCAGAGCCTTTCGAGGCTCCGGACTGGCGGCGACAGTGGGTAACGCTACGCACCGATTGAAGGGGGTTTATCGAACCTGAAAAATCGGGTTGGTTCGAAACATGCCCAAAGGTGATTCGAAAACGCTCGTCCTCGATGCGCCCAGCTATGAGTTGGAAGAAGCTGCGCTAGCCGGTGGCCATGCGATCGTGGCGGGGGTCGATGAAGCCGGACGCGGGCCGCTGGCAGGACCGGTGGTCGCCGCTGCTGTTGTCCTTGACCCAAAGGCAATCCCCGATGGGCTCAACGATTCCAAAAAACTCACCGAAGACAGGCGTGAGACGCTGTTTGCCCAGATCGTGGCGACGGCGCAGGTGGGTTTCTGTGCCGCACCTGTCGAGGTGATCGACAGGCTCAACATTCGCGGCGCCACGCTATGGGCCATGTGCCAGGCGCTCGATGCCCTGCCCGTCCGGCCCGACCTGGCACTGATCGACGGGCGCGACGTTCCCGAGGGTCTCTCGTGCAACGGCCAGTTCGTCATCGGTGGAGACGGAAAATCGCTATCGATCGCAGCGGCCTCTATCGTTGCCAAAGTGGTGCGGGACCGGATGTGCCATGTCATGGATAGCGGTCTCCCCCATTACCGTTTTGGCCAGCACAAGGGCTATGGCACCGCGCTGCATCTTGAAGCCCTGGCCGCGCACGGCCCGTGCGAGATGCACCGGATGAGCTTTGCGCCGGTGCTTGCCGCGCGGCGCTGACTGGTCTTAAACTCCTGTTAACCCTAACATTTAGGCGGCGCTTAACCCTAACGCTGTAGAAATGGCGTGTTAGTTTTGCGTTAGGGTTATCAGTATGTTGCGTACAGGTTCAGCGGCGCGGAAACGCGCGCCGGGGCTTCAAGAAAGCCATCTCCCCATCGACACGATCCTGGTCGGCGACTGTATCGCGCATATGAATGCGCTCCCCGAGGCCTCGGTCGATCTGATCTTTGCCGACCCGCCCTATAACCTTCAGCTCGAAGAGGGCCTGACCCGCCCCGACCAGTCCAAGGTCGATGCGGTCGACGACGAATGGGACAAGTTCGAGAGCTTTGCCCATTACGACGCGTTCACGCGCGCATGGATGGCGGCGGCCCGCCGGATTCTCAAGCCCAACGGCGCCATATGGGTGATCGGGTCGTATCACAACATTTTCCGGGTGGGCGCGGCGCTGCAGGATCTGGGCTTCTGGATGCTCAACGACGTCGTGTGGCGCAAGGCCAACCCGATGCCCAATTTTCGCGGCACGCGGTTTACCAACGCGCATGAAACCCTGATCTGGGCCTCGCGCAGCCAGAAAAGCCGCCCGACCTTCAATTATGAAGCGCTTAAGCTTTCCAACGACGATACCCAGATGCGGTCCGACTGGCTGTTTCCCATCTGCACGGGTGGCGAACGGCTCAGGGATGCCAATGACGAAAAGGTGCACCCGACCCAAAAGCCCGAGGCTCTACTGTATCGCGTCCTGATGGCCACGACAAAGCCGGGCGATGTGGTGCTCGATCCATTTTTCGGTACCGGAACGACGGGCGCAGTGGCCAAGAAACTGGGGCGCCATTTCATCGGTATCGAACGCGAAAACGCCTATATAAATGCGGCTTTGAAACGCATTGCCGCCATCAAACCGCACGATTCCAGTGCCATTGAAACCACTGTGCCCAAGCGCGCTGCGCCGCGCATTCCGTTCGGCTCGCTTATCGAGCAGGGACTGATCGCGCCGGGCACGAAACTTTTCGACGCCGCAAGGCGTTATAGTGCAGTGGTTCGTGTCGATGGTTCACTGGTCAGCGACGACAAGAGTGGCTCAATCCACCGGGTCGGCGCTCTCGTTCAGGGCTTTGAAGCCTGCAACGGGTGGACCTTCTGGCACTATGAGGATGGCAGCAAACTCGCGCCCCTCGATACGCTTCGCGATCGCATACGCGCTTCGCTCGACAAGCTTTCTGCCTGATTTCGACCTCCAATCAGTCAGGCATTCTCGCCCCCGGTTTTGCCGGGGGCTTTTTTTCTGTCTCACGGCGCGCACCACTGCGGGCATGACGGGCTAAAACCGCCCTATGCCCTTCGTTGCGCCTGCGACGGCGCGGCGAACGCTCCCAGGCTCCTCGGCTACGCCTCGTCGGGACCATCTCTCGGCGAAAGACCGCAGTTATTCAATTCCTGCAGTCTTGAGCACTTTGCGGAACAGGCTCGGCAGGGCTTCGCCATCGAGCCTGGTTTCCTCTGCCCACCATCCCTCATCGAGAGGGGTGTCGGCCGTTACCGACCAGACGGTCAGCGTGAGATGGAAATGGGTGAACGTGTGGAGAACCTCGCCAACCTGGTGCCAATCGTTAATGAAGGGAAAGGCGGGAGCGAGGCGGGTCTCCGTCCATTCGCTTCCCGGTGTTTCGGTCATTTTTGCGAGCATGCCCTTTGGCCCGCGCTGGCGAAGGAAGACCTTGCCGTTCGGATTCCGGATGATGAAGGCGTGACCATGCCGGCGGGGTTTTTCGGACTTTTTGGGCGGGACCGGAAAGGCGAGCGGATTGCCGGTTTTGGTGCCCAGGCAGTCGGGCTCGAGCGGACATAACAGGCAATTCGCGCGGCGCGGCGCGCAGATTGTGGCGCCCAGGTCCATCATCGCCTGCGCGAAATCGCCAGCGCGAGGGGGAACGGAATGCTGGACCGTGGCGCGGACGAGAGGCTTTTCCTCGCGCACGGGGCTGGGAAGAGCAAGATAACGGGCGACCACGCGATCGACATTGCCATCGATCACCGCCACCTGCTCGTCGTGGCAGATGGCGGCGATGGCGGCGCTTGTGTAATCGCCTATGCCGGGCAGATCGCGCAGCGCCGACGCCGTTTTCGGAAATACACCACCATGATGGGCCACAACAGCGACGGCGCAGGCGTGAAGATTGCGCGCGCGGGCGTAATAGCCGAGCCCCGCCCATTGCACGAGCACATCATCGAGCGGCGCGGCGGCAAGATCCTCGACCGTGGGCCAGAGGCTCGTGAAGGCCGCGAAATATTTGCGCACGGCGGCGATTGTTGTCTGCTGGAGCATGATTTCGCTCAGCCAGACGAAATAGGGATTGGGCTTTGCGCCCTTTGCCCGGTCGGCGGGCGAAACGCGCCAGGGCAGATAGCGCGCGTGACGGTCATACCAGCGCAGAACCGCGCCCGCATCGATGGCGGCGATTTCAGAGTGTTGCATAGAAGTGGTCTGGGCCATAATGAACACCTACAGAGCCAAAGGACATTGGCGCAAGCATGGCCAGAAAATCTTCAACGCCAAAGCGCAGCAATCGCACAGTGCAACTGGGCGACATGATCGGCAACGCGCTCGATCCGGCGCTCAAGAAGCGCGGGTTTGCGAGCCGCGACCTCATCGCCCATTGGCACACCATTGCGCCCCCGCCCTGGGACAAGATTTCACTGCCCGACAAGCTGGTCTGGCCACGCCGCGATCGGCCCGATCCGGAGGGGGCCGTACTGCATTTGCGGTGCCTTGAGGGCCATGGATTGGCGCTCAGCCATGAGGGCCAGGCGATCGCAGCGGCGGTCAATCGCTATTTCGGATATCTGATCGTGGGATCGGTCCGCCTCTCGGCCATGCCGCTGACGGCCGGAATGCAACAGCCCGATCCGCCCCGGACTTTGCCACGCGCGGCCATCGACAGCATAAGGGCCCAGACGGGCGGCATCGAGGATGAAGGATTGCGCGAGGCTCTGGCAAAGCTGGGCCGCGGCGTCTTGGGAAAGCGCAGCAATTAGTGTCCGGGCCGGCTTTCGGTCGAAATATGCAAGTTTTCACCGGCATGTGAACGCCCTGCCCCCTTGCCGCCGGAATCGCGCCGTGTAGTGTGCGCCATAATTTGTTGAGACATTAAGGAGCAAACCATTGTCGCTCAATCGCAGAAGTCTGCTGATCGCCGGGTCCAGTGTCGGGCTTGCCACGCTCATTTACGGTTGCAGCGAGTCTGGCGCCGAGGCCGAGGTGAACGCCAATGTCGTCACCGAAGCCGAGCCGGATGGCGATGTGGCGCTCTATGACGGATCGGCGATCGAGCCGATCAATGGCGATGCAATCAACAATCCGCCGCTGGCTGACCGCCCGATGGGCGGGATCGATGCCACGGTTACAGTTGTCGAATATGTCTCGCCGACCTGCCCCCATTGCGCCAACTTCCACATGACGGCGCTACCACAGTTGAAAGAGGAATATATCGACACCGGGCGCATCCGTTTCATTGCCCGGCCGTTCCGCCGCAACGTGCTCGACCTTGCCGTGTTCATGGTCGCCGAGGCCTCGGGTGAGCAGTACAACGAGATTCTCGGCGCCTATATGGAAAGCCAGAATGTGTGGGCGGCGAGCGAGAATCCGCGCCAGGCGATCTTCGAAATCGCCGAGCAGTACGGCTTTACACAGGAAAGGTTCGAGGAAGTCTTGACCGACCAGGAAATGTTGGCTGCTATCGAAGCGACCCGCGAGCAGGCGCTCAACGAATTCGGGCTGCAGGGCACGCCGACTTTCTACATCAATGGGGACAGGTTCGAGGGCACACCTGACTATGCAGGGCTTTCCGCCGAAATCGAGAATCGCCTCTAACTCCGCCCTTTTTCGAGGCGCGGAATGAAATTTTCGCGCCTCAAGCTCTTAGGCTTCAAATCCTTTACCGATCCCGTCGAACTCGTCCTCGAACCTGGAATCACCGGGGTTGTGGGACCGAACGGATGCGGAAAATCCAATCTCGTTGAAGCGCTGCGCTGGGTGATGGGCGAAAGCTCGTACAAGGCCATGCGCGCCTCGGGCATGGATGACGTGATTTTTTCGGGCTCGGGCAATCGTCCGGCCCGCAATTCGGCGGAAGTCACAGTCGTTCTCGACAATTCCGACCGCACCGCGCCGCAGGCCTTCAACACAGCGGACACGATAGAAATTTCCCGCCGCATCGAACGCGAACAGGGCTCGGTCTATCGCATCAACGGGCGCGACGTGCGGGCGCGCGACGTGCAGCTCATGTTTGCCGACGCGTCGACCGGCGCGCACTCCCCTGCCCTTGTACGACAGGGCCAGATCGGGGAACTGATCGCGGCTAAGCCGACCCAGCGCCGGGCGTTGCTCGAAGAGGCGGCGGGAATTTCCGGATTGCATTCGCGGCGGCACGAGGCCGAATTGCGTTTGCGGGCAGCCGAACAGAACCTTGAACGGGTCGATGACATCATTGCCCAGGTCGAGGTGCAGCTAGAAACGCTCAAGCGCCAGGCGCGGCAGGCGACGCGCTATCGGGCTCTTTCGGGCGACATAAGGCGAGCCGAGGCGACGCTCTATCATATCCGCTGGGTTCAGACGCGCTACGCCGAGAAAGAAACCGAAGCCCAGCAGGGACGGCTCGTCAACCAATTGGCCGAAGCCTCCCACCTCGAACACCAGGCCAAAAAACTCGTCGAGGCCATGGATGCCGAATTGCAGCCCTTGCGCGATGCCGATGCGGCGGCGGGGGCTGTATTGCAGCGACTGACCATTTTGCGCGGCCAGCTCGAGGACGAATTGCGGCGGGCCAATTCGCGGCGAGCCGAACTCGACGACCGGCTCAAGCAGATCGATACGGACATCGCGCGCGAAGCGGCACTGATCGTGGACAGTGAGGGGCTGATCGAAACGCTCGAGGGCGAGCGGCTCGAGCTGGCGGAAACCGCGGAAGCGGAAAACGAGGCGAGCGAAATGGCGCGCGCCCAGGCCGATGAAGCCCGCGCTGCGCTTGACGAGGCGGAAGCCGCGGCCCGATCGGCAGCCGATGCGGTTGCGGCAATACGCGCACAACGCACGCAGGCCACCCGCGCCGCCGAGGAAGCCGGCCAGCGTGTTGCACGGCTGGAAAGCCAGCAATCGGACATCGCCCGCGATGTTGCGGCGCTTGAAGAAAGCCTGGCGGCGGACCACACGGTTGCGGAACGTCAGGCAAGGCTCGACGAGGTTCTCGAGGCGTTCGCCATTGCTGAGGCGGAAGTGGAAACCGCCGAGATCGAGGCCAGCGAGGCGGTTGCCGCACTTGAAGCGGCCCAGCCGCAACTGGCCGATATCGAAGGCCGGCTCAATCGCCTCGAAAGCGAGGCTGAAACGCTGGCCCGCGTGCTCAATGTCGATGGGGGCTCACTGTGGCCGGCGATTGTCGATGCGCTGCGGGTCGCGCCGGGAATGGAAACGGCACTGGGGGCCGCACTCGGTGACGACCTTGAAGCCTCGGACGATACCGCGGCGCCGCTTTATTGGACGGAAAGTACCGGTCCCCACGATCCTGCGCTGCCTGAGGGCGTGACAGCGCTTTCGAGTCAAGTTTCGGGCACGCATCTGCTCAAGCGGCGTCTCGACCAGATCGGCATCGTCGATAACGCGGCAGATGGCGCCCGGTTGATGGCCCTGCTCAAGCCGGGACAGCGGCTGGTCAGTCGTGATGGTGGGTTGTGGCGCTGGGACGGGTTCGTTGCCAAACCCGACGCACCGAGCGCGGCGGCGCAGAGATTGTCACAACGCAACCGGCTTGCCGAACTCGACAGCGAAATCACCGGGCTGCGTGCCACGCGCAACCGGGCTGTGGAATCGATTGCCAATCTTCGTAGCCGGGTCGAGACAACGCGCGAAATGGAGACCACGCGCCGGGCGGCATGGCGTGAGGCACAGCGCGGCATCGCGGCAGCGCAGGCGGGTGTCGACGCAGCACACAAAAATCTCGCCGAATTGACCGCCCGGCGCGGCGCGCTCGCCGAATCCCGCGCGCGGATCGAGGAAAACCTCGCCGAGGCTGTGGCGGTTGCCGACGAAGCGCGCGCCGCCCTGGAAGAACTCGGAGCCGAGGGCGATGCGGTGCGCGAAGCCGAAACGCGCCAGCGGGCATTGGCCAATCTGCGCGAGGCCGCAGAGCAGGCGCGGGTGCGGCTGGCCGGATTTGAAAGCGCGTCGCAAATGCGCACTTCGCGGCTGTCGCGAATTGGACAGGAACTGGAAAGCTGGCAACGGCGGCGGGCCGGCGCGCAAAGTCAGATCGAAACGCTCGAGCGCCGAAAGGGCGAAATCGAGGCCCAGATTTCCGAACTCAATGCCACGCCGGATGCTTTCGATGCCAAGCGGGCCGAACTCGAAGACCAGATCGAGGATGCCGAATATGCCCGCAAGCGGGCGTCGGACAAATTGAACGAAGCCCAGGGCGCGTTTCGCGAGGCCGACAAGGCCGCACGGCTGGCTGCCGAGGGGCTGGCCGACACCCGTGCCGAAATGGCGCGCGTCGAAGAACGGCTCAAGGGCAATATGGCCACCCGTCAGCAGATCGAGCGCCAGATCGCCGAAACTCTTGGAATTTCCGCCGACAAGACGGCAGAGGCCGCCGGAATCAGGCCCGAAGCGGCCCTGCCCGACGAAAAGGCAACGGAGGCCCGCGTCGACCGGCTCAAGGCCGAGCGCGAGCGGCTGGGCGGCGTGAACCTGATGGCCGAGCAGGAAGCCGAGGAGGTTCAGGACAAGCTCGACAAGATGGTGACCGACCGCGAGGACCTGATTGCGGCGATCGCCAAGCTGCGTACCGGCATTTCCAACCTCAATCGTGAGGGCCGCGCCCGGCTCAACGAGGCCTTCGAGAAGGTCAACACCCATTTCCGCGAGCTGTTCACCACACTGTTCGGAGGTGGCACCGCCGAACTGACCTTCGTTGAAAGCGATGACCCGCTGCAGGCGGGTCTGGAGATCATCGCCAAGCCGCCGGGCAAGAAGCCCCAGACCATGACGCTGCTTTCGGGCGGTGAGCAGGCGTTGACCGCGATGAGCCTGATATTTGCCGTGTTTCTCACCAACCCCGCACCGATCTGCGTGCTCGACGAGGTGGATGCGCCCCTGGACGATGCCAATGTGGAGCGATTCTGCAATCTCCTTGAATCCATGCGCCAGCGCACCGACACGCGCTTTGTGGTCATCACCCATAACCCCATCACCATGGCGCGTATGGACAGGCTGTTCGGGGTCACGATGCCCGAGCGCGGCGTGAGCCAGCTCGTTTCAGTGGACCTGCGCACCGCAGAAACCTTTCTCGAGGCAAGCTGATGACCGAACAACTGGCCGATGCCGCGCTGATCGTTGCACGGCTGATGATGGGTTCGCTGTTCATCGTGGGCGGGCTGCGCCATTTCTGGGCGCTCGGTCCCATCGCCGGTGCCATGACGGCTCGTGGCGTCCCGCAGGCAAAGGCCGTTCTGATTGCCGGGTCGATTTATCAGGTCGCGCTCGGTATCACGTTGGCCCTGGGACTTTTCGTGCCGTATTCGGCGTTGGGCCTTATCGTCTTTACCGCGACCGCCACGATCATGCTCGTCAATTTCTGGGACAAGGCCGAGCCCGAGCGCTCCGCCCTGTTCGGCGTCTTCATGTCCAACATCGCAATCGCCGGCGGACTGCTGGGGCTCGTCGCCATCGCCTGAGGCGGGTAGAGAATCCCCTACCCCTGCCATCGTGTCACCACAATGGAAGCGTTGACGCGATGCCGCACCCCTCTCATTATCCTTTAACTATTTGATTTCATGTTCTTTTTTGGCTACGCGAGCAGCTTGACACCTTGGGGAGCCGCAACTATGGTGCGCGCGACTTTGAAGGCACCCTCTTGCCGGGTGTCCGGCTGGGCTGGAGCGGTGGTTTTGAAGTGACCAATCCCGACGACAAACCGGCTGGAAACGGGGATTCCCCGCGTCAATCGGAAACATCCGAACTGGCGGCGCGGATCAGGAAGGCCCAGGAAGCGCGCGCGGCCGCCAATGGCAGCCAGCAAGCATCCCGGCAGGGCGACATGTCGACGCTGGCACGCGGTTTGCGAATCGGCGCCGAATTTGTTGCGGCTATCCTTGTGGGGTCGGGTATCGGATACCTGATCGACATGTTCGCAGGGACCAGCCCATGGGCGCTGCTCATCATGTTCATGGTGGGCTTTGCCGCTGGAATTGTGAATGTCACTCGTGTAGTGGCAGAACTGAATGCAGATAAGACCGCATCGAGTGATGCGGATAGTGTGGACTGAAGGGCGAGATAGGGGCTTTAGGACCTTGGCGAACGATCCGATTCACCAGTTTGTCATCTATGACATCTTCACCTTCGGGACCATCGGCGGCGACGGCACCGAGGGGAGCGGCATTACGCTCTCATTCACCAATTCCTCGCTGTTCATGGTGCTCACCACTGTCACCATCTGCGCATATCTTATCCTTTCGACGCGTGGGCGCGGCCTGGTTCCCAACCGCTGGCAACTGACCAGCGAGATGGCCTACGAGTTCGTAGCCAACATGGTGCGAAGTGGCGCGGGTTCGGAAGGGATGAAGTTCTTCCCCTTCGTGTTCTCGCTGTTCACCTTCATCTTCATCGGGAACATGTTCGGCATGATCCCCTATTTCTATACTTTCACCAGCCAGATCATCGTGACGTTCGCGCTTGCCATGCTGGTGATGACCGTGGTCGTGGCCTACGGGTTCATCAAGAACGGTCCGAAATTCCTCAAACTCTTCGTGCCTTCGGGCGTGCCGGGCTACATCATTCCCATCGTGACGCCGATCGAGGTCATCTCGTTCCTCTCGCGTCCGATTTCGCTCTCGGTTCGTCTGTTCGGCAACATGCTGGCCGGACACATCACGCTCAAGGTGTTCACCGGCTTTGTCGTTTCGCTTGCGTCCCTTGGGGCCGTCGGCGTCGCAGGTGCCGTGCTGCCGCTCATCATGGGCGTGGCGCTCACAGCTCTCGAATTCATGGTGTCGGCCGTGCAGGCTTACGTCTTTGCCGTGCTGACCTCCATGTACCTCAACGATGCGATCCATCCTTCGCATTGATCTCCACTAGACCTCGTTAAGTTCCAAGGCTTTGAAAGGATCACAAAATGGAAGCTGAAGCCGCAAAGTACATCGGTGCAGGCATTGCATGTTTCGGTATGGCCGGCGCCGCCATTGGCGTGGCCAACATCTTCGGGAATTTCCTCTCGGGTGCGCTGCGCAACCCGTCGGCGGCTCCCAGCCAGTCGGGTAACCTGATCTTCGGCTTTGCCGTGACCGAAGCTCTGGGCATCTTCTCGTTTCTGGTTGCCCTTCTGCTCCTGTTCGCGGTCTAATTTCCGCAACAGCAGATTATGAAGGCGGCCGGAGCACGCTTCGGCTGCCTTGCCATGTGTCGGCATTTGCCGGCGCACCAGACTTTTCAATTGGCGGATAGCGCATGATTAGCCAGGTCCAGGCACAGGAAACCGCTCTCGAGGAGGCCGTCGAGCCACTCGAAGACCACATCATTTCGCTCGAAGAGTCTCCGGACGGCGAAACCCACGAAGTGGTCGGTGCGCATGGCGAAGAACACGTCACCGGCGTGTTTCCTCCGTTCGATGCGACAACATTCCCTTCCCAGCTCTTGTGGCTGGCCATCACGTTTGCCGCGCTCTATTTCGTCATGAAAAAGCTGGCGCTGCCGCGGATCGGCGAAATCCTCGAAGAACGCCGCGACCGGATCGAAGGCGATCTGGCCGAGGCCGAGCGCCTGCGCCAGAAGACCGACCAGGCCATCGCTTCCTATGAAGCGGCGCTGGCCGAGGCCCGTTCGAACGCCCATAGCATCGCGGAAGCCGCCCGGGCCGAAAACAAGACCAAGCTCGACACGGCCCGGTCCAAGGTCGAAGCCAATCTCGCCAAAAAGGTTGCATCGGCCGAAGAGCGGATTGCAACGACCAAGGCTGAAGCCATGGGACATGTGGACGAAATCGCCGCGGACACCGCCCAGGCGGTTGTCGCCCAACTCGTCGGCAAGGTCCCCGTCAAGGCTGCCCGCGATGCGGTTGCCAAGGCCAGCAAGGAGTAGTCCGACATGGAACTCGATGCCACATTCTGGGCCTTTATCGCGCTGCTGATCTTTTTCGGGATCGTGATCTATTTCAAGGTCCCCGGTTTCGTCACCAAGGCACTCGACAGCCGTATCGCCAGGATCGAAGCCGATCTGGACGAGGCCAAGCGTCTGCGTGAGGAAGCCCAGGCCCTGCTTGCCGAATATGAGCGCAAGCGCAAGGCCGCCGAAGGCGAAGCCGAAGAGATCGTCGCCGCCGCGCAGGAAGAAGCCGAGCGCATGACCGCCGAAGCGGAAGCCGCGCTTGAGGACATGGTCGCCCGTCGCACCAAGGCCGTCGAAGACAAGATTGCCCAGGCCGAGGCCCAGGCGCTGGCAGATGTCCGCGCCCGCTCCGCCGATGTGGCGATCGAAGCCGCTCGCCTTATCCTTGCCGATCAGGTCAAGGACAATGGCGGCGCGCTTGTCGACCAGTCGATCAAGGACGTAGCCAACCGGCTCAACTGAACCGGTTTCGCCGACCGATCCACGGGCCCTACGGGGCCCGTTTTTGTATCAGGACAAGGAAAGAACCTTATGACCATAGAACGCCTTCATTCTGGGCCGCGCATGAGCCAGGCCGTCAAGCATGGCAATACGCTCTATCTCGCCGGACAGGTGGCCAAGGACGAATTTGCCACCATCGAAACCCAGACCGCCCAGGTGCTCGAAAAAATCGATGCGCTGCTGACCGAAGCCGGGTCGAGCAAGTCCAAGGTCCTGTCGGTGCAGGTGCTGCTGACCAACATCGCCGATTTTTCGGCGATGAACTCGGTTTACGACAAGTGGATCGATCCGGCCAATCCCCCGGCCCGCGCCTGCTATGAGGCCCGGCTGGCTTCGCCCAATCTGCGCGTGGAAATTATCGCGGTCGCCGCGCTCGACTAAGCTGTGCTGCAATCAGGTAAAGACGGCCCAGGACGTACTCCCGGGCCGTCTTTTTACGTCCAGTCGACCCAGCGCCCGTGATAGTCGGAAAGCCCGACCGTTTCCTTTTCGCCACCGGGCCACACGGTCTGCTTGAGCACGGCGCCGGCGGGATGGTCCTCGGCCTCCATATACATCCAGACCAGCGGCGTTTCGGCGGTGGCGTTGGCGCCAGCCGCTTCGAAGGCCTCGCTGATCCGGACTTTGGTCGCCTTGGGCAGATATTGCCAGACGATGGTATGAAAAAATACACGGGCAACGCCGGCCTGGGGCGTTTCGGCCAGCTTTTCTTCAACCCAGTCGGCGGCATCGGCACGTTCGACGTTGTAAGGGCGAGATGCCGCCGCCGACAGAGCAGCCGAGACGCGGCCGATGCGGTTGTGCTGGTCGGCCCAGATATAGGCAAGCTGGCGCTCGACGCTTTCGGGAGTGTGCGGGTCGAGCGGGTTGCGATCACAGCCTTGCCGGCTGACGATCTCAAGCTCCACCTCGAGCGGGGGAACATGGCCGCGCCACTCACTCTCGATATTGACCAGTGCATTGGCCTCGCCCCACTCCCGGTCTTCGCCGAGTGCGTAGTGGTAGGTGTCAAAAGCCAGATTCAGCCCGGCACTGGCGCCGATCTCATAGAGCGCCAAAGGCATCTCAAGCCGTTCGGCAAGCCGCAGCGCCATGCCGAGCAAAGCCGAAGAGCGCATAACCTCGTTTGTCTGGGGCGGACTGTCGAGAAAATCGTGCAGGAAATCGTCGTGCTTTTCGATAGCCGTCTCAATGGCGTCCCAAAGCTGATCGGATTTCGCCTCCAGCGGCGGATAGAGCGAAGCGAGGTCGCGAGCCCGGCCTGAGCGGACCAGCGCATGGAGCGCGCCGGTGGCTCGCAGGGCAATGGCATCGGCGCGCGCCGATTCGGGCCAGTTGAGGATTCGCGCACCGAATCGCGACGATTCGGTCAGCCTATCGGCGAGCAGATCGCAAAGGGTAGCGGTGAAAGGGGAGCCCAGACTTCGGCAGGCCTCGGCCTGAAACCGGAAGGTTTCAAGCACGTGGGACTTCATATTCGACATTGACGCCCTCCGACTAGTGCCGTCGAAGTTTAAGGGGTTTGGCGTTTCGTTCAAAGGTGTTTTTGCCTTCCCTGCGATGGCGGGAAGGCTCAATTGCTATTGCGCCGCTTGAAGGGCGTCGTCCGGCGCGGTCCATTTCAGGCGTGGCTGGCGGGCTGCACGGGTCTCGTCCAGCCGGCGCAAAGGCGCCCGCACGGGGGCCGAGGTGAAGCGTTCGGCATTGCCGGACCGGGCATCTTCGGCCAACTCGCGCATGGTCGCAACGAAGGCGTCGAGGGTTTGGAGCGACTCGCTTTCCGTGGGCTCGATCAGCATGGCGCCATGCACGACCAGTGGGAAATACATGGTCATCGGATGGAAGCCCTCGTCGATCATCGCCTTGGCGAAATCGAGAGTGGAAACACCGGTTCCCTTGAGGAATTCGTCATCGAACAGGGCTTCGTGCATGACCGGCTGGCCGTTGAAGGGCGCCGAGAAGAGATCTTCGAGCCGGGCCTTGAGGTAATTGGCATTGAGTACCGCATCGCGCGCCGCCTGCGCCAGCCCGTCGGCACCGTGGCTCAGCATATAGGTGAGGGCCCGCACATACATGCCCATCTGGCCGTGGAAGGCCGTCAGACGCCCGAATGCTTCGGCTTCGACATGTTCGACATGTTCGACAAGCTCGATCCCTTGCCCGTCCCTGCGCAGGAAGGGCACCGGCGCGAAAGGCGCCAATGCTTCAGACAACACCACCGGACCAGCGCCCGGTCCTCCGCCGCCGTGAGGCGTCGAAAAGGTCTTGTGCAGGTTGATGTGCATGGCGTCGATGCCCAGATCGCCCGGCCGCACCACGCCCATGATGGCGTTGAAATTGGCGCCATCGCAATAGAAATAGGCGCCTGCGTCGTGGACGGCGGCGGCGATCTCGATAATCTGGGATTCAAACAGGCCGCAGGTGTTGGGATTGGTCAGCATGATGGCCGCGACATCATCGGTGAGCGCCGCCTTGACGGCCTCGACGTCGACCGTCCCATGCGCATTGGCGTCGATGGATTTGACCGCATAGCCGAGGAATGCCGCCGTCGCCGGATTGGTGCCATGGGCACTTTCCGGGACAAGCACGATCTTGCGGTGCCCCTGCCCCTTTGCCTCATGGGCGGCCTTGATGGCCATCATGCCGCACAACTCGCCATGCGCGCCGGCCTTGGGCGACAGCGCCACGGCGGCGGTGTTGGTCAGTTCCATCAGCCAGTGGCTAAGCTGCTCCATGACGCCGAGCGCACCCTGCACCGTCGAAACGGGCTGGAGGGGATGGATATCGGCGAAACCGGGCAGCCGCGCTATTTTTTCATTGAGCCGGGGGTTGTGCTTCATTGTGCACGAGCCGAGCGGGTACATGCCCGAATCGATCGAATAATTGCGTCGCGACAGGCGCACGTAATGGCGCATGGCTTCGGGCTCGGTGAGACCGGGAAGGTCGAGTTCGCTCTTGCGGCGCAGGCCGCCGAGCCGATCGTCGGGCACCTCGACATCGGGGAGGTCGACGCCCGAATGATCACGATCGCCAATCTCAAAGAGCAGAGGCTCGGTCGGGAGCAGAGCGGCGGGCCCTGAATTGGCGGCGCCACCTGTGCCACCGGGTGTTGTGGGGCGACCCTGGGTGTTCATGCTCATGCAATTTCTCCCTTCAGCGCATCGACAAGCGCGGAGATATCGGCGTCGGTGGTCAGTTCGGTCGCAGCGAGGATCAAAAGATTTTCGACACCGGGCTTGCCCGGTTCAAGCCGCGAGACCGGCAGCCCGGCGAGAATGCCCTTTGCTGCCAGTGCCTCGACCACGGGGACTGCGGGAACCGGCAGGCGGACGGTCATTTCGTTGAAGAACGTCTTATTGAGAACCTCGACCCCTTCGGCCTCCAGCATATCGGCAAGCGCGATAGCGCGCGAATGATTGAGTTTGGCAAGCCGTGTCAGCCCCCTTTCGCCCAGAAGCGAGAGGTGGATGGTGAATGCCAGCGCGCACAGACCGGAATTGGTGCAGATGTTGGACGTCGCCTTTTCGCGGCGGATATGTTGTTCGCGGGTCGAGAGCGTGAGGACGAACCCGCGCTTCCCGTCGGCATCGATCGTTTCCCCGCACAAGCGGCCCGGCATCTGACGCACGAATTTCTCACGGCAGGCCAGAAGCCCGACATAGGGCCCGCCAAAGGTCAGCGGATTGCCCAGGGACTGCCCCTCTGCAACCACTATGTCGGCGCCAAGGGCGCCCGGTGCTTCGAGAAGGCCCAGCGAGACGATTTCGGTGACGACCACGATCAGTAGCGCGCCCTTTTCATGAGCTGCTTCGGCCAGCGCCGAGACGTTGCGAAGGTGGCCGTAGAAATCGGGGGTCTGGATGACGATGGCGGCGGTGTCGTCATCGATGTGGTCGACAATATCGCCCTGCCCTTCGGGCGAGGGGGAAAGACATTCCAGTCCCTCCTCTCCCGAGAGGTAGGTAACGACGGTGTCGCGATATTGTGGATGCAGGCCGCCGGAGAGGAAAACCTTGTTCTTTTTGGTGATGCGGCGCGCCATCAGGACCGCCTCGGCGGTCGCTGTCGAGCCGTCATACATCGAGGCGTTGGCCACATCCATGCCGGTCAGGTTTGCGACCTGGGTCTGGAACTCAAAGAGCATCTGGAGCGTGCCCTGGGAGATTTCCGGCTGGTATGGCGTGTAAGCGGTGAGCCATTCCGAGCGCTGGATCAGATGATCGACAGTAGCCGGAACGTGGTGACGATAGGCGCCCGCGCCAACAAAGAACGGGCCGTCGCCTGCGGCGTGATTGGCTTTCGCCAGCCCGCGCATATGCGCCTCGACAGCGAATTCAGGCTGATGGTCGGGCAGATCGGGGCTGAACGTGCCGAGCACCGATTTGGGCACCGCGGCGAACAGATCATCGATGGAAGACGCACCGATCGCGGCCAGCATGTGCTGGCGGTCGGCGGCGGAATGGGGGAGATAGCGCATCGCGGCTCCGGTTCGGATCGAGAAGGTCAGGCTGTATGATCGGCGTAGGCGGCTTCGTCCATGAGGCCCTCGAGCTCGGCCTCGTCGGCGAGCTCGAGCTTGAAGATCCAGCCAGCAGCGGCCGGGTCGGAATTGATCAGGCCCGGCTCGTCGGAGAGAGTCTCATTGATCTCCGTCACCGTGCCGGAAACCGGGGCGTAGATTTCCGAAGCGGCCTTGACCGATTCGACGACGGCAACTTCTTCGCCCTTCTTGAAGCTGGCCCCGACCGCGGGCAGCTCGACAAACACGATGTCGCCGAGTTGCTCCTGGGCGAAGCTCGAAATGCCAACTGTGCCGATCTTGCCTTCGGCGCGGACATATTCATGGTCGGTTGTATAGCGAGTGGTCATTGTGAGGTCCCTCTGGATCAGGCCGGTTTGCGATAGTAGCGCTGTGGAACGAAAGGCATTTTGGCGATGGTGCCGGCGATGGGCTTGCCGCGCACCATGGCGGTGACAGGCTCGCCTTCTTTGGCGATCTCGGCGGGTACGTAGCCCATGGCGATGGAAGCCTGGGCCGTGGGTGCAAAGGTGCCCGAGGTGATCTTGCCGATGACCGTGCCGCCGGCATCGACCAGTTCGGCACCCTCGCGCACGGGCTGGCGGCCCTCGAAACGGATGCCCACCCGTTTATCGTCGGGGCCAGACGCGACCCGTGCAAGCACCGCATCGGCGCCGGTAAAGCCACCTTCGGCGCGCCGGCGCTTGCCGATGGCAAACAAAAGGCTGGCGGAAACCGGATCGACGGTATCGGTCATATCGTGGCCGTAGAGACAAAGCCCAGCTTCCAGCCGCAGGCTGTCGCGCGCACCGAGCCCGGCCGGTTCGACCAGCGGATCGGCGACCAGCAGATCGAAAAGCGCGGGCGCGTCTTTATTGGCGACCGAGAGTTCAAATCCGTCTTCGCCTGTATAGCCCGAACGCGAGACGTTAGCCGCGATGCCACCGATCACCGTCGGACCGGCCTGCATGAAGCCGAGTTTTTCGGTAATCTCACAGTGCTTGCCGAGCGCTTCGGCAGCGCGCGGGCCCTGCAGCGCAATGAGCGCAAGATCGTCACGCAGATCGAACGTCACTTCGGCGGTCGCCTTGGCGCGGATGAATTGGAGGTCGTGATGCTTGCGGGCGGCGTTGACCACCATATACATCACGCCATCAGGCTCCTGCTCTTTGGCAGGGCGGGTGATGATGAGATCGTCCTCGATACCGCCCTCGTCATTGAGCAGCACCGTATAGCGCATCTGGCCGGGCTCGAGCGACGCCAGATCTGCGGGCGTGAGTGCCTCCAGAGCCGCAATTGTCGTTTTGTGATCGGGGCCGGTTACGACGACCTGCCCCATATGGGAGACGTCGAAAAGGCTGGCCGCTTCCCGCGTGTGATTGTGCTCGGCAACGATCCCGGCATACTGGACGGGCAGCGCATAGCCGCCGAACTCGACCATCCTGCCGCCGGCATCGACATGCCGATCATAAAGCGCCGTTTTGAGTAGGTCGGTCTGGGCCCCTGCGGCCATATCGGTCTCTCCGGTTACACGATGGACGGCACCACACAACGACGCATTGGAAAATGCATCGTAACGTAGTGCCCCCTCTGTCGGTCAACCTGAGAGATTTCCCGGGCGGCTTGCTTGCCACAAGACCCGGCTACACCCGTCGGTGGGAAGCTGACGCTTCCGCTTTCCAGAGTTCTGGCGGGAACCCAGCCTGCTCGCGCAGGTCGCGCCCAACCTCTTTCGCCTGCCAACTTGCGCAATGGCTATATCTGCCATTGGACTTGTTACAGGCTCAGCGGTCCCTTGTGCCTGAGAGTTTCCGGGGCGGTTGCTCCTTCGGCGCCCCGGCCTTTACGGCCAGGGTCTCTCCCGCTGATGGCCGGACCATGAAAGAAAGTCCCGGCTCCGTCAACGCTCTAGTTATCAAAGCCCACGAAAATGGTGATCTGCTCGCCGCCCACATAGGGGATGGCGACATTTTCCACAGTCTGGCTGAATTCGTTGGCACTTGAAGAACTGGCCGCGACGGCGACGTCATAGCGCTGGGAGAAAACGGCCAGCCCGTCGCGCTGAACGGCAAAGCGCAGCGGCATGGTGATGTTTCCATCGCCGCCCGAGGGCCCGACGATGACGCGGCCGACGGCGCCCATCTGAACAGTGATGACACCGTTCGAGACGACGCAATTGCGCGAAACGCGGTCGAGCACGCCCTGATAGCGCAAAGCGGTGGGATCCGACGTGCGATTGCCCGCATAGGTACGGTAAAATTCCGCGCCCTCGCGTATGCGGATCGGGGGGCATTCCGTGGCGATGGCCGGCATGGCTCCGCTTGCAGCCTGGGCGACCTGGGTCTGGCTGGCATTGATATTGGCGTAGCTCGCATCGTCGCTGCCGCCGAACATCGAGCCCATCGAACATCCGGCCAGAAGCGCGGCCAATGCCGTGCCTGCCGCCATACGCATGACCGAGCGAACCATAGTCGCCTTCCCTCCCAATCCGTTAGCCCTTGAGCGCTTCGAGCATGGCCGGCGCACCCGAGCTTGTGACCTCGCCTGGCGCACCCTCGACATTTACGATTTCAACGTTCCCGTTGCGGATCAACAGCGAGGCGCGGTTGAAGCGCACACCGAGACCGCCGCCCGTCAAGTCGCGTTCAAGCCCGAGCGCACCGGCAAGCTTGCCCAGACCATCGGCTATAAATTCGATGGTGCCAAGTGCCCCGGTGGCTTCGGCCCATGCCTTGACCACGTGATGGTCATTGACGGTGCCACAAACGATCTTGTCGACGCCGGCCGCCTTGAGCTGGTCGGCGGCGGCGAGATAGCCGGGCAGGTGGTTGAGATGACAGGTTGGGGTGAACGCCCCGGGGACCGTGAAAAATACCACCGTGCCGGTGCCCAGAATATCGGCGCTGGTCGAATCCTCAACGCCGCCTTCGGTCACGTGCTTTACGGGCACCGAAGCAATGGGCTGGCCGGGCTGAATTGTCATGGAGGTCCTCACGCTGTTGAAAGACAGACACAGGACGAATACGGCCAGACTAAGGTTGGCCCATCGCGTCCATCTGCACTCGAGTCGTTTCTGTCATAGGAGAATTCTCGACCCGCGTCGAGATTGACCGAAGCGCTTGTCGGCTATTGAGCGATATTGGAGGCCATCAGCGGTCGCGAGATCTCGAAAGGGCCCTCGTTGCTGTCGAAGGTGAACCTCACCTGCGCATCATCAAGGGTGTCCGGGTCCGCACGCCCGAGCAACGCAAAGACCAATTGCCCCGGTTTCGCCACTTCCGGTTCGCCGAAAACGAGATTGGTATCAGCGATATCGGCGATCATCGAGGAGTGGTCGAAATCGGCGTCCAGCAAATCGACGACAATGGCCTCGGCATTCGTGTCAAACCGCGCCTCCCCTAACACGCCCTGGCCGTCATGGGGCAAGGGAACGGAAGCCAACGCTTGCCGGATGCGAAAATCGTTGGGAGCGTCGGGGACGTCGAGCCGAGGGGTGATTTCCAGGCGGGCATTGGCCGGCACGCAGATATCGGAACAAATACCCATGGTGATGTCTGCAACGAGCGTCGGCGCATCCCCCTCTACGGTGACCGCCAACGGAAAAAGAACGCGCCCGTAAAAGGCGTGATCGAGATAGCCTTCGGCAATTTCCCGTTTCGGAAATGGCCATTTGATCTCCAGCCCGCCAACGGACTGCGAGCCTTCCGTATCGATTAGCAACGGTAGCCCCGTCTCCCCAGGCACGCGCCAATAGGTCTTGGTATCGAGCGGCATGTCGATTTCAAGTCCCATCCAGACCGTACCGCTATCATCCAGAATATCGGACGAGACGAGCCGCACCGAAACCTCTGGCGCAACTTCCACCCAATCGGTTTCCGAGGCAATGCAAGGGCCCGCCAAGGCGGAAACAGCAAGAAAGGCGGCTATGATTTTCATGGCTGAAATCAATAGCGAAGCAATTGGGCATGGGAAAGAGAGGTTCGATCATCGCTTCGTGATCGTTGGGGATTTGAAACCTGGCCGGAAAGCTTTACGTTTATAGAGCGGCGGACAGAAAGTGAGTTGGTATGGACACGCTCAAGGGACAGTTCCTGGTCGCAACGCCCGACATTGGCGACGAACGCTTTGCCGAAGCGGTGATTTATCTTGTCGCGCATGGGGACGATGGTGCGATGGGGCTGGTTGTCAACCAGCCTATGGACGACATGCACCTTTCCGATATTCTCGCCGAAATCGACCTCGACGGCGACGACGATGAAATTCGTATTCCCGAACGGCTGCTGCACCAGAATGTTTTCAAGGGTGGCCCGGTCGATTCGAGTCGAGGCTTCGTTCTGCACACTTCCGACTATTTCCGTGATGGCAATTCTTTTGCCGTGGATGGCGATGTGTGCCTGACGGCAACCCTCGACGTGCTGCGAGCCATGATGGCCGGCAAGGGACCCGATGCCAGCCTGCTCGCGCTGGGCTATTGTGAATGGAGTGCGGGGCAACTGGAAAACGAGTTGCGTCACAATGGCTGGCTGACCGCGGCATCCTCAAACGAATTGCTGTTTTCCCTGCCGGCCAGCAAGAAGTACGAGGCGGCTCTGGCAGCTCTGGGCGTGACCCGCGCCACACTCAGCCCGGTGTCGGGCAACGCCTGAGAACACCACGGCGCGCGCTATTTTGCCGAAATTTGAGCCTGCAGGCGGCGCAAAAGTTCAGCCCCTGGCATGGCCGCGCCGAAGGTAAACCCTTGCGCGTAGCGGCAATTGAGGCTCTTGAGCCGGGCGACTTCGTCTTCAGTCTCGACCCCCTCGGCGATCAGGGCCAGATCGAGTTCACGGGCCAGCGAAACCACCGAATTGATTATTGGAATCTGGGTATGGGAGATGCCGCTGTCATCGCGGATCTGCACGAAGGGCGCCGGCAGTTTGATGGTGTCGAACGGGAAACGGTGCAGATAGGACAGCGAGGAATACCCGGTCCCGAAATCGTCGAGCGCCAAACCCAGCCCCAGTTCCTTGAAGGCTTCGAGCATATAGACGGCGTGTTCGGGATTGCCCATCACCTGGCTTTCGGTGATTTCGAGCTTCATGTGTCCGGCGACCGATTTGTGCTGGGCAACGAGCGTCTTCATGTCGTTGAGCAGGGTTTCGCTGGTCAATTGCGCGGCTGAAAGATTGACCGAGACGAAGAAGCTTTCCGGTAGTTTGATGGCCGAAACCCATTGGCGCGTCTGTTCGGCTGCCTCCTCGAAGGCCAGGCGACCCAGTTTTTCGATCTGCCCGGTGCGCTCGGCCAGCGGGATGAAGGCGGAGGGGCTGACCTGTCCGCGTTCGGGGTGGTTCCAGCGCATGAGCGCCTCGGCACCCACAATGCGGTTTTCGTTCTGGATGTCGACGATGGGTTGGTAAAGAAGCTGGAGGTCGCGGCGTTCGAGCGCGTCCTTGAGATCGTCTTCGAGCGCCTGGGCATAAACGGCGATCGACCGCGTTGCGGCACGAAAGGCCTCGATCCGGTCCCCGCCATGGCGTTTGGCGTAGTGCATGGCCAATTCGGCATCGCGCAGCACGTCCTCGGCCTTGACGGGTTTGTTGTCATAGATGGTGATGCCGATCGAAGCCGTCAGCGTCATGTCGCGATCGCCGAAATTGAACGGGTTGCGCAGCGCCTTGCGCATCTGCTCGGCGATGTCGGCAATCTTGGAGGCCGACTGTTCGGAGAGCAGAACGACGGCAAACTGGTCACCCGAGATGCGCGCCAACGTATCGAGCGGCCGCAACAGGCGCGACAGGCGGCGCGAGACCGCCAGAAGCAGCGAATCCGCCGCCATATGGCCGATGCGTTCGTCGATATCGGTGAATTTGTCGAGATCGATCAGAAAGACCGCCGGCTTCACCTCGCTGAATTCGCGCGAGCGCAAAAGCGCCCGTTCGAGCCGGTCGAGGAAAAGCTGGCGATTGGGAAGGCCGGTCAGGCTGTCGTGGATCGCGTCGTGCAGCAGCCGATCGCGCCCGGCGCGTTCGTCAGTCACATCCTGGAGCGTACCCACGATACGATTGACCTGACCATCGCCACCCAGCACGGGTTTGACGCGCATGCGGAAGGCGCGAAAGCTGCCGTCAAAGCCTGATATGCGGATATCGGAATTGACCTTGCCCCGCTTGAGTTCAATCAGGGTGTCAAGCGCTGTGCGGAACCGGTCGCGGTCTTCGGGGTGGACGCGGTCGAGCCAGCGCTTGATGGCGCCACGCAGCGCGCCCTTGCGCTCACCGAGGCGAATGGCCAGTTCATCGGAAACGTTCACCCGGTCACGGTCGATGTTCCAGTCGAAGACGAAATCGCCCGAGCCGGTCATGGCGAGCGCGCGTCGCTCGACTTCCGACAATGCACCGATGGAAACCTGGCCATCTGAAAAGGCATGCTGGACTGCGGTAAAGCCAAGAAGCATCACGATCAGAACGAGACCGCCGGCGACCGCTGATTGCGCGATATCGTTGGAAACCTGCCCGGAAACCACCATCCACGCATATGCCAACCAGGCGAGATAGATGACCCATGTGGGGACCAGAAGAACGGCGCGATCATAGCCGCGAATCGAGAGCAAGAGGACAAGGAACAGTCCCATCAGCCCGATCAGAGCCAGAGACGTGCGCGCGATACCTGCGGCAAGGGCAGGATTGAAAAACGCATAAACAAAGAGCGCCAGGAAAACAGCCGAAAGCCCCATGGCGACGTGGGTGAACCTGAAATGCCATCGGTGCAGGTTGAGATAGATGAACAGAAACGCAAAAAGGGTTGTGGCGAGCGCGGCCTCCGCCGCCGCCCGGAAAGGCTGGATCAGAGCGTTCGAAACCCCGACCAATGGGCCGAATATGCCGAAATCGATAAGCAGGTAGGCGAGCACCGCCCAGGCCAGAAGCGCGGTTGCCGGGAAGACCCCCCTGCCCTTGACCACGAACATTATGGTCAGGAACACCGCCGCTAGGCTGGAAATGCCCAGAACCGTGCCCCGGAACAGGGTGAAGGAGTTCTTGTAGTCGCGATACGCATCGGGCTCCCACAGATAGAGCTCGGGAAGCGTTTCGGACCGCAGTTCGGCAACGAGCGTGACTGTGGCACCAGGGTCGATCACCACATCGAAGACGTCGGCCTCCGAATCGGGAACGCGTTCGGGGCGCAGGCCATGACTGGGCGTCAGTGCCGTTATGCGGGCCGAGCCAAGATCAGGGTGGAATACCCCCGAGCCCGGAAGCCGGAAATAGGGTGCAACGAGCAGGCGCTCGATCTGCACGTCGCTCTCGTTGCGGAGCGCAAAGACCGCCCAGTTGGGATTGGCCCCCTCTGCTATCGAGACGATTTCGATACGGCGGATGATACCGTCTTCGCCCGGCGCGGTGCTGATCTGTACGCGCCCGTTTTCGCCCGGAAGGACGTCGAGCGCCGCGCCGAGATTGACGGCGTTTATACCCTCGGGGATCGTAACGACTTCAAAAGCGGCCGCCCGCCCCGCCAGCCCGGCCAGTGCCGCACACAGCACGGCCAGAAAGACGAGAGAACGGAGGGGCTTAAACGTCATTAATCAACGATCCTAATTCAACATCCAGTGGTAGCGGGATTTAGAGCCGTTTGGC
The DNA here is from genome assembly GCF_000230555.1 of Pelagibacterium halotolerans B2. Taxonomy (GTDB): domain Bacteria; phylum Pseudomonadota; class Alphaproteobacteria; order Rhizobiales; family Devosiaceae; genus Pelagibacterium; species Pelagibacterium halotolerans. Next base: position 493,179 of record NC_016078.1, on the reverse strand, counting down.
AATCAAGCGCCGGCAGGTTTCAACCGGCGAGATCGTCGTAGTGCTCACGCGTCAGTGCAAACAGCATGTGATCCCTCCACTCGCCGTTGATTTGCAGATAATTCTCGGCGATTCCGATTTCGCGAAAGCCATTGGCCGAGAGGACACGGCGCGATGCCGTATTGTCGGGCAGGCAGGCCGCTTCGATGCGGTGAAGGTTCAAGCTGTCGAACACAAACGGCAAGATCAGGGCAACCGAGCGCGTCATAATGCCTTTTCCCGCGAATTGTTCGCCCATCCAATAGCCAAGCGTGACGTTCTGAAACGCTCGTCGACGGACATTGGACAGCGTCATGCCCCCAACCAACGTCGACAGCCGTCCGTTCTGGGTGAAAATGAACAGCGAAAACTCGGTTCCGTAGAGCGCATCGCGGCGGTTGCGGCGCACGCGGGCGGCAAAGCTCCTGTTTGAAAGTTCGGCCTCCGACCAGCGTGGCTCGAAAGGCGTCAGGAACGTACGGCTGTCGAGCCGCAGCTTGCGCCAGGCCGTATAGTCGTTCTGCCGCGGCGAGCGCAACACCAGACCATCGCCACGAATCTCCGGAGTGGTCTGGCGGATAGCGGCGAAGGTGAACATGGAGCGACGGCCCCTATTTGAAACTGTCCACGACCTGGGAGTAGTCGGGGATGCCCTTCACCGGACCAATTCCCGCAATGGCGGGCTTTGCCTGAGAGAACATCTGGCTTGCCACGTGACGCACGCGCTCGGCATCGATGCGGTTGATGCGATCTACGGTTTCCTGGAGCGGAATGGGCCGCCCCCACAGGATCTGTTGGCGCGCCAATTGCCCGGCACGGGATGAAGGGCTTTCAAGCGACATCAAAAGGCCCGCCCGGATCTGCGCGCGGACGCGGCTGACTTCGGCGTCTGTGATGTCGCGCGTCGATTTCTGCAGCTCTTCAAGCATGACGGGCAGGAGTTCCTCCACATCATCGCCCCCCGTCGCCGCCGCGATTCCGAACACACCACTGTCGGCGAATGCCCAATGGAAGGCATAAACCGAATAGCACAGGCCACGACGCTCACGCACTTCCTGGAACAGCCGCGAGCTCATGCCGCCACCAAGGATCGATGAAAGGATCTGGGCTGCATAAAAGCCATCGGAATTGTATGCCCGGCCTTCCAGTCCCAGAACAATATGGGCCTGTTCGTGATCGGAGATTTCCTTGAACTCGCCACCGACATAATTGGCCCTTTCGGGCAGCGGGGCGCCCGTCCGCTTGAGCTGGTGGAAGCGATCATTGGCAAGGTCGACCAGTTCGTCATGATTGACGTTTCCGGCCGCCGAAATGACCATCTGGTCGCCGACATAGTGCTGATCCATATAGGCGCGGATGGTGTCGGCGTTGAAGCCGCGCACCGACCCTTCGGTCCCCAAAATCGTCCGCCCGATGGGCTGATCGGGAAAGGCAGCTTCCTGAAACAGGTCGAAGACGTGATCGTCGGGATTGTCGTGGGTGGCCCCGATCTCCTGACAGATGACGCGCTGTTCGCGGGCCAACTCGTTCTCGTCGAAAACCGAGTTCTGCAGGATATCGGCGAGGATATCGGCAGCGAGAGCCACATCGTCCTTGAGGACGCGGGCGAAGTAGCCGGTATGCTCGATCGAGGTCGCCGCGTTGATGTCGCCGCCCACCGATTCGATGGTCTCGGCGATCTCACGGGCCGAGCGCCGGCTGGTGCCCTTGAAGGCCATGTGTTCGAGAAGGTGCGAGACACCGTGTTGCTGCTCGGTTTCGCTTCGCGAACCGGACTTGACCCAGACGCCCAGCGCCGCGCTTTCCAGATGCGGCATGGCGTCGGTGATAACGGTCATCCCATTATCGAGGGTCGTTGTGCGTACGGTCAAAATCAGTCCTCCCAGGCGCGTGTCTTGGCGCGGATATAGTCTTTCACGACGGTTTCGTCATTGGCCAGCACCGTGAACCGCTCCTCGCGGGTTCCCAGGTCGGCCAGGTGAGCGGGCAGTTCAGGGTGCCGGCCGGTTGCCGCCTCGACCGTTTCGGGAAATTTGGCCGGATGGGCGGTTGAAAGTGTGACGAGCGGCGTATGCCCGAAATTGAACCCGCGCGCGACCGCGACGCCAACGGCCGTATGCGGATCGATCAGATATTTGGAGTGAGCCAGAACGTCGGAAATTATCGTCCTGGTGGCTGTTTCATCGGCCATACCCGTCCCGAATTCCTCGCGGATCGTGTCGAGTGCGGGTTCGGGAATGGAAAATCCACCCGACTGGGCGAGCGAGGCAAACAGCGCCGCGGTCTTGTCGCCATCGCGATCGAGCGCCTCAAAAAGCAGGCGCTCGAAATTCGATGACACCTCGATATCCATCGAGGGGCTGACGGTCTGTGCCACGCCACGCTTGTCATAGCGACCGAACTTTACGGCACGGCGCAAAATATCGTTGGAATTGGTGGCGATCACCAGTTTTTCGATGGGCAGACCCATGCGCTTTGCGACATAGCCGGCGAATATGTCGCCGAAATTGCCTGTCGGGACCACGAAAGTGATCTTGCGGTGCGGCGCGCCGAGCGCGACCGCGGAAGTGAAATAATAGACCACCTGCGCGGCGATGCGGCCCCAATTGATCGAATTGACACCGCTCAGTTTCGCTCCATCGCGGAAGGCAAAATCGTTGAACATGGCTTTGACGATTGCCTGGCAATCGTCAAAGGTGCCTTCAAGGGCGATGTTGAAGACGTTGTCATCGAGCACCGTGGTCATCTGGCGGCGCTGGATTTCCGAGGTACGGCCCTTGGGGTGAAGGATGAAGATGTCTGTGTTCTGGCGGCCGCGGAAAGCCTCGATAGCCGCCGAACCGGTATCGCCCGAGGTTGCACCGACAATTGTCGCGCGCTCGCCGCGCTGACCGAGGATGTGATCGATTACCCGCGCCAGAAACTGCATGGCAACGTCTTTGAAGGCCAGCGTCGGGCCGTGCCAGAGCTCGAGGACGAAGTGGCCCGGTTCGAGTTCAACCAAGGGGGTAACCGATGGATGATTGAACCCGGCATAGGCGGACTTGATCATCGCCTTGAGATCGGCCTGATCGATTTCATCGCCGACGAATTTGGAGATAACGGCGAGCGCGACATCCTGATAGGGGCGGTTGCCGAAATTGTGGATTTCCTCGGGGGTGAACCGGGGCCAATCGGCAGGAACATAGAGCCCGCCATCCCGCGCCAGTCCGGCCAGCACAACGTCACAAAATCCGAGCGCGGGCGACTGGCCGCGCGTGCTGACATACTGCATTCGAAAAGCACCCTCCTGGACATCGGGACGCACCCTAATTGTCCTTTTCCTCATGAGCAAGATTTCGGGGACGCCGCTGACGCCACAGCCAGAAGCCAAGCATGATCGGCGTGATGACCGCGAACAGATACCAGGTGCCGGCGTATTCAAGGTGCCGGTTGGGGAAGGTAATCTGCGTTTCGCCACCCTGCGGCAACTCGCCAGGGTCGCCGACGACCCTGTCCAGCGTTACCGGCGCGACCGGACCGGCGAAATCATTGACAAAAGCAGACAGCCGGGCGGGATTGCGGATCCATTCACGCCGCTCCTCAAAGTCGGGTTCGGGCGTGAAACTGCCAGCCTGCTCGGCGCGACGCGCGACACCCTCGATTGTCACCCGGCCTTGGGGCGCGTCGCTGCCATCAATGAAATCGGCCGCGGCGGCTTCAGGAATAAAGCCACGGTTGATCCAGACAATGCCGCCGTCGTCGAGAACCAACGGGGTCATCACCCAATAGCCAACGCCGCCATAGCGGCCGGCCGGATCGGGAAGATTGGTAAAAACCAGAACCGTCTCGGAACGCTCGTAGGCGCCCGTCAGCTCAAACCGCGCATAATCGAGGGTTTGCGGGTCGAGCGCCGCCCAGCTCTCGGCCGGGGGGAATTGTTGTGGATCGAGGTCGAAGCGCTCCTCGACCGCGGCAATAAGCGCTTCCTTTTCGGCGAGGCGTTCGACCTGCCATGTGCCGAGCGCGACGAACAACACCGTCAGCCCGGCCATCAGCACCACAAAGCTGACCTGCGCAAAGCTCCAGCGCGGTCGAACTTGGCTGGCTTCGGCCATCAGAGCATCCTCGCTTTTCGCCTGCGCGTCCCATTGGGTCTTTGAATCGCTCAAGCTGCTCTAAGTCCTTATTGGTCGCGCGGCCGAACCGGAAAAGTCTGCAACTTTTTCTGACCGCGCTCTCCCTTTGGTCACGCGGCCGAACCGAAAAAGTCTGCAACTTTTTCTGACCGCGCTCTATGTGTCATCCCGTTCGCCCAATTCGCCACCGGGCCGGGCGCCGGTCTTGTACTGCAGGTTGATCATCGCACCCTTGAAGGGCCGAAGCATCAGAAGCGACAGGACAAGCGTCATTGGAAGCCAGATCGCAAGTTGGGCCACGGCCGGCCAGCCAAACAACGCATCGGTGATGAGCCAGCCGACGACCACGATGGTTCCGACCGGAAACATGATGAGCACGGCAGGACCGTCCCCGCTGTCCGCGAACGAAAAATCGAGTCCGCAAGCGTCGCAACTATCGGCAACCGTGAGAAAGCCGGAAAAAATATGGCCCTCGCCACAACGCGGACAGCGGCCCTTAAGTCCGGTCGCGAGTGGGGAAAGCCCCTCAGTATGTTCAGCCATGTGATATGCCGGGACCGCCTGGGCCGTCCCGGCCTTTCCTGAAAGTTTAGTGGTGAACGATCGTCGCGCCCCACGAGCCCCAGACATAGATCGAGGCGAAAAGGAACAGCCAGACCACGTCAACGAAGTGCCAGTACCAGGCGGCGAACTCAAAGCCCAGATGCTGCTTGGGCGTGAACTGGCCGGCATAGGCACGGATCAGGCACACCAGAAGGAAGATGGTGCCGATGAAAACGTGGAAGCCGTGGAAGCCGGTGGCCATGAAGAAGGTAGCGCCGTAGATATTGCCCGAGAACGAGAAATGAGCCTGCGTATATTCAAGCACCTGGACAGTGGAAAACAACGCGCCGAGCAGGACGGTCAGGATCAGACCCCATTTGAGACCCTCACGGTCGTTTTCCAGAAGCGCGTGGTGCGCCCAGGTTACCGTGGTGCCCGACAGCAGGAGAACCAGAGTGTTGAAGAGCGGCAGGTGCCAGGGGTCGAAGACTTCCACGCCCTGCGGGGGCCAGACACCGCCGGTGAAGGCAACACGCCCGACCTGCGCGATTTCGTCGGGGTAGAAGGCGGCTTCGAAATAGGCCCAGAACCAGGCCACAAAGAACATCACTTCCGAGGCAATGAACAGGATCATTCCATAGCGATGGTGAAGCTGAACCACCGGGGTGTGATAGCCGGTATTGGCTTCCCGAACGACATCGGACCACCAGGCGAACATCGTATAGAGCACGCCAACCAGACCGGCGGCGAACAGCCAGGGCACGCCACCATGCATCCACATTATGCCGCCGACGGCCATGATGAATGCCGATACGGAGCCCACGAAGGGCCAGGGGCTCAAATCTACCAGGTGGTAGTCATGGTTCTTTGCATGGGCTGCCATGTTGGGTCTATCCCCCGTTAGGAATCGTGAAATGTATAAGACAGCGTAATCTGGCGGATTGTACGCAATTCGGAATTTTCGTCGAGGTCCGGATCCACAAAATAGGTCACGGGCATTTCGACGGTTTCATTGGGTGCAATGACCTGCTCGGTAAAGCAGAAACACTCGATCTTGTTGAAATAGATGCCGGTACTCTCTGGCGTCACATTGAAACTCGCCGTCGTGCGCAGAGGTTCATCGGACAGGTTGGTTGCAAGATAGGTGATTGTCGAAATGGTGCCGATCGCATTGGTTTCTACATTGGCCGGCTCGACGCGCAACGGAATGCCACCATCGACCGTCGCATCAAAGCGCACAGCCATCTCGCGGGCGATGACACCCTTGGCGTTTTGTTCGGCAACCTGGGTCGTGCCGCCATAACCGGTCACGCGGCAGAAAATGTCATAGAGGGGCACAGCGGCAAAGGAAAGCCCAAGCATGAATGTCGGGATACCAACCAGCCAGAGAAGTGTCTTCCTGTTGCCGCCCGAAGCCGGACTATGATCGATCGATGCCATGGCCTAGAGCTCCCGAACCATGACTTCTGGGCCGATATTGATAATGGTGATCGCGTAAAAGATCGCGACGAGAACAGCCAGCGCGATGCCGATGGCGATGGACCGCTTGCGGCGGCGCTTGAGGAAGGCTTCCTTCTGTTCTTCGGTCAGGTTTTGCTCGACGGTCATTAGAGTGCTCCAAACCATCTTATCAGGCCCACATCGGCCAGGAGCGCCACGAACAACACAAACAGATACAGCAGGGAATAGGTGAAAAGGACGCGGGCGCGCCGCTTCATCTCAACGCCTTCGGAAAAGCGCAAGCGAATGGCCAGAACTGAAAAGACGACACCCAGAATGGTTGCCGGAATGGCATAGAACCAACCCACAAGACCGGTCAGCACCGGGCCGAAGCCGATGGCGGTCAGCAGAACCGTATAGACGACGATCTGATTCTGGGTGGCGCGCTCACCAGCAATATTGGGCAGCATGGGGATGCCTGCAGCCTCATAGTCGCCCTTCTTGTAGAGAGCCAGCGCCCAGAAGTGCGGCGGTGTCCACAAAAAGATGATCATGAAAAGGATCAGGGCGTCCCAGGATACGGTCCCAGTGACCGCCGCCCACCCGATCATCGGAGGGAACGCACCGGCAGCACCGCCAATCACTATGTTTTGCGGCGTCGAGCGCTTGAGCCACATCGTGTAGATAACGGCATAAAAGAAGATAGTGAACGCCAGGAGCCCGGCCGCCAGCCAGTTTGTGGCAAGGCCCAGTGTCGCAACCGAAAATCCTGAAAGCGTAACGCCGAAGACCAGCGCATTTTCACGCGTTATGCGGCCCGACGGTATCGGACGGTTGAGCGTGCGGCTCATGATGGCGTCGATATCGGCGTCGTACCACATGTTGAGCGCGCCCGAGGCCCCCGCCCCGACCGCGATGCACAAGATGGCGATGAAGCCGATCACCGGATTGATGCCCCCGGGCGCCACCAGCATGCCCACGAACCCCGTAAAGACGACGAGCTGCATCACCCGGGGCTTTAAAAGCTCCAGATAATCTTCCACCTGCCCGCCCAGATAGACGGGTGTGGTCGGGTTGCTGTCGTCTGCGTAAGCCAATGTGAGGTTCCGGCTCGGGTTTATCTCAAAACGCAACCCGGTTTCCCGGGTTGCAAGGTTTCGGTTCGGGCGCGCCGTGCCTACTTGAAGCGCGGCAGGGTCTCGAACTGGTGGAATGGCGGAGGCGAACTCAGGGTCCATTCCAGCGTTGTCGCACCTTCACCCCAGGGATTATCGGCAGCCTTGCGCTTCCGTGCGAAGGCTTCGAACACCGAGAAGAAGAAGACGCCCATGGCGACCAGGGTCACAAGATAGCCCCAGGACGATACGCTGTTCCACAGCGCATAGCTGTCGGGGTAGTCGATGTAGCGGCGCGGCATGCCGGCCAGGCCCAGGAAGTGCTGCGGGAAGAAGATCAGGTTCACGCCAACGAACATGATCCAGAAATGCAGCTTGCCCAGGAACTCATTGTACATCACGCCGAACATTTTGGGGAACCAGTAGTACCAGCCCGCAAAGATGGTGAAGACGGCGCCCAGCGAGAGCACGTAGTGGAAGTGGGCCACCACATAGTAGGTATCGTGCAGCGCGCGGTCGGCACCGGCGTTGGCCAGAACGACGCCCGTCACACCACCGACGGTGAACAGGAAGATAAAGCCTACAGCCCACAGCATGGGCGTGGTGAACCGCATCGAGCCGCCCCACATCGTGGCGATCCACGAGAAGATCTTAACGCCGGTCGGAACCGCGATAATCATTGTCGCGGCGACGAAATAGCGCTGGGTGTTGAGCGAAATACCGGTCGTGTACATGTGGTGTGCCCACACGATGAAGCCGACCGCACCGATCGCGACCATGGCCATCACCATACCCAGGTAGCCGAAAATGGGCTTGCGCGAGAAGGTCGAGATGATGTGGCTGATGATGCCGAAGCCCGGCAGGATCATGATATACACTTCAGGGTGACCGAAGAACCAGAACAGGTGCTGGAACAGGATCGGATCGCCACCCCCGGCCGGATCGAAGAAGGCCGTGCCGAAATTGCGGTCCGTCAGCAGCATGGTAATGGCGCCCGCGAGCACCGGCAGGGCCAGCAGCAGCAGGAACGCAGTGACCAGCACCGACCAGGCGAAAAGCGGCATCTTGAACATGGTCATGCCCGGAGCACGCATATTCAGGATGGTGGTAATGAAGTTGATGGCGCCAAGGATCGAGGATGCACCGGCAAGGTGGAGCGAGAGGATCGCGTAGTCCATTGCAGGGCCAGGCTGACCCGAGGTCGAGAAAGGCGGATAGATCGTCCAGCCGCCGCCGACACCCATGGCGCCCGGAGGGCCTTCCATGAACAGGCTCATCAAAAGCAGCAGGAAGGCAGGCGGGAGGAGCCAGAACGAGATGTTGTTCATCCGCGGGAACGCCATGTCCGGCGCGCCGATCATGAGCGGCACGAAATAGTTGGCAAATCCGCCGATGACCGCCGGCATAACCATGAAGAACACCATGATCAGACCGTGCGCGGTCGTGAAAACGTTGAACATGTGCTTGCCGGCATCAATGGAGGCATCACCTCCGACGCCATAAACCATCTGGGCGAGGCCTGGGAAAATCTGAATACCCGGCTCGGCCAGTTCCCAGCGCATGAAGCCCGAAAGCGCGCCACCGACGATGCCGGCGATGATCGCGAAGATCAGGTACAGGACGCCAATGTCCTTGTGGTTGGTCGAATAGACCCACCGCTTCCAACCGGCGGGAGCTCCGTGTGCGGCGTCGGAATGAGCTGCGTCAGCGTGTGCCATGTTCTTACCTTTTTATTCTCTTGCCGCTTACTGGATCGACGCCATCAGCGCAGTGTTGGCGTCGGCCAGGCTGCCCTCTTCGGCGGCTGCCAGCCATGCATCGAACTGATCCTGCTCGACCACGCGCACCGCGATGGGCATAAACGCGTGATCCTTGCCGCAAAGTTCGGAGCACTGGCCGTAATAGATACCGGTTTCACGCGCATGGAACCATGTCTCATTGTTTCGGCTGGTCACCGCATCGACCTTGATGCCGAAGGACGGCACCGCAAAAGCGTGCAGAACGTCGGCGGCGGTGACAAGCACGCGGACAGTTGTATTGACCGGGACAACCAGTTCGTTGTCGACGGCGAGAAGACGCGGCTGATCGGGCTTGTTGGCTTCGCGCTGCTCTTCATTGAGCATTATGGAAACGAAGTCGACGCCTTCGTCCATATATTCGTAGCCCCAATACCACTGATAGCCAGTGGCCTTGATGGTCAGGGACGGCTCAGGGACCGCCACGTCGCCACCGAAAATCTGCGACCCGAGATAGGTGCGCTCTCCGTCCGGGATGGTCTGCTGGTCGGCCAAAACCCCAAAGGAAGGAATGGCGATCACGAAAAGGATCAGCACGGGCACGACCGTCCAGACGATCTCGATCAGCGTGTTGTGCGTGACTTTGGACGGGGTGGGATTTGTGCGCTGGTTGAAGCGCACGATCACGACGATCAGAAGCACCAGAACGAGCAGGACGATCGCGGTGATGATCCACATCAAAAGGTGGTCATGGAACGCGACGATCGAGTCCATGATGGGGGTAACCGAAGGCTGAAAGCCGATCTGCCCCGGCACCGCGTGCCCGGCTTGCTGAGCTGAGGCGACTGCCGGGATCAGCGCAAAAAACAGCGCGGCGAGTGAGGCTCTGACCAGACGGAAAGAAAATCCTGTCACCTGGACTTCTCCTGAACGTAATTTTTGTTATTGCGCTCCCTAACATGTCCGCTCCGCGTGGCAAATGCCGCACGCTCCCGACTCATGCTGGGGTGCCCGATTTTTCTCGTGGCAGCTAAACCACATGTTTTTGACCAAGGCAATTGGACTGGAGGTCACATTTCGTGCGTCAAATTGCGCCAATAGCGCCTTAAGGGTGCCCTACTTGTGGGATTTGTGCCCGGTTTGGCCCGGCCGTGTTGACAAGGAACACCCCCTGCCCGACACATCACCAACCACCCGCTCGCCGGGAACTGCCAGGAGACAATAGCTTTCATGCGCCATCTTGCCCCCCTCGCCGCCATTGTGGCCTCTCTTTGCCTCGCCGGACCGGCAGCCGCGCAGGGCGCCGTCCGTTCCCAGCACGGGGATTGGCAGATGACCTGCGACCTGGTGCCCGGCGCAGCCGACGAGCAGTGCGCGCTGATCCAGAATGTCACCGCCGAGGACCAGCCCAATGTCGCGCTGTCAGTTATCGTGCTCAAGACCGCCGATCAGGAAGCGCGGCTGCTGCGCGTCCTGGCGCCGCTGGGTGTTCTGCTGCCCAACGGGCTCGGGCTCAATATCGACGGTGAGGATCTGGGGCGCGTGGCGTTCGTTCGCTGCCTGCCCAATGGCTGTGTTGCCGAAGTGGTGATGGATGACGATCTGATGGCCCAGCTTTCCGAAGGCGACAGCGCGATCTTCATCGTGTTCCGCACACCCGAGGAAGGCATCGGCATTCCGGTTTCACTCGACGGGTTCGACGAAGGTTTTGACGCCCTGCCCTGACACCGGGTGCAAAAAAGCCGGACCGCAAGCGGTCCGGCTGGGCTAGGAAACAAGGCCAAAGGCAAAATCGACCCTGTTTCGGTCGGGCTCCCTTTGGACGGTTGGCGTACCGGCAAAATACGCGAAACCAGGAACCCGATCAGGGCTTCAGCAAGGGGTCACCGAAGCCATTCATTGGCGCGGGCACTGCGGCGCGCGTCGAGAAGCTGGCCGGCGGCAACGCCGCCATGGCGCATTGCTTCGGCAATGTCGTAACGGGTCAAACCCATGTCACTCAGAATCGATGCGTCCATCTGCATCATCGAGCGCAGGGTCGAACGACGCATACCGGCGCCGATACGGGATGTGAAATTGAACAGGGCCATGATCGTAACTCCATCACCCCATTTACTCTATCGATTTGATAGAGTTTTCTGGGAGGCTTGTGTCTGCGAATGCTAGATAGGGGCTTGTTCTCCATTATTCAAACAAATAGATTTCATCCTCACGATCAAATTTTGTGATGGATTTGGCGATGGCCAGCCCCCTCGATCTCGACCAGCTACAGACGTTTTGCGCTATTGCCGATTGCGGCAGCTTCACCGAAGCCGCCCGGCGTGTTTACAAGACTCAGTCGGCGGTCTCCATGCAGATCAAGCGGCTCGAGGAGCGGCTGGGGCAGGCATTGCTCCTGCGCGATGGACGCAAGGTGTCGCTTACCACCGAGGGCGAGGCGCTCTATGCCCGCGCCCGGCGCATGCTCAAGATCAACGCCGAGATCGTCGACATGTTTTCCAAGGACGATCTCGTCGGAAATATCCGGTTTGGCGTGCCCGACGATTACGCGGTGAAACTGCTGCCGGTGATCCTGTCGAGTTTTCAGCGCACCCATCCACGGATCACTGTCGATGTCCGCTGCCAGCCCTCCGAGGAGCTTCTGTCCGGCATGCGCTCGGGACGGTACGACATCATCGTCTTCACACAGGGCACCATGCATGAGTTCGGCGAGTTGTTCCGGACCGAAAAGATGTACTGGGTGGCCAGCCATGGCGGAAGAGCCCTGGCCTCCGACCCCCTGCCGCTCGCCTGTGGCCCGTCCTATTGCACATGGCGAGCGGATGCTGTCGAGGCACTCAACCGCATCAATCGCGATTTCCGGGTTGCCTATACCTCTTCGAACGCCACAGCGATTTCATCGGCGGTGCTCTCGGACCTTGCCGTAGGCTTCCTGCCTGAAAGTGCGCTGCAACCAGGAATGCGGGTCATTTCGCAAGATCAGGGCCTGCCGCGCCTCAACGATGCGCAGATCGCCCTGCTGAGGGCCTCCCATGCCTATGGCGGCATTTACGACGCGCTGGCGACCCATATCGTGGAAAGCATGGGCAATTTGCCGGGCTCGTATTATGCGCGCGACGATTCCGATGCCGTGTCTTCGGCGGCGGAATAGCTCAGTCTCCGAAAAGGTCCGCAGTCACGTCGGCACCTTTATGCCGCGCCGCGCGAATGGTGGCGGTCATGGCCCTGGTGTCGCGCTCGAAGGCCCGAGCCTCGACAAGGCGGTCCTCAGGGCTGGCATCGGCACCGGGCAGGTGGAGTTCGAGAAGGCGCGCGCGTTCATTGTTCACTGCGGCGCTGATGGTCAGGTAGCGCAGGATGGCCTCAAGCTCGACCTCGGAAAACCCGGACGTCATCAGCGCCCCGATCTCTTCGAACTGGCCGAAAACCCGAGCGGCAATCGTGCGGGTAAGCGGGGTCAGTGCTACCCAGATCTTGCGGCGGTCCGTTTCATCGCGCCGGCGCTCGATATAGCCGGCCGCTTCCAGGCGGTCGATCAGGGCGGTCACGGCCCCCGTGGTCAGCCCCGCCTGCTCTGCCAGTTGGCCGGCTGTCATTTGCTGGTTCTGGTCGATGAGATCGAGACATCGTCCGTCGGTCCGGTTGATGCCAAGGAACCGGTTCATGACGTCATCGAAGCGCGCATTGGCCACCTGGTCCAATCGCACGGCCTGAGAGAGGCGCCCGCCAATCGACATCCCGCTTGACACTCCATTAACTTGATTATTAAGATACTTATATATCAAGTTAATGCGATGGGCCAGCCGAAAATGACAATCGAACTTCCGGAAATCATGATTTCGGCGCATGGGCTGAAGCGCGTGTACAAGACGGGGAAATCGGAAATCAACGCGGTCCGCGGCGTCGACCTGACGGTCAAGCGGGGCGAGATCGTCGGCTTTCTCGGACCGAACGGCGCCGGCAAAACCACAACGCTGAAGATGTTGTGCACGCTGCTCGAACCGACGGACGGTTCGGGCACCGTTGCGGGTTGCGATCTGCGCGCCGATTCCGAGGGCGTCAGGCGGCGGATCGGTTATGTTTCGCAATCGGGCAGCACGCTGGGCGACGCATTGGCGGGCAACGAGATCGTCGACCACGCACGGCTTTACGGCATCGACAGGAAGACCGCGACCGAACGTGGCAGGGCGCTGCTCAAGGCCCTTGACCTCGAAGGCATTTGGGACCGCAAGTGCAACGCGCTTTCAGGCGGTCAGCGGCGGCGGCTCGATATCGTCATGGGTCTGATCAACGAACCCATGCTGGTATTTCTCGATGAGCCCTCGACCGGGCTCGACCCGCAGAGCCGGGCCAATTTATGGGGTCACATCAGAAAGTTGCGCGATGAGATGGGCACGACGGTGTTCATCACAACCCACTATATGGATGAGGCCGACCAATTGTGCGATCGCATTCTGGTCATGGACCATGGCGAGATCGTCGCCCAAGGCACGCAAGCCGAGCTTAAAAAGAGAATTTCGGGTGATATGATCAGCATCACAGTGGCCGACGAAACCGATGTTTCGGCAGCAGCCGAACTGGCGGCACAACTTGAGGGCGCGGATGCCCCGATCATCGAAGAATGCACGATAAGCCTGCACGTTCCTGAAGGCGGGTCTGTCTTGCCGCGTCTCCTGCGCGAACTCGACCGCAAGGGCGTCGAGATCATCGGCGTAGAACTCAAACGCCCTACCCTCGACGACGTATTCCTGACCCTCACCGGACGCTCGTTGCGCGAAGCGGCATAAGGGAGAACATGGCAATGCGCTATTTCAATGAAACCATCGTGGTCTTCCAGCGCCAGCTTCGCCTGTCGCTCGCCAATCCAACCTGGATGGCAATCTCAATTCTCCAGCCCATTCTGTATCTGACGCTGTTCGGTCCGCTGCTTCAGCAGGTGGCCATGACCCCGGATTTTCCGGCGGGTGACGCATGGACAGTCTTCGTGCCGGGACTTTTGGTCCAGCTCGGCATTTTCGGCGCCTCGTTCGTCGGCTTCGCGATTATCGCCGAATGGCGGTCAGGGGTTATCGACCGTATGCTCGTCACCCCCGCAAGCCGATGGTCCCTGATCGGGGGGCGGGTGTTGCACGATACACTGATGGTCATGGTGCAGGGCGCCATTCTGGTGGCGGCGGCAACCCTGATGGGCCTGCGAGCGCCCCTCAATGTCATTGTCCTCGGATTGCTGCTGGTCGGGCTCCTCGGGGCCGCGTTTTCAGCGATCTCCTATGGCGCGGCGCTTTCCCTCAAGAGCGAAAACGCCTTTGCTCCGCTCATCAATATGTTTGCGCTGCCGATCCTGCTGCTCTCGGGCATTCTGCTTCCCATGACGCTCGCGCCGGGATGGTTGCAGATCGCATCCGATTTCAACCCGATCAAGCATGTCGTCGATGGGCTTCGTTCCGTCTATCGCGGCGATATCCTGGCGCCGGAAACGCTTATCGGCTTTTCGATCGCGATCGTTTTCGTCCTGATCGGCGCCTGGTTCGGCGCGCGGGTGTTCAAGGCGCAGACGAAGTAGATCATGCGGCGTGCCGGGCCATGCCGTAATCGGAAAAGACCCGGTTCAGATCGCCGCTCCATTCACCATGATAGAGGTCCAACAGGCGCTCGGCGGGCGTCTTGCCCGTTTCAATGGTGTAATCGAGCGGCTTAAGGAAAACCGTTTCGTCGGCGCCTTCCCAATTGAGCTTGTTGCGGGCCTTGAGACCGGACCGTGCAATGGCCAGCGCCTGTTTGGCGATGTCGAACAGCGTGCCGTTGCGGAAGGGAGTCTTGAGGGCCAGGCGTGGCACGTCGTTGCGGAGTGCCTGGCGCTCCTCCTCGGTCCAATCCTTGACCAGATCCCAAGCCGCATCGAGTGCCGTTTCGTCATAGAGCAGGCCGACCCAGAAGGCGGGCAACGCGCATATTCCCTGCCATGGGGCGCCATCGGCGCCGCGCATTTCGAGAAACTGCTTCATGCGCACTTCGGGAAAAAGCGTTGAAAGATGATCCTCCCAATCCCGGGCCGTCGGTAGTTCGCCGGGCAGTTGCGGCAGCTTGCCATCAAGGAAAGCCCGGAAGCTCTCGCCGGCACAATTGATGTACTCGCCGTTGCGGATGACGAAATACATGGGCACGTCGAGAGCATAATCGACATAACGCTCAAAACTCATGCCGTCCTCGAATGCGAAGGGCAACATGCCCGTGCGGTCCTTGTCGGTGTTGAGCCAGATGTGGGAGCGGAAAGACAGCAGGCCATTGGGTTTGCCGTCGAGAAAGGGCGAATTGGCGAACAGCGCGGTCGCCACGGGCTGCAGCGCGAGGCTGACCCGCATCTTCCTGACCATGTCGGCTTCGGAGGCGAAATCGAGATTGACCTGTACGGTGGCCGAGCGGAACATCATGGAGGTGCCGAGCGTGCCGACCTTCTCCATATAGGGCTTCATGATGCCGTACCGACTTTTGGGCATGAGGGGTATGTCACCGAGTGTCCATGTGGGCGTCACACCTATGCCCAGGAAGTCGATACCCATCGGTTCGGTGAATTTGCGCAGAAGTTTTAGGTGCTCATTGGCTTCTGTGCAGGTCTGGTGAATGGTCTCCAGCGGAGCGCCGGAAAGCTCGAATTGCCCGCCCGGTTCCAGAGAAATCGCGCCGCCGCCCAAGGGGTTATTGAGCCCGATCACCTTGTCACGATCGTAATAGGGAAGCCATGCGGTTTCAGCCTGCACCTTGTCGAGCAAGGCGCCTATGCCATTCTCGCCTTCATAGGGAACGGGCCGGTGATCGTCGCGATAGAAGGTGAATTTCTCGTGCTCAGTCCCGATCCGCCAATCCGACTTCGGCTTGTTGCCCCGCGAAATCGCCTCGATCAGCTGGCTCTTGGATTCGATCGTGGGCGAAGGCTTGTCGGCCATAAAATACCTCGAAGAATAATGGCATGGTGTCATGCCGATGCCGCGACAATAGCGGGCGTTCAGTTGAGATCAATACCCTTTATCGTCAACTTACGATAAATCTACCAGTCGCCAACCACCGCCTGAATAAGGGCCAGTGCGGCCACTGTCGCGGTGTCGGCGCGCAATATTCGCGGCCCCAGACTGATCGGCACGACGAAATCGAGCCCCAGCAATCTTTCGCGCTCCTCCTCAGAAAATCCACCCTCGGGGCCGATCAACAGGCCCAATCGCTTGCCTTTGAGTCGGGTCAGCGTTTCGACCGGTGAGGCGGATGCGGCTGCTTCATCGCAAAAGACGAGGATGCGATCGCCATGACTATCGGTCCAGCCGGTCACGAGTTTTTCGAAGCTTGTCTCGGGTGCAATGTCCGGAACACTGAGCACTTCGCATTGCTGTGCGGCCTCGATGGCGTGGGCTTTGAGCTTATCGGGGTTGATGCGGGCATTTTGCACGTGGCGGGTAATGACCGGCTGGATCATGCCGGCGCCCATCTCGGTTGCCTTCTGGATTTCGTAATCGAGCCGTTTGATCGGAGCGAAACCGAACCAGAGATCGTTGGCCGGGGTCTGTTCGGTGGTCCGCTCGATCAAGCGCAGCGACACAAGTTTCTTGGCAACCTGCACGATCTCGGCAAGGAAGGCACCGTCCCTGCCATTGAAAACAACGCAATTGTCGCCTGGGGTTCGCCGCAAGACGTTGACCAGATGGTTTGTCTGGTCCTTATCGAGGGCAATCTCGGCGCCGTCCGCAAGCGGAGGCTCAACGTATAGGCGCGGCAGAGTCTTATGGGTACGCGGCATGGGGCGGTTGACTTGACCTTGTGAGCGGTTAGAGCCTTTTTGCCAGACAATCTTGCGGCACAAAAGGCAATCCATGCACGAGAACACTCAGGGCACCGTCGCCGATGCTCCGAAAGGCAACTGGGTCGACCGCTACGCGCCCGCCTATGCCAAACCCTATCTGCGCATGTCGCGCCTCGACCGCCCCATAGGCTACCAGCTTTTGTTTTGGCCGTGCGCGTTTGCGCTGGGCCTCGTCAGCGTGGCCACGGGCAGCGCATTCAACTGGTGGCATCTGGTTCTGTTTTTCATCGGCGCCATTGCGATGCGAGGCGCGGGCTGCACGTTTAACGACATCGTCGATCGCGACATCGACGATAAGGTGGCCCGCACGCGTTCGCGCCCCATTCCTTCGGGGCAGGTTAGCGTGAAACAGGCGGCAGTCTGGCTGGTGGCGCAATCGCTGGTCGGACTGGCAGTGCTGATCCAGTTCAACGGATTTGCGATTATTCTCGGTATCGCATCGCTGGTGCTTGTGGCGATCTACCCGTTCATGAAGCGGGTCACCTACTGGCCACAGCTTTTTCTCGGGCTGGCTTTTTCCTGGGGCGCCCTTTTGGGGTGGGCCACGGAAACCGGGACTCTGGGGTGGCCCGCAGCAATTCTCTATCTGGGGTGTATCGCCTGGACCATCGGGTATGACACGATCTACGCCCTGCAGGATGTCGAGGACGATGCGCTGATCGGGGTCAAATCTACTGCGCGGCTCGCGGGGAACAATGTCAGGCCGTTCGTTGCACTATTTTACGGTCTGGCCGCAATCCTGTGGGGCGTTGCAGCGCTGATGGCAGGCGCGGGGGCGGTTTTCTTTGTCCTGTTCCTGGCAACGGTGGCGATGCTGGCCTGGCAGGTCGTGACCATCGAGCGCACCAATGGTGCGCGCAGCCTGATGCTGTTCAAATCCAACCATTGGCTGGGCGCTGCGTTGACGGCAGCGTTCGTCATCGAGGGGCTCTTCTAGACCGCAATGAACAAAGCCCCGCCAGTGGCGGGGCAGTGCTGCTTCTGAAGGTCAGGGGAAATTGGCTATGCCTGCTTTTCGCCGGGCTTGCGGCGGCGAGCAAAGCGGGTGCGGCGTTCGGCTTCGGCCGAGAGCATGCGACGACCGTTCGAACTGCCGACCATGACGCCATCGATGTGTTGGGAATAGGCAACGAGCCCGCCGTCACCGGACCGGATATAGAGTGGCAGGCGCAACTTGCGACCCCAGTTCTGCCATTCCGCCACAACGTTGGAATTGCCTTCCTCCTCGAAGACCCGGTAATTGAGGGCCTCGTCCGAATGGATCAGTTCAATGGCGCTCGAGAGGTTTCCCTCGTCGGTGATGCGAGTGGAGACGGCAACCCCCACATAATCGGCGACCGGCACTTTGATCTTGACCGTTACACCGCTCTTGTCGAGTTTACGTCGCACGGTCACGGTCATAACGTCATCGCGGCACCCATTGTCGTTGGCTGCGTTGTGAACCCGATGCCGTGGATAGACCGCGCCCTGCAAAAGAGTCGATGGAAACCCATCGACGATCACGCCGAAAACCATTGTGAGCCTTCCTGTCAACTTCCGAGAGCTTATTGTTTTGGTGCTCTCTTTTCGTTGGGACCAATCTAGCGCGGCGCTCTCATCATCGGCTTAAAAAACGGGGTTAAGTTTCTCTTGTGTCAAAATGGGTTAGCGGAATCTCACCTTGTGTAAGAAGGGATTAACCGCACGGCTTGCGTGCGCCCGATTATCGGCCTAACAAGAGGCCGAAGTGCTACCCGCGCCGGCGGAGGGCGCGCGTGACACTGATCGGTTTGGGAGTGGGCATGCCCACCACTGTTCCCCAGGGCATTAAAGACGACATAAAGCTGCTCAAATCGGCGGCGGTCCATGCAGGGATCATTGCGCTCGGCTTCTTCAGAACCGACATGCGCACCTGGACCAAAAACATTACATCGCCAGTTTCGGAAGCCGATATCGCAGTCGACACTTTCCTGTCCGGCGCCCTGCGGGCGGCACGGCCCGACTACGGATGGCTGAGCGAGGAGACTGCGGACTCCCCTGCTCGCCTCGAGCATAAGCGCATCTTCATCGTTGATCCTATCGACGGGACGCGCGGATATATTCGCGGAGAAGACAGTTGGACGATTTCGCTGGCCGTGGTTGAAAATGGCGTCGCGGTGGCCGGTGTTGTCTATGCGCCGGCGCGCGATGAAATGTATGTGGGCGGACTGGGGCTAGGGGCAACGTGTAACGATGTGCCATTGCGGGCCGAGCAAACCAGCTCAAATGCTCCGCTGATTCCCGCGCCAGCCGCTGTACACCACGAACTTGCCGCTCTCGGGCTGAGCTATACCAAAGGGCCCGCCTATCCCTCTCTCGCTTATCGGCTGGTGCAGGTCGCGTCGGGAAAGCTCGATGCGGCGGTTGCGCGACGCGGTGCGCAGGACTGGGATATCGCAGGCGCCGATATCATCCTTTCGGAAGCCGGTGCGCGGTTTGAGGACGTTTGTCTGGGAACGCCGCGCTACAACGGCGCCGACACGCGCCACGCCGCGCTTGCCGCCACGGCGGACATTTCACTATTATCACCCTTGTGCGATGCCTTGCGCGTCGTTTATGGCTGCCCGCAACCCGATTTCGACAATCCACAACCACAGGCTTAAGGCATGAGCGAAGCACCGGCCAAACAATTGCTCCACCTCGTGATCGGCGGAGAGATGTCCGCTCTTGAAGGCGTCGAGTTCAAAAATCTCGACGAAGTCGATATCGTGGGTGTCTATCCCAATTATGCTTCGGCCTATGCGGTCTGGAAGCAGAAGGCGCAGATGACCGTGGATAACGCCGAGATGCGCTATTTCATCGTCCATATGCACAAGCTGCTGGACCCGGCCCAAACCAGCTAAGGCTGGCTATTTCTCGCCGATAGAGCGCTGGTAAGCCGTAAATGCTGCCTGCGCGTCGGCGTAGGCCTCTTGCCTGTCCACGCTCCAATAGGCCAAATCCTCTATGGGAATAGGTGCGTTGGTGATCGCACAACGCACGAAGGTGCCCGGTTTGACGACCACGTAGTCGGCATCGAGATAGCGGATTTTGGCTTCGGACGGCGCAAAGCCGGAATCGAGAATATTCATGGGCAGCTTTCCTCAGCCTCTTGTTTAGCGGGCTTTAGGGTGGCGGTCAAAACAGACTTTCCTGTTCGCCACCGCCGCCTTCCGAGCGCGATTTCTTACGGGGAATCGAGGGGGCTCCAGAAACGGTTGCGACAATCGAGCCCTGGGCGACGTCGATGGTCAACGCATCGCCGGGTCTAACGTCATCGGACGCACGCACAAGGTTTCCGTCCGCGTCCGTCACCAGCGCAAAGCCCCTGGCCAGCACCTGATGATAGCTTACCGATGACAGCAGCTTGGACAGCCCGTCGAGCCTGGCCCGGCGGGTTTCCACGATGCGGATGAAGGCTGGATCCATGCGGTTGGATACTGCATCAAGGTGGCGGCGTCCCTGAGCGATCGGTGTCGTGAGAAGGCCAGGCCGCAAGCGGCTTGCGACAGGCGAGAAGGCAACACGCGCTCGCCCTGCCCTAGTCTGCAGTCCATGGCGGCCGCGTGTGCCCGCGGTTTGCAGCCTATTGGCGGCTGCGTCGAGCCTCTGACGCAGCAAGCCGATGGTCAACCTTCCGGCAACGCGCTGGTGATCCATGGCCTTGGTATGCTGAGCGGCACGCAAGCCGGACGCCAAGCGCGCCGTCGCCATATCGAGGCGCTGGCGTTGGGTGGAAACGAGATCCCCGGGCCGGGGCAGACCCGCAGATGCGGCGCGCAGACGGTCCTTTAGATTGGCCGCGATGCGGCGCGCAGCCATACGCTGGCGCGAACCGAGATCTTCGACATAGGCGATCAACTCGCCGCGCACGGGCACTGCCATCTCGGCAGCGCCCGTAGGCGTAGGCGCTCGTCTGTCTGCAACATAGTCTATGAGCGTGATGTCGGTTTCGTGCCCGACAGCCGATATGACCGGGATTTCCGAGCGCGCGACTGCGCGAACCACGCTTTCCTCGTTAAAGCCCCAAAGGTCCTCGATCGAACCCCCACCGCGCGCGACGATCAGCAGGTCGGGACGTGCAATCGGGCCATCGGGCGAAAAGGCATTGAAGCCATCGATAGCAGCAGTCACTTCGGGTGCACAGGTGTCACCCTGCACCCGAACCGGCCAGACGATAACGTGGGAGGGAAAGCGATCATCGAGGCGGTGGAGAATATCGCGGATCACCGCCCCGGTGGGGGACGTTACGACGCCGATTACGCGCGGTAGATAGGGAAGTTCCTTCTTGCGTTCGGGCGCAAACAGACCCTCGGCAATGAACTTTTTCCGCCGCTCCTCGAGCAGTGCCATAAGCGCACCAGCGCCGGCGGGCTCAATGTTTTCAATGACGATCTGATATTTTGACGAGCGCGGATATGTGGTCAGCCGCCCGGTTGCGATGACCTCCAGCCCTTCCTGGGGCTTGAAGGCGAGGCGCGAATAGCTACCCTTCCAGACCACGGCATCCATGGCGGCGCCATCATCCTTTAAAGTGAAATAGCAGTGGCCGGAGCTGTGCTGGCCACGGAAACCGGAGATCTCGCCGCGCACCCGCACATAACCGAACTGGTCCTCGACGGTACGTTTGACCGCCTGGGAGATTTCGGAAACGGTGAATTCGAAGGCGTTGGACTGATTATCGCTCATGGGTGTCGTTGGTGGCCGAGCCTTGCGGCGTCGTCAAGGGTGGCGGGTTGTCATCGCTCATGATAGAGGGGCGCCAAACTCAAGGCAAAGAGGGTGGGCCATGCGGGTGTTGCTGATCGGATCGGGTGGACGCGAGCATGCGCTGGCCTGGAAGATGACGCAATCGGAGCGGCTGGAAAAGCTGTTTGTCGCGCCCGGCAATGGCGGGACCCAGACAATTGCGGAAAACATCGCTCTCGATGTGACCGATCATGCGGCTGTTGTCGATTTTTCGCTCCGCGAGCGGATCGATCTTGTGGTGGTAGGCCCCGAAGGGCCTTTGGTGGCAGGTATTTCGGACGATTTGCGCGCAGCCGGAATTGCCGTTTTCGGGCCATCGAAAGTCGCCGCTCAGCTCGAAGGCTCCAAAGCCTTCACCAAGGCGTTGTGTGACGAGATGGGCATTCCCACCGCTGCGTACGCCAAATTCGATGCGCTCGAACCCGCGCTCGCCTATCTGGACCAGAGGGGCGCTCCGATCGTCATAAAAGCCGACGGCCTCGCGGCCGGCAAAGGCGTTACCGTAGCCGAAACGCTGGAACAGGCGCGGGAGGCGGTGCGCGACTGTTTTTCGGGAGCATTCGGTGCCGCGGGTGCTGAGGTGGTGATTGAAGAGTGCCTGATCGGCGAGGAAGCGAGCCTTTTTGCCATTTGCGATGGCGAGCACACGATCCTGATGCCTGCCGCGCAGGATCACAAGCGCGCTTTCGATGAGGACAAGGGCCCCAACACCGGGGGGATGGGCGCTTATGCCCCTGCCCCGGTCATGACCGACGCGATGATCGAGCGCGCTTATCGCGAGATCGTTGCCCCCGCCATCAAGGGGATGGCGGCACGCGGAACGCCGTTTTCCGGCGTGTTGTTCACGGGCCTGATGATAACCAGTGAAGGCCCCAAGCTTATCGAATTCAATACCCGGTTCGGCGATCCCGAATGCCAGGTGCTGATGATGCTGCTCGATAGCGATGTGCTCGATATTCTCGAAGCCACGGCGCATGGCACGCTCGCCAATGTTTCCCCGCGCTGGAAGCGGGAAACGGCTTTGACTGTGGTGCTGGCAGCCAATGGCTATCCGGGTTCGTACGAGAAAAATACGGTCATTGCGAATGCCGACGGGTTGGACGGCAATACCGTTCGGGTCTTTCACGCTGGAACGGTGAGAGATGACAACACCCTGCTTGCCAATGGCGGGCGGGTTCTGAATGTCACTGCGATCGGCGAGAATGTAGGCGAAGCGCGCGAGAGAGCCTATCACGCAGTCGACGCTATCGACTGGCCGGATGGATTTTGCCGACGCGATATCGGCTGGCGCGGGCTATAGCGGCAATCTCTTCTCAACTCGATGTGGCTAGACTAGGCTGACGGAGGAACCGGAGGGCCCGCAGCATGGGGACGACGAGAGATCCCAGAATCGGGATTGCGCTGGGGGGCGGGGCGGCCCGTGGACTGGCTCATATTCCCTTTATCGAAGCGATGGATGAACTCGGGCTCGTCCCGCACAGGATTGCCGGCACGTCCATCGGCGCGCTGATCGGCTCTGGTTGGGCCGCCGGGCTCAAAGGCCGCGAAATCCGTGGCCTGTCCTACGAAATGCTTGGCACCATGAACGGGCTGTTCGGGCGGCTGCTCTCCACCCAGGTCCGGTCGATGGCCAAGATCTTTCGCGAGGGGATCTCGATCCAGCTCGATCCGGTGCAGGTGGTCGACACATTTACGCCGGACGACATGCCGGAGACGTTTCAGGGGCTCAAAATTCCCTTTACCTGTGTTGCGACCGATTTCAGGTCCTGGCACCAGGTTGCCTTTCATGAGGGCGCGCTCAAGCCTGCGGTAGCCGCCTCACTGGCCGTCCCCAGCCTCTACCGGCCCGTGCATTTCCATGAGACCATTCTTGTGGATGGTGGCGTGGTCAATCCGTTGCCGCTCGACCATGCGGCTGCGGGTACTGACATTCTGATAGCAATCGATGTTAACGGCGATCCGCACGCATGGCCGGACGGCTATATCCCGACGATGCTCGATATCGGGTTCGGTTCAGCCCAGATCATGATGCATCAATTGATCGCCCATATGATCGCGGCCTATCCGCCCGACCTCTATTTCCGCCCTCACCATGTCAATATCGGTGCGCACGAATATTGGCGGGTGCGGGAGATCATCAAGGCGGGAGAGGCCGAAAAGGATCGCTTCAAACGCGAGATCACTGCGAAGGTGGAGGGATTCATCGCCGCTCAGCGAAAAATTTCCTGAGCATCTCTCCAGCGCGGCTCGCAGAAACACCGCCGATTACCTCCGGCGCATGGTGACAGGTGGGTTGGCTGAAAAACCGCACGCCATTGTCCACCGCGCCCCCTTTGGGGTCCTCCGCAGCGTAATAGAGCCGTCGCAATTTCACCTGGGCAATGGCGCCAGCGCACATGGTGCAAGGCTCGAGCGTTACATAAAGATCGCAATCGGCGAGCCGACCGGTGCCGTCGGCGGCGAGAGCTGCTCGGATCGCATTGAACTCGGCATGGGCCGTGGGATCGCCCGTTTCACGCATTGTATTGCGCCCGGTTGCAAGGACCCTGCCGTCCCGTATGATGACGGCGCCGACAGGCACTTCGCCCGCCGCAGCGGCCTCCGCAGCAAGCGCAAACGCAATTTCCATGGGATTGTCTGGCGTGGTCATGATCCGGCGCTCATATCAGCTTTGGTGCTGGCTGTCCGCCCCGTTAGAATGAGGTCAAAGGAGAATCAGCACCAATGGCTATCCGCCAGCTTCCAGACGATCTGGTCAACAAGATTGCCGCCGGTGAAGTGGTTGAGCGACCGGCCAGCGTTGTCAAGGAACTGGTCGAAAACGCGCTCGATGCAGGTGCAAAGCGCATAGCTATTACCACTGCGGCAGGTGGAAAGAGCCTGATCCGCATCGAGGACGATGGGCACGGCATGGACGAGGCCGATCTGGCGCTTTCTGTCGAAAGGCATGCGACCTCCAAGCTCAAGGATGACGGGCTGGACGATATTCGGACCCTGGGGTTCCGTGGCGAGGCGCTGGCGTCCATCGGATCGGTGTCCGATCTTTCGATCGCCTCGCGGACGCGAGAGGCGGAAACGGGGCTTAAGATATCTCTCAAACGCGGTGTAAAGTCGGGGCCTGTACCGCATCCAATCAATCGCGGCACGATCGTCGAGGTCAAGAACCTCTTTGCCGACATCCCCGCGCGGCTCAAATTTCTCAAGACCGATCGGGCCGAGACCGGCGCTATAACCGATGTCGTCAAACGCCTCGCCATGGCGCATCGCGGGGTGCATTTCGTTTTGTCGGGCACCGACAGGCAGCCGATCAACTGGCCGGCCCAGACCGGTGACAATGCAGTCCATGCCCGGCTGGCGCAGATCATCGGCGCGGATTTTCCCGAGAACGCACAACAGATCGGCTTTTCGCGCGGAGGGATCGTGGTTGGTGGACTGGCCGGGTTGCCGACCTATTCACGCGCCAATACGCTCAATCAATTCTATTTCGTCAACGGTCGTTCTGTGCGTGACAAGGTGTTACTGGGCGCCGTGCGGGCTGCCTATGCCGATTTCCTGCATCGCGACCGGTTCCCCGTCATTGCGCTATTCGTTGCCATCGATCCAGGCGAAGTCGATGTCAATGTGCACCCGACAAAGGCCGAATTGCGCTTTCGCGACCAGGGCGCGGTTCGCGGGGCGGTTATCCGGGCTATTGGTGAAGCATTGGCGGCGGCCGGATTCCGCGCATCCTCAAGCGTGGCTGAGTCGGCACTGGCCAGTTTTCGAGCCCCCACGCCGCAGGGGGAGGCTAATCCGCGGCGCAGCTTTGCCGAACCGGCCGGCGCTCCAGCGGACTACGGGGCGCCGTCGCCCCTCTTGGGACAGCAAAGCACCTTTTCACCTGGCCTCGCCGCTGAAATACGCAAATTCGACGCCCCCAGTGCCCGATATGAGCCGGTGGAGTCACCGTCGGCAGAGCAGCAGAATTTTCCGCTCGGCGTAGCGCGAGCACAGGTGTTTGAAAATTACATCGTTGCCCAGAATGGCGACGCACTGGTGCTGATCGATCAGCACGCGGCCCATGAACGGCTGGTTTATGAACGTTTTCGCACCCAGTTGCGCAGCGGTCCGGTTGCCAGCCAGCGGCAACTGATCCCTGTGGTCATCGATCTTCCAGAAGAAGATTGCGGGCGGCTCGAAGAAGCGGCACCCGTTCTTGAGAAGCTGGGCCTTTATCTCGAACGGTTCGGGCCGGGGGCCGTGGCCATCAACGAAACCCCTGCCCTTTTGGGTCAAACCGACATCGAGGGTCTCGTCCGCGATCTTGCTGATGGACTGGCGGAATGGGACAATGTGGCAGTACTCGAAGAGCGTATGGACGCGATTATCGCTCGTATGGCCTGCCACGGGTCGGTTCGTTCGGGGCGCCGTTTACGCGCTGACGAGATGAATGCGCTGTTGCGCGAAATGGAAGCCACTCCCCACTCGGGCCAATGCATTCACGGGCGCCCGACCTACATCGAACTCAAGAAGGGCGATTTGGAGCGCTTGTTCGGACGCCGATAGTCACCGCCGATTCCAACGCCATTCAGGCCGAGCGAGTGTCAGCGCTGTTGGAACGTCCATTGTCAACGTCGGCCTGCGCCGAGATCAGAAGTCCAGCAGTGGCCGCAGCCAGCGTGACCAACGCGCCGATAATGCTCAGGATGACCAGTGCCATTGTGATTGCCTCCAGCTTGCCTAATGCAGAACCAATCCGCGTCGCGCACGAGCGGTTCCTGAAAAAAGGCCGGTAGCGGCAAATTTATGGCTGGTGTGTGGCAAAGGTCACTTTCCCCGCACTCCTCCGCGCATATCTGTGTCAGGCGACTGCAAGGAAGGTGATCGCCGTATCAGCATATTCGCGACGATCGATGATCCCGGTGCCTGAGGGAGCCTCAATCGGAACCTCCCTGCGCTCTTCGAGAACGATGAGCGCCTCGGGCGCAATCCAGCCACCAGCAAGGGCGCTGGCGATAGCCTTTTCGCCCAGCCCCTTGCCGTATGGCGGGTCGGCAAAGACGAGCCCCGAGGGTTTGATCCGTTCGGCCGGCCCAAGATCCGTTGCATCGCGTTTGAGAAGCTTGGTCTGGCCGCCCACCCCAAAATGTTCGATGTGCCCGCGAATCAAGCCGCGCGCCTCAATGCCTGTGTCGATAAAGACGCAGTGCGCGGCGCCGCGCGATAGAGCTTCAAGACCAAGCGCCCCCGTGCCCGCAAAGAGGTCGAGCACATGGAGCCCCTCAAGATGGGGCCCGATGCGGCTTCCGATTATCGAAAACACGGCCTCGCGCACGCGGTCCGAAGTGGGACGAATTTCGTCCGACTTCGGTGCCTCGAGCTGTTTGCCGCGGAATTTTCCGGCGACGATGCGCATCTAGCTATTTGTCCTCTTCCGGACGTGGGCGGCGAGGCCGGTCGGCGCGATTGCCGGTTGATGGCTTGCCATCCCGGCGCGGCTGACGCGGGCCCACCGGACGATCGTTTCCAGCGTCGCGACGCGGTCCTTTCGCAAAAGGCTTTCCGCCAGGCCGATTCTGCCCGCCCGAACCTTTCGAGAACGGGCGATCAGCACCTGCACCCTCGCGCCGGGGGTCTTTTGAAAAAGGCCGATCTGCTGCTGTGCCCTCGCGGCGAGGCCCCTTGGCGAACGGACGACCCCCGCCTGCCCCATCTCTACGAGGCCCTTTCGAAAAAGGACGATCGCCACCAACGCCTTCACGGCGTGGTCCCTTGGCAAACGGCCGATCACCCCTGGCACCTTCGCGGCGCGGCGGGCGATCCGCGTCCTTGCGGAAGGGCCGATCACTACCGCTATCGGTCTGTCGCGGCCCCTTGTTGAACGGTTTGCCTCCGGACCGCTGTGGACGTTCGCCGAAAGACTTTTCGCCCCTCTCGAACCTCTTGCCGCCCGAACTGTCTCGGCGTGGCCGGTCACCGAAGCCGCCTTCATCGCGCTTGCCCTTGCGGTCACCCCCGGATGGCACAAAGCTCTGGGAGGGGCGGCCGTCGTCGAAGTGAACTGTACGGGGGGCTTCCTCGCGCCGCTCTGGGCGCTTGAAATCTGGGCGCTTGCGCAAACCGCCGAAGCGATCACGCTCGGTGGGCTGGCTTTCGCGCTGAGGAGAGCGCCGGCGCGGCTGGTTGGGTTCTTCGGCGACTGGAGAATCAAAATCGGCGCCTGCGCTTTCGGCCAGGCGTTTGCCGAGCTGATCCTGAAGAATGCGCGATTTGACTTTCTCAACCGAGCCGGTCGGCAGATCGCCGAGTTGGAATGGGCCATAGGAGAGCCTTATCAGGCGGTTGACCTCCAGGCCGAGCGCTCCGAGGACGTTGCGGACCTCGCGGTTCTTGCCCTCGCGCAGGCTCATGGTAATCCAGACATTGGAGCCGCTGGTGCTGTCGAGCACGGCTTCAATCGGTCCATAGTCCACGCCTTCGACCGTCGTTCCGTTGGCAAGCGTATCGAGCTGCTCCTGGGTTACCGAGCCGAAAGCACGGGCGCGGTAGCGTCGCACCCAGCCGGTTGCAGGCAACTCGAGTGTGCGCTTGAGGCCGCCATCGTTGGTGAGCAGCAACAGACCTTCGGTGTTATAATCGAGCCGTCCGACGGTCAGCACGCGCGGCAGGCCCAGCTTTTCGAATTCCGAAAAAACCGTCGCGCGGCCCTCGGGATCCTTTTCGGTGACCATGAGGCCCGCGGGCTTGTGGTACAGCCAGAGCTGGGTTGCCTGCTTGCGGGCCAAAGGCTTGCCATCGACGGCGATCGTATCGCTTTCGATGACATTGAAGGCGGGGGTCTTGACCGGGCTGCCATTGACCGCGATGCGACCGGCAGTAATCCAGGCCTCGGCATCGCGGCGCGAGCAGACGCCAGCGCGGGCAATGACCTTGGCGAGGCGCTCGCCGGACGGGGGTGGGGCTTTCTCGCTCATTGGAGCGTCTTCTTTCAATCTGGAGCTATCAAAGCAAAGCGAGGCCAATGGCCCCGCCTTGAACATTTTTCGGTATTACGCGCGAAATCAGCGTGACGCTGCGGCGCGTACATCGGGCGGACAGCGAGGATCGGACAGAGTGACAAGGTCACCATTGGCCGCCTCGCATATAAGTTGCTGGCCCGCCACCGTCTGGAAATACTGTTCGGGCGGAAGATAGATGTTGCGCTCGGTCATGCCCTGGGCATTGCGATAGGCCGCCATGCGCGCAGCGAGCTGGCGGGCTTCGGGCTCGGTCAGCGGACGGCCCGATGTGGCGCCCGATGACAGCACGCGTCCGGTCCGTAGCGCCTCAAGATCGGCAGTGGTGAGGCCAGTCGTATCGATGGTCACAGCGCCCGAATCCTCGGGAATGACTGCCGTTGACTGGCTGGGGGGCGGTGGGGTGGCGCCCGATGCCGGAAGCACAAGCGGGCTGCGCTCACCCGAAACCATCGGCTTTTCTTCACGCGGCACGATGCCCACGCCCTGCAATGTCGAGCGCATCACTTCGCGCTCAAACGTCAGGGGATCGGTGAGGGCATTTGTGCCCTCGACGGTGGTGCAGGCCGCGAGCGCCGAGGCTGCTGCGACAGCAAGAAATGTCATACGCAACAGGGGTTTAGCCCTGCTCCTGCTTGTTACAACCATACCCATAGACGTCTCGACCACCCTGATGATCCCTGATTTTCGTGGGGTTATAGCCCATTGGCGGGCGTAAGGCCAGAATTTGGCCGATTTACGATTTGGTTTCCGGTTCGGTCCGGGGGCGGAGGACGTCGACGATGAGCGCGATGACGCCTATGGAAATGGCCATGTCGGCGATGTTGAAGACATAGGGGAAAAAGCTCAGCGAGAAGAAATCGGCGACTGCCCCGTAAACCACGCGGTCAATGGCGTTGGAGAGGGCGCCGCCGATGGCGAGGGCGATGCCGATGCGGGTGAGGAGGGAATCTTCCTTGACCCACCACCAGCCGAGCGCGACCATCGCCAAGCCCATGACAAGCAACAACATTTCCGGAGGCAGGCCGCCCATCAACCCGTAGGAGATGCCGGTATTCCAGACGAGGGTGTAGTCAAAAAATGGCGCTATTTCAATAACTTCTCCGCCCGTCCAGCCGGCCATATCGACCTGCAGATATTTGTGCAGGCGGTCGAAAATCAGGACGTCCAGCCCGAGGAAAAAGCTCCACAGGACCGATGGTTTCATCAAGAAATTCATACGCTTAGCCCTGCGGCCACCCGCTCGCGCATGGCCTGGGCATCGCGGGGTGTCAGATCGGGATATTCAGGGTCCGAACCGACCTCGGGCGAGACCTTCCATGAGCGCGCGCAGCGGGTTCCCTCGGCCCTGGCGAAGGCCACCTGGACCCCCGGCACCTCGTCCAAACTAAAGAATTGTTGGCTCGAAAATGTATGGAGTTGAGTGGAAATTGCCGACACAATGCACAATTCGGCGAGATCGTGAGTTTCGACCGCTTTTGCGAGTTCGGGATCGGTAATGGCGACGATGGGCGCGGCCTCGAGCGAGGAGCCGATCACCTTGTTCTTGCGCTCGATTTCGAGCGCTCCGGTGACCACCCGACGCACGGCACGGATCTTTGCCCATTCTGCCGCCAAGCCATCGTTGCGCCATTCGGAGGGCACCTCGGGGAAGGTACGGGCGTGGACGGACGAGGTCTCGCCCGGGTTCCGCTCGAGCCAGACTTCTTCCATCGTGAAGACCAGCACCGGGGCCAGCCATGCGGTGAGGCAGGAATAGAGCTGGTCAAGGACGGTCAGGGCCGCCTTGCGCTTTTGCGAGGAGATCGGATCGCAATAGAGCGCGTCCTTGCGGATGTCGAAATAGAACGCCGAGAGTTCGAGGTTCATGAAATTGGCGATGGTGTTGACCACGCGCTTGTAGTCATACGCCTTGTAGCCGGCGCGCACCTCGCCATCGAGGACGGCGAGGCGGTGCAGGATGAGTTTTTCGAGCTCGGGCATATCGGCATAGGCGACTGCCTCCTCGGGCTTGTAATGGGCAAGGTTACCCAGAAGCCAGCGGAAGGAATTGCGCATCTTGCGATACATCTCGACGGTGTTGGCGAGGATTTCATCGCCGATGCGGTGATCCTCGGCATAGTCGATGGTCGCGGCCCACAGGCGCAGGATGTCGGCGCCGAACTTCTTGATGATGTCCTGGGGGGCGATTGTGTTGCCCAGCGATTTGGACATCTTGAAGCCGTTCTTGTCCATGGTGAAGCCATGGGTCAGGACGGATTCGTAGGGCGCAAAGCCGTTTG
Source organism: Pelagibacterium halotolerans B2 (assembly GCF_000230555.1). GTDB lineage: Bacteria > Pseudomonadota > Alphaproteobacteria > Rhizobiales > Devosiaceae > Pelagibacterium > Pelagibacterium halotolerans. The sequence goes on along the minus strand of NC_016078.1, from coordinate 462,337 downwards.
TGGCGCAGCTTTCGAGCAGCGAGGAGTGGAACCAGCCGCGATGCTGGTCGGAGCCTTCGAGATACATGGAGGCGGGAAATTTCAGGTCCGGCCATTTTTCCTTGTTGCGCAGAACGAAGGCATGGGTGGAACCTGAGTCGAACCAGACGTCGAGAATGTCGGTGACCTTGGTCCAGTTTTCGGTGTCCGGCACGTCGTTGCCGAGGAAGCGCTGTTTGGCGTCCTCGGCAAACCAGGCGTCGGCCCCCTCTGCGTTGAAGGCGGCAACGATGCGGGCGTTGACGGCCTCGTTCTTGAGGATTTCACCGGTTTCAGAGTTGACGAACACGGTGATCGGCACACCCCATGCGCGCTGGCGGGAGAGCACCCAATCGGGGCGATCGGCGATCATCGAGCGCAGGCGGTTCTGGCCGGCGGGGGGGACGAATTTTGTGGCGTCGATGGCGGTCAAGGCGCGGGTGCGCAGGGTGTCGGGCCCGGAGTTCGTTGCGAAGGCCCCCTCACCCCAACCCTCTCCCCCAGGGGAGAGGGAGTCAGCGGGGGAGGCGGATTTGAGGGTTTTGCCCTCAAGGTCCTTGTCCATATAGACGAACCATTGGGGGGTGTTGCGGAAGATGATGGGTTTTTTCGAGCGCCAGGAGTGAGGATACTGGTGCTTGAGGCGACCGCGCGCAAAGAGATTGTTTGCGGCGATCAGGGCGGTGATGACGCGCTGATTGGCGTCGCCCTTCTTGCCCTTGTCGTCGATGACGCGTGCGGGACCGCCTTCGGCATCGGGGCCGAAACCGGGGGCGTCCTTGGTGTAAAAGCCTGCGTCGTCGACGGTGAAGGGGATCGTCGTGTCGATGCCCTTTGCGGCGATGTCGCGGCCCTTGGCCATCCAGATTTCAAAGTCGTCCGCGCCGTGACTAGGGGCGGTGTGGACAAAGCCCGTGCCGGCGTCGTCGGTGACATGATCGCCATCGAGCATGGGTACGAGGAAATCGTAGCCGCCACCGAAACCGCGCAGCGGGTGATGGAGCGTCATGGCGCCGAGTTCATCGGCACTGACATCTGCCAGGCGTTTGAAGGTAAGCTTTGCCTTTGTCGCGCTTTCTTCGGCGAGGTTGTCGGCAAAGATCAGCTTTTCGCCGGGCTGAGGGCCGAAATCATTCTCGGCGGATTGAACTTCGTAAAGGCCGTAGGCGATGCGCGAGGAATAGGAGACGGCACGGTTGCCGGGGATGGTCCATGGGGTGGTGGTCCAGATGACGACCGAGGCATCCAATAGCTTTTCCTCTGGCGCCTGGTCGGCCCAAAGCTGTGTAGCCACCGGGAACTTCACCCAGATCGCGTCGCTCTCATAATCCTGATATTCGATCTCGGCTTCGGCAAGGGCGGTGCGTTCGACCACGGACCACATAACGGGCTTGGAGCCGCGATAAAGCTGGCCCGACGCTGCGACCTTCATCAGTTCGGACGCGATGGTGGCTTCGGCGTCGAAGCTCATGGTGAGATAGGGATTGGCCCAATCGCCATTGATGCCGAGGCGCTTGAATTCGTCGCGCTGGACATCGACCCAGTGCTCGGCAAAGGTGCGGCATTCGGCGCGGAATTCGTTGACCGGCACTTCGTCCTTATTGAGGCCCTTGGCGCGGTATTGTTCCTCGATCTTCCATTCGATGGGCAGGCCGTGGCAGTCCCAGCCCGGCACATAGGCGGCATTGTAGCCCAGCATCTGCATGGAGCGGGACACAAGGTCCTTCAATGTCTTGTTGAGCGCGTGGCCGATATGGATGTTGCCATTGGCGTATGGCGGGCCGTCGTGGAGCGTGAATTTTTCACGATCACGGCTCTGCTCGCGCAGCATTTTATAAAGGTCCATATCCTCCCAGCGCTTGAGCCATTCGGGCTCACGCTGGGGCAGACCGGCCCGCATGGGGAAATCGGTCTGGGGCAGGAACAGGGTGTTTGAATAGTCGCGCTCGGTGGTCGCGCCCGGTTGCGTGTCGGTCATAAGAACTCGCGGAAATCTTCAGTCATGAGATCGGGACCGCTTTTAACAGCGGTGGCGGAGGATTGCCAATGGGTTTGGCGGCAGGGTGCGAAGCGATCACGGCCTCTGAGTGTACTGGATCCCGGCTCGGGGCCAGGACGACAAGTGAGAGTGCTGCAACCAACGAGATTTAGCCGAAAGACCCATCGACAAAGCCCAGGGCGGCGTCCAGCTCGGAGAGCGGGCGGGCCTGGGCGGTGATAATTCGCGCTGTCGCCGTGTCCTTGTCCATCTGTTCTATGAGCGCGGTGAGACCATCGAATGTCATCTGCCCGCGGATGAAACCGAGAAGGGAAATGTCGAGGCTCTTGCCATAGATGGTGCGGTCGAAATCGAAAATGAAGGTCTCGAAGGGCGGCCGGGTGTTGTTAAACATCGGCTTGCCATAGGCGGCGACACCATCGAACACTTCGCCATCGAGCCCGATCTTGACGGCGTAGACGCCCTGGGCAAGCCCGAATGTGTCGGGCACGGCCATATTGGCGGTTGGATAGCCAAGCTCGCGGCCGCGCTTGTCGCCTTCGATGATCGTGCCGGAAAAGAAGTGGTGATAGCCAAGAAGGGCGTTGGCGGTTTCGACATCGCCGCCGGCAAGGGCATCGCGGACGCGCGATGACGATACCGGCTCGGTGCCATCATCGAGCATGGCACAGACTTCAACCGAGAAGCCGTGCTCTTCGCCCTGCGCCAAAAGGAAATCGGGCGTGCCGGCCCTGCCCTTGCCAAAATGGAAATCGGCGCCGACGACAACGCCGGAAACCTCGAGCGCGTCGAGCAGATAGCGCGCGACGAAATCGCTCGCTTCGACAGAGGCCAGATCGCGGGAAAACTCCATGAAGGCTACGGCATCAAAGCCCAGCGCCTCGACAAGACCGGCTTTCTGATCGGCATAGGTCAGGCGATACAGAAAGGGCTGCGGCGCGAACACGTCACGCGGGTGCGGCTCGAAGGTCAGGACCAGCGCCGGAACGCCCTTTTTTTCCGCCATGGCGCGGGCGGCGGCAAAGACCTGCTGATGCCCGCGATGGCAACCATCGAAATTGCCGATGGCGACCACGCCGCCCCTGAGGGCAGGTGGAACAGCCGAAAGGCCATCGAGTCGGGCGAAATTTTTGCCTGCGGTCATATTGGTCTGGATCGTTTCGTCGTGCTTCCTTGACGGAAGTTTGGGTGAGGCCACGCAAAGTCGGGCGGAAACTGCCTTTTTGTTGGTGCGATTGCAAGAGCGGAAGATCAGGCCGTCTGGCTGATAAAGCGCCAGGCCCAGGCGGGGCGCGGTTCTGCCGTCGCGGGTTCGCCAAAATCGACGAGGGGATAGGAAGCGAGCGGTTCCATGCCATCGCGCGGGAGGTGTTTGCGCCCGATGTCTCCGACGTAGATCTGCCGCCCCGCATCCAGACAGCGATCAAGGAAAGGCACGACACGCGCGGCCAGCGCGCTTTCGTAAAACAGATCCCCGACGAGCACGATTTCCGCCTCCGGTGCGGGGCCATCGAGAAGGTCGGCGTGTTGGGTCCGGACAGCTACCGAATTGAGGGCGGCGTTAAGCTCTACGGCGGCGACGGCGTTTGCATCGGTATCACAGGCCAGGACCCCATCGGCCCCGCTGAGTGCTGCCGCGATGGCGAGAAGGCCCGAACCGGTACCCAGATCAAGAACCGTTTTGTCCGCGACAATTTCGGGATTGGCCATGATGTGGCGGGCCAGAACCAGCCCACCGGGCCAGCACCAGGCCCAATAGGGTGGCACGCCGTCGCGCGCCAGCTTCCAGACCCCGCTTTGCGGGACGGCAAGGTGGAGCCGGATATCGGGCAGGCCCGGTACCGGAGCGACGGGAAGACTATCGGTGATGAACCGGGTGGCATCTATAGCGGGTGCCTACCAGACCAGCCGGGGCATGAACCCGACCATGTTGGCGCGGGAGACCGAGACGAAATCGGATACCCGGCGGGCCGGTGGATCGTTGAACGCATCGAGTTCGGCGGCGTGGATCGAGCCGGTGATGAACAAAAGGTCGATACCGAACTGGGCGGCCCCCATCGCATCGGTGCGCACGGAATCGCCGATGGCGAGAATCTGGTTTTTCTCGAAGCGCTGACCCGCAGCTTCATCGGCCAGGGCCTTGGTCTGCTCATAGATGGGATTGTAAGGCTTGCCGGCCATCATCACCCTTCCGCCGATGTCCTCATAGGCATCGGCCAGCGCACCGCCGCAATAGACGATACGATCCCCCTCCTCGACGACCTTGTCGGGGTTGGCGCAGATGAGCGGCAGATTGCGGGCCTTCCAGATGGCCATGCGGTCGGCGTAATCGGCGGGGGTGTCGTCATCGGTATCGAGATCGGTAACCGCGACGGCGGTCGCCTCCTCGTCTGAGCCGAAGGTGAGATCGAGGCCTTCGAACAAGATATCATCGACAGCGGGGCCGACCCGGGCGACGGTGCGGCCGCGCCAGTTCTCCAGCAGGGTGCGCGTGGCATCGCCAGAAGAGACGAGCGCGTCGTAAGCATCGCGCGGGATATTCATGGCGTCGAGCTGGGCGATAATGGAGGCGCCGGGCCGGGGGGCGTTGGTGATGAGCACGACGCGGCCACCGCCGGCGCGGAACCGACTCAACGCTTCGACGGCGCCCCAGTGCGGAGTGACGCCATTGTGCAGCACGCCCCAGACGTCAGAGAGAATGGCCCCGTATTGCGCGGCGAGGCTGGAAAGACCGGGAGTGGGACCGGTGAGAGCGGGCATGGGTTTCCCTTGAATCGAAATCGGACTCTTTGGTTTGTCGCGTGTCCGAACCGACAAAGTGGTATCCACTTTATCCGGACACGCCTGGAGCATTTCAGCGCTTCTTTGAATCGCTTCAATTGCTCCAAGTCTTTGTTTGTCGCGTGTCCGAACCGATAAAGTGGTATCCACTTTATCTGGACACGATCTAGCGCGCCGCGGCCCGGCGCAGACTGTCGTCGCCCTCATCGCGCAGATCGGCCCGCAGAGGCGCAGTTTCGCCCATGACCGGCCCCTGCGCGAGCCTTATTCCATCGTCGAGCAAGGCGAGGATTTCGCTTTCGGCCTCAAGGTCGGTGACAACCAGATTGATGCCGAAGCGCTTTATATAATCGTTGATGTCGGAAGAATGGAAATCGGTGAGCGCGGTGGGCGTCTTGAGGAAGGCGCGGGCGCCGACGGAAATGTAGCGGACGCCTTTTTCAGCCAGGCCGGCGAAATCGAGACGCAGCGTTGTCGCATTGCGCAGGGCGACGAGCACGCCCTGCTGCACGAGACTGGCCAGCCCATCCGATTGGGGGCGCGAAAGGCCGGCCCATTCCTCGTAATCGAGGGCAAAGACGATATCGGCGTTTATGGCGCGGTTGGCGGCAAGAAGGATCAGGGTCTGATCGAGCGCGGGCTTGTCGCCCAGGCTGGCCGGAGAAATATCGACAAGGATGCGCACGGGATCGCCGTTGAGACGTGCCCGGCGGACGATGCGGATGGCTTCCTCGGCGCACAGGCGATCGATGCGGCGCAGAACGACCGTGCCCTCCCCGGTGGGGATGGGCATGTATTCGGGCGGCTCGGCCAAACGCCCTTCGACATCGAGCCGGGGCACGAGGTCCAGGGCGTGAACCTTGCGCTGGGGCAGCGTGAAGATGGGGCGGGCGTGGTGGACCAGATGCCCCTCGTCGAGCGCGCGTTTGACGATATCGAGGGCGATGGTGGGCGCGCGGCGGCTTTCCGGCTCGGCCGTGGGCGCGCGATCTTCCCTCTGGACCGGGGTTGAGGCGGCCTGGGCGGTTTCGAGATCGGACACCGCCTCGGCAACCTGGCGGACCACGGTGCCCAGCACGCTCATATCGGCTTCGATGACATCGAGGCGCGGGCCGAGTTCGAGATCGACGAGGGCGTTGACGCGCTGGCTGAGGACCTGGCCGGCCTTGGCATCGGTGGCCAGGAGCCTGCCCATTTCCTCAACGCCCTGTTCGAGGCGCCTGAAGGCGCGGCGGCGGGCATTGCGTTCCTCGATCATGGCACCGCCCACGATGATGACGAGCGCCAGAAGCCCGGCTTCAATGGGGGTGAGGCCGAGGGCAAAATAGGCCGCTGCGCCGATGGCGACGCCGCAAACCCCGATAAAGATCAGCACCAGATTTTGCACCCGGCTCAATGCCCCCTGCGGGAATCAAATTCTGCTTTCATTTAAAGGTTTACCACTCCCTCTGGCGACTAAAAAGCGGGGGTGCCAACCCTTTGTTTACCCTAATGGATCGATAATGACTCATTGAGTTCAGCCTTCATCTGGCAAGGAGTAACCGCCTGATGCGTGATGGAACCCCGTCGGACGCAGATGTGAATCTGTTGCTGATCGAACGTTCGCCCGAGAGGGCGCGTGCGACCATGTCCGCCATTTTCGACCAATGGGGTCAGGGTATCACGCTTGTGCACTGCTCGAGCGGCCAGCAGGCGCTGCGCAGTCTCAAGACAAAGCGCTTCGACGTCATTCTGGCGGAGACCGAAAGCCTCGAGGGCCTTTCGGGCGATGAGGAAGCGGCGTTCGGCGCGCTGGCAAATGCGTCCGATGGCGCGCTGATCATCGCGCTTTCCGATGGTGGATCGGTTTCGCTGGCGGTTGCCGCCATGCGGGCCGGAGCCCATGATTATCTGGCATTGCCGGTTTCGGGCCCGGTTCTGGCCTCGCGGCTTGGTGAATTGGGCCAGCGCCACGGCAAGGCGCGTGCCATGGTGTGCGACACGCTGGCCGAACAGCGTCCGGACTTCGAGGGGTTCGTGGGGACGACGCCGCAGATGCAGGCGATCTACGACCAGATCCTGCGGATTGCGCCATCGGCGGCGCCGGTGTTCATCACCGGCGAAAGCGGAACGGGCAAGGAAGTGACCGCCGAAGCGCTGCACAAGCGCAGCCCGCGCGCCAAAAGGCGGTTCATTGCCATCAATGCCGGCGCGATTCCGCGCGAATTGATGGAGTCCGAGGTGTTCGGTGCGGTCAAGGGTTCTTATACCGGTGCGCATGAGGACCGCATGGGCGCCATCGAAATGGCCGATGGCGGCACGCTGTTTCTCGATGAAATAGGCGAAATGGACCTCGCGCTGCAATCGAAGCTTCTGCGGTTCCTGCAGACGGGCACGATAACGCGGGTCGGGGAATCGGTGTCTCGACCCGTCGATGTGCGGGTGATCTGCGCGACCAACCGCAATCCGATGCAATTGGTGAGCGAAAAGAAGTTCCGGGAAGACCTGTTCTATCGTCTGCACGTCCTGCCGATTCACCTGCCGCCCCTGCGGCAGAGGCCGGGCGATATCATGCCGCTGGCCCAGAGCTTTCTTGCGAGCTTCGCCAAGGAAGAAGGCAAGGGATTTACAGGCTTTGCGCCCGATGTCGCCGATCTGTTCGTGGCGCGCGAATGGCCGGGCAATGTGCGCCAGCTCCAGAACCTCGTGCGCCGCGTCGTCGTCATGTTCGATGGGGGCATGGTCACCGCTCAGATGGCGCTGGCCGCCGATATCGAATCCCGGGATGCCTATGAGGTCTCCGTGCTCTCGAACGGGTCGATGCCCGATATCCTGCCCATGTGGCAGCAGGAGCAAAAGATCATCGAAGATGCACTGGGAGCGTTTGGCGGCAATATCGCCCGCGCCGCCGCAGCGCTCGAGATCAGCCCCTCGACGATCTATCGCAAGCGGCTGGGCTGGGAGCGGGCCGGAGCGGCGTAGCCGCCTACACCGCGAGCGGCACTATGGACATGCCGATGGAGAGCCTGTCGCCCACGGTAATGCCGTGTCTTTTGCGCACCGCAACCTTGAGCGGCAGGAGATAATTGCCGTCCTTGGGGAAAAGCGAGGTGGTGAACGCCACCCCATCGATGGTCGCAGTCACCGGAATGACGCCCCAACCGTAGCTCGCCAGTTTTGCGGCGGCGCGGATGTCGCCGGTGCAATCGGAGGGGATGGGCGCAAAGAAGAACGGGGCCGGGCCGCGCCACTCAACGAGCTCTGCCTCAAAATTCAGCTCCAGCATGAGCACCCTTTCAAAGGGGGTTATACCCCTGGGCATAATAGACCTGGATATTGCCCAGTTCGGTCACATCATTGCGCGCAATGGATACGGTGCCCAGGTGTTCGATGCTGTCAAAATCGTCCGAATATGCGTCGGGTACGCGATCGGCATTGGGGGTCTGGGCGACGATATAGGCGTTCCAGCCGACATGATCCTGCCTGTCGAAATTGAATTCGAGATTGCGGGGGTCGTTGCCGAAACAGGCCAATGGCAGGCGGCCCGATATCTGGGTGTCGATGTAGCCGCAATCAATCCAGTTGGTGCCGGCGATGAACAGTTCGCCCTGTCCGAAAGCGCCCCGCTCATCGAGCGCCTCGCCCAGTTCGGTCCATGGAAGCTGAAGTGCCGTCGGGTCTTCCCAATCTCCCGGGAACACGGCCCGCGCCCATCCGGTTGCGGCGTGGGAGACCAACAGCGAAAGGATGACGAAGGTGGCTATGGCCGAGCCGAACAGCCAGGTGCGTATGGCCCTGCCGTCCCGGTCGGCTGCCCAGGCGCCCATAAGCATGAACAGCATGAGATAGCCCGGTGCCTGCCAATGGAAATGGAACTGAGTGTCCGACCAGAGCGCGACGAGCGTGAAAAAGATGACGATGGGCCAGCCGATATAGGCAAAGAGCGCCGCCGCACCCGGCTCGGCACCCGAGGGGAACTGACCGCGTGGTCCGGCGGCCAGCGCCCTGCCTCCGACATAGAGCGCGGGAATTGCCAGCCATGGGACCATATAGAGCAATTGTCCCCATATCATGCGGATCAATCCGTCCCAGCGCAGCCCGGCATTGGCCTCGACCGCCCTGCCCCCCTGGAAGCCGAAGGAAACCCAATCGTTGTGCGCGTTCCAGATCAGAACCGGCGAGAAGATGGCAAGCGCGATCACCAGCGCCAGCCACGGTGCGCGATGGGTCAGCCAGCGGCGCTGGGTGGAATTGGCAAGGATGAACAGGCCGGTTCCAGCCACGAGAAAGGCTGCATGATATTTCGAAAGGAATGTCAGCCCGAGAAACAGCCCGGCAAGGCTCCAGTAGAGGAAGGGCCGCTGGGCTCCCCTGCCAAAGAAAATCTCGATCAACACACGCGTTGTGGCGAGCCAGAACAACACCATTGGTGCATCGGGCTGGGTCCATGAGCCGATCGACAACGAAAACAACACGCAGGCATTGACGATCAGCGCCGCGTAAAAGCCAGCGATGGGGGAATGGATGGATCTGACGATGTCGAAAACCAGCCAGGTCGAGACGGCGAACATCACAATGAAGGGAAGCCGGACGATGAGAAGGTTGTCCGATCCGGTCAATTGCAGGGTCGCCCAGATCGTCCAGAGCGAAAGGGGCGGCTGATCGAAATAGCTCAGGTGAAACTGGCGGGCCGAGGCAAGGTAGTAGGCCTCTCCCGTACCCCAGCCGACAAGAAACCCGCCGATCAGCCGCAGGATGAAGGTGGCGCCGATAAGGATCAGCGTGGCCTGAGCGGGAGAAAAGGGGCCGATACGCGGGGAATCAGCGGACATTACAAGCTCCAGTCGATGCACCCGGGAGATATCGGCTCCGCCGCCAGTTCCCTTCCAACTTCCGCAAGACGGGAGATGCCGGGCGGGGATTTTGGCATGTCAGCATATGCATCGTCACCGCCAGGTAAAAATGCGGGTGACGGCATAGTTGAAGACCACGCTCATCACCGCGCCGGCGATGCCGGCGATTATGAAATTGGCGATATGGGCTTCAAAAAGCACGCTGGCCACCGAGACGTTGGCGAGGGTTCCAAAGCTGCACACGAGATAGAAACTCAAAAGCCCGGTCCAGAAACGGCGGCCACGGAGCTTCTTGTCGGCGTAAGTCAACTCGTTGTTGAGCAGGTAGTTGGTGGTCATCGCGACAAGCGTCGCGAGCAACTGGCTGTTGGCGAAATTGAACCCGAAGACTTCGAAGGCCAAAGTCAGCACCGAAAGATGGACCACGACGCCTGAGGCACCGACCAGGGAAAACAGCAGAAAACTGGTGGGCAGGATACCGCGGGAGATCTGCGACACGATAAGGCCCAGGAACTGGGCCACGACCAGCGCGCTCATCTTGCTTTCTCCGGCAAATCGCGGGCGAAACGTGTAGGGCACTTCGGTGATGACCAGCTTGCGCCCGAGCTGCCGGTTGCCGGTGGCGATGATGTCGAGCAGGATCTTGAAGCCTTCGCGCGACAGGCGCGGCACGATCTGGTTGAACAGCGACCGGCGTAAAAGGAAAAAGCCGCTCATGGGGTCCGACAGGGCCTTGCCGGTCAAGATGCCTGAGAGCCGCGTCGCCAACTGGGAGCCTTTCTGGCGGCTTGCCGAGAACCCGTCCTGGGAGCTGCCCTCGCCAGTATAGCGCGAGCCGACCACGATATCCGCACCGTCCCGGGCCCGTTCCAGCATTTCGGGCAGGATGGCCTCGTCATGCTGATGGTCGGCATCGATTACCGCTACAAACTGGGCGGCGGACGATGCCATGCCTTCGATGCACGCCGATGACAGCCCGCGTCGCCCGATGCGATGAATACATCTGACATGGGATTTTTGCGCCGCTATCTGCTTGGCGAGATCGGCGGTGCCGTCGGGGCTGTTGTCATCGACGATGATAACTTCAAAGGTGATGCCGGCGAGTGCAGCCTCGAGCTTTTCGATAAGCGGCGCGATATTTTCCCGTTCGTTGAAGGTGGGAACGATGACTGAAAGGGTGGGCGGCACCCAAGTCCGCGCGGACGTGTTTTCCTGATCTGTCATTGTCTCGTCGTTTTATGTCCGCATGATCGCCCATGGCCGGGCGCGCACTCGAATAACAAGCCCTTGCCCCGGATGCAAAATTTTTTGCAGGTCGTGTTCTTGACTCCGCTCCCCCGCCCTCCTATCTCGTCCGGCATGCTGTTAGCACTCTCGATGGCAGAGTGCTAACAGCAGAGGCAATTGCATCTCAACACCACGTTCCAAAGGAGCGACCATGAGCTTCCGTCCCCTGCATGACCGCGTTGTGGTCCGGCGCGTCGACAGCGAGGAAAAGACCGCTGGCGGCATCATCATTCCCGACACCGCCAAGGAAAAGCCCTCCGAAGGCGTCATCGTTTCCGTGGGCGCCGGCGCCCGTGACGACAGCGGCAACATCGTTGCCCTCGACGTCAAGGCCGGCGACCGCGTGCTGTTCGGCAAGTGGAGCGGCACCGAAGTCAAGATTGGCGGCGAAGACCTGCTGATCATGAAAGAGTCCGACATCATGGGCGTGATCGAAGGCTAATCGTCCGGTCGCGTTTCCAGGCCCTCAGTACCGGGTTTTAAGGAAACGCCCGTTCAGCCTTCTCCCGTCTTTTCAAATACCAACCGGAGCACACTTACATGTCCGCCAAGGAAGTAAAGTTCTCGACCGATGCCCGCGACAAGATGGTCCGCGGCGTCAACATCCTGGCCAATGCGGTCAAGGTGACCCTGGGCCCCAAGGGCCGCAACGTCGTCATCGAAAAGTCGTTCGGCGCCCCGCGCATCACCAAGGACGGCGTGACGGTTGCCAAGGAAATCGAACTTGAAGACAAGTTCGAAAACATGGGCGCACAGATGCTGCGCACCGTGGCCTCCAAGACCAACGACATCGCCGGTGACGGCACCACGACTTCGACCGTTCTGGCTCAGTCGATCGTCAACGAAGGCGTCAAGGCCGTCGCTGCCGGCATGAACCCGATGGACCTCAAGCGCGGCATCGACCTTGCCGTGACCGAAGTGATCTCGAACCTGGCTTCCAAAGCCGTCAAGATCTCCAACACCAGCGAAGTCGCCCAGGTCGGCACGATCTCTGCCAATGGCGAAAAGGCCATCGGCGACATGATCGCCAATGCCATGCAGAAGGTCGGCAACGAGGGTGTCATCACCGTCGAGGAAGCCAAGACCGCAGAAACCGAACTCGATGTCGTCGAAGGCATGCAGTTCGATCGCGGCTACCTTTCGCCCTATTTCGTGACCAACACCGAAAAGATGATCGCCCAGCTCGATGATCCGCTCATCCTGCTGCACGAAAAGAAGCTCTCGAACCTGCAGGCTCTCCTGCCCGTTCTCGAAAGCGTCGTTCAGTCCAACCGTCCGCTGCTCATCGTTGCCGAAGACGTCGATGGCGAAGCGCTGCCGACCCTCGTCGTCAACCGCCTGCGCGCCGGCCTCAAGGTTGCTGCCGTCAAGGCCCCGGGCTTCGGCGACCGCCGCAAGGCCATGCTCGAGGACATCGCCATCCTGACCGGTGGCCAGGTCATCTCCGAAGACCTCGGCATCAAGCTCGAGAACGTGACGCTCGACATGCTGGGCACCGCCAAGCGCGTCGAAATCTCCAAGGAAAACACCACCATCGTCGATGGCGCGGGTTCCAAGGAAGACATCGAAGGCCGCGTCAACCAGATCAAGGCGCAGATCGAGGAAACCTCGTCGGACTACGACAAGGAAAAGCTGCAGGAACGCCTTGCCAAGCTGGCTGGTGGCGTTGCCGTGATCAAGGTCGGCGGTTCGACCGAAGTGGAAGTGAAAGAACGCAAGGATCGCGTCGATGATGCGCTCAATGCAACCCGCGCTGCGGTTGAAGAAGGCATCGTTGCCGGTGGCGGCGTTGCGCTGTTGCGTGCTTCGAATGCGCTGACCGTCAAGGGCGCCAATGCCGACCAGCAGGCCGGTATCGCCATCGTCAAGCGCGCCCTGCAGGAGCCGATCCGTCAGATCGCCAACAACGCCGGCAATGAAGGCTCGGTCGTCGTGGGCAAGATCCTCGACGAATCCTCGGACACCTTCGGCTATGACGCCCAGACCGGCGAATATGGCGACATGATCCAGATGGGCATTATCGATCCCGTCAAGGTCGTGCGCACCGCGCTCGAAGACGCCGCATCGGTTGCCGGCCTTCTGGTCACCACCGAAGCCATGGTTGCCGAGCTGCCCAAGGAAGCAGCGCCTGCAATGCCCGCCGGCGGCGGCATGGGCGGCATGGGCGGCATGGATTTCTAAGCCTAGCCGCTTAGATTTCTTCGCTCACGGGCCGTACCTCTTTCGGCCGGGCGCTCTTTGCGCCTTAAAGAAAAAGAATTGGGACCTCTCCAGGGTCTCGAACGGGAAGGGCAGCGCTTCGGCGTTGCCCTTTTCGTTTGGGCATCTTCCCGTTCGATCTTTCTTGTACGGCTTTGTCGGCGCCTGCCAAGGCAGGCTTGCACGCCGCGCGCGGGAAGGGCAGCGCTTCGGCGCTGCCCTTTTCGTTTGGGCATCTTCCCGTTCGATCTTTCTTGTACGGCTTTGTCGGCGCCTGCCAAGGCAGGCTTGCACGCCGCGCGCGGGAAGGGCAGTGCTTCGGCGCTGCCCTTTTCGTTTGGGCGCTTTGCGTTTGGACGCTACTCGTCCATCAGGACGGTGAAGCCGCCCCAGATCATGCGCTTGCCGTCGAACGGCATGTCCATGCCGGACATATCGGGGTCGTCCATCATCTTCTTGTTGACCGCATCGCGGGTGGCCTTGTCGGGATATTCGATCCAGCTGAATACGACGGTTTCATCATCCCTGGCTTTGACGGCGCCCTGGAAATCGGTGAGCTCGCCCTTGGGGATGTCGTCGCCCCAGCATTCGACGTGGCGGGTGGCGCCGTTCCTCTTGAAATAGGCGGCCGCTTCCTGGGAGTGCTTGAGATAGACTTCCTTGTTGGCGGTGGGGACCGCGGCGACGAATCCTTCGATATAGGGCACGATAATTCTCCTGTTGTTTCCAACCCGGGGTTGCAGGCTACAGGATAAAGACGAAGAACCCGGCATCGATCCGACATGGCTGCCGGATTTCTTCGCGCCGTGGCAGACCGTTTATGGAAAGAACAGGAGCTTTACCGCGAGGATGATCGAGACGACGATGACCAGGGGACGGATGATTTTGGCGCCGTAGCGGATGCCGGTGATGGCGCCGAGATAGCCGCCGAGGACCTGGCCGCAGGCCATGACGATGGCGACTGGCCAGACGACGTCTCCGGCGATGATGAAGAACACGAGGGCGGCGAGGTTGGAGACGACGTTGAGAATCTTGGTGTGGGCCGAGGCGCGGGCCGCCGAGAGGCCGAACAGGGCCACGAAGGCCAGCATGAAGAACGAGCCGGTGCCCGGTCCGAAAAGGCCATCGTAAAAGCCGATCGCGAAGGCGAAGGCGGGAAGGAAGGTTGAAAATTTGAGGCGGGCGGCGCCGTCGATGTCCTTGATCGAGGGCGAGAAAGTGAAATAGAGCGCAACGGCGATCACCGCGACAGGGATGAGCACTTCCAGCGCCGAGGTATCGACCTGCTTGACGATGACAGCGCCGAGCAGAGAACCGGCGAAGGCAGCGCCGATGGACGGGACCAGCGAGAGGATCGAGACGTAGCCCTTACGCCAATAGGTCCAGGCGGCGATCGTGGTGCCGACGATGGACTGGGCCTTGTTGGTGGCGATGGCGCCGAGTGGCGGCAGGCCGGCCCAGAGCAGCGCTGGAATGGTGATGAGGCCGCCGCCGCCGGCCACAGCATCGACAAAGCCGGCAATGACGCTGACGCCGCCGAGCGCGACAAGTACCCAGATATCGTACACGGAAAACTCGTTGTTGAATGGTGGCGCTAGCTGGCACGAAGTTGACCGATTTGCAACCGGACCGGGCATGCTGCCAGGCAGCACTGTATCCAAATCTACGAACAATCTGTCGGCGGCAGGTGGATTTTTCAAACGATGGTCATGGGGCAATGTCCAGTCATTGCAAATCACAACCGGATACGAACGATATGACTTCGCTTCAAACCTATCTTCCCACCGCGGGCCGTATTTTTCTGGCCCTTATCTTTATTCTCGCCGGCTTGAGCAAAATCCCGGCTATCGAGGGCAATGTGGGCTATATGGAGATGTTCGGCGTGCCGGGCCTTCTGATCTGGCCGACCATCCTTTTGGAAGTCGTTGGGGGCATCATGCTGGCGATCGGGTTCAAGGCCCGCTGGGCGGCGGCGGCACTGGGTGCCTTCTCGCTGGTTGCAGCATTGATCTTCCACACCGACTTTTCCAACCAGATGGAAATAACCAATTTTCTCAAGAACGTCGCCATCACCGGCGGCATGCTTTACGTCATCGCCTTCGGGCCGGGTGCGCTGGCTGTCGACGCCCGCAAGTAAGCGCGATTGCCGCAAACGAAAAAGGGCCGCGCGAGCGGCCCTTTTTCATGGCTGGAAGCGGGTGGCGCCGATGGCGTCGGCCAGCCGGGTGAGGACAGCCAGCTTGCCGTCGTGCCATTGGGCGTTGCGGGCGACCAGAAGCAGGGATTCGCTCTTAAGCATCACACCGTCCTCGAGGATGCGCAGGCCGTTGGCCTTAAGCGTTGCGCCGGTCGAGGTGATATCGACGATGAGGTCGGCAGCGCCCGAAGCGGGAGCGGCTTCGGTGGCGCCCAGGCTTTCGACGATCCGGTATTCGGCAATGCCGTGCGCCGCGAAATGGCGGCGGGTGAGATTGACGAATTTGGTGGCGATCCTGAGCCAGCGGCCGTGACGGGCACGGAAATCGGCGGCCACATCTGAGAGATCGTCCATTGTGGTGACGTCGATCCAGGAATCGGGGACGGCGACCACCGCATCGGCGCGACCAAAACCGAGGCGCTTGACGATCTCGACCTGCTGGGGGCCGGTTTCGGCGGTTTCGTGGATCAGATCCTCCCCGGTAATGCCGATATCGATGGTGCCGCGAATCAATTCGCGAGCGATCTCGGAGGCCGAGAGGAAGCGCACGACCACATCGGGCATGGCGGCCATTTCGCCCAGATAGGAGCGCGCGCCGCCGGGGCGCTCGATGGACAGGCCGGCTTTTTCAAAAACCGCTATCGCCTCTTGTTGAATGCGGCCCTTGGAGGGGAGCGCGAGCATGATCGAACTCATGGGCGAACCTCTGCTGAACCTTCCTCGTCGCGGAATTGCTGCGAAAAACCGGCATCCACTTTTTCGCATTCCGCTTCCAGTCGATCCACCCAGACGGCGCAACCGACGGCGGGGATATCTTCGGACGCGCCGAGGCGTTTGAGCAGGCGGTCATATTGTCCGCCCGAGACGAGCACCAGCCCCCCTGCCCCGGTCACCTCGAAGGTGATGCCGGTGTAATAATCGAGACGCGGGGAAAAGCCGGCATCGAAAAGGATCGATTTTGCTTTCAGGCCATCACGCAATTGATCGACGCGACGGCTTGCGCCGTGCAACGCCGGGGACAGATCGATGCCGGTGGACTGGCCGAGCGCGCCAATTGCCGCGAGCGATTTGTCGGCGGGGCCGGAGATGGCGAGATAATTGCGCAGCAGGTCGATTGTCGGGCCCGGAACGTGCTGGGCTTCGAGCGCCTGCTTTTCGAGATAGCGGGCGGCGATTTCCTCGGGCGTGCGACTTTCGGTGAGGCTAAGACCGTTGGTGAGCATCAACTCGCCCACCCAATCGGCAATGTCGTTGGCTGGCAGGCCGGCCGGTCCGGCCATGGGGGGGCGGGGATCGGCCAGACGGTCGAGCAGGGCAGACATGGCTTCGGGGTGGCCGAAGCGGGCGCGGACGCGGGGGCGCCAGACCTCGGGCATGTCGCAAGCGGCGAGCACGGTTTCGAACAGGTCGATATCGCCGATGCGGATATTGGGGGCTGTGACGCCATAGATATCGGCGACGGCACGGGCAAAGCCGATCACCTGATCGAGCGCGGCATCGGCATCGGGGAGCGCCAGAAGTTCCATGCCGCCCTGATCGAACTGGGCGGGACCATCGGTGCGCTGGCGGAAGACAGGGCCAAGATAGCCATAGGCGGCCGGCGTGGCGGCGCCATTGGCGATGTGCTCGATGGCGATGGGCAGGGTGAAATCGGGGCGCAGGCAGAATTCGGAGCCATCCATGCCTTGCGTGAGGATCATTCGCGCGCCCAGTTCCTCGCCCGCCAGATCGAAATAGGCGGCTGGGGAAACCAGGATCGGTGGCGCGGCAAGGGTGACGCCGGGGGCAGAGACGAGGGCTTCCAAAGCGGCGCGGCGGGCGGCGGCGGTCATGGGCGGGCTCCGGAGGTCGCGGCTGGCGCTGAGCCCCCCTCATCCGACCGCTTCGCGGCCACCTTCTCCCCCAAGGGGGCGAAGGAAAGAATGCCGCATGCGCTCCAGCAAGAGCCCCCCTCGCCTCTCTGGGGAGAGGGGACGGGGGTGAGGGGCTGGCCAAGGGCGCAGGCGCTCATTTTGGGTTCGCCTTCATCCATGCGGCGACGGCCGGGATCTGTTTGACGAAATCGACCATCTGATCGCGCGGGACGGAATACTGGCCGGGGCGTTCGGTTTTCCAGGCGGCGTTGTCGGTGATCGAGGCGGCGGCTTCGGCGCCAACGGCCAAATCCTTGATCTGGACGACGCCCTGTTCGCGTTCGTCCGAGCCCTGGATGATGACGGCGGGGGCGTTGCGCTTGTCGGCGTATTTCATCTGCTTGCCCATGTTCTTGGACGAACCCAGGAACAGTTCGGCGCGGATGCCGGCGGCACGCAGATCGGCGACCATTTTCTGGTAGTCGGCGATCCTGTCCTTTTCCATGACGGTGACGACGACAGGGCCGGTGACCGGGGCAGCATCGAGGTTGCCGGTGAGTTTCAGCGCACTGGCGAGGCGCGAGACGCCGATGGAAAAGCCGGTGGCGGGGGTGTGCTCGTTGCGGAAGCGCGAGACCAGGCCATCGTAACGGCCACCGCCGCCGACCGAGCCGAACACGACGTCCTGGCCCTTTTCGTTCTGGACGGTGAAGGTGAGTTCGATTTCGAAGACCGGGCCCGTGTAGTATTCGAGGCCGCGGACGACGGAAGGGTCGATCTTGATGCGGCGCGGACCGTAGCCGGCGGCTGTAAACAGTCGGGTCATTGACGCTAACTCTTCGATAGCTTCATGAAGCGGATTGTTAATTCCGATTGTTTTCAGCTCACGAACGAGATTTGTAACGGCGTCTTCGTTGGTCGTCTTGATCCATTTGGAGGAGTCCTCGTCAAATTCGTAGAAGTCTTCCTCCGACGGAGTGACCGCGTCTTTGATCATTGGAAACGAAAGAGAGTCTTCGAATCCTTCGACCGAAAACTCTGCCCAGTCGATCTCATCAAGAACTTGATCGATAGTCCTGGCCTGAGCAACACGGGTAATTGCTTCAACCTGATTTGCTTCCAGCTTCGCGCCGTCAGTAAAGTCTCCGCTCTCGTCCCTTCGTCCCTCACCAAGCAATTTCTGAACGCCTTCGGGGCCGAACTTGTCCAACTTGTCGATGGCCCGTAGCACCGTGAGCTTCTGCGCTTCATCGGTCACGCCAATGGCCTGCATCACGCCATCGAGCACCTTGCGGTTGTTAACGCGGACGACGTATTTGCCGGCCAAGCCGAGCGCATCCATCGTATCGGCCATCATCATGCACATTTCGGCGTCCGATTCCGGGCCGCCAGCGCCCACGGTATCGGCGTCGAATTGCATGAACTGGCGGAAGCGGCCGGGGCCGGGTTTTTCGTTGCGGAACACCCAGCCCTGCCGGTAGGACCTGAACGGTTTTGGCAGATCCTGATAGTTCTGGGCGAAATAGCGGGCGAGCGGGGCCGTCAGATCATAGCGCAGGCTCATCCATTGGTCGTCATCGTCCTGCACGGAGAACACCCCCGCATTGGGGCGGTCGGTGTCGGGAAGGAATTTGCCGAGGGCTTCGGTGTATTCGAAAAACGGGGTCTGGATGGGATCGAAGCCATAGCGCTCATAGACATGGCGGATCTTGGCGACCATCTGCTCGATGGCGGCGAGGTCCGCGGGTTCGGAGTCGACAAAACCGCGCGGCAGGCGCGGCTCGATGAGCGCTGAGTTCTTGGCCATGAATGTGGTCCCTGAAGTCCCGCGAATACGGGGCTTTTTGCAATACGCGCCGTTCCTAAACGATTAGCGGTTTGGAGACAAGGCAAGGGCATAGTGTTGCCATTGCGCCACAGGCAAATGGCAAGTGCGACATCCCGCCACATGAGGGGTTGGCGATCACGGATTCGTTAGCTAAGAGTTCGTCGTCTTCAACACAAACCTCTCAAGGGAGGCGTTCCTATGACAGCATTCGCTAACGTCCTCACCCGTGGTGTTGAAGCCTATGGCTGGGCCATGTCCCGCCGCCTCAATCGCACCGGCGTAAAAGCCTGACAGCCTTTGCGATAATCAGGTCGACCATCTAGCCGGTCGCGCTTCCGAACCGAGAAAGTGGTGACCACTTTTTCTGGAAGCCCTCCGGCAACCGGCCCGATCTTCAAAAACACCCCCAAAGCCAACCCATCCTGACGACAGCACATCTGCGTCCTGCCGCCCGGATTCCAACCAGACTCAACCCTTGGACACGTTTCCGGGCCGGATGAACCGACTCCCGCAAATGTCTCCAGCAACATGGAGCCAGTGCGCCTTTGCGCGCCTGGGTGACGACGATGTCGCAGGTAAACATGCAAGTGGAAGGCGCGATCCTGCGCATTTCCCTCGATACCCTGATGGCCGAGCACGGCAAATGGCGTGTGATCATGGCCGCAATCAAGGCGATGGTTCGCAGCAAGCGCCGGGTGCAACGAATCCGCCCGCAAGACCTGCCCAATTCGATCCGCAAGGACATAGGGCTGCCGACAATTGTGGACCCGCCTAGAATGCCGACGGTTATGAACGTCTATTTCCGTCCATAACCGTCGGCGCATTAACGGGGCGCTTGCCTTGGGCCTTTCCGCTTGAACCGCGGGGAGGCCCAAGGTTTTTCAGGGACGCACGAATTGGGCGCGCTGCGCCTCGATGGGCGCGCGGCAATGGCACCCCTCCATGTGGTCGTTGACCATGCCCATGGCCTGCATGAAGGCATAGCAGGTGGTGGGACCGACAAAGGAAAAGCCGCGCTTTTTCAGGTCCTTCGAGAGCGCCACCGAAGCGGGAGCCGTGCCAATGGTGCGCAGGGTGTCCCATGAATAATCGGTCGGGCGGTCGGCGGCACCGGGCTCGAAACGCCAGAAATAAGCGGCAAGAGAGCCGAACTCGGCGCGCAGTTTTTGCGCCTGGCGGGCGTTATTGATTGTCGAGACGATCTTGCCGCGATGGCGCACGATGCCCGCATCGGCGAGAAGGCGATCAATGTCGGGTTCGTCGAAAGCGGCGACCCTGTCGATATCGAAGCCGGCAAAGGCGGAGCGGAAATTCTCGCGCTTTTTGAGGATTGTCAGCCAGGAGAGGCCCGACTGAAAGCCTTCGAGGCACAGCTTTTCAAAAAGGCGCGTATCGTTGGTGACCGGATAGCCCCATTCGGTATCGTGGTAGGATTTGTACAGCGGATCGCTGCCGGCCCAGGGGCAGCGCACAGGTTCGGAATCGGTCATGGAATCGCCTCGCGGAGCATTTGGGTAACCATAGCGGTGGGGCAAGATTTAACCATCCCATTTGACTCAATCTTTGCCGGTTGGAGGCACCATCGCCGTTTGATTTCAAACTCGATACGAGACGCCGATGACCCGGATGGCCTTTGCTTTTCTTGCCGTTTTGTTGCTCACCACAACGGCGCAGGCCCGTTCGGGCTATCGCGGCTACATGGATGCGATGTTCGGGCCGCCGCCGGGAATGGTGCTGACGCCGGATGCGCCGCAGACCATGCTCGAGTACCAGACCGATTATGTCAGCCATCCCATGTGGTTGCGGCAGGTGGTCAATTACCGGACCAGCGAGGCACCGGGCACGCTGATCGTCGATACGCGCCGGCACTTCCTTTTCCTTGTCATGCCCAACGGCAAGGCCATGCGATACGGCATCGGAGTGGCGCGGACGGGGTTCGAGTGGAGCGGGACGCATCGGGTGAGCGCCAAGCGTGAATGGCCGAGCTGGACGCCGCCGGCCGAAATGCATGCCCGCCAGCCGGGCCTGCCCCAATTCATGCCCGGAGGGCCGAACAATCCGATGGGCGCGCGGGCGCTCTATCTCGGTTCGACCCTCTATCGCATCCACGGGACGAACGAGCCGTGGAGCATCGGGCGGTCGGTCTCATCGGGGTGCATCCGCATGACCAATCAGGACGTGATCGATCTTTACGGCCGCGTTCCGGTGGGAGCCAAGGTCATCGTCGTGTGAAGGCGGTGTCTGGTCCGGCGACATTGCAGCCGCCGGGCCAAGAGCTCGATCATTATAGGTCCGAAGCGATTGCCGCGCTTTCGGTTTTATGCCGCGTGGGGAATATTGAACCCCTTATCAGCATAGTCCTTGAGTTTGTTGCGAACCGTGCGGATCGAAAGCCCAAGGATTTCGGCGGCGCGGGTGCGGTTGCCATTGGTGCGCCGGAGCGTGGCGAGAATCAGCGTTCTTTCCACTTCGGCGACCGGCAACCCAACCATGGCCTCCGCCAGGTCTGCGTTTGGAGCAAAGTCGTACACTGCACGTCCTTTCTGAGCCCCCATACGCGTGGTCAACGTCCTAAGGGTCATCCCTTATGGTTAACAAAGCCCTAAGAATGGAGCGTTAACAATTAACTTAAGATAGCCGCGAGGAACGGTGGCTCTGGGCCCCGCCATACTGCTGCGAAAAGAGGGTGGTACCGTCGCCCCGGATCGAACGGGGGACCTCTAGATCCACAATCTAGCGCTCTAACCAACTGAGCTACGACGGCATGGTGACACGGACTTCGTGGCGCGCTGGCGGCGCCGTCCGGAAACGGGGCGGAACATAGGTCGAGATGACGGCAAAGACAAGTGCGGTTGTGGCAAGTTGGGCAGGTTTTTTAGGGGTGGCCGAAGGAACGGCCTTAACCATTTCCAACCTTTGGAGGGGCAAGAATGGCTCAAGGCGTGGACCGGGTCGCGGAGTCCCTATATTTAAGGTTTCGTCAACCATCGGCCCGGACCGGGACGAGGACGGACATACGGACGGAACATGACGCTCGACTGGACAAGCGCAGAACAGGCCCAAACCGTCACGCGGCTCGAGGACGATCCACGGCCGGCGTGGTTGTGGCCGGTCGATGGCACCAGGCCGGTCTGGACCAACCGAGCGGCCCGATTGTTCGGCGCCAAGATCAAGGGCGACGAAATCAAAACCCTGGAACCGGCGGTTCCGGTGAAAGGGCAGATCGCGCGTATCGTCCGGCTGGGACTGATGGGACGGCCAACCCTGTCGCGAATTGTCGCCCCCCTGCCATTGCACGCCCTTGCGGCTGGGCGACGACCGGATGTATCTTCTGGTGGTCGGGGTCGATCCGATAGGCGATGACATTCTTTCGGGCGCGAAGGCGGAAGCGGCCGAGCCGGACGATCGTTCCAGTGCGTTTGACGATGCCGCCGAGGAAATCGGACCAGAGACAGAAGCTGCAAGGGACGACGAAGCGGAACCTGCTGAGGGGCTCGCGGACCTTGTGGACAAACTTGCCGGTCACGAACATCTTTTCGACCCGCTGGACGCGGACGATGACGCTCCTTTTGCAGCGCCGATCCCCAGCCGCGACTTTGCGGCAATCGCCTTTGACGAAAGCGCCGAGGCGGAGACGGGCAAGGATCGGTCCGACTGGGGACCCGATGATCCGCTGGACCATGAAGAAGCGGCCTTTGCCGCCGATGGCAGCGATGACGAAGCGCCGGTGCGCGCCGGATTGTGGCAAGTTACCGGGCGTGGCTTGACGATTTCCCGCATCGCGTATGCTGAGGCCGAGGCCGAAACGTCCAGCTCGGCTTCTCACGAACAGGAAACGTCCGATGACGATGAGGGGCCCAACACCAGCGAACAGACGACGCGTTACAATTTCGAGGAGCTTTCCCGCATCCTGAACGACAGGGTGAACCGGGATGAGCCGGTCGAAACGCCCCCTGCCCCTGCTCCCCATGATCCACAGCGGACGGGCGGAGAACTGGTGGCACTGAGCGAGGAAGCGCTGGTGCTCAACCGATTGCCGATCGGGATTTTGATCTTTCGCGACCAGGACATCCTGTTTGCCAACCGCGCGCTGGTCGACCTGACCGGTTATGAGAATGCCACAACCTTGCGCAGCCTTGGGCTGTCGGCGATTTTCCCCACTGTGGATGGCGGCGAGCCGGCGGGGCCGGTCAGCCATCTGGTGCGCCGTGATGGCGCGAAAATCCCCGTCAATGCCCGGCTCAACGCCATTACATGGCAGGGACGACCCGGCTTTATGCTGTCTGCACGGGCAAGCGATATCGAACCGCTCCGTGAGGCGGAAGTCGGCCAGTTCGCGGCGCTGTGGGCCAAGGTGGCCGGGTTCGATTTCGTCACCGCGGACCGGGCCGGCCTTATCGCCAGCTTCGAGGACGTCAGGCGCGAAGACACCCCGGTCGAGATCGGGACGCCGCTTACCAATCTTGTTGCACAGGGAGAGCATTCGGCGCTGCGCCAGTTCCTGAGCCTGCCAGCGCGCTACGCCGGGGGCGTGCGTCCGGCGATATCGCTCAAGGGCAAGCGAGCCGGGCACACGCTTACGCTGTTTGCCGAAGGGCGAGCGGGAATCGTATCGGGGTATTTCGGATTGCTTGGACCGGCGGGCGGCCAGGCAGGCGCATCCGGCCGGCGAGCAGGGCTTCCCACGGCGACCTTGAGCCGGATCACGCGTGGATTGCGGCGCCCCCTCAACACGATCGCGGGATTTTCCGAATTGATTGCCTCGGAATCCTTTGGGCCATTGGCCAATTCGCGATATCTCGAATATGCGCGCGACATCCGCTCGGCCAGCGGGGAAATCGGCGATCTGGCCGACGAGCTCGATGATTATGTAAGGCTCGCGGAAGGTGAACTGGCTCTCTCTCCTGCCGATGTCGATATCGCAACGCTTCTGGCCGAAAGCCTCGTGCGGGTGCGTTCCCACGCGGGGAAGGCACGGGTCCTGCTGCGCAGCGCCATCAGCGAACGACTGCCCCATGTCCGGGTGGATGCCGCAACGCTCAAGCAGGCCGTGCTCAACATGCTCGCCAGCGCGATCAGCGAAGGGGGCGAAGGTTCCAAGGTCGTGCTGTCGGGACAGGTCGAGGACGACGGCTCGGTTTCAATCCATGTGCGCGACGCAGCCAAGGCGCCCAATGCGCTGGCCGAACGCTTCATGGTGTTTCGTGACGGGGTGGCGGCAGATGGCAGCGAGCGCAAGCCCAGCCATTCGAGCATCGGGCTGACGCTCACCCGGTCGCTGGTGGCAGTCAACGCCTGCTCTTTGAGCCTTGCGCCCGCCAGCGAGAGCGGCACGCTGATGACGCTGACCATTCCTGCGAGCCTGGTGGTTGAGGGCTGAGGTGACGGGTGCTTGACAAGCACCGGCATCCTCGGCCTTAACTCGATCCCATGAGCAAGCTGGGACCGATCCTTCGGATTGAAAACGTTACGCGCCATTTTGGCAGCGTCGCGGCTCTCGATGGTGTTTCCTTTGAGATCGCGTCCGGCGAAATCGTATGTCTTGTCGGCCATTCGGGGTGTGGAAAATCCACCCTGTTGCGGGCGATTTCCGGGGTCGAGCACATTGATGGCGGCGCCGTGGTGCTGGCGGGTACGACGGTCAGTGGCGCGGATGCGTTCGTCGAGCCTGAGAACCGCAATATCGGTTTCATGTTTCAGGACTATGCGCTGTTTCCGCACCTTACGGCACGGCAGAATATCGGCTTCGGCCTGCGGAACATGAACCGCAAGGACGTAGCGGCTCGCGTTGACGACATCATTTCACGGCTCGGAATCGAGGCGCTGGCCGAGCGCTATCCGCACATGCTTTCGGGGGGTGAGCAACAGCGGATCGCGCTGGCCCGCGCGCTGGCGCCTCAGCCGCGGATACTGCTCATGGACGAGCCCTTTTCCAATCTCGACCGGGGCCTGCGCGACACGATCCGGCGCGAAACCCTGGCGCTGCTGCGCCAGTTGGGAACCACGGCGATCATCGTGACCCACGATCCCGAAGAGGCTCTGGCCATCGGGGACAGAGTCGTCCTGATGCACAAGGGCAAGGTGATCGAAAGCGGAACCGGCGATGCCATCTACAGCTTTCCCCAGACCGCCTATGCGGCCGCGTTCTTCTCGCAGGTCAACCGCATCCCGGCCCGGCGCTCGGGCGACTGGCTCGACAGCGCGCTCGGCCGGTTTCCGGCGCCATGCGGGAGCTCGGGGCCGGTCCAACTCTTCATCCGTCCACAGGCCCTGGCACTGACAAAGAACGGGACGGCGGCAACGGTAAGAGGGCGGGTGCTGCTGGGCGAGATCGAGGAGGTGACACTGGAGGTCACCGGGCTGGATGAACCGCTTGTCATGCGCACAAGCGCACAACGCGGACTCGAGGTCGGCCAGGCCGTCACAATCGGTGTCGAGCCCAAGGACGTGCTCGTGTTTGCGGCCGACGAGACGGCACGATCGACACTTCCGCGCGGCCCCCTGGCGGCTGAGTAAATCGATTGTGATATCAATAGTTTAGAATGATTCTAGACTATATTTGAAATTTGTTGACTCACGCGCTCAGCTATGGGTATTGCGTCGATGGGCGCGTTTGGCCTTCGGCGCCCTTGATGCAACACACCAAGGGAATACCCAAATGACACGACTTTTGAAGACGTTTTCGGCAGCCAGCCTTCTGGCGCTGGGCGCAGCCGTGCCTGCACTGGCCCAGGAGGTCAATATCTACACAACCCGCGAGCCGGGTCTGATCCAGCCGATCCTCGATGCATTTACCGCTGAGACCGGAATTGCCGTCAACACCGTCTTTTTGCAGGACGGGCTGATCGAGCGTGTTTCGGCCGAGGGCGAAAGCTCCCCCGCCGACATCCTGATGACCGTCGATTTCGGGGCGCTGATCGATCTGGTCGATGCCGGACTGACCCAGCCGGTGGATTCGGACGTGCTCGAAGCCGCCGTGCCCGCGGCGCTCCGCGACCCGGAGGGCAACTGGTTCGCATTGTCGGGCCGTGCGCGCGTGCTTTATGCCGCCAATGATCTTGATATCGACAGCTTCACCTATGAGCAGTTGGACGATGAAGAATGGCGTGGACGCCTCTGCATCCGGTCGGGCCAGCATCCCTACAACACGGCGATGTTCGCGGCCTATATGGCCAAATATGGCGAGGAGGAAACCCGCACCTGGCTCGAGGGCATCAAGGCCAATCAGGCCCGTGTTGCCGCCGGTGGTGACCGCGACGGCGCGCGCGACATTGCCGCGGGCATTTGCGACATTGCCATCGGCAACTCCTATTATGTGGGGCTGATGACTTCGGGGGCCGGCGGTGAAGAGCAGCAGGCATGGTCCGAGGAAATGAAGGTCATCCTGCCGACGTTCGAGAATGGCGGTACGCTGGTCAATATTTCGGGCGCAGGGCTTGCGGCGCACGCGCCCAACCATGACGAGGCCGTGCAATTGCTCGAATATCTGGTCTCTGACGAGGCGCAGAAGCTTTATGCTGAAGCCAATTTCGAATATCCGGTTTCCGCATCGGCAGAAGTGCATCCGATCATCGCCGCTTTCGGCGACCTTGAAGCCGACAAGCTCTCGCTGACCGAGGTGCTGCCGTTCCGCACACGGGCCAGCGAACTTGTCGACGAAGTCAATTTCGACACGTTCGAAAACTAGGAAACGCGCGGCGGGAATCCCCCGCCGCGCCATCCTTGATGGCAGATTGGGCGCAAAGCCGGCCCTCAGCACGGCACCACATCAGACTTTCGCCCTGGGCCGCGATGGCATTTGCCGCCGCGGCTCTTGCGCTGTTGCCGGTAGCAACGATCGCCGTGACCGCGATCGCCAACACGGGCACGCTTTGGTCGCACGTTCTGGCCAATATCCTACCGCAGGCGGCGTGGAACACAGCCATTTTGCTGCTCGGCACCGGGATCATCGCAACCTGCGTCGGGACGGGGGCGGCGTGGCTTGTTTCGGCCTATGAATTCCGCGGACGCGGCGTGCTGGAATGGGCCTTGCTGCTGCCGCTGGCCGTGCCGACCTATATCATGGCCTATGCCTATCTCGACGTCCTGAGCCCGCTCGGCCCGATTCAGGGCGCTGTCCGCTGGATGCTGGGCTATTCGAGCCCGCGCGAATTCCGGCTTCCCGACATTCGGGCCATGTGGGGCGCGATCCTGGTCTTTGGATTTGTGCTCTATCCTTACGTCTATCTCACCACGCGAGCGATGTTTTTGACCCAGGCCGCCAACCTTGTGGAGGTCTCGCGAACGCTGGGCGTGGGACGCGGCGGGGTGTTCTGGCGCGTGGCGCTGCCACTGGCGCGTCCGGCGATCGCCGTTGGCGTATCGCTGGCGCTCATGGAAGCGCTTAACGATGTGGGCGCGGCGCAGTTTCTGGGCATCCGCACGCTGACGGCATCTGTCTATACCACCTGGATCGTGCGCACCGATCTGGCCGGGGCCGCGCAGATCGCCATTGCCATGCTGGCGGTGGTCATCGCGCTGATCGTTTTCGAGCGCTGGGCAAGACGCAACCAGCGCTTTGCGACCAGCGCGCAACGGGCCCGCCCCATGCCGCCGCGCCGGTTGGGCGGGTTCAAGGCGCTGGGTGCTTTCGTCCTTGGGTTTCTGCCCATCCTGATCGGGTTTGTGGGGCCCGCCATCTATCTGGCCCTCGCCGCAATCAAACGGATAGAATTTGCCGGCTTATCCCCCGCCCTGATACGAGCGACGACCAACACCGTTTCGGTTTCCGCAATCGCCACCGCCGTCGTGCTGGTGCTCGGCTTTACCATTGCCTATGCGGCGCGGATCCAACCCGGGCGCAAAACCGCCATCGCGGCACGGATCGCGACGCTTGGTTATGCGGTTCCCGGAACGGTCCTGGCTATCGGCATACTGATCCCCGTCGCCGCTTTCGATCGCACGCTGGACGGGCTGATGCGCGATTGGTTCGGTGTTTCGACCGGTCTGTTGCTGCTCGGCTCGGGGACGGCGCTGATCTATGCCTATACGGCGCGGTTCCTGGCAATTTCGGTGGGCGGAATCGAAGCGGGGCTGAGCCGTATTCCACCATCTTACGATCATGCAGCGCGCACACTGGGTCAGAGTGCGACCGGGACGCTGGTGAGGGTTCACCTGCCCCTGTCGCGGACGGCGTTGACCGCGGCAGGGCTTCTGGTTTTCGTCGATTGCATGAAAGAGTTGCCGGCAACGCTGCTGTTGCGGCCGCTCAATTTCGAGAGCCTGGCAACGCTACTGTATGGCGAAGCAGCGCGTGGAACCTATGAGGACGCCGCGCTGGCTGCGCTGATCATTGTCGTGATCGGGATTTTGCCGGTGGTGCTGCTGGCGCGAATGGGGCGGACCGATCGATAGGATCGGCCCGACTCTAACCCGTTGTTGCCTCGTGCCCGAACCGCAAAACCGCTTCTACACCTTCGGTTTGGCCGGCGCCTTGCGAACGGGCGCCTTTTTGGCCGCGGTGGTCTTGACCGCGCCAGCCTTGGGGGTTGCCGTCTTTGCTTTTGCAGCAGGCTTGCGCGCCGGCTTGGCGGGCATGGCGACCGCACCGGCAGCACCAACGACACCCTCGTCAGGCGTACCCTCGGTCGTGGGATTGGCCGGCTTTGTCGATTTGGCAGCCACGGCGGCCTTGGCCGGTGCGGCGGTTCCGGCGGTCAACGGTTTTCCTGCTTTATCGAAACGGTGATAGAGATCGCCCTTGGGTGCAAAGCTGATCTGGGCGCCCGACTTATAGGGCGTCTTGCCTTCCTGGCGGACGATGATCGCCTCTTCCTCGCCAATATCGACATAGATGAAACTGTCCGAGCCAAGGTCTTCGGAGTAGATGACCTTGCCCGACCACACGCCCTTGCCATTGGGCACGATTTCCATGTGCTCGGGCCGCACGCCGACGGTCTCCGCCTTGTAGGATTCAGCATTTTTTCCGGTGAGGAAGTTCATTTTCGGCGAGCCGATGAAGCCCGCGACGAAAAGCGACTGGGGATGATCGTACAGTTCCATGGGGGTGCCAACCTGCATCACCACGCCGTCCTTGAGCACCACGATGCGATCGGCGAGGGTCATGGCTTCGACCTGATCGTGGGTGACGTAAATCATCGTCGTACCAGGCAAAGATTCCTTGAGCTTGGCGATCTCCATGCGGGTCGCGACGCGCAGGGCGGCATCGAGGTTGGAGAGCGGTTCGTCGAACAGGAAGACCTGGGGATTGCGCACGATGGCGCGACCGATGGCGACACGCTGCCGCTGGCCACCCGAGAGCGCCTTGGGGAGCCGCTCGAGATAGGGGCCGAGCTGGAGCATATCGGCGGCGGCCTCGACCTTTTTCCTGATCTCGTCCTTGGGCGTGCGCGTCAGCTTGAGCGAATAGGCCATGTTGTCGAATACGGTCATATGCGGATAGAGCGCATAGGACTGGAACACCATGGCGATGCCGCGCTTGGAGGGCGCGACGTCGTTGACGACGCGGCCACCGATTTCAAGCTGACCGGCCGAAATCGTCTCAAGCCCCGATATGGTGCGCAGCAGCGTTGACTTGCCGCAGCCCGAGGGGCCGACAAAAACGATGAACTCACCCGACTTGATGTCGAGATTGATATCCTTGAGCACTTCGACATTGCCGTAGCGCTTGTAGAGATTGGTAATCTGCAGGTCAGACATCGTTACTCCCCTGGACTGTTTTGTCCTTAATTCATACGCCCAATATAGGCCCCGAACGGACCGAAACTCAACCGATTGGCTTCCATCTGGGCATCTGCGCCGGGCGCGCCCGCATCTTCGAGGACCAGACCGTCCGGCACATCGACGATGATGGGCTCGGGGGCCATGTTGAAAGCGCAGAACAGTTTATCCTCGCCCACCATGCGCGTGAACGCGAGGACCGTTTCGGGCCCACCTTCGACCAGTTCGAGATCACCTTTGATGAGCACCGGATGCTCGCGCCGGAAGCGCAGGATGGCGCGATAGAGCGAGAGGATCGAATTGGCAACATTGTCCTGCTGATCGACGGCGTAAGGCAGATGCTGGGCCGGTACGGGCAACCATGTGCGATTGGCCGTGGAGAACCCGCCATTGCGTACGTGCGACTGCCAGACCATCGGCGTGCGGCAGCCGTCGCGGCCTTTGAATTCGGGCCAGAACTCGATGCCGTAGGGATCGACAAGGTCGTCATAGGCGATCTCGGCTTCGGTGAGGCCCAGCTCTTCGCCCTGGTAGAGGCAAACCGAGCCGCGCATGGTCAACAAGAGCAGCGCGGCCTGGCGGGTCAGGCGATCTTCAAACCCGTGCGGCGCCCAGCGGCTGACATGGCGAACGACGTCGTGGTTGGAAAAGGCCAGGCAAATCCAGCCATCGGGGGCCTTTTCCTGGGTCAGGCGCAATGCGTCCCGGAAATGGGGGGCCGTGTATTCACCACCGAGATAATCGAAGGTGTAGCACATGTGCAGCTTGTCATTGCCCGACGTGTACTGGGCCATGATTTCGAGCTGATGCTGGGCGTCGCCGATTTCGCCAACGGCGGTCGTGCCGGGATATTCGTTGAGCAGCGCGCGCATGCGCTGGAGGAACGCGATATTTTCCGGCTGGCTCTTGTCGTAGAGGTGTTCCTGAAGATTGTAGGGATTGACCGCCGGGGCGGTGGAGGCGTTGAACTCTTCGGGCTTGACCGGCGGATTGGATTGCAGCCCGAGGGAGTGGAAGTAGAAATTGACGGTATCGAGCCGGAAACCGTCGACGCCGCGTTCGAGCCAGAAGCGCATTTCGCCCAGCAGGGCGTCCTGAACTGCGGGGTTGTGAAAGTTGAGATCGGGCTGGGAAACAAGGAAATTGTGCAGGTAGTACTGCATGCGCCGCCCGTCCCAATGCCAGGCCGAGCCGCCAAAGATCGAGAGCCAGTTGTTGGGCGGGCTCCCATCCGGTTTTGGATCGGCCCAGACGTACCAGTCGGCCTTTTCATTGGTGCGCGAGAGGCGGCTTTCGGCAAACCAGGGATGGCGGTCAGACGAGTGTGAAATCACCTGATCGATGATGACCTTGAGGCCCAGAGAATGGGCCTTTTCCAGCAGCCGGTCGAAATCTTCGAGCGAGCCGAAGGTCGGATCGATATCGCGATAGTTCGAGACGTCGTAACCAAAATCCTTCATGGGCGAGGTGAAGACCGGAGAGAGCCAGATGGCGTCCACCCCCAGATCGGCTACATATTCGAGGCGCGAGGTGATGCCCACCAGATCGCCCACGCCATCGGTGTTGTTGTCCTGGAACGATCGCGGATAGATCTGATAGATCACCGCGCCGCGCCACCAGTCCCTGGCGGCGGAAGACGTATCTTCAGGATGCACGAACTGGCGCGACTCGGTCGCAAAATAACTCATCGCCGAGCGAACTCCCCCTAAGCATGAACGCGCCAGGGGTGCCCCCTGCCCGCGGATGTAAAGCCCTGGTTTCACGGTGCCTCAAGGCACCCGCCAAACGCCTTTATTGCTTGTATCCAAAACGTTTTGGCTTAGAATCCTTACGCTGACGGTCCGGCTGGCGTCAACCGGGTCTTGCATTGTCTCGCGCAATATTGTGCAAGGGTGATAATGCCGCTCCGGGCACAAAAGCAAGGCGGCGGCGCTTGGGTGGAGGAGCCCTGAACGGAAATGACCACAGGCCCGAACCGGTCGCGCAAGCATGCCGGGGCGCAGAACCGGAATGTCACGATCAAGGATCTGGCCGCTGAGCTCGATGTTTCGATCACCACCATTTCGCGGGCGCTCAACGGCTATACCGATGTGGGCGAAAAAACCCGCAAGAAGGTGATCGATGCCGCGCGCCGGCTCGGCTACACGCCCAACCGCAATGCACAGCGTCTGGTGACGCGGCGCAGCCATTCTATTGCCTGGGTGCAGGCCGACGACGACAACAAGTTCGTCGACCCCCATTTCGTCGAAGTGATGGCGGGCGTTCTGCGCGAGGCTCGCATCGACCACTACGATATCGTGATGACCAGTGAAACGCCCGAGCGGCAATTGGCAACCTATGAGCGCTATGTGCGGGACGGGAGTGTCGACGGGTTCATTGTCGATCTGCCCCGACCGAACGATCCGCGCATCAATTTCCTGCTGGAGGCGGAGGTGCCGTTCGTCGTTCACGGACGTGAGGAGCGGCAGGATCAATATGGCTGGGTGGACGTCGACAATTACGGCAATTTCTATAATCTCACCAAGTTGATCCTGGCCAATGGGCACAAACGCATCGCCTTCATCAATGGCGATGAGCGGTTCCTTTATGCGACGACGCGAAGACAGGCGGTTTACGACGCATTGCGCGACCTCGGCCGCCCGCCCGAGACCGTGCTGTATCTCGAAGGCACACATCCCATGGTCGAAGCGGGGTTTCAACTGACCGACCTGGCACTGGCCGATCCGTCAATTACCGCTTTTCTCTATTCATCCATCCTTTTGGCCACCGAAGGGCTGACGGCGGTATCGCGCGCCGGGCGCATACCCGGTCAGGATGTGATGATCGCTTCGATGAACGACGAGCTGCAATATCTCAACCTGGCGCCAGTCGAGGGTCAGATCACCTATGTCCGCTCGTCCCTGCGCGCCGCGGGCCGGGCTCTGGTGGCCGAAGTGATCCGGCAGTGCGAACGCAAGAAAACCAGCGGCACGCTGATCCCGTCGCTGTTTGATCTGGGAACGGGGGTTTCAGGCGACGCCATTGCGGGCAGTGTGCATTTCGCATGAAAAAAGGGCCGCCTTTCGGCGGCCCCTTGTCTTCAATGACGCGGTATCTCACCCGCCCTTGACCGAACCGGCCAGAAGGCCGCGGACGAAGTAGCGTTGCAGCGAGAAGAAAACGATCAACGGGACGACGATCGAGATAAATGCCCCTGCGGTGAGGATTTCCCAGTTGTCGCCGCGCGATCCGAGCAAGGCGCGCAACTGTCCGGTGAGCACCAGTTCGTCAGAGCTTTGCCCAAGGAACACTATGGCGACGAGAAGATCGTTCCAGACCCAAAGGAACTGGAAGATGGCAAAAGACGCCAGAGCGGGGAACGAAAGCGGCAGCACCATGGTCGCGAAAATCTGGAAGTGCGAGGCGCCATCCATACGCGCGCTTTCCATGATTTCGCGCGGCAGGCCGGCCATATAGTTGCGCAGCAGGTAAATGGCGAGCGGCAGCCCGAAGGCGGTGTGCGCGAGCCATATGCCCAGGTAGGATTTGGAATTGCCGCCAAATGTTGCCGCGATGCCGTTATACATCCGCAACAGCGGAATGAGCGACATCTGCAACGGCACGACAAGCAGGCCCACCATCAACGCCACCAGTAGCGTTCTTCCCGGGAACCGCATCCATGCCAACGCGTAAGCAGCGAAGGCGGCGATGAGGATGGGGATAATGGTGGCCGGTACGGTAACCGTAAACGAGTTCACGAAAGCCCGCCCGATGCCAGCCGCAGTCAACACTTCGGTGTAATTTTCGAGCGTGAAGCGGGGCGACCCCGCCGATGTATAGAACAACCGCACCCGGTCATGTTCGAAGGCCGTGGGCGAGGTCCAGACGTAAGATCCGTCCTCGGACACGATGATCTCGCCACCGATGCGCATTTCTGCTGGAGATCCTGCGGCAAATTCGGTTGGATTGTTGATCGATGTGCCGAAGCTGACGACGGTTTCGTTGGAGCCTTCGGGCAAGACATTGCCGCGAATGACGTATTGTCCACCCTCTTCGACCTGATCGGCCGCGGTGCCAAGGACGCCCACGCTGCTGCGTTCGACTGTTGTCAGCGACGTCCACCAGCCGGATACGGCGAGCTGGTCCTTGTCCCGGACAGACGAAATCAGCAGGCCGAATGTCGGCACCGTCCAGATCACGACGAGAAGCAGCAGGGCCAAATGGGCCGCTGCACGGCCCGGCGTGACGCGGACCTTGCTCAACCAGCCGCTCCGGGCGGCAACTTCGGTCGTTTGCACTTGCGCAATCGTAGCCATCAGTGCGTCCCCTGTTCAGAACTCGCCTGGCGAATATTCCAGATCATCACCGGCAGGACCGCAATCATGATGACCAGTGCGACGACCGAGCCGTGGCCGAAATGATTGGCCCTGAACATCTGATCGTACATGAGATTGGCCAGAACCTGAGTGTCCCATTGTCCACCGGTCATGGCCAGCACGATATCGAATATCTTGAGCACCACGATCGTGATCGTCGTCCAGACCACGAGGATGGTGGGCAGTATCTGGGGGACCATGATGTCGAAAAATATCCTGATGTCGCTGGCACCATCGATGCGCGCAGCCTCGATGGTTTCCTCGGGGATGCCGCGAAGCGCCGCCGAGAGGATGACCATGGCAAAGCCGGTCTGAATCCAGACGAGGATCACCATGAGGAAGAAATTGTTCCAGAACGGCAGGGTGATCCAGGCCTGAGGTTCACCGCCGAACGCCATGACCGCGGCGTTGAGCAGACCGATCTGCTCACCACTGCCACGATAGTCATAGATGAACTTCCAGATCACCGATGCACCGACAAAGGAAATTGCCATCGGCATGAAAACCATGGACTTGGCGATGTTGCCCCACCAAAGCCGGTCGGCCAGGACGGCCACCAGAAGGCCAAACGCCGTGGCTGCAGACGGCACGACTATCAGCCAGAGCGCGTTGTTGATGAGCGACTGCACGAAAGCGGGGCTATTGAGCGCCCACAGCCAGTTGGAGGACCCAACAAAATTGCGTCCGCCGCCATCATAGAAGGTGAGCCTTATGGTCTCGAATACCGGGTAAACCAGATAGACCGTGAGGAAGAACAGTGCCGGAAACAGAAAAAGCCAGGGACGAATGCGTGTACGCAGACTGTCGCGCCGAATGGACGTGGGACCGTCCACGTTTTCGGTCGACAAGAGCCTGTCGAGCAGCCAGTTGCTTCCCCAGAAATAGATGAAGGCGAAACCAACGCCGATAACGATGGTTATGGCCGCATAGAGAATCTGATTGACCATTGTACTCCCCCACACTCTTTGTGAGTGCCTTGTTGGAAACGCCGGAGCGATGAACGCTCCGGCGCCAGTTTGTCAGATCAGAGATTGTTCCAGGCGGATTCGATCTCGGAAGCCGCCTCCTCGGCGGATGCCCCGCCGACGAAATCCACCATTCCGGTCCAGAATGCGCCGGCGCCGATGGCACCGGGCATCAGATCGGAACCGTCGAACCGGAAGGTATCGGCAGCGAGCAGGATTTCACCCTGGGCACGCAGTGTATCGTCTGCGTAGGCGGCAAGATCGACACCTGTGTGCGGTGTGAGGAAGCCTGCGGTTGCCATCCAGATTTCGTGCGCTTCAGGATCCTTGAGGAAGTCCATGAAGGCACGCGCACCCGGAGTGTCGTTGGTGATGGCGGCCAGAGTGCCGGCACCAAGGACGGGGCTGCCGAGATCTTTTTCGGCATAACCGGGGAAGTAGAAGAAGTCAGCGTCCACACCCAGTTCCGTCCCCTCGGGGAAGAAGGCCGAAATAAACGAGGCCTGACGGTGCATGTAGCACTGGGGCGGCACCTGGAAGAGACCGGCCGGGCTATCACGGAAGTCAGTGGTACCAACCGACTGCGCGCCACCGGCGGCCCAGCCCTCGGTCTTGACGAAGGTGCCGAACGTATCGATGGCCTCGACCACGCGCGGATCGTCGAACGGAATTTCGTGGGCGACCCACTGGTCATAAACGCTGGGCTCCTGGGTGCGGAGCATCAGATCTTCCACCCAGTCTGTAGCCGGCCAGCCGGTCGCGGCGTCCGACCCGATGCCGATACACCAGGGGGTGCCGCCGTCGGCGACGATCTGCTCGGACAGCGCAAGCAGGTCTTCCATGGTTTCGGGAACTTCATAGCCGGCATCGGCGAAGTTGTCCGGTACGTACCAGACGAGCGACTTCAGGTTCACGTTGTAAAAGAAGCCGTAAAGCTCTTCCTCGCCGTTCTCGTTGGCATAGGTTCCCAGATCGACCCAGGACTCGCCAGCGGCATAGTTTTCGCGAATCCAGTCCTCCGAACCCTCGGGAAGAGGGGTAAGGAAGCCCTGAGACGCCATGGTGGCGGCAAGGCCGGGTTGGGGGAAGAATGTCACTTCCGGCGCAGAGCCGGCCTGGGCGTCGATGACGATCTGCTGTTCGAGACTGTCGGAACCGACATATTCCGCATTCGCGCCAGTGCGCTCGTTGAAGGCGTCGACAACAGCCGTGAAGGACTCGATTTCAACACCACCGACCCACGGGCCGAAAATGGTAAATTCTTCACCGTTCAAATCCGGCAGGTCGACGGCCTGCGCAGCGGCAGGAGCCGCAAGGGCAAGGGAAAGCGCCAGAGCTGATGCCCCAGCCAGTAAGGTTTTGTGCATGTAGTCCTCCCATAGCACATGGAGACGCAAAATAAGGCGTCTGTCCGCCGAATACGACATTCCAAAACGTTTTGGCAACCAAAACGTTTTTGCCGCCCTTTTGGTCGTATGGGCTTTGTCGTGCGGCTCTTTGAGCGTTGCACAAAGCTGCAGGTTTGCCAAGCCGGTAACGCAGTGTTGCAGGGGGTTGCGCCACCTTGACGATCTAGATCAAATCCGCCTTTCATGGAAACGCGGATTTGATCTAAATCTTTGTTTTGTCGCGCGTCCGAACCGCAAAACCGTTTCCACTTTTGCTGGACGCGCTTTAGGAGAATCAGCCGTCTCGATCCGCCGGATCGGCATCGTAACTGGCCCGCGCCGCGTCCATGGCGGGGGCGTTTTCCACGGCCCAGTTGCTCAGGACCGTTACCGGAGCCTGAAGCGAGCGGCCAAGTTCGGTCAACTCGTAGTCGACGCGGGGCGGTAGCGTCGGGATCACAGTCCGGCGCACCAGGCCATCACGCTCCAGACCGCGCAGGGTTCGCGTCAGCATGCGTTGAGAAATGTCATCGATCGAGCGCAGCAATTGCCCGAACCGCATTGGCCCCTCCCCCAGCCGCGTTACGATCAAGAGGCTCCATTTGTCGCCGATGCGGGCCAGAACCTGGCTGACCTTGAGGCACTGGTCGGTCGGATGGGACGCTTGTGTCGCCGTTACATTCATGTGCCTTACCTTACAGAAAAGTGCCGTCTTGCGGCGCTTCGCGCTTACCATCATATACGATAGGAACCAACAGTAACAAGAGGAACAGGCAATGCCTGACTATGGCCATGAACTGATGTTCGGGACGTTCACGACGCCCTCGGCCAAGGATCCCCAGCACGCCGTCATCATTGCCCAGGCGGCCGAAGCCGCGGGGCTGGATGCGGTGACGATCCAGGACCATCCCTATAATTCGGACTTTCTGGACACCTATACGCTGCTGACATGGATCGCCGCAAAGACGAGCCGTATCAGGGTGGCCGCCAATGTGACCAATCTTCCCCTGCGACCGCCGGTGGTTCTGGCCAAGGCGGCGGCGAGCATCGACCTGCTCTCGGGCGGCCGGTTCGAGATGGGGCTGGGCGCGGGGGGATTTGCCGACGCGATCAAGGCGGCGGGCGGACCCGAACTGTCTGCCGGCCAGCGCGTCGATGCGCTTGAAGAAGCGATCGAGATCATGCGGTCTGTCTGGGACACGAGCCGGGCCGGGCTCAGGCATAACGGAGAGCACTATCAGATCAATGGGTTGCGGCGCGGACCACGTCCGGCGCACGAAATCGGGATTTGGCTGGGTGCCTATAAACCGCGCATGCTCAGGCTCACCGGGGCGAAGGCGGATGGCTGGCTGCCGAGCTGGGATTACCTCAAATCGCCCACCATGGTGGAATCGAATGCGATGATCGATGAGGCGGCGATTGCAGCGGGGCGGCAGCCTTCCGATATCAAACGCCTGCTCAATATCGGTCGCTCGGCCATTCAGTCGGACGATAGCGGGTTTTTGCAGGGGCCGGCGAGCCAATGGGTGGAGCAATTGTCCGAACTGATCCTCGAACACGGGTTCAGCGGGTTCTTTTTCGGTGGCGACGGCCCCGACCTGTTGCGGGTGATCGGTCAAGAGATCGCGCCGGAGGTTCGGAGCGTTGTGAGCAAGGCGCGGGCCGGTTCGGGTGTGGTGGCGCCACGGCCCAGCGCGGTGCTGTCCAAGCGCATGGAGGGGATCGATTACGACAGCTTGCCCCCTGCCCTTGCGGACCGCGCCATCGAACCGGGCGATTTTCGCTATGAGGGCGTGCGGCATTCCTACATCTGGTCGGGGCGGCCGGGGCTGGTCATGACGCCCGAGACGCCCGAAGAGGTTTCGGCGGCGGTGCTTTATGCGCGGGCGCAAAGCGTTCCACTTTCGGTGCGCAGCGGCGGGCACGGGATCAGCGGGCGTTCGACCAACCGGGGCGGGATCGTGATCGATCTGGGGGCGCTGAACGGGATCGAAGTGCTCGATGCGCAGAGCGGGCTGGTGCGGCTGGGTGCGGGTGCGCGCTGGAGCGAAGTTGCGGCAAAGCTCGGAGAGCATGGACTGGCCATGAGTTCTGGCGACTACGGGGGTGTAGGCGTTGGCGGGCTCGCGACGGCGGGCGGGGTGGGATACCTGGCACGCAAGTTCGGGCTGACCATCGATCATGTGGTGGCCGCGGAGATTGTTTTGGCCGATGGGCGGATCGTGCGGGTGGACAAGGATAATGAGCCGGATTTGCTGTGGGCCATTCGCGGCGCCGGGGGCAATTTCGGCATTGTGACCTCGTTCGAGCTTGAGGCTTATCCTCTCGGCAATGTGATCCAGGCCATACAGGTGTTCGACGGCGCGGACATGGCAAGCGTGCTCGAACGCTGGGGCGCACTGGTCGAGGCATCGCCGCGCGAATTGACCAGCTTTCTCATGGCGGTGCCGGGACGGGCCGAACAGGGGCCGATGGCACAGGCGATCAGCGTTTATGCCGGAGAGGATACCGATGCGGCGGCGGAAGCGATCAATGC
Organism: Pelagibacterium halotolerans B2; assembly: GCF_000230555.1. Lineage (GTDB taxonomy): Bacteria > Pseudomonadota > Alphaproteobacteria > Rhizobiales > Devosiaceae > Pelagibacterium > Pelagibacterium halotolerans. The sequence continues at coordinate 423,380 of NC_016078.1, read as the reverse complement.
GCTGGGTGACGCCGGGCCGATCCTCGATCAGCGCGCTTATCTGACGCCATATGCCGGTGTCGTGGCCCATCCGGGCGGTGAGCATCGCGGGGGAAGCGCTGTGATCCGGTCGGGGCTGGTCGACCACATCACGCCCGATATCGCTGCACGGTTGAGCGGCATTCTGGCCTCGGGGGTGGCCAATCTGGTGCAGATCAGATCAGTGGGCGGGGCGGTCAACGATGTTTCGGCCGATGCCATGGCGTATCCGCACCGGACGCAGAACTTCTCGCTGACTGCCGCAGGCAGTCGTGGGCGGGCGGACCTGCTCGATGCGCAATGGGCGGAGCTTCGGCCGCTGCTCAAGGGCATGTATCTCAATTTCGAGACCGACACGCATCCCGACAGGCTGGCCGAAGCGTTTCCCGAGCCCACATTGTCGCGGTTACGGGCGCTCAAGCGGCGCTATGATCCGGACAATGTGTTCAATTTGAACTTTCCCATCCCGCCAGCCGAGAACTTGCGCGAAGCCTCCTGATTTCAGGCAACGCGCGAGCGGTTGGCTCCCGTGAGAAGAGACTGGAAGGCGCGGTAGGACGATTTGGGGGTACGCTTCTGGGTCTTGTAGTCGACGTGAACCAAGCCGAAGCGCTTGTCATAGCCTTCGGCCCATTCATAGTTGTCCAGCAGCGACCAGCCGAAATAGCCGCGCACGTCGGCGCCGCGTCTTTGGGCCGCAAGAACTGCGCCAAGATGGCCGTCGTAATAGGCGACCCTACGGGGATCGTCGGTACCTTCGACTTCAGCCATGCCGTTTTCGGTCACGTAAAGCGGAATGTCGGTGTAATCGGCCGAAATGCGGGTCAGGATTTCCTCGAGACCCTCGGGGAAGATTTCCCAACCGATGGCCGTCTTTTCGAGCGGCCCATCGACCTTGCGCAGCGGAAAGGCGCCTCGTTCGGGGGCATGCTCGTAAAGGCCGCGGGTGTAGTAATTGACGCCGAACCAATCAAGGGGCGTTGAAACGACCGCCATGTCGTCGGCGAAATCGTCGGGCATGTGGGGGGCGAAATGGGCGAGGACGTCGGCGGGGTATTTACCCTTGAACAGACCGTCGAGATACCAGCGGTTGAAAATTCCATCCCAGAGGCGGGCGGCGCCCATATCCTCGGGCTTGCCGGTCGCGCCCTGGGCAACCTCGAAATTGCAAACGATGCCAAGGTTCTTGCCGCCCTCGGCGCGCATGGCGTTGATGGCCGTACCGTGGGCCAAAAGGACATGGTGGGAAGCGCGGGCAGCGGCGCGGATATCACGATATCCCGGAGCATGGACACCGAGCATGTGGGAGAGGAATGCAACGCACCAGGGCTCGTTGATGGTGGCCGTTGTTTCGAGCCGATCCCCGAAATGGCTCTGTACCAGCACGGCATAGTCGGCGAACCAGTTGGCAATGTCGCGGTTGAGCCAACCGCCCTTATCCTGCAACGCGCTCGGCAGATCCCAGTGGTAGAGGGTAGCGAACGGCTTGAGGCCCCGCTCAAGCATGCCGTCGATCAGCCGGTCATAAAAATCGATGCCTTTTTGATTGACGGTGCCGGTACCTTCGGGGATCAGGCGCGGCCATGCGAAAGAAAACCGGTAGGCATCGAAACCACCATCGGCCAGCAGATCGAGATCTTCCGGCCAGCGATTGTAGTGATCGCAGGCGATCTTGCCGGTTTCACTGTTGTGCACGTTGCCGGGCGTGGCTGAAAACGTATCCCAGATGGAAGACCCGCGACCGTCGGTCTGGCCGCCCTCTATCTGGTAGGCAGCGGTGGCCGCACCAAACAGGAAATTCTCGCCGAAATCGGCGCGCTTATGGCTGAACATTGTCGGCTCTCCGCCCAGAGTGCGATTTTTTGTAATCGGTTACATTATGGTTATCAGCGTTTTCACGATTTGTCATCATCGAGAACCACGCCAACTGAAATCAGGAAATTCTTGGCCTCGACAGCGTTGCCGCAAGACGCTCGGCTATAGCGAGAAATGCCTGCGCATCCGGTCCGTCGCCGGAGGCAACCGCGGGTTTGCCGGCATCGGCTCCCTCACGGATCGACATGACGAGCGGGATTTCGCCCAAAAAGGCGACACCCATGTCCGCAGCGGCCGCCTTTGCGCCGCCATGACCGAAAATGTCGTAGCGGTTGCCGGTATCGGGCGCTATGAAATAGCTCATGTTTTCGACGATGCCCAGAACGGGCACGTTGGTGCGGGTGAGCATATCGATGGCTTTTTGCGCATCGATGAGCGCCAGATCCTGGGGCGTGGAAATGATGACCGCGCCGGCCAGTTCGACCTGCTGAACAAGCGAAATCTGGATGTCGCCGGTGCCGGGCGGAAGATCGACAACGAGAACGTCGAGCTGGCCCCAGTCGGTCTCACGCAGCAATTGGCGGAGCGCCGAGGTGGCCATGGGGCCGCGCCAGACCACGGCCTGGGTTCCGGTGAGCATGGGACCGATGGACATGGCTTTGAGGCCATAGACTTCAAACGGCTTGAAAATTCCGTCGTCGCGGACGGCGGGCTTGCCTTCAATGCCAAGCAATTTTGGCAGCGAGGGGCCATAGAGATCGGCGTCGAGAATACCGACCTTAAGGCCCTGCCGGGCTAGGCCCAGAGCGATATTGACCGCACAGGTGGACTTACCGACGCCCCCCTTGCCCGAGCCAACGGCTACAATGTGCCTGATGCCGGGAACCGGGGATTTGGGCGGAGGGCCGGGGCGCGGTGCAGCGCCTTTTGGCGCGGCCTGGGCCGGAGCCTTGTCGCCGGTGAGCGAGACCATGACCTTGCGGCCTTCCGCAGCCTTTTTGGCCGCTTCCTCGGCTGCGGTACGAGCCGGAGCGAAGGCCTTTTCCATGCCCGGGGACACCGAAATGGCAAAGGCCACGGCGCCCTTGGTAACGATAATGTCGGACAGGCCGGGGAACTCGGCAAGCGAGGACCCGCCGGGCACTTCTATGGTGCCCAGCGCGTCCTGGATTTTCTTGCGGACGTCATCCTCGGTCAATTGAGGCTCAAATGATCGACTGACCCGTGGACTTCCAATCCTTGACGAAGGCGTCGAGCCCCTTGTCGGTCAGGGGATGGTCGGCAAGCTTCTTGAGCACGCCCGGCGGAATGGTCGCCACATCGGCACCGGCCAGAGCGGCGTCGGAGACGTGGTTGGGCGAGCGGATCGAGGCAGCAAGGATCTGGGTGTCGAAGTCGTAATTATCGTAGATCACCCGAATGTCGGAGATAAGCTGCATGCCATCGAGGTTGATGTCATCAAGGCGGCCCAGGAACGGCGAGATGTAGGTGGCGCCGACCTTTGCGGCCAGCAGGGCCTGGTTGGCCGAAAAGCACAGCGTGACGTTGGTCTTGATGCCGCGATCGGACAGGGTCTTGCAGGCTTTCAACCCCGCGAGGGTGAGCGGGACCTTGATCACGACGTTGTCGGCGATCTTGCTGAGCACATCGGCCTCGGCCATCATGCCGTCATAGTCAGTCGCGGCGACTTCCGCGGAAACGGGCAGGCCCGGCAGCAGGTCGCAGATTTCCTTGACCACTTCCTTGAAATCGCGGCCCGACTTGGCCACCAGCGAAGGGTTTGTGGTGACGCCGTCGAGCAGGCCTGCATCATGCAGTTCCCGGATTTCGCTTATGTCGGCGGTGTCGACGAAAAACTTCATTTTCTCCCCCTTGGGATAATACTTTGGTCTAATGACCAAGGTGTAGCATGGAATGGCTGTGCCGCAATAACAGCGTCAGGCTTTTCGTGTGGCACCGACGATGGCATCGGCCAGGCGCTGAATCCGTTCGTCAGCCAGACCGGCGATGTTTATGCGGCTATCATCCAACATATAGACCGCATTTTCGGCTTTTAAATGGTCGACCGTTTCAACTTTAAGTCCCAAAAGCGAGAACATGCCGCGATGTTCGGCAACGAAGTCGAAGTCGGTGCTGTTGGAGCGCGACCGGATCGCATCGGCCAATGCCTTGCGGTTGGCGATCATGCGGTTGCGCATGGCCTCAAGCTCGGCCTTCCATTCGGCGCGCAGATCCGCGTCTTCAAGGATGATGCGCACGATTTCCGCGCCGTGATCGGGCGGCTGGGAATAGGCGCCACGGATGACGTTGAGCATCTGTGAATTGGCGATATCGGCCTGGGCCGCATCCTTGCCCACAACGATGGCGCAGCCGACACGCTCACGATAGATGCCGAAATTTTTCGAACAGCTCGTCGCGCAGACAAATTCGTCGATTTCGGCGGCCAGGGCGCGCAAGCCATACGCGTCTTCGTCCAGCCCGTCGCCAAAACCCTGATAGGCCATGTCGACCAGCGGGAACGCGCCGGTGCGCTTGAGAGACGCAATGACCTTGTGCCACTGGTCGTGATCGAGATTGGCGCCCGTGGGATTGTGGCAGCAGCCATGGAGCAGGACGATATCGCTCTTGCCCAGGCTATCGAGTTTGGCGAGCATATCGTCGAACCGGACCTTGCCGGTTTCCGGGTCGAAATAGGGGTATGCCTCGACCTTGAAGCCAGCCTGTTCGGCCATGGGCCTGTGGTTGGGCCATGAGGGATCGGAAATCCAGACCGTCGCGTCGGGGTTGGCACGCTTCAAAAGCGTCAGCAGCACCCAGAGCGCGCCTGTGCCACCGGGCGCCTGCGCTGCGCGAACGCGATCGTCGGGCACCGCGCCATCGAGCGCGAGATCGACCATGGCCCTGGCAAAACCCTTGTTGCCGGCGACCCCGATATAGGTCTTGGTTTTGGAGGTCGAGACGATCCTCTCTTCGGCCTTTTTAACAGCGGTCATGATGGGCGTATTGCCGTCATCATCCTTGTAGACGCCGATGCCGAGATCGATCTTGCCGGGCCGGTCATCGGCGGCAATTTCGGCCATCAGTGCAAAAATCTTGTCCTGGGGTGCCTTGGAAAGGGTCTCGAACATTCTCGCTCTCGAGCTTGGATAGGGAAAAGGCGCGCGGCCTTTATAGTTTCCCCCGGCGCTAATGCAATGGCCGGGGGCATCCAAGCGGCGGAATGGTTTTGCGAAATATGGCCGGGCTTAGAACTGGCGTCCGATCATCGCATCGATTGAAAGGCGATTGCCGCCTGCCATGACGAAATAGAAAAGAATTGTTGACCAGAGTATGGACAGCTCTGCGCCCGACCAGCCCTGCCCCATGGCGATCCAGTGGGCGTAAACCGTGGTGAGCAGAACAATCATGGTTGCGAAAGCGGCCGGCCTGGTCAGCAGACCCAGAACGAGAAGGATGCCGCCAAAGAACTCCGTGGCGGCCAACAGCGGAGACCAGAACGCGCCCGGCCCGAACCCGAGACCTTCGAGCATTCCGGCCATGCCCATGGGATTCTGGATTTTGGGCCAGCCATGGACGATCAGCGCAATACCGGCAAATACCCGCATCGCGGTTTCGGCGAGGGGCCGGCCCAAGGCGTAAATGCGACTAAGAGGGGGAACGATGAGGCGCGGCTCGGCGCTCGATATGGATTGGGTCATGCAAAATGCTCCTTGAAGGAATTGAGAAATCCTCCCAGGCATTACCATCCGCAGGAATGGTGCTCGCACAAGTTACATTTGCGCAATGAACGCAAGGGGATGGCTATGATCGGGTCACAAAGACGTCATAGCGCGTGGTCTTGCCCGATATCTGATGGCTGGGTTTGCGCAGCCCTTCGATCAGCGCAGCGCGCTGGGGCCATTTGAGGACGACGCGGTTTGTTGCGGCCGCTAGTGCCGCATCCATGAGTTGGCGCGCGTCAGGATCTGCACCAACCACATCACGCAGATCGCGCATCTGCTTTTTGACCAGAGCCGATTTGGTGCGTTCGGGATGCATCGGGTCGACAAGGACCACTTCGGGGGTGAGGGATTTCAGAAGGTCGCGGGAATCACCACAGAGCAGTGTCATGCGCGAGATGATGGCGGCGAGTTCCTCGCTGTGGTCGCGGGCGGCGGTCATGGCGCGATCGAGGGCGGCGTGAACCTGCGGGTTGCGTTCGATCAGAGTGACCTGGGCGCCCAGAGAGGCGAGAAAGAACGCGTCACGCCCCATGCCTGCGGTCGCGTCCACGATGGTTGGCAGGGAGCCCCTGGCCATGCCGCAGGCGCGAGGGAGCGGTTGACCCCTGCCCTCGCCGCTGCGCAGGCGAAAGCCGACGGACCCTCCCACGAAGTCGATCACGATCGGGGATTTGGCAGGGTTGGAATCTGGCATCCGAATGTCCAATTTTCTAGATCGTGGATAGCGTCCGGCCACGCCGGAAACAAGAGACGTTGACGCCGCGCGCCGAGGCGCAGACATTGGACATTTCACATATCGCCTTCAGGTTCTTTCATGCCCATCATCAATCGTGTTGCCGAATTCCACGCAGATATCGCCGCGTGGCGCCAGCACCTCCATGCCAATCCCGAACTTCTCTACGACGTCCATGAAACGGCCGGCTTCGTGTCCGAACAGCTCAAGGCATTCGGGGTGGACGAGGTGGTAACGGGGATCGGGCGGACCGGTGTGGTCGGGGTTATCCGCGGCAAGGGCGATTCGGATCGTGTCGTTGGGTTGCGCGCGGATATGGACGCATTGCCGATCACCGAGCGGACCGGAAAGTCCTATGCTTCGGGCAACACCGGAAAGATGCATGCATGCGGCCATGACGGGCACACAGCGATGCTGCTGGGCGCCGCGCGCTACCTGGCCGAGACGCGCAATTTCGATGGCACGGTGATCGTCATCTTCCAACCAGCCGAGGAAGGTGGCGGCGGCGGGCGTTTGATGGTGGAAGATGGACTGATGGAGCGTTTCGGCATTTCCCAGGTGTTCGGCATGCACAACATGCCCGGCATTCCGCTAGGGGAGTTTGCCATCCGGACCGGCGGGATCATGGCAGGCACGGACCAGTTCGCGATCGACATCGAAGGCCATGGCGGGCATGCGGCCATGCCGCATCTTGCCGTCGACCCGGTGATCGTTTCCGCCCACATCATTTCGGGCCTGCAGACGCTGGTGTCACGCTCGGTCGATCCGATCCGCTCGGCGGTTCTTTCGGTCACGACAGTCAATGCGGGCACAGCCTACAACGTCATTCCGCGCACCGCGCGGCTTACGGGAACCGTGCGCACGCTGGACGAGGACGTGCGCGCACAAATGGAAGAGGGGATCAAACACCTGGCGCCCCAGCTTGCGCGGGCGTTCGGCGCCAGCGCGACAGTGAAATGGATGCGGGGGTATCCGGTGACGGTCAATGCGCCAGAGCAGACGGTCTTTGCGGCGGAGGTAGCGCGCGAAATCGTCGGCGAGGAGCGGGTGAACGATGCCGTGGATCCGACCATGGGCGGCGAGGATTTCGCTTATATGCTCAATGCGCGCCCGGGGTCCTATATTTTCCTTGGAAATGGCGACAGCGCCGATCTTCACACGGACACCTATGATTTCAACGACGAAGCGATCCCTATGGGGGTAAGCTACTGGGTGCGGTTGGCCGAGAGGGCGCTGGCGGCCCAGTAGGAGCGAGTTGATGCACCGGGCGCTCCGAACCGGCCTCACCCTCATCATAGCCGCCGTGGGCTCCCTTGCGATCAGCATGCTCGGGGTTCCGGGTGGAATGCTGATGGGCGGAGCACTTGCGGTTTCGATTGCCGCGCTGTCGGGCTTTCCGGCGACCATGCCCAACGGATTGCGCAACGTGCTTTTCGTGTGCGTCGGGCTCTCGATGGGGGCCAATGTGGCGCCCGACACGCTACAGTTGATCGGTCAATGGCCGACAACGCTTGGAGCCCTGGCACTCGAACTCGTGGTCATCGTCACGATTTGCGGTATCGTGCTGCGCAGGCTGTTCAGGTTTGACGCCGGAACGGCCTATCTTTCGTCCTTTCCCGGCCATCTCTCGTTCATCATGGCGCTGGCTTCGACCGGGGTCGGCAATCCGCGGCAGATCGTCATCATACAGGTCCAGAGGGTGATGTTTCTTACGCTGTTTGCACCTATCGGGGCCCTTTTCCTGCCCGTGGGACATTATTCAGGGGGCGGCAGCGAACTCATGGACCTGACCACGCTGGCCATGGTTGCAGCAGGTTGCGCGCTGGTCGGATGGGGTTTCACGCGCCTCAAGATGCCCGCAGGCTATGTACTGGGGTCGATGGCATTTGCGACGGCAATGAAGCTGACCGGTCATTTCGACGGCTCACTGCCACCGATCCTGGTTGACCTGACTTTTGTGGGCATGGGGGCTTTGATCGGGTCGCGTTTTGCGGGGATGACACGCGCTGAATTCATGCAGGCCGCATTCGGCGGCACCGTGGCCACGGCGATCACCGTCGCGATAACGACTGTTTTTGCCTTTGGCGCGAGCTTTTTCGTCTCAATGCCAATGGGCCAGATCTGGCTCGGGCTGTCACCTGGTGGCCTTGAATCAATGGGCGCGCTGGGCATTGCGCTCGGTTATGACACAGCGTTCATTGCCGCCCATCACGTTGCGCGGCTGCTGATGCTGACAATCGCCATCCCGCTGGTGGTCATGCTGGTCAAGGGACGTCAGCCCTTGACCGAGCCTTCCGAAAGCCCCGAAACCAGATAGCGTTGGGCAATGAGGAACACCACCGTGATCGGGATGCCCGAGAGGATCGCCGCGGCGGCGAAATCGCCCCAGCGATATTCAAACTCGCTGAGATAAAAGCGCGAACCGGTGGCCAGGGTAAGGTTTTCTTCCGAGCGCAAAAGGATCGAGGCGATGGGGTAATCGTTGACGACGCCGATAAAGACCAGAACGAACACCACAGCCATGATCGGTACGGCCAGCGGCAGAAAGACGAAGCGGAAGGTCTGCCAGGGCGTGGCCCCGTCGATGGCGGCGGCCTTGTCGAGGGCCGGATCGACGCTGTCGAAATAGCCCTTGATGGTCCAGATGTGCATCATCACCCCCGAGAGATAGACCAGCACCAGGGAGGTGTGGCTGTCGAGCCCGATGACTGGAGAAATGCCGCCCATCGTATCGAAAATGGCATAGAGCGCGACCAGAGCGAGCGTCGTGGGAAACATCTGGATGATGAGCAGGGAATCGAGGAACGCCATGCGACCCCGGAATCGGATGCGGCTCAGCGCGTAGGCCGAGATGGTTGCGATGGCCAGCGCCCCCGCGGCCGAGATGATGCCGAGCTTGATCGAATTCCACATCCAGAGCAGCACCGGATAGGGTGGCTGGACCACCGTGCCATCGGCGCGCGTGTATTCGAGACCGAGCGCAAGGTACCAATGCTCGAGCGTGGGGTTTGTGGGGATCAGAGTGCCGACCGAGAAATTGCCCTCCCTAAACGAGATCGAGACCACCATCAGGAACGGGAACATGATGACCACGATAAACCCGATGAGGAATCCGTGGGCCGCGAATTTCTTGAGCAGCAGCGTCCGCCTGTTTTCCACGATCATTGGACTGCTCCGTGCTGGGTGCGCCGCATGGCAATAAAATTGGCGTAGGCGATGATCGTCACGACAAGGAAAATGATGAGCGTTATGGCACCGGCGAGGCCGAATTGCTGACCGGAATCCATGAAGGCCATGCGGAAGGTGAACGAGCCCAGAATATCTGTTTGCCCCGCAGGAATGACGGTGCCCGGAATGTCGGGACCACCGGTCGTCAAGAGCAGGATCAGGACGATGTTGTTGAAGTTGAAGGCAAAGGTGGCCAGCAGGAGCGGCAGGAAGGGTGGCAGGATTTGTGGCAGGGTGATGGTGAAAAACACGCGCAAGGCCCCTGCCCCTTCAAGGATCGCAGCCTTTTTCTGCTCTTGGGGCACTGCCTGCAAAAAGCCCATACCGAGCAGCATCATATAGGGGTAACCGAGCCACACATTGACGATGAGGAGCATGGCGCGGGCCAGAAAGCCGTCGGTGAACCAGGCCGGGCGTATACCGAAGATGGCGTTGAGGATCAGATTGATTTCGCCAAAATTCTGATTGAACAGCCCGCGAAAGACCAGGATCGAGATAAAGGCCGGAACCGCGTAGGGCAGGATCAGGAGGATGCGATAGACCGCGCGGAAGCGCATATGCTCCCATTGCAGGATGGTGGCGAGAAGCAGCCCGAGCGAAAAACACAGGACTGTCGAGCCCACGGCAAAACCGACTGTCCAGATAAAGATGCCGATCAGCGGACCGCGAATGCCCTGCGACTGGAAGATGCGTTCGAAATTGCCCGTTCCGATAAAGACGCGCCAGCCCGGGGTAACGCGGCTGCCATCCTCGCGGACGTAAAATCCGATCTCGTGATTGGGCGTCAGGATTTCGCCGGTTTCGACGTGACGGAGTTTTTCATCCTCGACCAGTTCGTATTCAGGCTGGACATAGGCGAATTCGCGCAGGCCCGAAGCGCGCAGGAGGGTCTGATCGGGCAGCGTAACTTCAATGCGCGACAGGGGATCACGCAGGGCGACGACGTCGCGCATTTCGAGAGTGGTCTGCGGCGCCCTTTCGACCTGTTCGGCTGCAAGGCTGGCTGGCTCGCCATCGAGCGGGGCGGGCTCGGAGAGAAGACCGCCCTCCCCTTGCGGGAGAAAGACCCGATACTGGTCGCCTTCGGCCACAAGAGCGAAAGGTCGGCGGGTTTCTTCATCAATGATGCGGCTGGACAGAAGGACGTTCTGGGCCCGCTCGAATGTCAGAAGGTTGAAAGACGAGTAGTTCGTGAAACCCAGATAGATCGTATAGAGCACCGGAAAGAGAATGAAGAGCAGGACCGCTACGGCGCCGGGGAAAATGAAGCGAGCGAAATAGAACTGGCGAAAGCCGTAGATGGCAAAAAACGCCAATGCGACGACAACCAGACAGGCGCCGAACAGCGCCTGCCCCACAGCATAAACCACCCAGGCGGCAAACAGGATGGCCAGTGAAACCAGCGCCACGAGGGCTTTTGCCACGAGATCGCGCCAAAGGGCTCCACGATTGCCAGGCTGGGCTGGCATTGCAACCGACATCGCCCGTTCCTCCCCGGGTTTAAGATGGGGCGGCAGAAGCCGCCCCACCCTATTTGCCTACTCGCCCAGGATGCGGGCGGCCGCGTCGTTGAGGGCCTGTTCGACCGAGGTCGCACCCGAGGTGATATTGCCCAGCGCCGGCTCCATGGCCGACCAAAATGCACCCATTTCCGGGTTTGACGGCATGGGCACGCCCACTTCGGCATTGGCGAGGGTCTGGACGATCTTGTCATCGTCTTCGGCTGCGCCGACGGAAATGTCGGTGGGCACACCAAGCGCGCCGGTCGAGTTCCAGAGCTGGATGTTTTCGTCGGTCAGCAGGTAGTTCTCGATAAACTCGACCGCCAAATCCCGATTGGGCGAGGCGGCATTGAGCGCGAGAGCCTGAACGCCCAGGAACGGACGGCTGGGAGACCCAGCAACGGCGGGGAGCGAAGCGACCCCAATGTCTATGCCGGCCTCCTCATAGCCCGACCACGACCAAGGACCATTGATGATCATGGCGACTTCGCCATTGGCGAAGGCGCCTTCCATGACGCCATAGTCGACACCACGCGGCATGGTTTCGGATTCGATGAGATCGGCCAGCACTTCGCCGCCCTGAATGGCTCCCTCTGTGTTAACGCCGGTCTGAGAGCCATCGTAGCTGCCATCGACCATCTCGAAGGCATAACCACCATTGGCGGCCAGCATGGGAAAAGTGAAATAGGTGTCATTGTAAGCCCACATGATGGGGGTGACGCCTTCGGGGAGGTCCATCTCTGCGATGTCCTCGAAGTTTTCCGGTGGGGTTTCGACGAGGTCGCGATTATAAACCAGCCCGATCGCTTCGACGGCGACGGGGTATCCCCAAACGCGGTTGTCGAAGGTGACGGCTTCCCAGGCGCTTTCAAGATTGGCTTCGACCACCGATGCGCTGGGCGAGACCGGCGCGATGAGGCCGCCGGCGGCCCATTCGCCGAGCCGATCATGAGCCCACATCACGATGTCGGGGCCATCGCCGGTGGCTGCCGCCTGTTGGAAGCGGTCGGTGAGCGGGTCGACATTTTCGACGATGACGCGAATACCCAGATCGGCTTCGAACTGCGCGCCGATCTGGGTGAGGAGGTCGGGAGCACGATCATCCTGCCAGATGACAATGGCGCCGTCTTCAAACGCCTGGGCGATCGAGGTGGAAGCGGCAAGCACGATGAGTGCGCCCGCAAGGCTGAAAGCCGTTTTGTGCATTGTGGTGTCCTCCCTGACACGACGATGTCCGGCGCCGCTCCTCGGCGGGCTGCCGGACGTTACGCAAAGCTCACCCCTTTGACAGGGTCAGCGATATAGCGGCCGGGTCGAAACCGGCGCCGCATTCAATAATGGCAAAGCCATTGCCCTCCAGTTCGAGCGCCTTTCCCCGCAGCGCAGCGCCGTTCGAAACGCCGGCCAGTGTCGCCAGATTGGGCAGGCCCTTGATTGAAAGGGCATGTGGCTTTGCCGAAAGGTTGAAAACGCACATGAGTGCGTCCTGACCGTTCCGGCGCGAAAATCCCAGGATCGGTTCCTTGACATCATGGAAAACGATCTCGCCGTCGATGAGCGCGGGGTTGTTCTTCCGGTATTTCAGGATGGTACGGTAATAGTGCAGCAGGGAATCGGGGTCGGCTTCGAGCGCTGCGACGTTGCGCTTTAAATGCGGACCCTTGACCGGCAGCCAGGGCTTCACCTCCGAAAAACCGGCATTGGGCTCACCGGTCCATGGCATGGGCGTGCGGCAGCCATCGCGACCCTTGTTGTCCGGCCAAAAGCGCAGGCCCGGCGGATCGGTCAGCTCGGAATATTCGAGTTCGGCTTCGGGCAATCCCAGCTCTTCGCCCTGATAGATGCAGACGGACCCCTTGAGGGTGAGCAGCAGGGATGCCGATTGGCGCCCTAGGGCGTCGGGGGTGACCGCGTGAGCTTCCCACCGGGAAATGTGCCGGTTCACATCGTGGTTGGAAAAGCTCCAGCATGGCCAACCGTCCGGGGCGCCCTTGAAGAATTTTTCAACGCGGGAACGGAAATGGCGCGGCGTGAAAGTGGGGCCGAGCATGTCGAACGAGTAGCACATGTGCAAAAGATCGTCGCCGGCGGTATAGGCCGCCATGATCTCGATGGCCCGATGGGCCTCGCCTACCTCCCCAACCGTCGTGGTGCCGGGAAATTCATCGAGCAGGGCGCGTACGCGTTTGAGAAAATCTATGTTTTCCGGGCGGTTCTTGGAAAATTTGTGAAACTGCATGCCGTAAGGATCGGCTTCGAGCGGGGTCTCTTTTTCCCGAGGCGCAGGCGGGTTGGAGCGCAGTTTCCTGTCGTGAAAATAGTAATTCACGGTATCGAAGCGGAAGCCGTCGACGCCGCGCTCGAGCCAGAAACGCATGGTGGCCAACACCGCGTCCTGCACCTGGGGGTTATGGAAATTGAGGTCGGGCTGGGCGATGAGGAAATTGTGCAGATAATACTGCCGGCGCGTGCCGTTCCATTCCCAGGCCGGACCGCCGAACACGGAAGGCCAGTTGTTGGGCGGCGTTCCGTCTTCATCTGGATCGGCCCAGACGTACCAATCGGCGCGTGGATTGGTGCGCGAGGATTTGGATTCGATGAACCAGGGATGCTTGTCTGAAGTGTGGCTGACCACCTGATCGATCACCACCTTGAGGCCAAGTTCATGGGCCTTTTCGATCAGCGCGTCGAAATCGGCCAGAGAGCCGAAAAGCGGATCGATGTCGGTATAGTTTGAAACGTCGTAGCCCATATCGGCCATCGGCGAAGTGAAGATCGGGGATAACCAGATCGCATCAACGCCGAGCGACGCGACATGCTCAAGCCTGTCGAGAATACCGCGCAGGTCGCCGATTCCGTCACCATTGCTGTCCTGAAAGGAGCGCGGGTAAATCTGGTAGATCACCCCGCCGCGCCACCAATCCGACATTGCATACCTCCTCGCGTGAACCGGCTCCGATGGCCCACAATTCAAATCGGTTTAGTTTTCCTGTCAACCAGGAAACGTACTTTAGCCCGATCTCTTGCGTAAGTCGTACTGCAGTTCAACGATCATTGACAGGCCATCTTCAAACCGCTTTAAGTTTCTATCGGCGCCCCCGCGGCGCTGAGAGCATTATCACTTGGGGAGGGAGGCTCGGGTGACGACATTGCGGGAACTGGCCAACCATCTCGGCCTGTCGCCGGCCACTGTGAGCCGCGCGCTGAACGGATATCCCGAGGTTGGGGAAAAAACCCGCATACGGGTGGTCGAGGCGGCCGAGGCGCTCAACTATCGCCCCAACACAAGCGCTCGCCGCCTGGCTACCGGCAAATCGGGCATGGTCGGCATCATTTTTCGGGCCGCGCGCAACCTGCTGGTCGATCCGCACTTCGTCGAGTATCTGGCGGGCCTGTCGATGGGGCTGGCGGATCGCGAACTCGACCTGATCCTTCGCCATGCGGCACCCGGTGCCCAGCTTGCGGCATATCAGCGACTCATCGCGTCGGGCTCGATCGACGGACTTGTGGTGTCGGCCCCCGAAGTGGACGATCCGCGTATCGCGATGCTGACCGAACGCAATTTCCCCTTCGTGGTACACGGCCATGTCGGTGAAGACGTCGCCTACGGGTTTTACGATATCGACAATCACGGCGCGTTTTCGCGCGCCACCGAACTGCTCATTGCGTTGGGGCACAGGCGGATCGCTTTTCTCAACGGTTCGGCGGGGCTCGCTTTTGCCGTGCAGCGCGAAGCGGCGTTTCGGACGACGCTCGCCGCGCGGGGCATTCATGTGCCGGCGCGGTTCGTTTCCCATTCGGAAATGAGCGAGGACGCCGGCTACAATCAGGCGGCGAAATGGCTCTCGGGACTGCATGGGCTACCGCCCACCGCGTTCCTGTGCTCATCCACCCTGATGGCGATCGGGGTCATGCGGGCTGCGGGAGAAGCAGGGCTTGAGATCGGGAAAGACGTTTCGATCATCGCTCATGACGACGTGCTGCCTCATCTGCGGTCGGAACATTTTTCCACACCGCTGACGGTTACGCGGGTGCCGATCCGGGAGGCCGGGCTTGCGCTGGCCGAAATGATACACAAGCGGATCGATGGCGCCGCTCCCAAGAGCCTGCAGAAGACCGCCAATGTCGATCTGATCGTGCGCAATTCCACCGGGGCTGCGCCGCAAGATGGAGGACGATCATGGTGAACCCCGCGCCTATCCAGCAAAGCCCTGTCGCAATTCTGGCGATTGAAGAACTCCAAAAGAGCTATGGCGCGATCGAGGTGCTCAAATCGATTTCGCTTTCCATAGACGCCGGCGATTTCCTCGTACTGGTCGGTCCATCGGGGTGCGGAAAATCGACCTTGCTCAATTGCATTGCCGGGCTTGAGGAAACGAGCGCAGGCACGATCTGCATCGACGGGCGGGACGTCACAAACGTTCCGCCGCGCGATCGGGACATCGCCATGGTGTTCCAGTCCTACGCGCTTTATCCAACGATGACGGTGGCTGAAAACATCGCGTTCGGCATGAAAATCCGCCGGGTGGAAAAATCCGAACAGAAGCGCAAGATCGGCGATGTCGCGCGATTGCTGCAGATCGAACATCTGCTCGGCCGCCGGCCCGCTCACCTCTCCGGCGGCCAGCGTCAGCGGGTGGCGATGGGCCGAGCGCTGGTGCGGGAACCCAAGCTGTTCCTTTTCGATGAGCCCCTGTCCAATCTCGACGCCAAGCTGCGCGTGGAAATGCGTGCCGAGATCAAGGCGCTGCACCAGCGGCTCGATGCTTCGATCGTTTACGTCACGCACGACCAGATCGAAGCGATGACGCTGGGAACCAAGATCGTGGTGCTCAAGGACGGCGTAATCCAGCAGTTCGCGACGCCGGCCGAAATCTACGATGCGCCAGCCAATCTGTTTGTCGCGGACTTCATGGGATCACCCCCTATGAACCTTATCGAGGCGAGAGTGGGCCCACAGAAACAGGGCGTATCGATCAGGTTTGGGGAGGGCACCGACCAGCACGTGATCACCGGGACCAATCCGCCCGCCGCATTGGCTGCCTATGCCGACAAGCCGGTCATCGTAGGGATTCGCCCCGAAGATTTCGCCGTCGCCAGAGACGACTCGGCCGACCTGACATTGCGGGCGGAAATGACCGAACACGCAGGCTCGGACAATTTCGCAACGTTTGCCCTGGCGGGAAAAAAGCTGATGACCCGGCTATCGGGAAAATCGCCTATTGCCGTTGGCGATGAGGTTCCCCTCAGTGTCGATACGTCCCATATTTGCTACTTCGACCCGCAAACAACAGAACGCATCGCCTGAGGATTTTCATGCCCAACATCTTGCGTGCGACCGACCGGCCGACAGACGCCCCCAGAACCATCAAGTTCGAAGGCGGGCATTATGGTGCCGATGTCTCTTTTTTCGCCGTCGTTTCAGACCCCGGCAAACGGGTCGGGCTGCATGTCCATCCCTACACGGAAATCTGGATGGTTCAGGAGGGCATGGTGCGCTTTCGCGCAGGTGAGGAGATTGTCGAGGCCGAACCCGGCGACATCATGATCGTCGAACCGGAGACGGCACACGGGTTTGAAAATATCGGGGATGGCGTTCTCAAGATGATGTGCATCCACGATGCTCCCGGCATCACCCAGACATTTCTCGACCCGGATGATGCCTAGAGGCGACCGGGCTCAGGTCTGATCGTCGAGACCCGCATCGGGGACATTCTTGCGGATGGATTCGATGGCGCTCTGCGCGGAGGCTTTGGCCTTGTAGCCCTCCGAAGAGAACATGACTTCTCCGTTGGACGCCCGGAAGCGGAAACGGAACTCTCCCGCCTTGTCTTTGTAAACTTCAAACTTGTACATCTCGTGCTCCCTCGATGCCCGGCGGCGAGATACTGGCTCCACCGCAACTGCTGTCTACGCGGCTAGCATTGCCCAAAACAATTGCACAGGCAACCCGAACAGGCTCCGCGGTTCAGGATGCAAATATTCCCGCTTCTCACAGGAGCGCTGGACGACGCAAAATAAATATGCACCAATGGGATATGCGTCGGGAAGGTCGCACACTGACATCGCACAAAGAAGGCGTATGGGCGAAACGAAGTATTTTGACGAAATGCTCAATGCGGATGGATCGATCCGCGAACCCTACCGCATATTGGGTGACTGGCTGGACGGACAGCCCAAGCAAGCACTCAAGCAACTTTCTCAAGATGCAGAAACGATATTCCGCCGGTTGGGCATTACGTTTGCCGTTTATGGATCGAACGAAGCGACCGAGCGGCTGATCCCTTTCGACGTCATCCCCCGAGTAATCGCCGCGCAGGAATGGCGCCGGCTGGAAAAGGGAATCGAGCAGCGCGTCAAGGCGCTCAACATGTTTCTGTGGGACCTTTATCACAGCCAGGACATCATCCGCGCCGGGCGTATTCCCGAAAAGCTGATTGTCCAGAACGATGCCTTCTGTCCGCAGATGATGGGGCTCAATCCGCCCAAGGGGATTTATTCCCATATCATCGGCGTCGATATCGTGCGCACCGGGCCCGACGATTTCTACGTGCTCGAAGACAATCTGCGCACGCCTTCGGGTGTTTCCTACATGCTCGAAGACCGCGAAGCGATGATGCATCTGGTCCCCGACCTCTTCCACAAGCTCAAGGTCGCTCCGGTTGAAAACTATCCGGAAAACCTTCGCCGGACGATGGAAAGCGTTGCGCCGGACAATTGCCCGGGCAATCCCAATCTCGTCGTCCTGACGCCGGGCATCTACAATTCAGCCTATTTCGAGCATTCGTTCCTGGCAGACCAGATGGGAGCGACACTGTGCGAGGGCCAGGATCTGTTCGTGGATGGCGGCAAGGTCTATATGCGGACCACACTCGGGCCGCAGCGGGTCGATGTGATCTATCGGCGGATCGATGACGATTATATCGATCCTTTGACATTCAAGGCCGATTCCATGCTCGGCGTGCCCGGGTTATTCGACGCCTATCGGGCAGGGAATGTAACGCTCATCAATGCTCCGGGCACCGGCATTGCCGACGACAAGGCTGTTTACACATACGTTCCGCAGATCATCGAATTCTATCTTGGCGAAAAGCCGATCCTGAAAAACGTGCCGACCTATAATTGCTCCAGTGACAGCGAACGGGCCTACGTCCTGGAAAACCTCGAGCATCTTGTGGTCAAGGAGGTCCACGGTTCAGGCGGCTACGGCATGCTTGTCGGTCCGGCATCGACCAAAAAGCAGAGGGCCGAATTCTCCGAGAAAATACAGGCCAGGCCGGACAATTATATCGTCCAGCCAACCCTGGCGCTTTCGACCTGCCCAACCTTTGTGGGCAAGGGCATCGCGCCACGTCATGTCGATCTGCGGCCGTTCGTGCTGGTGGGCGACAAAATCCGGATCACACCCGGCGGCCTGACGCGCGTGGCGCTCAAGCAAGGCTCGCTGGTGGTCAATTCCTCGCAAGGCGGGGGCACCAAGGACACCTGGGTGCTGGAGGACTGATGCTCGGACGTTCCGCTGCAAATCTGTTCTGGATGTCTCGCTATGTGGAGCGCGCGGAAAACATGGCCCGCCTGCTCGAAGTCGGCTATCGCATGAGCCTGACCGAACGCGGCGAGGATGGGTCGAGCGAATATCTGCTCTCCATGCTACAAGCCGCCGAAGCCGAAGAAGCGTTCAAGGAAAAGCATGATACCGTCGACGTGGCGAGCGTCGCCCATTTCATGCTGTTCGATACCGATAATCCCTCGTCGGTGAAATCGTGCCTGTTCAATGCGCGAACCAACGCCAAATCGGTGCGGACGGAAATTACCACCGATATGTGGGAGAGCCTCAACAGTACGTGGCTGGAATTCTCGCAGGTCCAGCCACGCCATGTTCTGGGCAACAAGCTCCCCAGCTTCCTGCAGTCGGTCAAGCAAAGCTCAAACCAGTTCCGGGGCGCAGTGCTGGGGACCCTGATGCGCACCGACGGGTTCGCCTTTGCGCAGACAGGCGGGTTTATCGAACGGGCCGACAACACGGCGCGCATCCTGGACGTCAAATATTACGTATTGCTGCCCCGTGCGTCGATGGTGGGCGGCGATGTCGATATCCAGCAATGGACGATGATTTTGCGCGCGGCCTCGGCGCATCGGGCCTATCGCCATATCTATCACGACCGCTACAAGGCCTGGAACATCGCCGACTTTCTGATTTTCAGAAAGGAGATGCCCCGGTCCCTGGCCTTCTGCACGACGTCGGTGACGGCCATGCTGGGCATGCTCGACCAAATCTATGGCGAACCCTCGAGTTGCCACGACGAAGCAATAAAAATGGCGCAGTTTCTGACGGCCGGCGGCATGAACAAGGTTTTCGATCAGGGCCTGCACGAATATCTGACCGGTTTCATCGCCGCCAATAACCAGCTCACAAACGCGATTTCGGAAAGCTACAATTTCTACTGAGGGCGGATGCATGCGAATATCGATACGCCACGAATTCAGCTTTGCGCCCAGCGAGGGCCTGGCGCATGCGGTCCAGCATCTGCTTTTGACACCGGTCGAAACCGCATCGCAATCGGTGGTTGAGTGGTCCATTAAGATGGATGGGATCGAAGCTGCCGCCAGCTTTACCGATGCCTTCGGCAATACGGCCCATCTTGTCAGCCAGCATCGCCCTGAAAACGATTTGTTCATTTCGGTTTCGGGCGTCGTGGAGACCACCGATACCAACGGCGTGCTCGGGCGGGTGGCGGGCGAGCCAAACGTGTCGCTCTTCAAACGCTTCACGCCCCAGACCAAGCCGAACGGCAATCTGGTCAACCGGTTGAAAGCGCATGCCAAGGCCGGAATGAGCCGGGTTGAACTTCTGCATTGGCTGATGAACCGGCTTCACGAAGCGCGCGAGACGGCACCGGAAGAGGACGACGATGCACCCGAGATCGTGGCCGAGGACCACGCGCATGTGTTCGTGGCCGCCGCACGCGGCATGGACATTCCCGCGCGGTTCGTGACCGGGTACGTGCTCACTGAACATGACGAGGCGGCACGGCTGCATGCGTGGGCCGAGGCATGGGACGACGGGCTGGGCTGGATCGGGTTCGATCCTTCGGTCAATCTGTGCCCGACAGCCTCATATGTGAGGATTGCCTGCGGGCTCGACGCGGAAACGACTGCGCCGGTCAGGCTCGCACCGGAATTGGAGCGTCAAGCCGAGGATACAATCCGCGTTTCCCAAGTCATGATGAACCAGCAGCAACAGCAGCAATCAGGCGCCCAGGAGCAATAACCACCCGGTTATTGTGAAGACCGAGAGCACAGTCGACAGCAGGATCGTGTTGGCGGCGACGTCCATCGCCCGGTTGTAGAAAGTCGCAAAGATATAAACATTTATGCCCGCAGGCATGGCGGCGAGCAAAACGCCATAGCGGGCGATGTGCGGATCGACACCGAGGATCGGCACCATGATGACCCAGGCGATGGCCGGGTGAACGACCAACTGCATGGAACTTGTCATCAGCGCCTGGGTCCATGTCTCCCCGAGCTTATAATCGTTGAGGGCTCCACCGAGACCGAACAGGGCAACGGGCATGACCGTCCCGGCCAGCAAGAGCGTGACTTCATCGGCGACCCCGGACAACTCGAACCCCAAAAGATTGGCCAGGAGGCCGAGGGCGATGCCGATCAGGATGGGGTTGGCCAGTGACTTCTTGAGCCCCTGAAACAGCGCCGTGGAGACCTTGCCGCCGTCGCGCCGCGCCAACTCCATGACGAACATGCCAATGGTCATCAGCACCGGCGCGTGCAGCCCGATAATGGAGTAAACGATCGGCATGGCTTGATCGCCATAGGCACGCTGCATGATCGGGATGCCCACCAGAACGGTGTTGGTAAACATTGCCGAAAAACCCACGGCAACCGCTTCGCCGGGTCTGCGCTTGAACACTCTGGCCGCACCGATGGCGCCCAGCGCAAGAACCGATATCGCTCCTGCATAGAAAGGTCCGATGATCGAGAAATTGAACGCGGTGGAAAAATCAACGTCGATCATTGCCCTGAACAACAGGCAAGGCGTGGCGAAATTGTTCACATAGGCGATCAACCCGCCAACGCCGGCACGCGGATAGAACTTGACCCTGACGGCGAGGTATCCGAGCCCGATCAGGATGAAGACCGGAGCGATGACGTTGAGAACGGAAAGCATGCGGAAGGCTTTGGCAAGGCTGGACAAAACTAAAAGACATGGAATGAGCTGGCGCGTCAATCTTTACGCCTTGACCGGTTTGATGCACGGTCACGGCAACCGATGATGGGAGGAGACGCAATGGGGAGCCACATTCTGGCCATCGACCAGGGCACGACGTCGAGCCGGGCGCTGGTTTTCGACAAGGCTATGAAGGTTGCCGGTCAGGGCCAGAAGGAGTTCGCGCAACATTTTCCCCAAAGTGGCTGGGTTGAGCACGATCCCGAAGACATCTGGGAATCGGTGATTTCCTCCGTCCGCTCGGCGCTGAAGCGTGCGAGGCTTTCCGCAGATGACATTGCCGCCATCGGGATTACCAACCAGCGGGAAACCACCCTGGTGTGGGACCGAAAATCCGGCAAGCCGATTCACCGGGCCATTGTCTGGCAGGATCGCCGGACATCCGATATCTGCAATGCACTCAAATCGGCAGGCAAGGAGTCTTTGGTCAGCCAGAAAACGGGCCTGCTGCTCGACCCCTATTTTTCCGGCACCAAGATCAAATGGTTGCTCGACTCCGTAGAGGGCGCGCGAAGGAGGGCCGAAGCCGGGGAACTGGCCTTCGGAACCATGGACACTTATCTCATCTGGCGGCTGACGGGGGGCGCCGTCCACGCGACCGACGCGACCAATGCCAGCCGCACACTGTTGTTCGACATTGAAAAGAACGCCTGGGACGACGAATTGCTGGCGCTCATGGATGTGCCGGCGGCCATGTTGCCGGAGGTTCGCGACTGCGACGGGGACTTCGGGCGGACCGATGCAGCAATTTTCGGCAGGCAAATCCCTATCCGCGGCGTGGCCGGAGATCAGCATGCAGCGGTCATCGGGCAGGCGTGTTTTACGCCCGGGATGATCAAGTCGACCTATGGCACGGGGTGTTTTGCGGTGCTCAATACCGGCGATACCCAGGTGCGCTCCCAGAACCGGCTCCTCACGACGATCGCCTACCGGCTGGGTGGCAAGACCACCTATGCGCTGGAGGGCTCGATCTTTGTGGCGGGCGCTGCCGTGCAGTGGTTGCGCGATGGACTCAAGATCATCGGCAAGGCATCGGACTCCGGCCGATTGGCGCTCGGGGCCGATCCAAAGCAGAGCGTTTATCTGGTGCCGGCGTTCGTGGGGTTGGGCGCCCCCTATTGGGATGCGGAAGCGCGGGGGGCCATGTTCGGGCTTACGCGCAACACCGGACCCGAAGAACTCGCGCGCGCAGCCCTGGAAGCCGTTTGCTACCAGACCGCCGATCTTCTCGATGCAATGCACAAGGACTGGAATTCCCGCGGGGCCGCGACCGTGCTTCGGGTCGATGGCGGAATGGTGGCATCCGACTATATGATGCAATTTCTCGCCGATATTCTCGATGCGCCGATCGACAGGCCCCATATGCTTGAAACCACGGTTCTGGGCGCCGCCTGGCTTGCCGGACAGGCCATAGGGATGTGGCCGGACCAAACAGCCTTTTCCAGGAGTTGGGCACTCGAACACCAGTTCGTGCCCGAGATGGACGAGGCGGTGCGCAACGAAAAGCTTGCGGGCTGGCATGATGCGGTCAGCCGGACGATCTCGGAGCGATAATGCTCCGCTGCGATCATTCTGAAAAAAGAAGACCGAATTGATTCTGACCGCTTTCCAAGGACGGGGGGCATCGAATAGAGTGCGCCATGGACCGAGCGGAGGGTGCATTTGTTCGCTAGCCTGATTGAGCCCTATGGCGCGCTGATCGTCGGCGTCGTCATTGTCGGTCTCTTTATCGCATTTGCTCGGGAGTGGCGTTCTCCGGAGGTGAGTGCGGCCATCGCGGTTTCCGTTCTCATTCTTCTCAACATCGTTTCTGTCGATGACCTGCTCGGGGTGCTCTCCAACAGTGCTCCGGCGACGATAGCGGGAATGTTCGTGATTTCGGCAGCGCTCGTGCGCACGGGCGCGCTTGAAAGTTTCGCGACCTGGATCACTGCCGGGGCAAAGCGGCATCCCTATCGAAGCCTGCTTTCGTTCCTGCTGGCCATCGCCGTAATGTCTGCATTCATGAACAACACGCCGCTCGTGATGATGATGATTCCGGTGGCAGTGGCGATGGCCCGGCAGATGGAAACCCCGGCCTCCAAACTGCTCATCCCGGTGTCGTTTTCTGCCATTCTGGGTGGGACCTGCACACTGATCGGGACTTCGACCAACATCCTGGTCGATAGCGTGGCGCAGAGCAGCGGCATGGAGCCGTTCCACATCTTCGAGATTGCCCCGGTTGGCATCACCGTTGCCACAGCCGGTATTGTGATGATGCTGCTGGCCCGGCGGCTGCTGCCCGACCGGACCACTGTTTCCTCGGTTTCACTTTCGGAAGCCAGCAAGAAGTTCGTGCTTGAAGCCGTTATCGAGGACAATTCCCCCCATGTGGGGAAAAAGGCCCGAGAGGTCGCGGCCTTCAACCGTGCGGACCGCCAACTCATCGACGTTCTGCGCGCCAGCTTTTCGCTGCGCCGGCACATTCAGGATGTCGTGCTGCAACCTGGCGATGTCGTGGTGCTGCGCACGTCGGTGGCCGAACTGCTCTCGATGAAGGAGGAAGGCGACCTCAACATCCCCGAGTCCGAGCATATGCAGTCGCTTGGCAGCCGGTCCTCCTCGATCGTTGAGGTACTGATGGGGCCCAGCGCCGGCATTTTGGGCAAGACGCTCAAACATTTGCGCTTGCGCCGGCGCTATGGCGTCTATCCGCTTGCCCTGCACCGTCGCGGTTCAAACCTCGCGGAGCGCTTCGAGACGGCGCCCATTGAGGTTGGCGACACGCTGTTGATCGAAGGTGCGCCCGAAGACCTTCAGCGCATGGTCGAGGACTATGATCTGGTCAACGTTTCCGAGCCTGCAGAGCGCGGTTTCCGCCGGGCGAAAGCCCCAATAGCCATCGGCGTTCTGATCGCTGTGGTCGTTGGCGCAGCATTGGGACTGATGCCAATCGCTGGGCTCGCCGTGATCGGCGCGGCTACGGTGCTTGCTACCCGCTGTGTAGAGCCCGACGAGGCCGTGCAGGCCGTCGACTGGAGAATCCTCGGTCTCATCATTGCCATGCTCGGTGTCGGGGTCGGCATGGAGAATGTCGGATTGATCGAAAACATAGTGGCGTTCATGGCACCGTATCTGGTGGTGCTGTCACCTCTGTTTGCGCTCGGCGTTGTTTATATACTTGCTTCCATACTCACCGAAATCGTGACCAACAACGCCGTTGCGGTGATCGTTACGCCGGTGGCGATAGGGCTGGCCACAGGACTTGGCGTGGATCCGCGACCCTTTGTCGTGGCCGTCATGTTCGCCGCCAGCGCAAGCTTTCTTACGCCGATCGGTTATCAAACCAATACGCTTGTCTATAGCGCAGGCGGATACAAGTTTTTCGACTTCGTCCGCATCGGAGCGCTCATGAACATCGTTGTCTTTATTGTATCAATGACATTGATCCCCATTCTCTGGCCCTTCTGAGCATCGGAACCCGCCGGCCCTCGACGCGTTTTCATGAGAACCGTTCCGGGGACCTGCATATGGAAGATTTCCTCGCACTTGGGGGCAATCCGACTCACGAGTCTTTTATCGTGCTTGCCGCGCGTTTGCTGATTGCAGCCGTTCTTGGCGCCTTGATTGGCCTTGAGCGTGAAATCAGCAGGCATCCGGCCGGGTTGCGAACACACATGCTTGTCTCGACGGCCGCGGCCGCATTCACCGTGATGACCTTTGAAATCTATCACGAGATGGTCGATCTGAACGCCGAGACGATTGCGCGACTCGATCCGATCCGCGTCATCGAGGCGGTAACAGCAGGGGTCGCATTTCTGGCGGCCGGCGCCATCATTCGCTCGGGGACCGACATCAAGGGGCTGACAACGGGTGCAGGTCTGTGGATGGCCGGAGCGATTGGCGTAGCGGCCGGGTCCGGCTTTTTCTCAGTAGCCGTCACGGCGACAGTTCTGGTTCTGATTATTACAGTCGTGCTCGGCCAATTCGAAAAGCGCTTCCTTGACGGCGAGGACGACCGGTAGCGTATCATAACGAAAATTTCCTGCCGGAACCGCAGATCAATGGAGCCGTTTTTCCTTCTCTTTATGGAGGATGAACATGCCAGCCAAATCCAAAGCCCAACAAAAGGCGGCGGGTGCCGCCCTGGCCGCGAAACGTGGTGAAATTCCGAAGAAAGAACTCAAAGGCGCTTCGCGCGACATGGTCGATTCGATGACGGAAAAAGAACTCGAAGAGTTTGCATCGACCAAGCGCAAGGACCTCCCCAACAAGAAGAACTGAGGAGGAGTCTGTCCGCCTCTCCTTCTCCGTACCGAACGGTCGGGGCCCGGGCCATGCCCGGGCAAACCGCTGCAATAAAGTTCAAATCCCGCCTTTATCCTTCAAGAGGGTTTTACCATGGAGGTTTAGTGTTGTGGGCAAGTGGGGGTATGCGCTGGTTCGACTCGAATGCACTTCCTACCGGTATGTGCATGTTGACAGCCACGGAGACGCCCAATGCCGACTGCATATCTTCTGGCGAAAGATCGCATTGAACAGGCGAGAGCCATGTTGGCAAACGAAGTCTGGTACGATGCGGGAATGGATCACCTTCTCGACGTCGCACTGGCAAGGCTCGACGAGCTCGATGCAAGGCTGGCTGAAAATCCCTCCCGGACCCCTCCCAAGCAGCCCGAAGCTTCGCCGCGCGTGCGGCTGATGCCCTGGCTGGAGAAACGCTAACGCCACACACCGGTTTACCGGGAACCAGACGGCTCGCCCGAAATTTGCTAGAAAGCGTGTGTATCGATCCAACAGTGATTCTTTCCCGGCGCGCGCCCAAACGCTTTCGACAGGGGGTTCCGATCGGCACCGCACCGCACGACACAGTCCTCAACAAGGCTGCCATCCGCTGGAGCCTTTCCAAGCTCACTCAAGTGGCAGAGACGCCTGTGGCCTGGACCTATAAGGTCCAGCGCGACGACAACAGCCCGGCTGCCCTTCGCATCTACAAGCCCGATACCGTCGATCCTGAAAGGCCGGGAAAGCTGCTCGAGTGGTATCGCGGGGACGGCGCCTTACGCCATTTCGGCACAGCCGAAGACGCCATCCTGACAGAATGGGCAGAGGGCAGGATGCTGTCCGAACCCGCGCTGGACGGAAAGGACGAACAGGCAACCAGCGCCATCGCCAATCTCGTGGGTATGCTGCATGTCAGCCGTCCCGGCGAGCCGGATAACCTCGTGCCGCTGCGTGAATACCTGAGTGATTTTTTTGCCGCCGACGTTCGGATATGGCCCGACACGGCGCGGGACCTGTATGCCCGCTCAGTGGGCATAGCCTATGCGACACTCGACAAGCCCGCCGCCGAAATTCCGCTTCATGGTGCGGTTCACCATGACAGGATCGTACTGGCCGAACGCGGATGGATCGCTCGTTCTCCTATCGGTCTTCTGGGCGATCCCGCCTATGATCTGGCGGCAAGTTTCCTGCATCCGTGGGGAAACGTCGCCTTGGCCGCCGATCCGATTCGGATCAATGCCATGGCCGACGGCTTCGCTGCCAAGCTTGGCTACAAGCGCAAACGCATCCTGGCATTTGCGGCGATCCACGCGGCCAATTCAGCGTGTCAGGCGCTCGCCACCGGTGAATCCATCAATTGGCACCTGGCCGTCCTTCCCAACCTTCTGGCCGTGTACGACCTGGCGTGAACCGAGGCATCGACCAGCGGTTCGACATCGGACAAGACCAAACCGATAAAAATTGAGAAGAAATGGTGCCCAGGGGCGGAATCGAACCACCGACACGCGGATTTTCAATCCGCTGCTCTACCAACTGAGCTACCTGGGCATCCGTTCGAGGTTTTTACAGACCCCGTGTTGGTGGCCGGTTTATAGGCAGTCCGGCCCGGGCTGTCCAGCGCTCCGGCGAGAAATTTGTGGGCGGACAACACTTTTTCCCGGGCCGCAGCCAAAGCAGCGAAAATCGCCAATATACTGGCCCGGAATCCGGTCCCTCGCGAAGATAAAATGGTCCTGATCGGTTTAGGATGATGAGCCGGTATCGTCTTCGTCTGCGGAAGAGGTTTTGCCCGGAATGACGTAATTTCCCTTCAGCCAACGATTGAGATCGACGTCAGCGCAGCGAGCCGAGCAGAAGGGATGAAATTGTTGCACTGAAGGCTTGCCGCAGATGGGGCACGGCTTGGGCGGTCGAAGGCGTGTTACATTGGTGGGCATGATTACACCCCTGGGAGCGCCGTCGCGTTGAGCCAGTTGAAATGAACGGGATAGCCCTCGCCGTTCAAAAGGCCAACGGTTTCGAACAGCGGCAGCCCCACGACGGCAGAATAAGACCCGCTCAGCTTGACCGCAAAAGCACTGGCGATTCCCTGGATGGCATAACCGCCCGCCTTGCCATTCCATTCGCCGCTGGCCAGATAGGCCTCGATTTCCTTATTGGAAAGGCGTTTGAAGCGGATGCGGGTATCGACGAGCCGCTCGCGGGCCTGGCCGGATGCGGAAATGACGCAGACACCGGTAAACACCCGATGGGCACGGCCCGACAGCAGCCTAAGGCAGCTTGCCGCCTCATCCATGGTTTCCGCCTTGGGCAGGATACGGCGGCCCACAGCGACCACTGTATCTGCGGCCAATATCACCGATTCGGACGCCAGCCCGGCCTGACGCGCCTTGTTGCGCACCTCGACCGCCTTGGCGTGGGCAAGCCGCTGGGCCAATCGGCGCGGCAATTCACCTTTCTCGGGTGTCTCATCCACATGAGCGGGAATCAGATGATCGGGTTCGATGCCAATCTGGTTGAGAAGAGCGAGCCGACGCGGAGAGGCCGAAGCGAGTATGAGTTCGGGGCGTCTGTTGGACACTATCGGCTCACGGACGGTTTTACTTGAAACGGTAGGTGATGCGGCCCTTGGTCAGATCGTAGGGCGTCATCTCCACGAGAACCTTGTCGCCGGCCAGAACGCGGATACGGTTCTTGCGCATGCGTCCGGCTGTATGGGCGATGATCTCGTGTTCGTTCTCGAGCTTTACGCGAAATGTCGCGTTGGGAAGCAATTCGGTGACAACGCCCGGAAATTCGAGCACTTCTTCCTTTGCCATTCTTTCTCCTGATATTGCCCCAAGACGGATCGCGAGCGCGGGCCGAGGCCTTCCTAAGGCCCACACTCGACTGTAGGGCGCGATTTGGCGCGCAAACTAAACGCAAACGCGGATAATTGAAAGTCCCTGAATCAGGCGCCTTTCTCGGCGCTTGCCAGCATGGGTTCGAGCGTGGTGCGCAGCTTGAGGTCCATCGTATCGCGCAGTTCACGATAGGCGCCCAAAACCAGTTCTCGACTGCCCTCCATCTCCGAAGGATCAGGCATGGACCAATGCTCCATGATCGCCGCTTCGAGCCCGCGCTCGGCTACGGCGTCGTTGGCGTCGTCGGCCAAGGTGACGATAATGTCGAAATTGGACGCGACCAGTTCGTCCATTGTATGCGGGGTGTGAACCGACATGTCGATCCCGACCTCTTCCATGACCTGATGGACGAAATGATCGACCTTGCCTGAGCGCACACCTGCCGAACGGGCGACGAGGCGCCCCGGGAAATGCTTGCGGGCCAAGGCAGCGGCTATCGGTGAGCGCACAGAGTTCATGGAACAGACAAACAGGATGGTCGGCAATTGACTTTCCTGTTCGGTTACCCGTGCCGCATAGGGCTGGACGGCACAGATCAGGGTGAAGAGCCGGCGGGCAGTTTCGAGATCCATCACCAGCTTGTTGTTCAGCCGCTCGATCAAGAGTTCGGCGGCCTGGTTGTGAAGACCCCGCCGGCCCATATCGACGGCCTCGATCTGAAACGTCGACGCAGAGCGAATCGCTTCATAATAGCTTTCGCGGATGCGGAAATAGTCGCGGATCAGGCTCCTGAAGGGCGTAAGCGATAGATAGTGAGCGGCAATCGGACTGAACGTTTCAGGATGCCGGACGTCCAGCACTATGTGGTTGTGAATGATCGACAGGTGCAGAGCGTAAGGTCCCTTGGCGCTTACGCGCGCGGGATAAAAGCGGTTGGTGTCGACAAGGTCGTAAATCGCAACGCGCCATTCATGGACTTCGTCGGGATCGACCGAGGTGATCGTCGTGGGATCGAGCGTAACCGTAACGATCCTGTCGGTGTCGGGATCGAAAGGGCGCCTTTCCATCAGCGATTTAGCCTTATCGACACCGACTTTCCGTGGGCTTCGAGCCCTTCGGTTTCCGCCAGTGTTACAGTCGCGTCGGCGAGCTCGGCCAGAGCCTGGGGCGTGCAGCCCAGGATCGAGGTGCGTTTGACGAAATCGAGAACACCGAGCCCCGAGGCAAATCGGGCGGAACGCGCCGTCGGAAGGACGTGATTGGAGCCGCCAACGTAATCTCCAATCGATTCGGGCGTGTGGTGCCCGACGAAAATCGCGCCGGCATTGCGAATTTTGTCGATCCACGAGTGCGGGTCGTCGAGCGCGAGTTCGACATGCTCCGAAGCGATGCGATTGGCCAGAGACATGGCTTCATCAAGGCTACCGACCGTGATGATCGCGCCGAATTCTTCCCAACCCCGGCGGGCGTTGTCGGGTGCACGAAGGGTCGCCAATTGCCGGTCGACTTCGGCAAGAACGGCCTTCGCCAGCGCTTCGTCTGTGGTCAGCAGGATCGACTGAGCCCCTGCCCCGTGCTCGGCTTGTGCCAGGAGATCGGCAGCAAGCCAGGCCGGATTGGCCGACCCATCGGCAATGATGAGCACTTCGGAGGGGCCGGCGATCATATCGATGCCCACAGTGCCAAAGACCTGGCGCTTGGCAGCCGCCACATAGGCGTTGCCCGGCCCGGTGATCTTGGCGACGGGTGCGATCGTCTCGGTGCCGAAGGCCAGTGCCGCAATCGCCTGTGCACCGCCGACGCGATAGATTTCGGTGACGCCGGCGATTTTCGCGGCGGCGAGAATGGCGGGATTGACCACGCCATTCGGCGTCGGCACCACCATGGCCAATCGCTCTACCCCTGCCACCTTGGCCGGAATGGCGTTCATGAGCACCGAGGACGGATAGGATGCCAGCCCGCCCGGAACGTAGAGCCCGGCAGCCTCGACCGGTGTCCATCGGCTTCCCAGCGTAACGCCGATATCGTCGGTGTAGATGTGGTCGAGGGGCTTTTGCTTTTCGTGATGGGAGGCGATGCGTTTGTGCGCCAATGTCAGCGCGTCGCGAATTTGCGGCGAAACCGCCCGATAGGCCGTTTCGATCTCTTCGGATGAGAACCGCATGGTTTGGGGAGTCAGGTCCAGCCCGTCGAACTTCCGGGTCAGATCGATCAGCGCGGCATCGCCTCGGGCCCGCACGTCGGCAATGATCGCGGCGACCGTTTCACTCACCTCGACCGAGGCTTCGCGCTTGGAGCCCAGAAGCGTCTCGAAGGCCTGCGCAAAGCCCGGTTCAGCGCTTGAAAGAAGTGCAGTCATGGTTGGCTGATCGCGCCCCGGTCAGTCGACGTCGTGCTTGGGCTGGGCTTTGGCCGCCCAAACCCCACCGAGATCGCGAAGACGCGCTTCGAGACATTCAGCGTCGAGGCGTACCCTGCCACCGCCGGCAAAGGTAAGCAAGACCTGCCCCGCGGGGACGTCGGTCGGCTCAAACGTCACGGCGAGCAATTCGAGAACGCCATCCTTGGAATTGAGATCGAACCCTTCGGCATGCGCGGCGGTCACGTGATCGAAATGCAATCCGGCCCGCTTGCGCTGCCCGCGCTTATCTCCTGCTTCCCAGGCATAGCGATTCATGAGCAGCACGAAGCGCCGGTCATTTCTGGAATAGCCCATATCGCCCACGCGCACGACGGCGTCTTGAACGTGAGCGGAAACGATCTCGAGGTCTTCGCTGTCGAGCGCCAGAAGCTTGAGGTCGGTCATGGTGGCCTTGGATAGAGGATCGGTGGAGGTCATGGCCAACATCTGGGCATTTCCGGCCCGAAGTGCAAGCCTATTATGACCGCTTGCTTAACCGGCAATCCGCTCAATCTCTGCTCCGCAACGCGAAAGCTTGTTTTCGAGGCGCTCGAAACCGCGATCGAGATGATAGATGCGGTTGACCACGGTTTCGCCCCGCGCCGCCAAGCCGGCAATGACCAGGGAGACCGATGCACGCAAATCGGTCGCCATCACCTGGGCGCCTTTGAGTTCGGGCACCCCGGTCACCGTCGCGGTCTGTCCATCGACGTGGATGTTGGCGCCAAAGCGCGCCAGTTCGGCCACGTGCATGAAGCGGTTCTCGAAAATCGTTTCCTTGATCGCCGATACCCCGCTCGAGCGGGCCATAAGCGCCATGAACTGGGCCTGCAGATCGGTCGGAAATCCGGGAAACGGATCGGTTTCGACATCGACGGGCATGATGCCGTTTCCATTGCGCTTGATGCGCAGGCCGCCCTCTTCGGTGGTAACGTCCACCCCGGTGCGGACCAGCACGTCGAGCGCCGACTGCAGCAGCTCGGGCCTTGCATTGCGCAGGAACACTTCGCCGCCCGTCATCGCCGCCGCAAACGCATAGGTGCCCGTCTCGATACGGTCCGGGACCACCTCGTGGATCGCCCCATCGAGCTTTTCCACACCTTCGATGACCAGCCGCCCGGTGCCGATGCCGGAAATCTTCGCGCCCATGGCGACAAGGCATTCGGCCAGATTGGTGACTTCAGGTTCGAGCGCGGCATTTTCGATTGTCGTGGTTCCCTCGGCCAGGGTCGCCGCCATCATCACCACATGGGTGGCACCTACGGAAACTTTTGGAAACCTGACGCTTGCGCCCTTGAGCCTGCCACCCGGAGCCCGGGCCAGTACATAGCCTGCGTCGATTTCGATCTCGGCGCCGAGCTGGCGCAAGCCGTCGAGGTAGAAATCCACCGGACGCGTACCGATGGCGCAACCGCCTGGCAAGGAGACCTTGGCATGCCCTTCGCGAGCCAGCAGCGGGCCGATGACCCAGAAACTGGCACGCATTGTCGAAACCAGTTCATAGGGCGCTGTCGTATCGACAATGTCGGATGCGGTGAAGGTGATCCGCTGTCCACCCATTTCGGTATCGCCACGACGGCGGCCATGCACCGCGATATCGACGCCGTGATTTTCGAGGATGCGTTCAAGTTGCTTGACGTCGGCAAGGCGCGGCACATTGACAAGCACCAATGGTTCTTCGGTCAGAAGCGAAGCGATCATCAGGGGCAGCGCAGCGTTCTTGGCGCCCGAGATATGGATTTCGCCATTGAGCTGATTGCCACCCACGATGCGGATGCGGTCCATATGGCACTCCTTGGACAGGGAATTTTCGCGAATCGGCCCAGGAAGGCGACGCGGAGGTTGAGGATGTTGGTAGCGCAGCGCCGGACAGGCTGCAAGAAACGGCGACGTCAGGTCTCTTTTTTGCCGGTTGGTTCAGGTTTTGAGGCGCCCGCCCCCCCTTGTTGTTCCGATCGATCGGCCGGCGCCGTTCGTGCCTTGGCCTGTGCTTTGCGGCGGCGCAGATTTTCCCGCAGCTTTGCGGCCAATCTTTGGTCGCGATCCGGATTGGACATGGACTGGCCCCTGGCGGATATCGTTGGTGTTCTAGTGGCAGTTTTTTGCCCTTGCGTCCACAGATGGCCTGTGGCAGTAGAGGCCCGCATCCGGATGGCCACCGCCACCGGCACCGGCGCTGCTGTAGCTCAGTGGTAGAGCACTCCCTTGGTAAGGGAGAGGCCGACAGTTCAATCCTGTCCAGCAGCACCATTCCTTTCCCGATCGCTATCGGCATGGCCGCTTGAAGCAACGTTGACGCGTTCCCGCGCGTTGTCGGGAAAAGGAGAGTTTGCATGAACAAGTTCAGCGTTGCTTTCGCCGCCCTGTTGATGGCTTCGCCCGCCGTTGCACGTACAGGTCGTGGTGCCTGTGGCCGCCGAAGTCACAGTGGTTCCCGGCGAGCTAGAGGCGCCACCCCCTGGAGCGGACGATCTGGAAGATCCGGTGCCCGACAATCCATATTACGACGACAGATCGACAGCCGCGGCGGTCATTGAATCGCTCCACAACGCCATCAGCCGCTCGGAATATCTACGTGCCTGGTCCTATTTCGAACATGAGGACGGCATGGATCAGCAGGCTGATTTCGAGGCCTTTGCCGCAGGGTATGAAAGTACGGAGTCCGTTCAATTGATCGTTGGGCCCGAAGTGTCAGAAGGGGCGGCCGGGACGATTTATTATACTATTCCTGCGGCGATCGAAGCCACGATGACCGATGGTACAACCGAGCGTTTTGCGGGATGCTACACCCTCCGGCTCGCTCAACCAGGGGTTCAGGCAACCCCACCTTTCAAGCCCATGGCGATAACCGAGGGCGAGCTCAGTCCTGCCCAAGGCGCACTGGAATCTATCCTACCCGGCAGTTGTGAACCTCAGTAATCGGCTTGCTCGGGAAGATACTGCGACAGTTGAGCAACAAAGTTCGGCCCACGCATGCGCCATGGCGAGAGGGATATTGAGGCGGGCCGCGATTTACAGTTGAGTGGCCCCAATGTTGTGGTCAGGATTTTGGTGATGCGCGTTCCGGTTGCCATGGTGATTGGTGTTTTGGGGTCGGCTTTCGCCAGCCCTGCGCTGTCACAGGGGTTCTCCAACATAGAGGCGATCAATCGGTGCGACGCTTATATCGAGAGCGCGATCCGGCCTGAAATCAGCGATAGCTTCAAGGAGCGCTTCAAGATCACCTGCTATTTCGGCCTGATCGACCCGCTGATTCATGAAGATCATGAAGGAGTGTGCAAGCGCACATCCAGCGCATTTTCCGGTCCGGCCGGCGAATTGGCCGAACTCATGTGCCGGGGTGCCTATCAAAGCTACCTCGATGAGAACGGTCCTGCGCAATAGGCGCTACGGAACCGGGAGCCGATCCTGATCGTTTGAGTCTCCACACCCCAGTATGGAGAACCGCTATGGCTGATTTCAGCTTGACCAATGGTCTTGAAAAGCCCGTCAAATCCCAAATCCGCGAATTGCGGCGCCAGCTCGACTCTATTTCCAAGAGCCTTGCCGAGCATGGGCTGGATTTCGACGATCTTGCCGATGAGGCCGGCGACTTCATCCATGGCGCGCGCAAGAATGCCCGGCGCGCAACCAAGCAGGCGCGAAAGGATATCGATGTCCTCTCGCGTGCTGCGCACAAAGCACCGGCCAGCGCCGGCGCCGTTCTTGTCGTGGCGGCGGCGGTAGGATTCGGGCTGGGCTATCTCCTGCACATCGCACAGGATCACCGCTGAGGCCTATTTGTCCCGGCGCAGCGCCTCGCTCAATGCTGCGCCGAGGGCGCCTTGTGATGGTGACGAGGGTTGAGCGTTTTTTTTCGGTCGTGGCGCATTGCGCTCCGGCCGACGTGACTCGGCATTGCGGTCGGGGGCCGCATCGCGGCGCATGGAGAGGCTGATCCGCTTTCGCTTTGCGTCGACTTCGAGCACTTTGACCTTTACCACATCGCCAGCCTTGACGACCTCGTGAGCATCCTTGATGAAGCGGTCGGCGAGTTGGGATACGTGGACGAGGCCGTCCTGATGCACGCCGATATCAACAAAGGCGCCGAAGGCGGCAACGTTGGTCACTGTCCCTTCGAGCATCATGCCCGGTCTGAGATCGGATATTTCTTCGATGCCCTCGGCAAAAGTCGCTGTCTTGAATTCGGGGCGCGGGTCACGGCCGGGTTTTTCGAGTTCGGCAAGAATATCGCGCACGGTGGGCAGCCCGAATGTGTCGTCGACAAAGCTGTGTGGATCGAGTTTTTTGAGCACTGTACTGTCGCCCATCAATTGGCGGATATCACGACCACAAGCCGCAACGATCTTTCGGGCTACACCATAGGCTTCCGGGTGGACCGAAGACGCATCGAGCGGTTCGGACCCATCGCGAATGCGCAAAAACCCTGCTGCCTGCTCGAAGGCCTTGGGGCCGAGGCGAGCGACCGACAGCAATTGCTTGCGCGCTGAAAACGCTCCGTTGGCATCGCGATGGGCAACGATGGCTTCAGCAAGGGATGAGCCGAGCCCGGACACTCGTGCCAACAGTGGCGCCGATGCGGTGTTAAGGTCGACGCCCACTGCATTCACCGCATCTTCCACCACGGCATCCAGCGCCCTGGCGAGCCGGTATTGATCGACATCGTGCTGATATTGACCCACGCCGATCGATTTGGGTTCGATCTTGACCAGTTCGGCCAATGGATCCTGCAGGCGGCGGGCAATGGAGACGGCGCCGCGCAGCGAGACGTCGAGCCCGGGCAGCTCATTCGAGGCCGTCTCTGAGGCCGAATAGACCGAGGCGCCCGCTTCGCTGACCACAACTTTCATGGGCTTGGGCGCCGGGATCATCGACAGCATGTCTGTGACCAGCCGCTCCGTCTCTCGGCTGGCGGTGCCGTTGCCGATGGCGATCAGGTCGACCTTGTGCCGGGCAATCAGGGCCATGAGTGCGGCGAAGCTGCCCTGCACATCGTTGCGGGGCTGGAACGGATAGATGGTCGCGGTATCGAGGACCTTGCCGGTGGCATCGACCACGGCCACCTTGACCCCGGTGCGAATACCGGGATCCAGCCCCATGGTGGCACGATTACCCGCGGGTGCGGCCAACAGAAGGTCCTTGAGATTTCGCGCAAAAACCGAGATGGCCTCGTCCTCGGCTCGTTCGCGCAAACGCCCCATCAGGTCGACCGACAGGTGCAACCAGAGTTTGACCCGCCAGCTCCAGCGCGCAACATCCATCAGCCACTGATCGACCGGTCCGCCATCGGCGCGGATGCCGAAATGGGCGGCAACCATGGTTTCAGCCGGCCTGTATTTTCCTTCGGTATCCGCATCGAGTTCGAGATCGACGGCCAGCACTTCTTCGTTGCGCCCGCGCAGCATGGCCAGGGCCCTGTGACTGGGGACTTTGGACCAGGCTTCGGCGTGATCGAAATAGTCGGAAAATTTGGCGCCCTGCTCTTGCTTTCCATCGATGACCCTGGCCCGCAGCACGGCCTTGCGTTCCATATAATCGCGTAGCCGGCCTATCAGCTCGGCATTCTCGGCAAAGCGTTCGGCGAGAATATCGCGGGCGCCTTCGAGTGCCGTTCTGGCATCGGGCACATCGTCCGAGAGGTATTTTTCGGCCTCGACCGGCGGGGCGAGCGTACGGTCTTCGAACAGAGCATCAGCCAGCGGCTCCAGGCCGCGCTCGCGCGCTATCTCCGCCTTGGTGCGCCGTTTGGGCTTGTAGGGAAGGTAGATATCCTCAAGCTCGGATTTGGTCATGACCCGGGCAATCTGGGCTGCCAGCTCGCTGGTGAGTTTGCCCTGTGAATCGACGGACTGAAGGATCGCCGCCCGGCGCGCTTCCAGCTCACGCAGATAACCGAGCCGCGTTTCCAGCGTGCGCAACTGCGCATCATCGAGCCCGCCGGTGACTTCCTTGCGGTAACGCGCAACAAAGGGAACGGTGGCGCCGCTATCAAGCAGGTCAACGGCCGCCCTCACCTGTTCGGGGCGGGCTGCAATTTCGGTTGCGATAAGTCCGGCGATGGCTTTTGCGATGTCGGTCATGGGAATCCGGGACTGGTCAATCGGTGGCCGGACATTAGGCGGCGATTGTGGCGGGCGCAAAGCTTCAATCGTCCCGTCCACAGGCTGAGCTGCGACGGCCACGACCGATTTTGTGACCGCCGGGCAACACCGCTGCACGTGCGGCTGTCCATCACTGCTCCGTGACCGGTGAGCGCCTTTTTCGCGCCACTATTGATGCGGTAACCCATTGGCCATGACGCGCTACCTGCCCATTTTGATGCTCGCCTTCGGGCTCTTGCTGGTTTCGGCCTCGTTCGCCTCGGCGCGAGCGCCCGAGACGTTGCCGGCTGACGTGGACTCCTTTTGTCTCGAGGCGTCCGCCAAGGTTGCTTTCGGGAGCGAAGCGCCCGAAAAGCTCGGCCGTTGCTGGAAGCAGATGGGCTTGGGCATCCTGGTCCCAGGTTGTCAGGTTCACGCTCATCTCGCTCGCGTCGAACAGCCGCCAAAACCCGATACACAGGCATGCTGGCCCACCCCCAGGGATATTGTTGTGGATGACGGACCTCCTCCGTTGCTCGATATTCCACCGCCCCGCGCCTGAGATCCTACCACGTTCCGCTCTGATTTGACTGGCGAGCGCCTCGCGCCGCCAAACCGTGAGATTTTGACATGTCCGAACTGACCCTGACGCGGCGCGGCTTCATGGCCGGCGCTTCAAGCCTTATGGCATTGACCGCCGCCGGCTGTGCAACGACCACCCGGCCCACAACACAAATCCAGCTTCCTCCGCCGATCTCGCCCGAGGTCGTAACAATGTATGCCGCGCGGCCCCAGGAACAATTTCCCGTTCCTGCCGTCGATTTGCGTTATCTCGACCAGAAATATTACCGCCAGCGTGTTCCATACCCGACCACCGAAAAGGTCGGGACGGTTATTGTCGATACGCCGAATTTCTATCTCTATCACGTCGAAGACGGCGGCACCGCCATGCGCTATGGTGCAGGCCTGGGCCGGGCCGGATTTGAATGGTCGGGCCGCGGGCACATTGCCTATTCGCGCGAATGGCCGATCTGGACACCGCCATCGGAAATGGTGGATCGCCAACCGGAACTCGAAAAATGGCGCAATGGCCAGCCGCCGGGACTCGACAATCCGCTGGGCGCACGCGCGCTCTATATCCATGAGGGCAATCGCGACACGATCTACCGCATCCATGGCACCGGCGAGACCTGGACCATCGGGCAGGCCGTGTCCTCAGGATGCGTGCGGCTGCTGCATCAGGACGTCATCCATCTCGCCGACGCTGTGCGGTTCGGCTCGACGATCGTCGTTCTTTAGAGCTTGATCATACGAAAAAGGGCGCCCCTGAGAAACGGAGCGCCCTTTCTTATTTGAAGTGCCGTTACGGTTAGTTGCGGATGGGCACGATGCGAATTTCGACACGGCGGTTCTGCGCGCGGCCGGCTTCGGTCGAGTTGTCGGCGATGGGATT
The DNA here is from genome assembly GCF_000230555.1 of Pelagibacterium halotolerans B2. Taxonomy (GTDB): domain Bacteria; phylum Pseudomonadota; class Alphaproteobacteria; order Rhizobiales; family Devosiaceae; genus Pelagibacterium; species Pelagibacterium halotolerans. The sequence continues at coordinate 385,076 of NC_016078.1, read as the reverse complement.
GGCCATGCCGCGGCCTTCGACAAAGAAGCGGCGCGGGTCGACCCCGAACTGGGCGAGCGTGCGCTGCACCGAAGTTGCGCGCTGCTGGGAGAGGGTCAGATTGTAGCTCGCCGATCCGGTAGAGTCGGTATAGCCGATGATATCAACCAGGGTCTGGTTGTATTCCTGGAGCACGAGGGCCACCGAGCGCAGCGTGTTCTGGAAGGCGGGCTGGATATCGGACTGGTTGACGCCGAATGTAATGTTGGATGGCATGTTGAGGATGATGTTGTCACCCACACGCGTCACCGAAACGCCCGTGCCCTGAAGCTGGGCGCGAAGCTGAGCTTCCTGCTGGTCCATATAATTGCCGATGGCACCGCCGGCCAGAGCGCCAACGCCGGCGCCGATCAGCGCGCCGACCCGGGCGTCGCCCATCGCCGAACCGATCAGCGCACCACCGATGGCGCCGCCGCCGGCACCCACCAGGGCACCGCCTGCGGTGTTGGAAAGCTGGGATTCACCAGTATAGGGATTGGTGGAACAACCGGCGAGCAAAAGCGCTGCTACGGCTGTAAGGGCAACTGCCTGTTTTTTCATGGTAAGCTCACCGCTTTGTGATTGTCGCCGCGATCATTGCTGGCCAATTGCGGCAGGAACGTGATTGTGGCCGGTTTCCAAATGTCGTGGTTTTACCCTGATTTGGGCGTTTTGTCAGTTCGATGATTGCAGGGAATTTGTCATCCGTCAGCGGGAACTCGCGTCATTGGGTCGCGCCATACGGGATCGTCACCCCGTCACAATTAGGGCTATAGTGCAGCGATCCTGTCCAATCGGCGTATATTGTACGGTGGTAGCGGTGTGATTCGCCAATGACATCCTGCCCGACGATTTGATAAAGATCATGTTGCCCTCCGTTCCGGCAGGGCATGAAAGAGAAGACGCGCCGTATCAAGGCGCGCCGGATTGTACGTATAAGAGCGCCGCCGCACCAGGTCCGGTGACGCCAGTGGAGTAGGCCTCATGGACTATCGCGGCATCTTCGAAGATGCGATCGACGCACTTCGGGTTGAAAAACGCTATCGCGTCTTTGCCGACATCGAACGCATTGCCGGGCATTTCCCCCGCGCCGTCTTCCGCGACAGCGCAGACAATGCCCGCGAAATCACCATCTGGTGTTCCAATGACTATCTCGGAATGGGCCAGCACCCCGCGGTGATCGGCGCAATGCAGGAAACAGCCGGCAAGCTCGGCGCCGGCGCCGGCGGCACGCGCAACATCTCGGGCACGAACCGGCCACTGGTCGAGCTCGAGCGCTCGCTCGCCGATCTGCACCGCAAGGAAGCCGCGCTGGTTTTCACCTCGGGATTCGTCTCCAACGAGGCGACGATTTCAACCGTCGCGCGGCTGATCCCCGACTGCCTGATCCTGTCCGATCAACTCAATCATGCCTCGATGATTCAGGGTGTGCGGCAATCGGGCATGGAAAAGAAGATTTTCCGACACAATGATCTGGACCATCTGCGCGACCTGCTCGCCACAGCCGGCAAGCAGCGCCCCAAGCTGATCGTTTTCGAATCCGTATATTCCATGGATGGCGATATCGCGCCCATCGAAGCGATTGCCGATCTGGCCGAAGAGTTCAACGCCATGACCTATATCGACGAGGTTCATGCGGTTGGCATGTATGGCCCGCGCGGCGGCGGCATCTGCGAGCGCGAGGACCTGATGGATCGTATCGATATTATCGAAGGAACGCTCGCCAAGGGGTTCGGCGTCATGGGCGGGTACATCACCGCCAACAAGGCTATTGTCGACGCGGTCCGCTCCTACGCACCCGAATTCATCTTCACCACTGCCCTGCCGCCGGCGCTTTGCGCGGCTGCCCGTACCTCGATCGAGCATCTCAAGGTCTCGAATGTCGAACGCGAGGGTCAGCAGCGCCAGGCCGGTCGGGTAAAGCGCGTCCTGGCCGAAGCCGGGTTGCCCGTCCTGCCGACCGACACACATATCGTCCCACTGATCGTTGGTGACGCGCGCCTGTGCAAGGCGGCCAGCGACATGCTGATGGACCGGCACAATATCTATATCCAGCCCATCAACTATCCCACTGTCCCCAAGGGGACCGAAAGGCTTCGCATCACGCCAACGCCCTATCACACCGACGACATGATCGCCGAACTCTGCGATGCGCTGATCTCGGTGTGGCAGGCGCTGGAATTGCAGCGCGATTTCGACATGTCCAAGCTGATGGAAAACAAGCTCGTGGCGGGTGACCTGACGCTGCCGACAGTTGGCGGATAGGTATAGCCGACGCTTGTGGGCACTGGTCCGCGAACGCTATTTCGAGACGGACGGGGCGTGTTCAGGCACGCCCCGTTTTTTGTTGCTAACGCGGATTGAAACCGAAATTGGTCGGACCCAGAGGACGCCGGATGGATTGCGAACCCATCAGTTAATATCGAAGCCCAGATTGGTCGGGCGGGGCGGAAACGGGCCATCTTGCGATATGGGGACATCGTCGTCGACGGTTTCAAAGTGGAAATTTCGCGCCCAGACAGCTCCTTTTTCGTGCAGCAGGCAGCCGAAATGGATGCTGGCCGCAGTGTAGGGCACGTCGAGCACTATGCTACGCTCGGTCCAATCTGCATCTCCTTTCAGGGCACCATCACCGGAGCGCTTCATCATGTTATCAAACCGGAGATGACGCCCGCCACCGCCCGGATCGATGCGCATCCATATTGCCCCCGAACCGGCATTGCGTGATTTCAATTCGGCAGTGAACCGCAGCCGTTTGCTTCGGTAGGCTCGTGCAGAAATGGATTGCATTAACGTCGCGAATGTATTGCCGGGGATTCTGACACCAGCGCGTGCTTCGATCCTCACCACACCGGGAACATCTGGGTCGACGCCAAGCCGAAAAAAATTCTCCGAATCCACAGACCCGGGAAACCACCCCTCGGGTATGAAGAGATCTTTATCCGTTCGCGGTGGCTCCATGCGCGCCGCAAGCACATTCCAGTCGGCATAGCCCAATTGGCGTGCCACGAGTTCAAGGCATTGGCCATGAGAAAGCTCGTGGCCGTGTTCGGCCAAAGCGCTGCGCAGCAATTTGGCCATGGTTTTGGGTGCTGGGAAATCCAACATGATCCGATCCTTGCTGGGGCACGATCATTTGTCAGCGCTCGCATTACCGACAGCTTGCCCACCAAGGTCAAACCACGGGTTCTATTGCGTACATTCACCAACCCTTTGAGGGTGCGAGCGGCAGGCTGCACGAGCCTATCAAAATCTGGCACCAGTGGCTTGGCGTTGTCAACCGTTCAGACAGCGGGCTGAACGGTGCTGTCGAAATCGGTCGGTGATTTGCAAAAACCAGACGACGCACCATTTCTCACGAAAATCGCACTTTATGTTCGCCTTTGACCTACCGTCTTCCCCAGACCGGCGCACCGGATTCGGCGCGCCATCGCTGGGCGATAATGGACCCAATTTGAACTCTAGCTCGTCAAGACGATCCGGATCAGGTCAGCGGTATTGCGAGCGCCGAGCTTTTCCATGACCCGTGCTCGATGCACCTCGATTGTACGTGGAGAAATCCCCAGTTCGCGGCCTGCCTCCTTGTTGGATTGTCCGTTGGTGACCAGTTGCAGGACCTCGCGCTCACGCGGCGTCAGTTGCGCAAAACCCCGAATTTCGACCTCGCGCTGGCCGTCGTGGGAGGGCTTGACATGAACGTCCCGCCTTAAGGTTTCCCGCACGGCGCGTACGAACCGCTCGGAATCCACCGGCTTAACAAAGACGTCGCTCGCTCCCGAGCGCATGGCCTCGACAGTTCCATCGACAAGCGGGCGATCCGCCAGCATGAACACCGGAATGCCGGACCGCATATCCTTGATGCGCCTTAGCGCGGGCAGCATATCCTCACCTTCGAGATCGAAATTGAGGATTACCACATCGGGCCGCCGCTGGCCGAAGCGGGCGATGAAATCGTCGCTGTTGCGCGAAATGGCCGTCTGGAACCCTTCGAGCCGAAACAGCACATCAAGCCCGTCGCATGTAGGCTGATCGCTGTCGACGATGTGGACCAATCGGTCGCGATTGAGAAATGGCCGATAGGAAATTTCCGAATTCATTGCTTTCTCCAGTTCTTTCGGGATGCGTCGTGCAGAACCGGCACGGCGAGCCCCCTCTCCGATTGAGCGTCAAAGGCAAATCCCACCGGCCTAAGCCGGCGCCCCGCTTTTAAGTCCGCCGCCCGAATTCCGGCATGCAGCACCCTGCTGCTTCCGGGCGTGCGCCCGGGAACAGTTGCACATCGCTGGCGATGCCTTGCGTTCAGATCGGCCTGGCGATTCCTAAGATGAATCGCGCACGAAGTTTGCTATAGGGAGCGGTTTCTGCCGTTCGGACTCTTCCCTATCACTGACTACGTAGAAATAGGACTATAATCTTATCTCTGTTCGCGCAATAGGATAAAATACGTAGATTGAGGGCTCGGCATTAACTTAAGCTAAGAAAAGGCTCGCTTCAGCGAGCGAGCCTTTTGTCCGCATTTGCTCAAGGTCTTGGCTGGGCATCTAACCCTTGGCTTTGAGAATGTCCCGAATTTCGGCAAGCAGAACTTCTTCACGCGGAGGGGGTGCGGGTTCGGCAGGGGCCTCCTCGACCTTTTCACGCCGCAACATGTTGATGCCCTTGACCAGCATGAAGAGCGCAAAGGCGACGATGGTGAATTTCACCACAGCATTGATGAACAAGCCGATATTGAGGGTCGCCACACCTGCAGCCTGCGCGGCCGTCAGTGAGGGCACTGCAACGCCCTGGGGATTGGAGAGCACCACGAACAGATTGGAAAAATCCACCCCGCCCAGCACCAGACCGATGACAGGCATGAATATGTCGTCGACCAACGAAGACACGATCGTGCCGAAGGCCCCACCGATGACTATACCCACGGCCATATCGACCATGTTGCCCTTGACGGCAAATTCCTTGAATTCTTTGACGAATGACATCGCTATGTCTCCTGTCTTTGCCTCCGCTCCCTCGCGGCCCCGAAAAGCTAGCCTCGATTCCCGGCCGCTGTCCATTGGGATGACTTGACATTTCCGCCTCGGGAGGGCCACGACAAGATCGAGAGGCGGGGTTAGGAGCACCGCAATGTCCGACAGCGCGATTCCAGAACAGCTTGCATTCGAGGCCGGTTTGACCGGTGCCATCGACCACCTGCCCTATGGTCTGGCCGTATTCGATTCCGACCTTGTTCTGGCAACCGCAAACACCCAGTATCGTGTCGGCATGGGACTACCGCAGTCGCTGGCGCTTCCGGGAACACCGCTCGATGACATATTGTTGTTCATGGCGCGTCGGGGTGACCTTGGCCCGGGGACCCCACAGGTGGTCGCCGATCAGCGGCGCCGCCTGATAACGGCCGAACCCACGACGCTGACCCAGCGCACCAATATTTCGGGCCATCAGTTGGAAATTCACACAGCCCGACTGCCCGGTGGCGGGTTGCTCATTTCATTCTCCGACGTAACCGATCGGGCGCGCGCGGAAACAGCGCTCGAGCAGGTCAATCACACGCTTGAAGAACGGGTCAACGACCGCACGCGAGCCCTGACCCTTCTCAATGCCGAACTCGAAAAGGCTCGCGCCAAGGCCGATGCGGCCAATCACGAGAAAACGCGGTTTCTCGCCGCCGCCAGCCACGATCTTCTGCAGCCGCTCAATGCAGCACGACTTTACACCTCGACGCTTTTCGAGCGCACCCGTGGCACGGCCATGGCCGAGCTGGCATCATCGATCGATGCGTCGCTCAACGCGGTCGAGGACATCATGTCGACCCTTCTCGACATATCGCGCATGGATTCGGGAGCACTCAAGGTCACGCGGACCAACATCGATATTCTCGATCTCCTCAAAAAGATCGAGATCGAATTCCAGCCGCTGGCAAGCGAGAAAAGTATCGAACTTCGCGTTGTCGGCGCCTCCTTCACTGTGCGCTCGGATCGCATGTTGCTGGCTCGGGTCATTCAAAACCTGGTGTCGAACGCCATCAAATACACACGTCCCGGTGGCCGTGTGCTTGTTGGGTGCCGCCGACGCGGCGACAGCGTCCGTCTCGATGTAATCGATACGGGCATCGGCATCGACCGGCACCAACACCAGATGATCTTCACCGAATTTTCACGGCTGGAACAGGGTGCGCGCATCGCGCCCGGATTGGGATTGGGCCTTTCCATCGTCCAGCGCATTCTCGCCGCCCTCGATCACCCCATGGAGATCGACAGCACAGTGGGCAAAGGCTCACGGTTTTCCATTTCGGTCCCGCTCGTCGCCATGGCACCACGTCTGGCAGAACCGGTCGATGCGGTTCCGGCGCGGACAGACACTCAACTGGAAGGGCTGCATGTCCTGTGTGTGGACAATGAGCGCTCGATCCTCGACGCGATGTCGGGCCTGCTGGAAAATTGGGGATGTGACGTCCGCACGGCGACGTCTCTGAAAGAGATCGCGCAACTGGGCATGCTCGAAGGCTGGGTGCCTGATCTGGTTCTTATGGACTACCATCTCGACCAGACCTCAGGGCTCGACGCAATCGAATGGCTCAAGCAGATCGTGGGTGGCCATTTGCCCACGGTGCTGGTAACTGCCGATCAGACGCCCGCGGTCAGGCAATTGGCCGAAACGCGCGGTACGCCCGTCCTCAACAAGCCGGTCAAACCCGCCGCCCTGCGCGCCCTGCTCTCGCAAATGAGCAAGCAGCTTTAGCGCCCGCCAGCGAGCCCGGACAAAAGCGATTCGAGAACATTTTCCCACTCGGTGCGGCTTGCCCCCGCTTCAATCGCCAACGCTGCCCTGTCAAAGGCCGACGATATGACCTGAGTGAGCGGGCCGAGCGGCAGAGGCGGCATGACGCCGGCTGCAATAGCCATGCCCAATCCGTCATGAAGTGTACGGGCGCTGTGACGCATATCGATGGCCCCGGCCTCTGCATGCCCAAGCACAGCCGGCGCATCGAGCAGTAGCAGGCGGGTGCGGCCGGGCATGGCCATGGCATCGAGATAGGCGCGCCCTCCAGCCAGCAGGGCCTCCACCGGATCGGTGCCCTGCGGTGAGGATTGTTCGATCTCAACCGCTACCGCTGCGGATTCGGCATCTACCACGGCGGCGAACAATGCCTGCTTGTCTGCAAAATGGTGGTAGAGCGCGCCCCGCGTCACCCCGGCTTTACCTACAATTTCCGGTGTGCCGATTTCGCCATATGGCCGCTCGACAAAAAGCACCCTGCCCGCCGCAATGAGCGCGGCCCGGGTGGCCTCCGACCGGTCCCTGTTCGAACGGCGTTGTGTTCCTTCTTGCATACATACTGCCTGCATGTTAATTGACATTCACATACAGACAGTATGTTTATTTAAACTGAAAGGAAAGCCCTATGCGTCCGACCAGCTTCTATCCCGTCGTCATGACAGAGAACGTGCCCTCATCCGCAGCCTTTTACATCGAAAATTTCGATTTCCGCGCCCTGTTCGACAGCGATTGGTACGTCCACCTGCAGTCAAACGCCAATCCGGCAATCAACTTCGCGCTGCTTGATAAGTCGCACGATACGATTCCGGAAGCCCATCGCGGCCGGACCGGCGGCTTGCTGCTCAGTTTTGAAGTCGAAGATGTCGATGCGCAGTATGAGCGCCTGAACGCAGCGGGTGCCACCGTCGTTCTCGATCTCCGCGACGAAGATTTCGGACAACGCCATTTTATCGTCACCGACCCCAATGGCGTCATGATCGATATCATAAAGCCGATTCCGCCCAGCGCCGAGTTTGCGGCTCAATATGCTCAAGAGGCGCTGCCCCAATAGCCGAGCCGTTCAACGCCATGGACAAGGGTGGAGCCGCATCGTTTGGTTGGAGGCGGCTCAGGCCTGTTGATCCTCGACGAGTTGGGCAAACTGGCCCTGCTCGATCTTGGCGGCGGCAATCACCGCCTGGGTGCGGCTATCAACGTTGAGTTTTTGCAAGATGGCCGAGACGTGTGCCTTCACGGTGGCTTCCGATATGGAAAGCTCGTAGGCGATCTGCTTGTTCATCAGTCCGTCCGAAAGCATCATGAGGACACGGATCTGCTGTGGGGTGAGCGTTGCGAGCCTTCCCAGCACTTCAGTCTGCTCGTCGTGCCCATCGAGCGAAACGCCGTCGGGCACCCACAGGCCACCGGCCAATATGGTGTCAATGGACTCCCGAATACGGGCGGCGGTTTCGGACTTGGACAAGAACCCCGATGCGCCCAGATCAAAGCACCGGCGGATGACGGCCGTGTCTTCAACAGCCGAAACGATCATCACCGGGACTTCAGGAAACTGCGCGCGCAAAAGCAGGAGGCCCGAAAAACCCCGCACGCCGGGCATGTTGAGGTCGAGCAGCACAAGGTCGCAATCACGATTTGCCTCAAGGGCTGCACTTAGCCCTTCGATATCCCCAGCCTCCTCAAACACCATGCCGCCATCCCGGCCTTCGAGCGTCTGACGCAGTGCGGCCCGGAAGAGGGGATGGTCGTCAACGATGATGATGCGGTGGTTCATTGGGGCGCGGGACCTCGCCGGGGCAGGAACGGGGATTGGAATCTTTCTAGACCCCAAGAGTAAACACAATGGAGATAATGCGAAGATCGGGCCACGAATCAAGCGTTTGTGGGTTTTTGGCGTCAATTGAACGCTTCAGACAAGTCTCCGGCCGGTTTTCAAGCTTGGAAGATATGCCTCCGCGCGCGCTCATATGATGTCGCCCCGCCCATCGGGGTCCTGGGGTTCAGCCAGCATGCCCTCGATGATCTGTTCGACCCGCGCCAGTTCCGCCAGCGACTTTTCGATCGCTGAACGCCGTTGCTGAAGCAGATGGCGCTGGTGGTGAACCTTGTCGAGAGCGCGGCGCAGGTGATCGTATGAGCCATCGCGCAGATCGTAGGTGTCGAGATATTCTTGAATCTCGCGCAGCGTGAGGCCCACTTGCTTGCCATCAAGGATGATGCGCAGCCGCAGACGGTCGCGATTGGTATAGAGACGCTTGTTGCCCACCCGGCGGGGGCGCAACATGCCCTTGTCTTCGTAAAAGCGCAGGGTCCGATGCGTTATCGAGAATGCGTCGGCGAGCTCGGCAATCGTATAGATTGCAGGTCCCTCGCTCTGGCGCGTCGCGCGGTCCTTGCGGGTTGATCCACTCATTTTACTGTCTTGCTACTGACTTGTCGCTGATCTGTACGGAGATCGGAGAAACATCATCACGAACAGCGACCGGGCGCAATCCATGCTCAAAAATACCAATCGGATCAATGCGAAATGCAAGCAGGGTTAACCCGATATTTACCATAAACCGCGGAAAGTCAGCCTGGGCGATTCCATCGCCGGAAGCGGTGCGGTCGACGCACTGTCGGGAGCCTGTCGGGAAGCACTATGGCGCGAACGAATCCACATCATGACTGGGATGAGCCGCAAACCGCCGTTCGCCGGTCCAATGGGGCCGAATGGGAAAGCCTGCGAAACGAGCTGGTTGCCTTGCTCGATCAGGTCGAAGATCAGGTTGCAACAAGCCAGGTCGCGCGCCCCCTGCCCCAAACGCCCACACCATCGCGCGCAACGCCCGACCAGCCCGATCGCCATTCCGAAGCGCTGCGCAGCGTGCGCCAGGCCGTAACACGACTTGCCGATCGGGCACCGGAAGACCGTCCCGTCATGCGCGAAGGCGTGGTGGACGCCATCAACCAGATCCGGGCACGACAGACCGGGGCGCGCCAACCTCAGTCCCAGCCGGCCGCGCCCATGGCGCCGGCATCTGCTCCGCAATCGGAACTTGCCGGCTTTGCCAGGTCGCTCGATGCCATTGGAGAAAAGATCTCGGGATTTGAAGATCGGATCGGACAACGGCTTGAGTCGCTGGGCGAGAAGTCGAACATTGCAGCACAGATAGACCAACTGAGCGAAGTCATAGAGCTTCTGGCCGGAGCCGTGGGAGAAACGGGCCAGATCAAGCGTATCGAGGCGCAAATCGGCAATCTTGCCGAAATGATCGCCACCGATCGCCAGTCCGGCCAGGATGCCACGTCCCGCCGCATTGAAGACCTGACGGCGACCATCGAAAAGCTCGTCACCCATCAGCTTCAGGCGAGCGAACACGGCGCCCAGCAGGCGGCACTGGCTGACGATCGCCAGGTGCAGGCGATGGCGACGATCGAGCAGAGCGTGCGTTCCATATACGACCGCATCGATTCCCTTGAAGCGAGCCAGTCTCAACCATCAGCCGATATCGAACGGCTCAGCCGAGACATGGCAGCGCTGACCGAGGCGGTCAGCAAGCCAGCCGAGCCAGCCAGTCTCCTCGCCAAAATCGATGCCCTGAGCGCGCGCATCTCGACCATCGAAGCCCCCTCGCGCGACGAAGCGGCCATGCTTGCCGAAAGCGTCTCTGTGCTGCGCGATGTGATTGCGCAGACCATCGAGCCACGCTTTGCGGACATCGAAAAGCGCATGGACACAATGACCGCACCGGTGGCGGCGCCAGCAACAGATGCCATCGAGTCTCAACTGCGCCAGATCGCAAAGAGGGTCGATGAGACCAGCCAGCAGCTCAAGATGCTGGCCAGCATCGAAGCCACCGAGACACCCGCCAGCCCCGATCTCGAGGCCCTCGCGGAATTGATCGCGGCAAAGGCCCAGGGTTTGTCGGCACCTGGTACTACAGCCGCCGATGCCGACGGCATCGAAAAGGCCGACCTCGCCGCGCTTGAAGAGCGCCTTGCAGCCCTTTTTGCGCAAACCAGCGACAGCAGTTCGGCGGGAAGTGACCTTTCGGGTGTGCGCAATTCCATAGCGCAGGTCGACAATCGCATTGCCCGCCTCGAAGCCATGCTTAACAGCAAACCGGCCGATATCGCCGTCGCGGATCCAGCGCCCGCCGAGGCGACAGCAACGCCTTCTTCAAACCCACGCCGCAAGCGCGAAGACGCCATGCCGGTCGACCCGGCAACTGGTGCGGCGCGCCGCGTCCTGGGTCAGGGTGCGGTCGAAGTCGACGATGTCCCGACCGAAATTGAAGATGCTGGCGAACCGGAGCCCGCCTTTGCCATCGACCCGGCCGCGATTGATCGGCCGGCTAAGCCAAAGTCGAGCCTGGCGGAACGCGACGGTCCTTTCGAACCTCGGCGCCCCGCCGTTCGGCCCGTCAGCCGGCGCTCGATCAGGAGGAAGAACCGAAATCGCTGATCGGCCGCGCCCTTGCCCGGTTCCAGCGCGACGAGAGTGAGGCCGCCGAGCCGCGTCCGGTCGAAGAGCCGCGGGTCGATACACGCTCCGAGCCCGTTGCCGCCTTGCCTGACGAGGATATCGCAACAGACGAAGCAGCCGATAGCGCTCCGGGCTTTTTTGCCCGCAACCGGCGGTCTCTGCTGCTCGGCACCGCTCTTGTTGCTGTAATCGCTCTGGCCACGCCGCTGGTCATGGGCCGCATCATGCCGTCTCGTCCTGCTCAGGCGAGTGCCGAAAGCGCGCAGATCGTCGAACCGGAAGCAACGGCGGAGGAACCCGAGCCTGCCGCCGAAGTGAGTGCGACCCAGGCGGACACCACGACCGCCGAGCCCGATCTGGCCTCGATGCGAGCAGCGGCACAAGCTCAGGCAACGGCCGATGCCGAAACCACGCCCGAAAATGACCTCATGTCCAACGTTCGCGTCATCGAGCAGCAACCTCGCCTGAGCGCTGCAACCGTGAATTCCGATGCATTGACGGCGATCCCGACCGTCGACCCGGTGACCACCGCCGCAGTCGGACCAGCCAACAACTACGCAGAGAATACCGGCAGCGCCGATCTGCCCCCGATTACCGCGCCCGCGTCTATCGAACCTGCTGCCCTGCGCGCCGCTGCCGATGCGGGCGACCGCTTCGCCCAGTTCGAGGTCGGTGCCATCCTCACCGAGGGTACGATCGTCGAACAGGATTTCACCCAGGCTGCCGCCTGGTATGAACGCTCGGCCGCCCAGGGGTTTGCCCCCGCCCAATATCGGCTTGGCAGCCTCTATGAAGGTGGGCGCGGTGTCGATAGCGATCTCGATATGGCACGCCTCTGGTATCAGCGCGCCGCGGAGGCCGGCAACCGCATGTCAATGCACAACCTTGCTTCGCTCTATGCGGGTGGGGAACTCGAGGATCAGGATTTTGCCGCAGCGGCGCATTGGTTCGAAGAGGCTGCGGGGCGGGGACTGACCGACAGCCAGTTCAATCTGGGCATGCTTTATGCGCGCGGACTTGGTGTAGAGCAGGATTTCGAACAATCCTATATCTGGTTTTCGTTGGCAGCACGCTCTGGCGACAAGGACGCGGCCAACTCGCGCGACGATGTGGCCCGCTCGCTGGACGCTGACGCTATTCAGAGGCTGGACGACACAATCGCCGCATGGGCGCCGGTCGAAATCGACATTGCCGCCAATTTTGCGCCAATCGGCACCTGGGACGATGAGTTCGATCCTGGCCCCGCCATCACCAATCCCGACGTGGTTTTGCGCGTGCAGATGCTCTTGGGCAAGCTGGGATATGATGTCGGCGCACCAGACGGCATTTCCGGTCCCAAGACACGGGAAGCCGTTGCGGCGTTCGAGCGTGCCACTGGCATGAACGAAAGCGGCGCCGTCAATCCCCGCCTTCTGGCCGTTCTGGGCAGCCAGCCGGTCTAGGGTTTATTAAGCCGGCGTCGTTACACTATCGCCACAGGGTGCTTCCATAAGCGCCCCGTGACACCTGCCTATGATTGGGCCCGCCGTGCTGATCTATTTGCCCATCGCGGAAATGTCGGTGAACCTGTTCTTCCTCGTGGGAATCGGGGGGGCCATCGGGTTTCTATCAGGCCTGTTCGGCGTCGGCGGCGGCTTCTTGCTGACACCGTTGCTGATCTTTTCGGGCGTTCCCGCCCCGGTCGCGGTTGCCTCGGTCACAGGGCAGGTCGTGGCCGCCTCGACATCGGGCGCCCTGTCCTACTGGCGGCGTGGCGGAATCGACCTGACGCTGGCCATGTTTCTTGTCACAGGTGGTGTGTTTGGCGCCGGCGTCGGTGTGTGGATCTTCGACCTGTTGCGTTCATTCGGCCAACTCGATCTGGCCATCTCCTTCGGTTACCTGATTTTCCTGGGCTCCATCGGCTCGCTGATGCTGATCGAAGCCGTTCGTTCGTTGATCCGTTCGCGCCGGGCCGGGCCGCCGCCCCGTCGTATGCCGGGCCAGCACAACTGGGCCCACGGCCTGCCGCTGCGCTTCCGATTCAAACGCTCCAAGCTCTACATCTCGGTCATTCCGGTGATCGGCATTGGCTTTTTCATCGGCATCGTCGGTTCGCTTCTCGGCATCGGTGGTGGCTTCATCCTGGTACCGGCACTCGTTTATCTGCTGCGCATCCCAGGTTCGGTAGTGATTGGCACTTCGCTCCTGCATGTCCTTGCGGTCATGGCCGCAACGTGCATTCTGCATGCCTATCAGAGCCAGAGCGTGGATATTCTCCTGGCGTTCTCATTGATGGTGGGCAGTGTAGCGGGTGCGCAATTTGGCGCTTCGGCCGGTCAATATCTTCGGGGCGACCAATTGCGATTCCTTCTCGCGCTCATCGTGCTCGGGGTGGCAATCCGGTTTGCCCTGTCCTTGATTCTTGCACCGGCCGATCCGTTTTCCACGTCCGTCCTCGGGTTTGGAGAAGGGCTGTGACGGTCACCCGCTTCCTTCTGGCACTGCTCATTTTCCTGGTCATCGGTACAGGCTCCCGTGCACAGGGCCTCATATTCGCTACCTCCGACCCCACCATTTCGATCCACTCCAATTTTGCGGGCGAGACCATAACGCTGTTCGGCAATATCGAACCCAGTCTTGATGGAACGCCACCCCAGGGATCATTCGATGTGGTCTTCATCATCCGAGGGCCGGTCGAAGAACGCGTGGTTCGGCGCAAGTCGCGTCAATTCGGCATCATGCTCAACGCTGACTATGCGCTGTTTTCCGGCCTGCCCTCTTTTTACCGGGTCTTGTCCAGCCGCCCGCTCGAAGCCATTCTTGACCCCGAGATCATTGCGCAACGCAACCTGACCGTCGAAGCGCAGATCGCGTCGGCCCTTCAGGAAACCACCGGCAATGTCGCCCTTTTTGAGAACGAACTCGTGCGTCTCATGGGCAACGCCAATCTGTTCAGGACCGACGAACGCGGCGTCAGTTTTTTGTCTCCAACATTCTTTTCGACCCGCGTCGTTCTGCCCGCCAACGTCCCCAATGGCATTTTCCTCGCCCAGGCCCTTGTGGTGCAGAATGGCGAAGTGGTCGCCGAGCGCGCGCAGCGGTTTTTCGTTCAGAAATCGGGATTCGAGCGCTTTGTGGGCGATACCGCCACCAACCAGCCGCTGCTTTATGGGCTCGCGACGGTGCTTTTGGCGCTGATTACCGGATGGCTTGGCGGCGTATTGTTCAGGCGCTGAGGCTAGCCGGACACCAAGCGCTGACGGCCAACCTGATAAACCCGGTCGCGGCCTATCATCATGACCTGGATTTTCCGATGATCGAACAGTCGGGAAAAAGCCGGCGACAGGACGTTCAGGCTGCCCGTGGAAGATCCATACGCTGGCAGAATCATCAAATCCTCGTCCCAGACAAAGCACGGACGCCGCGACGTCTTTCCATTCATGGCTACTCTTGCTGCCGGATGAAGATGCCCCGCGATCAGGCCGCCAATTCCCGCCTGCGGCTCATGACGCAGCGAACAGCCCGAAACCGCAAGTTCCATGCAGCAGGTGCCGCCGAGGGCGTGCGGGGTCGGGTCATGATTGCCCGCAACCCAGACCCAGTCGAGCTGATGAACCATGCGACCGAGCCGCTCGCGATCATGGGCCAGGAGCGTGGTGGTGCCCTCGTCGCGATGAAAACTGTCCCCGAGCGCAAAGACGCGCTTTGCTCCGACGCCACCAATATCGCGTTCGAGCCGCCTCAATGTCATCGACGTATCGTAGGGTGGCAAGAGCTGACCCGCGCGTGCATAGCTCGATAGTTTTTCGAGATGGAGATCGGCGACGAGGAGGGCTTCGGCATCCGGCCAATAGAGCGCACCCGAAGCAAGCGGGACAAAGATTTCGCCCGCAAACCGGATCGTTTCCTGTGCCTCTTTGCCGCTAACCGGCTGAGCCTGTGCCAATTGTTATCCCTGGTTGGTCGGAACGTCGGTGCCAATGGCCTCTGCGATCAAATCCTCGGCGGCCTCACGCAGAACCGCTTCGCGCGCTTCCCCGAAGATCGGTTCCTTGCCGATATCGAGCAATACAGGTACCGCAAGAGGCGAGATTCGGTCCAGCCGCTTGTGTTTGATATGGCGCCGGATCCGTTTCAAGGCGTGTCCGAGCCGTTCGATATCGAGCAATCCTCGCGCCGCATCGCGTCGTGTGGCTTCGATCAGAATATGATCGGGCTCGTGCTGGTAGAGCACGTCATAGATGATGTCCGAACTCACTGTAATCTGGCGGCCCGATTTTTCCTTGCCGGGATGCCGGCGCTCGATAAGACCGGAAATTATGGCGCAGTTTCGGAACGTGCGCTTCATAAGTGCCGATTCATCGAGCCAGGCCTCCAGATCGTCGCCCAGCATGTCCTCGTCGAACAATTGATCGAGGGAAAGCCGTTCCGATGCGATCAATGCTCCCAGATCGGATGCGCACCAGATGGCGATCGCGTAGTCGGAGGCAACGAACCCGAGCGGCTGGGCGCGAGCCCGCTCAAGCCTTCGGGTCAGCAGCATTCCCAGGGTTTGGTGAGCCAGGCGCCCTTCGAACGGATAGCAGACCATGTAATGCTTGTCGGCGCGCGGAAACGTTTCGACCAGCAGGCTGTCGCTGTCCGGCAAGACCGAAGCGTAGTTCTGCAGGTCAAGCCATTCGCGCACCTGATCGGGCAAGACGCGCCAGCCCTCGGGGTTGGCGAGGATCTTGCGCACCCTCTCAGCCAGAAATGTCGAGAGCGGGAACTTCCCACCCATATAGGAGGGAATTTTGGGATTGTCGGAGAATGAGCGCGACACATAAGCTTCGGTTTCCACAACACCTTCGAAGGCAACGATCTCGCCGCCGAACATGAAGGTATCGCCGCGCACCAACTGGTCGATGAAATACTCCTCGATTTCCCCCAATACCCTGCCCCCACGCCCGATCGGTCCGGTCGTTGCGCCTTTGCGCACCCCACGCGCCCTGACCAGTCGCACCTTGAGCATGGGTTCTTCGACGATGGTGCCGACGTTGAGCCTGTATTGCTGCGCAATCTGGGGATTGGCGATGCGCCAGAGGCCGTCCGCGGTCTTGCGCAGTTTCGCAAACCGCTCATAAGCCCTCAGCGCATATCCGCCGGTCGAGACGAAATCGAGCACCCGATGGAATTTCTCTCGCGTCAGATCCTTGTAGGGCCAGGCTGATGTGATTTCAGCGAAGGTTTGGTTCTCATCGAGCGGATCGGCACAAGCCAGTCCCAGAATGTGCTGGGCGAGAACGTCCAGCCCGCCGGGGAGAGGCGTTTCGCTGTCCTGGGCGCCCTCGGCCACCGCCTCAAGCGCTGCCTCGCATTCGAGCACTTCGAAGCGGTTGGCGGGAACGAACATGGCCTTGGAGGGCTCGTCGAGCCGATGGTTGGCGCGCCCGATTCTCTGGAGCATGCGTGAGGCGCCCTTTGGTGCGCCGACCTGCACGACCAGATCGACATCGCCCCAGTCAATGCCCAGATCGAGGGTCGAGGTGCAAACTACGGCGCGCAGCACGCCCGAAACCATAGCGCTTTCCACCTTGCGGCGCTGCTCGACCGAGAGCGAGCCGTGATGGAGCGCGATGGGCAGCGCTTCATCGTTGATGGCCCACAGGTTCTGGAACAGCATTTCGGCCTGCGAACGGGTGTTGACGAAGAGGAGCGTCGTACCGTGCTGTTTGATCGTTGCGTAAAGATCGGGCACCGCATAGGCAGCAGAATGGCCGGCCCAGGGCAGCCGCTCCTCGCTGGCAAGAATGGAAAGTTGTGGCGAGGCACCGCCCGGTGCATTGAGGAGCACGGTCGGATTGGGCGCAACCGGCGCGGCAATCCAATCGCGCAGAATTTCGGGTTGGGCGACCGTCGCAGACAATGCGGCAATCTTCACATCGGGCGACAATCTGGCCAGCCGCGCAACACCGAGGCTGAGCAGATCGCCGCGCTTGGAGGTGACCAGCGCGTGCAATTCATCGAGCACGACACGCCGCAGGCTCCCGAACAGTCTGACGCTGTCGGGATGACTCAGGAGCAGCGCCAGTTGCTCGGGCGTCGTCATCAGAATGTGGGGCGGATCAAAGCGCTGACGCTGACGACGCGAGGCGGGCGTATCGCCCGTGCGGGTTTCGACCTTGATCTTCAGAGCCATCTCGCGCACCGGGTCGCCCAGATTGCGCGCCACATCGACCGCCAGCGCCTTGAGCGGCGAAATATAGAGCGTGTGCAGCCCCTCCATAGGATTTTCGATCAGGTCCTCAAGGGACGGCAGGAACCCGGCCAGGGTCTTGCCCGCCCCGGTCGGGGCGATCAGCAGCACCGAATTGCCGGCACGCTCGGCTTCGAGTACGGCAAGTTGATGCGGTCGAGCACGCCAGCCCTTGGCGGCGAACCAATCCGCAACTATGGGTGAAAGTGCGGTCACGATATCGGCAGCTCTTTAATTGGCCATTGTCGGCGCCTATGTGGCATCATGAGCAGAATCGATGGACCCGATGGACCGATGCCCGAGACTATGGACAACCGCGAGACAAATCAAAGACCGAACTGGCTGGAATCGTTCCTTGGCGGAACGCCGGGACGGGTTGCCGTCCGGCTGATCCTGATGAGCCTTGTCGTGGGCTTTTTGATGTCGATCTTCGGCATCAGCCCCGACGCCATTTTCCGTTCGATCCAGGGCTTCATCAATTCAATCTTCGATAATGGGTTCGAAGTGTTCCGCGACGGCTTCGCCTATATGCTGACCGGCGCCGTGATCGTATTGCCCCTTTGGTTGATCGGGCGGCTCATGGCAGCCGGGCGACGCCGCTAGCGTATAGCCGGTTGAGCGGATCAGCGGCGGCGATTAGGATGAAACTGGCGGGACTCCCCCGCCCCTTTCCAATACAAAGCCATTCAAGGTCTTGCCCATGTCTCCCGTCATCTTCATCACCGGCGCCACATCCGGCTTCGGCGCGGCCACCGCGCGGCTTTTCGCAAAGAATGGCTGGCAAGTCGTCGCCACGGGCCGCCGGCGTGAGCGGCTGGCCGAACTTGAGGCCGAGTTTCCCGAAATCGTTCACGGCATAGAGATGGACCTGACCGAGGTGGCCTCGATCAAACACGCAGTCGCGGCTATCCCGGAAAATTTCAAACCAATCACCTGCCTGTTCAATAATGGCGGGCTGGCCCTGGGCACCGGCGCCATACCCGATGTGGATACCGATCAATGGCAGACGATGATCGACACCAATATCGTGGGGCTGTTGCACACAACGCTCGAAGTTCTTCCGCTAATCAAACAGGTGGGCCGCGGCTCCTCGATAATCAATGTCGGATCGATCGCGGGGCACTTTGCCTATACAGGCGGCAATGTCTATGGCGCGACCAAGGCCTTCGTGCACCAATTCTCGATGAATTTACGCACCGACACCATGGGCACGGGTATTCGCATCACCTCGCTCGAACCGGGCCATGCGAAATCGGAATTTACTGCAGTGCGTACGGGCGGGGATTTCGAGGCCAATGAGAAAATGTATGCCGACAACGAGCCGCTGCTGCCCGAGGACATCGCCAATACCGTCTGGTGGCTGGCGAACCTGCCTGCGCATGTGAACGTCAACTCCATCGAGATCATGCCCGTCTGCCAGGTTCCGACCCGGCCGGTTCTGCTCAAGAAGACCGACTTTCAGAACTAGATCGAGGCATGGAATCGGCTAGGGTAGTTGTCCCTTCTTTTCCCGGTTCCCTTGATGACTCTATCGGTTCACCCCTTCGAGGTTCACCATCGTGATGTGTGGGCTATCGCCATTCCGGCCTCGGTGGCGTTCATCACCGAACCGGTGGCGGGCATCATCGATACCGCGGTCATCGGGCAGTTGGGCGATGCGGGGCTGCTGGGCGGGCTGTCGCTGGGCGCGGCGGCGTTCAGTGTCGTCTTCGCCCTGGCCTTTTTCCTGCGCTTCGGAACGGCAGGGCTGACGGCGCAGGCGATCGGAGCGCGCGATCCGCTCGACGGGTTGCTCCATATGGCACGGGCCATGGTCGCTGCGGCGGTGTTGAGTGCGCTGCTTCTGGCGCTCGCCTATCCCATCTATCTCGGGTTTGCAGCCGCGCTCGCACCACCGCCCAATGCTGCGGGGGCCTTCGCAGACTATATGGGCGTGCGCATGTGGTCAGTGCCGTTCGTTCTCATCAATTATGTGCTGCTTGGATGGTTCTATGGCCGGGCCGACGCGCGCACCGGCATGTGGCTGCAAATTCTCATCAATATCGTCAATATCGTGCTCAGCGTCTGGTTCGTTCTGGGGCTGGGCTGGGGCGTTCCGGGCGTTGCCTGGGCCACCGTCATCGGGCAAGGCGTCGCCGCTATCGCCGGGGTGGTCATCGCCATACGCCATTATGGCGGCATCAAGCCGATTCTTGCCAATACGACCCTTGCGGCCCTGCTCGACGTTGCGGCAATCAAACGGATGATCGGTCTGAGCCGAGATCTGATCATCCGCTCGGCGGCCCTGATGGGCGCTTTTGCCTATTTCGCCGCGCAGAGCGCGCGCATGGGTGAGATCGAATTGGCGTCCAACGCCATTCTGCTGCAACTGTTTTCGGTTTCGGCATTCTTTCTCGACGGCATCGCCACGGCTTCCGAACAATTGTGTGGCAAGGCGGTCGGCGCGCGTTGGCGCCCGGCCTTCGAGCGGGCCACAAAGCTCACTCTGGGTTGGGGCCTGCTTATCGCCGGCACGCTGAGCGTTTTGCTGTTCAGCTTCGGGTGGCTGGCCATTGATCTGATGACCACCAACGCCGAAGTTCGCGAAATGGCCCGGGTCTATCTGGTCATGGCGGCGTTGACCCCGCTTACCGGTATGCCCGCTTTCGTTTATGACGGCGTGATGATCGGCGCGACCTTCAACGTTACGATGCGCAACGGGATGATCGTTTCACTTATCGTCTATCTTGCAACCGCCATGATCCTGCAGCCGATCCTTGGCCTCTGGGGGTTGTGGATCGCGCTGCATGTGCTGCTGTTGGTGCGCGCCGGCATCTATGCGGTCGCCATCGAACGGCGGAAGGACGAAATTTTCACCTAGAGCCGTTCAGGATTTGATTGAATCAAATCCTTGGCTCTAAGCCTTTGTTTTATCGCGTGTCCGAACCGCAAAACCGTTTCCACTTTTGCTGGACACGCTCTAAAGCGCTTTTCTGCCTTCGGCCCAGTCCTCCACGGCCGTGCCGGTGAGGCCCGCAACATTTGCAAGGCCGCGTGCCGCGATTTCCTGCGAGAGGCCGGACTTGATCTCCTCGATCATTTCGAGCCCGCCATAAACCAGCGCCGAATAGAGCTGAACCACGTTGGCACCTGCCTCCAGCTTTGCGACGGCGCTTTGAGCCGAGTGAATGCCGCCCACGCCGATTATCGGGAAATCGGGCCCGAGCCTCAGGCGCATCTGTGCCAGACGACGAGTCGCGAGATTGAACAGCGGCTTGCCTGAAAGCCCCCCGGCTTGGCCCGCGTTTTCGAGGCCCGATACCGTATCGCGCGAAATTGTCGTGTTGGAAACGATCAGCCCGTCAATGCCGCTCTCGAGCACAGTTCTGGCGATGGAATCCATTTCGGCTTGTTCGAGGTCCGGCGCGATCTTGAGCAAAATCGGCGTCTGGCGCGGCTGGGCTGCGCGGGTTTCGATCAAGGCGTCCAGCAGGCGCTTGAGCGCGTCTTCGGCCTGAAGATTGCGCAGGCCGGGCGTATTGGGCGAGGAGATATTGGCCGTGAGATAGTCGGCAAGCGGCGAGAAGGCCTTCACTCCCGCTATATAGTCGGCGACAAAATCCTCGCTGTCCTTGTTGGCTCCGATATTGACACCAACGACCTCACCGGGGGCGCGGTCCTTGAGCCGTTCGAAGGCGGCTTCATGACCTTCGTTGTTAAATCCCAACCGGTTGATAACGCCCATCGCATCGGGGATGCGGAATACTCTTGGAATGGGATTTCCCTTTTGGGGTCGCGGAGTAACCGTTCCAACTTCCACAAACCCGAACCCCGCCTTGGCGAGCGGGCCGAACACTTCGGCATTCTTGTCAAAGCCCGGTGCCATGCCGATGGGATTGGGCAGGTCCAATCCACAGAACACCGTTTGAAGATTGGTCGGCGATGGCGCACCCGACGGCGCCAACCCGAATTTGAGTGCATTGATTGTTGTCCTGTGCGCGGTTTCGGCGTCCATGCGCATCAGAACGTCCTGGGCGAATTTTTGAACCGCCGCGTTGCGGAGCAAATCTCCCAAGCCCATCACGAAATCTCCGGCAAATCGAAGCCACCATCGGGCCGGGCGGCGAGGTCTCGCTCTGCAATAACTGCCGCCATCGGCAATGGCGCATAAAGATGGGGGAAAAGCTGCCCGCCGCGCGAGGGCTCCCAGACGAGATCGGCGCTGATCAGGTCGGGATCGATCGTCGCCAGAACGAGCCCGGAGGCGCCGCGATAGTGCTTTTCAAGCGTTTCGGCCAATTGAGCGGCGGTCGAAAAATGGATATAGCCATCGGCCATATCAACCGGAGTCCCCACCAATTGTCCCACGGCGCGCGCGGTTGTCCAGTCCTGGGCGGAAGCGATTTTATAGATCGGCTGGGCCATAAATTCTCCTGTGGCGCTTGGTCTAACGGGCTGCGAGGGCCCTGCCAAGCTTGGAAATATCTTTACAAGAGACTAACGAGGTATTAGGACTAGTTTCCGAACTATAGGGATATTATTCCTTTTTCTGGAACCTGATTGTCCATGTTGTCTCATCGCGCCATATGGGAAGCTCTCGATAGCCTGGCCGACCGGCACGGCCTGTCGGCGTCGGGTCTTGCCAAGCTGGCGGGGCTGGATGCCACTGCGTTCAATCCATCCAAGCGCGTCAGCAAGGATGGACGCGAGCGCTGGCCGTCCACCGAATCGATTGCCAAGGTGCTCGAGGCGACCAGCGAAAATTTCGATTCGCTGCTTTCGGGCGGACTGAATTACAGCCAGAGCACGGCGGCCAGCCGAGCGGTGCCGCTGCTGGGTTTTGCGCAGGCCGGATCGGGCGGTTATTTCGATGCGGCGGGCTTTCCGGCCGGTCAGGGATGGGATGAGGTCCGCTTCCCCGGGTTGGGTGATGGCACTGCCTATGCGCTTGAAGTGACTGGGGAATCCATGCAGCCGCTGTATCGTGACGGCGACTATATCATCGTCTCGCCCACAGAACAGTTGCGGCGGGGCGACCGTGTGGTGGCGCGCACGCAGGATGGGGAGGTGATGGCCAAGATTTTGCATCGGCGCACCGAAAAACAGATCGAATTGCATTCTATCAATCCCGATCATCCGCCGCGTATCTTCAAGCCCGAGGAAATCGACTGGATCGCCCGGATTCTGTGGGCCAGCCAGTAAGAGCGACGGGTTTTCGAAGCGTTTCGGACGCCCACTGGTCCCTGCCGGTCTGACCCGGTCACGGCCAATGGACAGGCCAAAATTGACAGTACCGGGAGGATGCCTGCGGTCAGGTCTCCCCGATCTGATATTTAATCATCATCAGTGCGGCGGCACGACTAAGGGCGATATCGCGCGGGTCGGCGAGATCGGCGTCAAAGCGGGCACAGAGATCGCGATAGGATGCCATCAGACCGGAGGCGCGTGGATCGGCATCGAAACGTGTTTCCATGCGCGCTACGGTCGCTTGAAGTTCGGCGAGGTCGGGGATGACCGCCATCGCCATTCAGCTTCGGGAAGTCAGTTGCCCGCTCAGCGCCTTTTCGATCAGCTTGCGGGTGTTCTCGATGCCGTAAAGGGCGGCGAAGGAGCCGAAGCGGGGGCCGCGTTCCTGGCCGATCAATACCTGATAGAGCATCTGGAAGAAGGCGCCCGATACACCCGGGCCGCCATTGGGACCGAGGCGCTTGTGATCCTGATAGCGTTCGATCTCGCGCGCCACGTCGAGGGCCGCGTTCTGGATTGCCTCTCCATCCGCATCGGCGGGAAGTCTTGCCAGAGTATCGGAGAGTTCTTCGAGCGCCTTGCGCTCGACATCGTCGGGTGCGCGGTAGGACTTTTCAACGAAGTCCTCGAAATAGCGCATGGCGTAGCCGACCAGCGCATCGAGATGGGGGTGCGTCTGGGGTGTCACGCCGGGGGCGTAGGCTGAAATGTAGCCCCACATCACTTCCCGGCTTTCGGGGTTGGACGCTGTGGCGAGGTTGAGCAGCAGGGCAAAGCTGACCGGCATGTCGTATGCCGGGGGCATGGCCGAATGAATGTGGAAGGTCGGGTTTTCCAGAAGCTGGCCCGCATCCTCGCTCTGGGCTTTGGCGGCGAAGGTGAAATATTCGTCCACCGCCTTGGGGATGACGTCGAAATAGAGCCGCTTGGCCGTTCTGGGCTTTTGGAACATGAACAGCGAGAGGCTTTCCGAGGATGCGTAGGTCAGCCATTCGTCGATGGTGATGCCATTGCCCTTGGACTTGGAAATCTTCTGGCCCTCTTCGTCGAGGAAGAGTTCATAGACGTAATGCTCGGGCGGGGTGCCGCCGAGGATCGCGCAAATCCTGTCATAGATCACCTGATTGGTCTGGTGATCCTTGCCGAACATCTCGAAATCAACCCCGAGCGCCGCCCAGCGCATGCCGAAATCGGGCTTCCACTGCAGCTTTACATTGCCGCCGGTGACCGGAACAGTCACATCGCGCCCGTCCTCGTCGGTGAAGGTCACGGTGCCGTCCTTGGCGTTGACTTCCTTCATGGGCACGTAAAGCACGCGGCCAGAGGTCGGCGAGATGGGCAGAATGGGCGAATAGGTCGCCTGCCGCTCCGCCCCGAGCGTGGGGAGCATCACATTCATGATGTCGTCATAGCGCTCAAGCGCGCGCAGCAGCATGGCGTCGAACTTGCCCGACTTGTAATAATCGGTCGCACTGGCGAATTCGTAGTCGAACCCGAACGTATCGAGGAAGCGGCGCAGCATGGCGTTGTTGTGCTCGCCGAAGCTGGAAAATTCGTTGGTCCAGGGATCGGGCACAGCGGTCAACGGCATCTGGAGATAGGGTTCCAGCGCCTCCCGCGACGGTACGTTGTCGGGGATCTTGCGCATCCCGTCCATATCGTCGGAAAAGCAGATCAGCCGGGTCTTGATCGCATCGCCGGTCAGAAGCCGGAACGCGGTGCGCACCATTGTGGTGCGCATCACCTCTCCGAACGTGCCGATATGGGGCTTGCCCGAGGGGCCGTAGCCGGTCTCGAAGATCACCTCGTCCTTGTCCAGCTTCTCGGCGCGCCGCACGACCTTTTTGGCTTCCTCGAACGGCCAGGCACGGGCGTTGGGGGCAGCGGCGATGGCCGAAGGATCGAGAGGGGGCAGGGTCTGGGACAATTTGGCCCATCCTTTAATAAACCGGGAGAATTCAGGTCGCGGTGTTGCACCAACCGGTCCCAAAGGTCAATGCCGATCAATGGAGGCCCTTGCGCATGCCCGCGGCTCTTTCTAGATTTGGGCGCGCACCATATGGTTTCAGGTGATTTTCAATGCAGCTTTCCGCAACCGACGCCCTCGTCCATGTGATGGTGATGGCCGCGGTATCAGACAAGGATGTGACCGACCGGGAAATGGACCGGTTCGCCGCGCTTATCAGCCGCTGGCCGGTGTTTGAAAACTTCGATATCGGAAGACTGCCCGAAGTCGCATCGAGTTGCGTGGAGACCGTCAACAAGGCGGGGCTCGACGCCCTGCTCGACCAGATCGCCCAGACGCTCGAACCACGGTTGCAGGAAACCGCCTATGCGATAGCCGTCGAGATCGCCACCGTCGATCTCACGCTCAACCAGGAAGAGCTGCGCATGCTGGAGATGATCCGCGATGCGTTTTCGATTGACCGATTGACCACGGCGGCGATCGAGACATCGGCGCGGATCAGACACCGGCGGCTTTAGAGCCTGTCATGCTGAAATAGGGTTTGGGCGGCATCTTTGCTCAGTGCTTTGCTTTGTCGCGCGTCCGAACCGCAAAAGCGTTTCCAGTTTTGCCGGAGGCGCTCCAGGACCATAAAAACTAGTAAAAGCTGACCGGGAACCAGCGGAGATAAATCTCGTCGATGCGGCCCTCACGCTGCAGACGGGTCAAAGCCCAGTTGATGGCGACCCGAACGTTGTCCAGGCCGATCGGCACGGCCACAGCCAGACCCGCACCGAAAAGATCGGGCCGGAAATAGGCCTCGCCCGCAAAGGCGCAACAATCGGGGTTTTCGTTGAGCCAGAACGAAGCGCGGGCGGCATCGCCAAAAAAGAAATCGGCCTCCCCTGAAGCAATGGCGTTAAGTGCCTCGAACTCGCTGGGATAGAAAGCCATCTGCGCGCGCCCGAGCGTGCGTTCGGCCAGATCGGCGTGGGCCGAGCCTTCGCGCACCGCTACCGTGCCGGTTATTGCCTGCGGATCGAAGTCGGGGAAAACGGGTCGTTGCGTCACGAACCTTGCGGGCAATTGCAGATAGATGCGGGAAAAATCGAAGCGCTCTCCCGCGCTGCCACCGATATCGAGCCCGGCGATCAGTGCATCGCCCTGATTGTCGGCCAAGGCATCCTGGACCCGATCCCATGGCCATGACTGGATGGTGCAGCGCGCCTCGAGCCGCGCGCAAATGGCATCGGCCAGATCGATATTGAAGCCGGTCAGCCGTCCTGCGGCATCAGTATAATTGAAAGGCGGGAAATCGGGCGTCGTCAGGAAGCGCAAGGCGGGGACAGCTACGGGATCGATCATGTCGTCGCGCGCGCCGGGATCGACATGAACGGGCAGGTTCTGCGCGCCGGCGCAGCCTGTCGCGCCAATGAAAATGAAAGCGGCTAGGAGAGCTGCCCGAAGCACTGGCACCATCAATTCCGAAGTTCTGAATAAATTTGACCCCCGTTATGGCCGATCGCGAAAACAATTGGTAGGGTCGGCGAGACGATTGGGGGCATATGAGCGTCGTGCGGCCGTTTGACGATGTCGAACTCGCTGAAGCATTGGCCGCGCCACCGGGCTGGTCCCGGCAAGCGGCCAGTGACATCCTCGGGCGTGCCCAACGCATAGGGACCGATCCCATCGAGGTTATGGCCGCGCTCGATCCAACCGATCGCGAAGGCCCGTATCGCCGGGCTGCCAGCTTTCTGGGCGTTCCACATCGCAGCGAAATCGCCACGTTTCTTTCTCAATTCGACACCGATCTCGAGGCTGACCGCCTTGGCGGACTGCGTTCGGTCAGGGGAAGCATCGCAGGCCATGAGGTGTTGTTCCTCGCGCCGGGATTTGCGCATCTGCGCGGATTGGCAGCACGGATCAAGCAGGATGAAAATCTCCGGCGCAAGCTGTGCATCGTCTCGCCCGCCACGCTCGATGCAGCAATCGCCCAGACCAACCCCGAACCGCTGACGGCCAATGCCCTGCAGCGGCTGGCGCGCCGCTTTCCCATAGCAAGCGCCCATCTCGACCTTCCGCTGGGGGTACGGCTCGGCTTTGTTACATCCATGGTCGCGCTTACCGCGCTTGCCACAATGCCCGCCTTTCTCAATCTTTCACCCATCCTCGCAGTGATGGCGCTTATACTGGGAATTCCGTCGGCCTTCCGGATGTGGGCCGCCTTCACGTTCGAACGCAACAGTCCGCTGCGGCCAGACACCCTGCTTAATGACCGCGATCTTCCGGTCTATAGTGTGCTCATTCCCCTCCGAGACGAGGCGCATATGGTTGCGCAAATCGCGCGGGCCATGCAAGCGCTCGACTATCCGGCCGAAAAACTGGACATCAAATTCGTCGTCGAAAGCGCCAGCCCGAGAACCGTGAGGGCCGCGCGAAAACACCTCGGCGACCGGCGTTTTTCGCTGATCGTGGTCCCACGCTGCCGACCCTATACCAAGCCCAAGGCTCTCAATTTTGCCCTGCCCCTTGCCCGGGGTGAGCACGTGGTGGTGTTCGACGCCGAAGACCTGCCCGACCCTGGTCAGCTGCGGACGGCTGCCAGTCTTTTTGCCACCGACGTGACGCTGGAATGTCTGCAGGGTGAACTGGTGATCGCCAATGGATCGCGAAACTGGATCACACGCATGTTTGCCGCCGAATATGCCGGGCATTTCGGCGTGCTGCTGCCGGCAATCGGCCGGGCGGGCTTTCCCGTTCCATTGGGCGGGACCTCGAATCACTTCCGGACGGCAACGCTGAAAAACATCGGCGCATGGGATGCGTTCAACGTCACCGAGGATGCCGACCTGGGCATTCGCATGGCGCGACTGGGCCTGCGGGTCGAAAGCCTTGAGACGGTTACGCTGGAGGAAGCGCCGGAAACGGTGATGGCCTGGGTCCGCCAACGCTCGCGCTGGATCAAGGGGTGGATGCAGACCCTTCTTGTGCATTCGGCGCGTCCGGGACGGCTTCTGGCCGATCTGGGCTGGGCCAACCTTGCCGCCTTCTACATTTTCGTAGGCGGCATGGTGCTCTCGTTTTCCGTCCACGGAGTGTTCCTGATTTCCACGGTCACCACGCTGCTTTATGGCCTGATAACCACGGGGTCCGCCGATATGTCGACAGCGGCGGGGCTGGGCACGCTGTTGTTTGGCTATGCGGGTGCCATCGTCGTCAGCATTCTCGGGCTCGACAGGATCGGGCGCAAGGATATCGCGCCCTGGTTGATTGTCCTGCCGGCCTATTGGCTGATGGCATGGTGTGCGGTGATGCTCGCGGCGTTCGAACTCGTGATCCGGCCCTATCACTGGTCAAAAACCAAGCATAAGGGGGTCGATCCGGCCCAGCCGAAGCCGACGCCGCGCCCGGCGGGGTCATCGCATACGCAAACCACCCAATAGCGGGCTGGCCCTTGCATGCCCACAATCGCGTGGGTGCAAGGGAGACGGCCCGCTTGATCGAAACCAAATCCAAACGCAGGGCGGCAGCTTTCCGCCAGGAGCCGGTCGGGCCGAAGACGCGCGCCACCTTACTGGCGACTGCGGGATCGGTCTTTCTCGCGCTGTCGCTTCTGGCGCCGGCAATCGAGATCATCAGGTGGATCAGCCGTATGGCCGGATTTTAGAGCATTTCAGCGCCTCTTTGAATCGCTTCAATTGCTCTAAATCTTTGTTTTGTCGTGCGTCCGAACCGATAAGATGGCATCCATCTTATCTGGACACGCTCCAGCGACCTGACCGTTACCGGTCCCGCCGCGACACACTGCGACGCACCCTAACGATCGCCGACTGCACGGCGCGGGCCATCTTCCACAAGGCCGGTGTCTGCTTGATCTTGCGTTTGGCAAGACGCGCGCCAACCAGCAGTGGCGCGGCGGCATGGCCGAGGGGGGAAACCGGCAGCACGATGTCGAACACGGACTGGCGGTGTGTCCAGTCGGTCTTGTAGTCGAAATCGCCCAGGCCCATGTCGAGGCTGGTAATTCCGTCGGCGCGCAATTGATCGACCAGCAACGACAGAGTCACTCCCATGAGCGAATAGCGCGACGCCTCGCCGTAGTCGGTGGAGTTGATATATTGCGAATAATGGGCCGGACCGTACGTGCCGATACTGGTGGCGACGATCGTTTCGCCGGCGTAAAGGGCGTGCAGGCTGATGGCGGGACGGGCCTGATCGAGCCCCTCGAGCGCCAGACGGCGAAAGAAATGGCGAAAGGCCGGGCGCTGGAAGATGTTTTCCACCCCCATCTGCACAAAGCGTCGTCCACGCTGATCGAGGAACACCTCGAGCATTGTATCGACCTCGGCCGGCGTTCGGGCGCGCCGCAGGGATACCAATCCGAACCCCTCGTCGAGCCGGCGCTGGGAGCGGCGGATATTGGTGCGGCGCTTATGCGGCAAGGACTGTTCGATGAACGGCGCATCACCAGGTTCGAGCGTATTGACGTAGAAATTGTCGGGGGCGGGATATCCGCCCAGCCGGGCAAGCGGGTTGGCATGCGTGCCGATTTCGGCGGCTACGCAATGGAAATTGACGATGTCGGCGGGAAGATGGGACAGCGCGGCGCGCAAGGCTTCGGGGGTGAGCCGGTTGGCGTATTGCGGATCGAACACCAGCCCATCGCCATTGGAAATGGGCATGCCAACGATCTGAGCGACGCGAAGGCCGAATTTGCGCGTGATTTCAAACGGGATCAACGCGATGGGGAGATCGCCGTCGAGGATTGTCAGGATTGCGAGGTGGGTATCGGGGGCAAAGCCCGCGTCGAGATAGGCCCTGATCCAGTCGAAGCGCTGATAGGGACCATAGACGCCGCTCCTTTCAAGGCCGCGCCAAACAGGTTCGGCCTGCGCTATCGAATCCTGGACGACAATCGACATCCCGGCGGCCCCGAGCCATGCCGTTTTTGCGAGATCGCCGATATCTGATGCCGCTGCCATTGATGGTGGCCGTCCCATTGCCCTGAGTTCGCGCCTTGTCGGGCGTTGGGACCGTCTTGCGCCAAAAATCTTGGGAAAGCCTGAACCAGCAGGCATACGGACCGCTTAAGAGCCGAAAAACCGGCGAAATGGTAAAGAGCGGCTTACGGGAAAGCGCGAAATGGCCCGGACGTGCGCCCGGGCCCATTGGAGCCTGGCTAAAGAACCTCGACCAGTTCGACGTCGAACACGAGATCCTTGCCAGCGAGGGGGTGATTGGCGTCGACCGTGACGGCCTCTTCGGAGGTGTCGATCACGGTCAGCACCATTGTCTGGCCGTCGCTGCCGGTGGCCTGAAGCCGGGCGCCGACCGACGTATCGACCCCTTCGGGGATCTGAGTCCGCGGAACGCTCTGGACGCCCTCGGGGCGGTGAGCGCCATAGGCTGCGTCGGCAGGGATGGTCACCGTTTCCTTGGCGCCTACGCTCATGCCCTGGACCTGTTCTTCAAGGCCCTTGATGATCTGGCCGGAGCCAAGCTGGAATTCGAGGGGATCGCGGCCATCGGAAGAATCGAACTGGGTGCCGTCGGTGAGCCGTCCGGTATAATGGATGCGCACAGTATCCCCGTGCTTTGCCTGGGTCATGCTGTGTCCTTTTCATTTGTGTTTGCTCGGGACCTGTCACCGCGTGCTCTCAAGGCGGCATAAGGACAGATCCAGCGAAGGTTCCTCGGGGCGTACCCGCGAACCAAGGTCCCAATGTAGGGATGGGGAGCGAGATGTAAACCACGGGCCCCGTTTTGTTCGGCCGCTAATATTTGGCCGTGGCGTCGGAGGCAGGAAAGGTCTCATCGACAGCCTCATCGACAGCATCCCAGTCGGATTTATCATCGCGCGTGGCGTCCGCACCCGCGTCCCGCACCTGCTGGCCGGCCTTTTTGGGTCCGGGGACTTTGCGCTCCCTGAACGCTGGCGCGCGATCCCGTGTCTTTTCCTTCATGTTCTGCTCCGCTTTTTTGAGCCAACGCCCGGCCGTCACCTCAAATAACTGTTGAAAGCCGCTCAAAGTTGCAGGGAACCGGCGCTACCGGGAGGAATTGCGAAAGGGATGGCAGCGCTGAAAGGAACACATAATGGCGGGCAAGATTTCTCCCCAAACGTCAGACGCCCTGCGCCATGCGATCGATTCAGGAGAAACCGGCGAAAAGACGGACTGGCCGGACCCTGCCGCCGCGCCGTTGGGGACGGATGCGGAAGCGGCGGGCCAGCCGCCGGATGTGGCGGCGGTGGAGGCGGCGGCACCACGGCGGACGGTTCCCATCCGACGGACGCATTTTCCCGCGTCGGTATTGATTTATGTTGGCCTTGCCATCGGGTTGTTGCTCATCGGGCTGGCTGTCGGCATCTGGGCGATGGGACAGGGCGGCGCGTCTTAGAGCCGTTCAGGATTTGATAGAATCAAATCCCCGGCTCTAAACCTTTGTTTTGTCGCGTGTCCGAACCGCAAAACCGTTTCCACTTTTGCTGGACGCGCTTTAGGACACCCTATTTCGTCCAGCCCCATGCCCCGCCTCCGAGTGCAGGTGCCGCTCTCTCGAGCGACAATGGGCTGCGTGAAAAGCTCAGCGGCGTTCGCAGGCCGGGAATATCTTCGGGGGTGATTTTCAATCCGCGGGCGGTGACCTGGGGCTCAGCGAGGGCTTCGGCAACGGTGTTGATCGGCCCACAGGGCACGCCGACGATTTCGAGGGCTTCGATCAGGTCTGCCTTTCTCCATGGGCGGATCGCTTCAGCCAACAGGTCCGCGACCATGGAACGGTTGGTCACGCGATCAGAATTGGTCATGGCGCGAGGGTCGGTCGCGAGGGTCACGAGCTTGAGGACGGAGCATAGAGACTGGAACTGCCTGTCATTACCGCAGGCGATGATGACGTGCCCGTCGACAACCGGAAACACCTGATAGGGCACGATATTGGGGTGGGCGTTGCCCATGCGGGACGGGCTTTTGCCAGAGACCAGATAATTCATTGCCTGATTGGCCAGAACCGCCACCCCCACATCGAGAAGGGAGAGATCGATGTGCTGACCGCTGCCCGAGCGCTGGCGCTCGGCCAGGGCAGCCTGAACCCCGATGACCCCATACAGGCCGGTGAAGACGTCGATCCAGGCAACCCCCACTTTTTGTGGTTCGCCCTCCGGATCGCCGGTCAGATCCATGATCCCGCTCATGCCCTGAATGAGGAAATCATAGCCGGGCTGGCTGGCGCGCGGACCGGTCTGGCCGAAGCCAGTGATCGAGACGTAAACGAGGCGCGGGTTGATCGCCGCCAGTGTCGGATAATCGAGGCCATAGCGCGCAAGCCCACCGAGCTTGAAGTTTTCAACCAGCACGTCGGCATCGGCGATCAGCGCCTTGAGCCGTTCGAGGTCGGCGGGATCGCGGAAATCGCATATCATCGAGCGCTTCGAGCGGTTGGTGGCATGAAAATAGGCCGCGACCTCTTCTGTGCCACCACGACCGTCGTCGCGCTCGATAAAGGGCGGCCCCCAGCGACGGGTATCATCGCCCTCCGGGCTTTCGACCTTGATGACCTCAGCACCCAGATCAGCCAGCGTCTGGCCCAGCCACGGGCCGGCCAGGATCCGGGCCAGTTCGACCACACGCAGTCCGGCAAGCGGGCTTTCAGGCTGCATCAAAGCAGTTTCGCTTTTCTTCGAATCGCTCAAATTGCTTTTAAGTCCTTGTTTTGTCGCGCTTCCGAACAGCAAAAGTGGTGACCACTTTTGCTGGAAGCGCTCTAGTAAAACGCCTGCAGCCCGGTCTGGGCGCGCCCGAGGATGAGCGCGTGGACATCGTGGGTGCCCTCATAGGTGTTGACCGTCTCAAGGTTCTGGGCGTGCCGCATCACGTGATATTCGATCTGGATGCCGTTGCCGCCATGCATGTCGCGGGCCAAACGCGCAATGTCGAGCGCCTTGCCGCAATTGTTGCGCTTGACGACGGAAATCATTTCCGGCGCAAAGCGCCCCTCGTCCATCAAGCGCCCCACCCGCAACGAGGCCTGTAGCCCGAGCGCGATTTCGGTCTGCATGTCGGCGAGCTTTTTCTGGAAGAGCTGGGTTGCAGCCAGGGGCCGGTCGAACTGCTTGCGGTCGAGGCCGTATTGGCGCGCCCGGTGCCAGCAATCTTCAGCCGCGCCCATGGCGCCCCATGAAATGCCGTAGCGCGCCCGGTTGAGGCAGCCGAACGGCCCGCTCATACCCTCGGCAGCGGGGAGCAGCGCGTCCTCGGCCACTTCGACCCCATCCATAACGATCTCGCCGGTGACCGAGGCGCGCAGGGAGAGCTTTCCACCGATCTTGGGGGAAGAGAGCCCCTTGGTGCCATTTTCCAGCACAAAGCCGCGAACCTTGCCGCCATGTGCGGCACTTTTGGCCCAAACAATGAAAACATTTGCGATGGGAGAATTGGAAATCCAGGTCTTCGAGCCGTGCAGGCGATAGCCGCCATCGATCTTTTCGGCGCGGGTTTTCATGCCTCCCGGATCGGAACCGGCGTCGGGTTCGGTAAGCCCGAAACAACCGATCCACTCGCCGCTCGCCAGTTTGGGCAGATATTTTTTCTTTTGTGTTTCAGAGCCATAGGCAAGGATAGGGTACATCACCAGCGAGGACTGTACGCTCATCATCGAGCGATAGCCGGAGTCGACGCGCTCGATTTCGCGCGCGATCAGCCCGTAGGCGACATAGGACGCGCCCAGCCCGCCATATTCCTCGGGAACCGTGGCGCCCAGAAGTCCAGCGGCACCGAAATCGGTAAAGATTGTCGGATCGACCCGCTCTTCGAGATAATCGTCGGTTACGCGGGGCACGAGCTTGTCTGTGGCAAAGGCGGCCGCCGAGTCGCGGATCATGCGCTCTTCCGCCGAAAGCTGGTCTTCGAGCAGGAACGGATCGGACCAGTTGAAGCTGTTGCGGGCTGGGGTTTCGGCCATGTGTCCTCGGGGGCTATATCGGTTTGGGCCATGATAAAACTGGACCGGATGCCAAAATAACCCTATTTGATCTGGAGTTGATGCACAAAACGCATAGATCATGAGCCGCCAACGCCGTTACCTGCCCTCAATCGGACAACTTGCCGCTTTCGAAGCCGTGCAGCGCACGGGATCAACGATTGCCGCCGCCAGGGCGCTCGATCTATCGCAGGGCACGGTGTCGCGCCTTGTTGCATCGCTTGAAGGGCAATTGGGACGCCCGCTGTTTCTGCGCCAGAACAAGAGGCTGGTGCCAACGCCTGCCGCCATCGACTACGCACGCGATATCGCGGCGGCGCTCGACGCCATCGAGCGCGCATCGATGCGCACCGCTGCCGATCTGGGGGGCGGCGCCCTGTCGCTGGCCATCCTTCCCGCATTCGGCACGCGCTGGCTGGCACCTCGCCTTGGCGATTTTCTGGCAGCACATCCGGGGGTCACACTCAACCTTTCAACGCGTATCCGTCCGATCGATTTCACTGCCGAACGGTTCGATGCGATGATCTATTTCGGCGCCGGAGATGCACCCGATGCCGACCATATGAAGCTGTTCGATGAGCGCGTCACGGCTTGCCTTGCGCCGCACCTCCTGACGTCTCATCCTATTGAAACGCCACATGATCTGGGCGATCTCCAGCTTTTTCAGCTCGAAACCCGGCCCCGGGCATGGGACGCATGGTTTGCCGGGCAAGGGGCAGCTCCCCTGCCCGTTTCAGGCATGATGTTCGATCAGTTTGCCCTGATGATCGAGGCGACGATTGCCGGGCTGGGGGCAGCATTGCTGCCTCACTATATCGCGCAAGGCGAGATTGCGGCGGGGCGGCTCGTCCCCGTGCTCGAACCCGCGGTTACGGGCACCGGATCGTATTGGCTGGCCTGGCCCCCGGCGCGTCGAACCTATCGGCCGCTTCTCGCGCTGCGCGAATGGCTTGGAACCGAAGTGCCCGTGGATGGGCGCGCTCCGGATCTTTCGCTGGGCCGATAGGTTCTGCCTCCCGGGCGGCCGGGTGCCGCTTTAGAGATCGAGCCCCGCCTCCACCTCGATGCAGCGGACCAGGATGCCCCAACTGATCAAGGCGCAGGGCACAGCGATCAGAGCGAGCAACGCCAGGATCAGGGCCAGTGGAGCCGAAAACCATAGGGTAAAGAACAACACCAGCCCAATCCCGGCCAGCCAGACATTGACCGTAAAATAGAGGAAAGGGAGCAATGCGTGAAAGAACGCGCTTCGTGGCGACCGCTTGTCATCGGGCGTCAGACGCGGCGCACGCAGATAGGAGAGGGCCGAAGCCCTTGGATCGGAGATATCAGACATTTAATTCACCTGAAAAGCAGCGGGGGCCTGCACGCCGAGGCTCTCGGCATGCAGGTTCGAACTGAGTTCAAAGGGCCTTTTCAGACCCGCCTTCAGGCTTGCGGGGGCGCCCGGGGAGCGGCGGCGCCGACCAGGCATGTGTCGGGCACCGCAAAAGTGCAGACCGACGTCCCGAAATCGGCGAGGCCGGACCGGACCGACAAATAACCCGGCCGGGACAGAACGAGTGGAAATCCGTCGTTAGAGCCAGTGTCATCGTTGCGAACGATCGATGCGATCTGGACGGGATCGGGGCGAACACTGTCGGGTTCACTATGGTCGGCGGTCAGTTGCGGTGCGCCATCGAGAGCGATCGCAAATGACGAACGCTCACCCCAGCCGTGCCCGAGTGGCAGGCCGAGAACGATTGCCAGCAGCACTGTAATGAGCGCTTTAGCCCAGACGCGGTTTGGCAGCATGCAAGACCAATCGGATATCCAAGGCCGCCAACCTATCGTCATTGGCGCCGCTACGCCATAGGGCGGTTAAGGCCGGACGCCACGGACCGGATGGGATCAGGCAAAATAGGGAAACACCAGAACAAGGCCGCGGACGAAGGTTCCTGCTCCCATAAGACAGATGAGTGCCAGCACGATCGATATAACGAGACGGTTCCGGTTGAGCACAGCGGCCAGATTTGGGGCGACGCCGAGCCAGAAATGGCCGGCGCTCAAGGGAAGGATCGGGACCAGGTTGATGATAACGAAAGCCAGGAACGACCTCGCCGTGGTCTCGAGCAGCCCGATAATGGTTATTCCCGCCGTTCCG
The DNA here is from genome assembly GCF_000230555.1 of Pelagibacterium halotolerans B2. Taxonomy (GTDB): domain Bacteria; phylum Pseudomonadota; class Alphaproteobacteria; order Rhizobiales; family Devosiaceae; genus Pelagibacterium; species Pelagibacterium halotolerans. The sequence continues at coordinate 349,309 of NC_016078.1, read as the reverse complement.
CCGCCAAGCGCCGAAAAGACAACGGGGCGCAGTTGCCAGCAACACCATCCGAGCACCAGACTGGCAACAAGAGCACCGATGCTGACCAAGAGCGGCCCGATTCGATTTCCCCACAATGCGTCCCGATCGAGCGCGACGGGGCGGGCCCAGCCCAACTGCGTCGCGATCATCAACAGCGCGCCAACCGGTTCGGCGTGACTGAAGGGGTTAAGGGTCAGGCGGCCATCATATTGCGGTCCGCGATCGCCCAACAGACGGGCACCAAGGGCAAGACAATATCCATGGGCGGTCAGGACGACGACGGCCGCGCAAAATTGATATAACAGGCGCTGAAACGAAAGATCGGGAAGAAAATTCACGTTCTGGCCCCACAGCTTGTCCGTCAACGGGCCTTCCGGCGGCTTGGAATGGCCCGGCGACCATCGCAGCAAACACGAAGACAGATCAAGGTCTGGAAATGTCATAAAACGGGTGTAAAGTAACCCCGTCATGATGGTTCGGTTTGGACTGCCAGCCCCCGCTCGCTTTCAAATCCCACCAAATTTGCGGCAACGTCGTTTGCGAAGGTCCGGCCCCCGCCCCGCCTGCGCTCCATGACCGACGGAAAATATCAGGGAGAGAAAAGTGACTGACTTGCTCAACACCCACGGAAGACGGCAGGAGGCATCCGGTTTCGGCCTCAAGCTTTTGTTGTCTGGAACCACGCTCACGCTCGCTTCGCTTCTGGGAACGGCAGTCCATGCCCAGGACTACACCACCGAAGAACAGATCGCGCGCGGGGAAACAACCTATTCGCAGCAGTGCTCGGCCTGCCACGGTCAGGACATCGTCGAATCGATCCAGGGCTACCCGGATGCTTCGCTGTTCTTCAACTTCATTTCCACTGCAATGCCGGCCAATGCGCCAGGCAGCCTGCCTCCGCAGCAATATGCTGACATCGTCGCCTATCTGCTTTCCGAGAACGGCTATCCGGTGGGAACTGAAGAACTGCCGGCCGATCCGGAAATTCTGGCGCAGATCGATCCGCGCAACATCGAGGCCGCGCCGGCCGATGACGAACCGGCGGCAGACGACGCCCCCGCTGAGGAGGCAGCGGCCGAGCCGGTCGAGCAGGAGGTTCCGCCTTCGGTCGTGACGCTGGTTTCCGATGCCGAACGCGATTACACGCCGGTGACCGACGAGATGCTTCTGGACCCCGATCCCGCGGACTGGCTGCAATGGCGCCGCACCGTGAACAACTGGGGGCACAGCCCGCTCGATCAGATCAATCGCGACACCGTTGCGGATCTTGAACCGGTGTGGAGCTGGGCTCTCGGTGAAGCCGGGCAGCAGGAGGTCGTGCCGATCATCCATGACGGCATCATGTTCGTTGCGACCAATAACAATTATGTCGAGGCACTCGATGCCGTGACCGGCGATCTGATCTGGTCCTATGCCCACAGCCGGCCCGAATTCGAGGGCGGCTATCACAACAACCAGGCCATGCGCCAGAAAAACTCGGTGGCCCTCTATGAGGACACCGTCATCCTGACCACCGTCGATGCCAAGCTCATTGCGCTGAACGCGCTGACCGGACAGGTCGAGTGGGAGGTGCAGGTCAACGACTGGGAGAAGGGCTACAGCTATACTGCGGGCCCGCTGGTCGCCGATGGCAAGATCTTCACCGGCACGTCGGGCTGTTCGATCGTGGGCACCGCCGGTGGCTGCTATATAACGGCTCACGACGCGACGAACGGGGAAGAGCTGTGGCGTTTCAATACGCTTGCCGACGAAAGCAATCCCGAATTCGAGGAAAGCTGGGGCGGGATCCCGCAGGAAAATCGTTGGGGGGCAACGCCGTGGGCAACGGGGTCCTATGATCCCGAATTGAACATGGTGTTTTACGGCACCGGCATGCCCATCCCCTATGCGGAGATTACCCGCGGCACTGGTGACAACGACGTTCTTTATACAAACTCGACCCTGGCTATCGATGCCGACACGGGCGAGCTCGTCTGGTACTTCCAGCACCTGCCGCGCGACAACTGGGATCTGGATTCCCCGTTCGAGCGGATGATCATCGATGCCGAAGTCGATGGTGAAACGCGCAAGATGATCGTCACAACACCGGGCAAGAACGGCATTACGTTCGGGCTCGATGCCGAGACCGGCGAATTCATCTGGGCCGAAGAGACGGTTTACCAGAACGTTGTTTCCGACATCGACCAGGAAACCGGCCGGGTTACCGCCAACACCGAGATCATTCCGACCGAATTCGGTGAAGCCGTAACGTTCTGTCCGGCTATCCCGGGCGGCCGCCTCTGGCAGGCAACGGCATACAGCCCCGAAACCGGCCTGTTCTACCTGCCCGCCGGCAACACCTGCCAGACAAGCGCTCCGCGCGAACTCGGCGAGGCGGCGCCAGGTACGGCAATGGGCTTCTACCAGACGTTCAGCACCAGCCTGGCCCCCGATGCCACCGGCGTCGGCTCGCTGCATGCCCTCAACGCCGTTGACGGCAGCGACGGGTTCGAAGTCCAGCAAGGTCCGCGCTTTACCTCCTCGATCCTGGCCACGTCGGGCGGGCTCATCTTCGCCGGTGACGCCGATCGCTACATCAAGGCGATGAACGACGAAACGGGCGAAGTGCTCTGGCAGCAGCGCATGCAGGCTCCCGTGGGCGGTACGCCCGTGACCTATGAGGTCGACGGCGTGCAATATCTCGTGATTGCCGCCGGGCAGAGCAACCAGACCCATGCCGACCTTACGCCGGGTCTTGCCTCTCCGCGTCTGGGCGGGAATTCGATCCACGTGTTCCGTCTGCCTGAACAGGACTGACGAAGGCTGAGTCTCGAAAGGGCCCCGGGGGAGCACGCTTTCCCGGGGCCTTGCTTTTCATACCGCCAAAACCCGTTTTTGAGACGAACCATGAAAAAATGCTCAGCCGCGCCCGCCTCCTTTTTTCGCGGATGGTTCAGTGTCGTACTGGCAGGCGCCATCGCGACGATGACCGCTGTTCCCGTCATGGGGCAGGTCAGCAACAATGTCGATCAATCACTGCTCGAAACCTGGCGCCTGGCGACGGGAAACACGATCCGCTTTTGCCAGTATGAAGCCTCACCGACATTGGAATTCGACCGCTCGCTGGCCGAGGCAGCAGCGCAGCAATTGCTCGTCAACGCCGAATTTACGGTGCTGGGGTCGGACTACGGTATCGGGGGCGAGTATGCTGCCGAGGACCTTTTTGTCAGCCTAACCAATGATTGTGACGTGATGGTGGGCATGGGGCTGGCGGCCAACATGTATCCGGTCGAGTTCATTTCCACCCGGCCATATGTCGGCTTCAGTTACGTACTGGCGGTGGCCGACGAAAATATCGAACGTCTTGAAGACATCGAAGGTGGCAAGCGGGTCGGCGCGCTGGTGGGGTCGTTCGGATTTTCCGCCCTTGGACGCTATATCGCAACGCTGCCAACCGACAGGCAATTGTTGGCGCTGCCTTATGGCGATACCGAGTTGATGATTACCCGGCTTTTGGACGGAACGATTGCCGGAATGGTGGTCTATGGTCCGAGCCTGGCCCAGTTTCGGGCAGAAAACCCCATCGAAGGCGAAATCCTGGCGCGCTCCCTCGACAGCCGGATCGGTGCGAATGTGAATATCGGGGGCGTGATGCTGGCCCGGAACGCCTATCTGCGCACGATGATGGACGAGGCCATTTCCCTGATGATCGAGGACGGCACGATCACGGCATTATTGGCCGAAGCCGGTCTGGATACCATTCCGGCGCAACCAGGCGGATTTGAGTAGAACAAAGGGGGCCGATGGAGCGGGCAACCCGGCACCGGGTGCTTGCACGCAAGGCGACGGTGGTGGCGAGATATGGCCAAATGCGGAGATCGTGAGGCTGCCGCCCGCCTGATCGACCGTTGTCAACGTATTGACCGCTGCCCCCTTATCCGGAGGAGTTGTGCAATCAACTCCATTTGGGATAGCTAGTCAGCACGTTTCACGCGTTGGATCTGCAATGCTTCTCGAGTTCGCCCTACCCCTTATACTGGCCGTCATCATGTTTTCCCTCGGCCTTGGCCTGCGGCCCGCGCATTTCTGGCGCATCGCCGCGGAGCCCAGGGCCTTTGCGATCGGCGCATTCAACCAGTTGATCGTGGTTCCGGCCGCGGCATTTGCCATCGCCACATTGTTCGCCCTGCCCGCCGAGTTGGCGTTGGGGGTAATGATCCTTGCCGGGTGCCCGGGGGGCGTCTTGTCCAATTCTGCATCCCGATACGCGGGGGGCAATGTGCCGCTGTCCATCTCACTGACCGCGGTGATCTCATTGGTGGCTGCGATCAGCCTCCCGATCCTCGTGGCTTTGAGCGCACGCCATTTCCTCGGAACAGACGCGCCGGCCATCAACGTCACGGCGCTCAGCGTCCAGATTTTCCTGCTGACTGCCGTTCCGGTCGGGCTGGGCATGGCACTGACCCGTCTCACACCCCAATTTGTGGCCAGAGCGGCTCCCCGAATCTCGCAGATCGCATTCTGGCTGTTCTTGCTGATGATCCTGGGTGCCCTGATCGAAAACTGGAGCGCGTTCGCTTCGAACTTCTGGACGCTGGGACCTGCGCTCATCGTCTTGAACGCGGCGCTGCTTGGGTTTGGTCTGGTCAGCGGCAGGTTGGCCGGGCTCAACCCCAAGGACATCACAACGATCGCAATCGAGTCGGGCACACAGAACGGTTCATTGGGGATTACAGTGGGACTGCTGGTTCTGGGCGCCAGCGCCGGTTTGCCGGATACGGCCTTGCCGGCCGTCGTTTATTCGATAACCGCCTGGTTCCTTACAATGCCTTTCGTGCTCTGGCGGCGTGGTCCAGCCGGGCAGACTGCTGCCGCAGTGTGAATGCCGACGGTTGCCCGCCCCGGCACGCGAACCGGTCACCGCTCGCCGCATGTCCAAGATCGCCGCAATCCCGGCCGGAATAACCGCCAAACGTGCAGCTTGTGGCGCTGGACACCGGGGCTTGCTTGCATCACATGAAGGGTTGACCGATATTGACGCGTCAGGGCCATTTAACTTGACCGTACCCACGAAGGTTTGAAGTCAGGACGCTTTTGTCCTGACTTTTCAAGTTGCGACGGATCTTAACTGGTGACTTTGCAGATTTCACAGGCGCATGAGAACCGGCTGGTCCCGAGCCTGAAGTTTTCAACCGAAGCGGTTCCGGCGGCACAACAGTTCGAGGCATGGAGAGCGTTCAACTCCATGGCCGAGCTGGAGCCGGTCACTCCCCCCATGGAAGGGTTCAAGGCCAGTTCCGCCTCTTATCACCTGGGTCGGCTGCAAATGACCTCCTTTCAGCTTGCGCCGATGAACATCAGCTACACACGGGATATTCAGCGCAAGATCGGTCTCGATCACTGGTGCTTGAGCGTGGTCACACGAGGGCCGGTCAACTATGAAAACAATGACAATGAAGTGGCTGTCTCGCCCGGCCATCTATTGCTGCACTCCTACGCCGCCCCCTTTTCGGGAGCGATGACCAACACCCATTACAGCAGCCTGTTTTTCGCCCGCGACGACTATTGGGACATCGCCGAACATCTTGAACGGGGTTCCCATCAGTTGGTCCAGGGGCCAATGTCGCACATTGTCCGGGACTTCATGCTGTCGATGATCGCACGGGCGGACGGCCTGACCATGGCCGATGCATCTGCGCTAAACGATGCATTCGGCCACCTGATCCGCGCCATGGTTATCAACGATCCAGCCTCGCTCGAGGCTGCCAGGGCGCCAATCGCGGCGGCGCAATTTGACAGGGCACGGCGTTTCATCAACGCCAACCTGCAATGGCCGGGACTGACGCCGGATGCCATCTGCGCCAACGTCGGGGTTTCACGCCGCCAAATGTTCTACCTCTTCGAACAGCACGGCGGCGTTGCAACCTATGTTCGCAATCGGCGCCTCGCCGCGTGCTACTCGGCCCTGGTAAGAGCCGATGACGGCCGAAATATCAGTTCAGTTGCCTATGAGTTCGGATTCACCAATCTGAGCTCTTTTTACCGGCAATTTTCAGCCCGCTTCGGTTTCAGTCCGAGCGAGGCTCGCGCGGCTGCCCAGTATGGACGTCCCCCACACAGTGACGAAGCGACGTTTTCGGACTGGCTCATGCGCCTCAGCGAGATCTGAACGCTTTGCCAGGATGGCAAGCATTGTGTTGAGCCGTTGGCCCGCTGTCAGAGTAGCCTGTGTCCGAACCGCAAAACCGTTTCCACTTTTGCTGGACACGCTCTGGGCGTCACTTACCGCCTTGGCCCTCTTTCGTTTGAGCGCAACGGCGCTCCACAAGAAATAAACCACCAGTGCCACGCCGAACCCCAGGACGGTCACACTGACCGGCCGTTCGAGGAAAACCATCGGATCGCCGCGTGACAAGAGCAGGCTGCGGCGCAAATTTGTTTCAATCAGCGGTCCCAGCACGAGGCCGAGCAGCATGGGGGCGGGCGAAAAGCGCATCAGTCGCAAGCCATAGCCGACGACGCCACAAACGATTGCCAGCACGACATCGAAAACCGAGTTGCGGATGGAAAACACGCCAACGCAGATGAAGACGAGAATGGCCGGATAGAGCACGCCATAGGGGATGGACAGGATACGGACCCAGACGCCGATCAGCGGCAGATTGAGGATCAGCAGCATGACATTGCCGATAAGGAAACTGACCGTCAGGCCCCAGAACAGTTCGGGCTGATCCACCACCAGGCGCGGCCCCGGCACGATGCCATGGATGATCAGCGCGCCCAACATGATCGCTACGATCGCATCACCGGGAATGCCAAGGCTCAAGGTCGGGATGAAGGCCGTCTGCGCGGCGGCATTGTTCGCCGCCTCCGGCGCAACCACACCCTCAATTGCACCTTTTCCCAAATCCTGCCGATGCGGCGAAACCCGTTTTTCGACGGCATAGGCCACAAAGGTTGAGAGTGCGGCGCCGGTACCGGGCAAGATGCCAAGCAGCGCACCAATGCTGGTGCCGCGGATTTGCGGCGCCACCGAGCGCTTCCAATCTTCTCGCGTGGGCAGGAGCGAACGCCAAGTGACATTGAGCGACCGAACGGCGCCGCTCTTGATGCGACCGGCATTGGCAATGACCTCGGAAATGCCAAACAGACCGGTGGTAACGATGACAAGGTTGAGCCCATCACCCAGCTCGGAAAAGCCCCCGGTGAAACGGCGCACACCGCTATTGACGTCGGTGCCCACAATGCCGAGGAGCAGTCCGAGGAGCACCATGGCCAGTGAGCGGCTCGGCGAACCATCGCCAACCAGAGCCGCAGCCAGCAAACCCACAGTCATCAGGGCAAAATATTCCGGCGAGCCAAATGTCAGGGCAATTCTGGCGAGAACCGGCGCGAAGGCTGCGAGGATGAGAATGCCCACCAGCCCGCCGATAAAACTGGCGATCGTCGTGGCAAACAGCGCCACACCCGCCCTGCCCTTCCGCGCCATGGGATAACCATCGAGACAGGTGACGGCCGCCCCCGCCGTTCCGGGCAGGTTGAGCAGAATGGAGGCTGTGGAACCACCATACATCGAGCCGTAATAAATGCCGGCCAGCATGATGATCGCATCGGTCGGGCCGGCATAGAAGGTCAGGGGCAACAGCATACCCACCGTAGCCAGGGGACCGATGCCGGGGAGAACACCGATGAACATGCCCAGCGTCACGCCGAGCGCGCAATAAAGCAGCGACGAGGCGGACAACGCCACCGAAAAGCCAAGGGCAAGATTGCTTAGAAGATCCATCAGAAAGGCCAGCCTATCGGGGCGATGGGAAGCTTGAGCAGGGTGATGAACACCAATGTGCAGCCCACGGCGAGCACAGTAGCGACAGCCAGAGCAGTCCAGAGGCGCAATTCGCGGTCGGCCAGAGCCGAAATCAGTACGCCGGCAAAGATGGCGGGCACCATGCCGAAGGAATCGATCAGAAGCGCCAGCGCCATCGGCCCCGCAACGACAGCCAGAATATTGCGCGGCGGCACCGCCCCCTCGGGCACGATCCGGTTACGCACATCCTCAATGATGATACCGATGCCCGCTGCCGCCAGCAGCAGCGACAGCCCTATCGGAAATATGGCCGGTCCTATCTGGCCCATGGCGCCCAAGGGATAGCGAAGTGATTCAGCGAATGCGAGAAGCCCCACCAATATTGTGATGCCGCCCGTCACATAGCTTCCGACGCTCGGCCGGTTTACAGTCATCACAAGGAGGTTCCTCCCGCCACACACCGGCCTCTTGAATCATCGGACCGATCTGCTAAAGATAGTTCACGAATGTGAACAGGTTTATATAATGAAACAAGGCTCGATCCGAAAAGTCAAGTCGGCAGATCGCACCCTCGACCTTCTCGAAACGCTTGCAAGCGCCGCAACTGGCATAACTGCGACGGAAATCTCGGCTGCGCTGAACATCCCCAAAAGCAGCCTGTTTCATCTGCTGGGCACTCTTGAAGACCGCGGATATGTGGCGCTGCACGCTGACGGCACCCATACCCCCTGGGTCCAGCGGTCAAACGCCTGGCCGGCGGCTCCCGCCCCTCGTCACTGGCCATCATCGAACGTGCCCTTGACGGGTTGCGCGATGCCATCAACGAGAGTTGCAGTTTCAATGTGGAGAAGGGAGACGAGGTCGAAGTCGTGGCCACGCGCGCTGGACGCAATGCCCTGACCTACACGATGCAATTGGGCGACCTGGCGCCGCTTTACGCCGTTTCGGCCGGCAAAATTTTGTTGGCGCAAAAGGATAGCACATGGCTCGACGCTTATCTCGCCCGGGTCCGGTTCGAGAGTTTTACGCCCAACACCATCCAGTCTCAGGAGCGCCTGATACGGGAAATCGAGCGTAGCCGCAGCGATGGCTTTGGCTTTGTCGATGAGGAATATACGCCCGGAATTGTTGGGCTGGGCGTAGCCATAAGGCAGGACGGCAAGACGATTGGCGCCATCAATGTGGCGCTGCCCAGCCCGCGCTTCAATCCGCAAAAGGCCAGCCTCATTCGTCAGCATTTGCGCCAGGTCGCAGCGCGCTGCGAAGCCGACCTCAACCAATAGACGCATGCAACTGACGCATGATTGCCTTGACAGGTGACGCATCCACCTCCATTTTGTTCATGAATTAGAACAGTTTATATATGTAAACTACCGTTCTGTCATAGAGGAGGAACTATGAAGACGATTTCAGCTTTAGCGGGGATTGCCGCCGCCCTGATCCTAGTTGGGCCGACGTCTGCCCAGGACTGGCCCGAGCGGCCTGTCAACATGATCGTGGCCTATGGCGCAGGCGGCGGCACTGATACACTGGCGCGCATCGTCGCCGACCCGCTCTCACGCGTTGTCGGCCAGCCAGTGGTCGTGGAGAACCGCGCCGGCGCCGGCGGGACGATCGGCGCCGCAGCCGCCGCCGACGCAGACCCCGACGGCTACACCCTTTACATGATGGCCAACGGCCACACCGTTGCCGGTGCCATGTATGCCAGCCTGCCCTATGATCCGGTCGCCGACTTTCAGGGCATTTCCGAGGTCGCTTCCATGCCATTGGTGGTGATTGCCCGCCCCGATTTCGAAGCCGATACACTGGAGGAATTGATTGCCCTGTCGCAGGCCCGGCCTGGCGAGCTCAATTTTGCCAGTGTGGGTGTGGGCTCCTCCCAGCATTTTGCCGGGGAATTGCTGGCCGAAACCGCCGGCATCGACATGATGCACATCCCCTATCAGAACACACCGGAAGCTCTTGCCGCCGTTCTGTCCGGTGAGGTGGACATGCTAGTCGAAGTTCTGGCCCCAATGCTCGGACAGATCACAAGCGGCGATATCAAGGCACTGGCCGTGACCAGCGCGCAGCGTCATCCCAAGATCCCCGAGGTCGCGACGGTGGCGGAAGGCGGCTTTGACGGTTTCGACGTGTCCACATGGTATGGCATAGCCGTTCCGGCCGGCACCGATGCAGCGCTGGCCGAGCAGATCAACGCCGCGGTGTCCGAGGCGCTGGAAGACGAGGCCATGATCGCCCAGTTGGGAGAGACCGGCTATATCGTCCAGTCCACCGATCCCGCCAGCTTTACCGCCAAGATCGGCTCGGAAGTCGAACGTTGGCAGCAAGTGCGCGTCAACGCCGGCATCGACCAGCTTTAGTTTCCACATGATCGGGCCGCGCCGAGCCGGTGCGGCCCCCATTTTACAAATCGCGGACCGACATGCCCACACCCCTTACCCTGCTTACGATATGCGGCAGCCTTCGCCAGGGCTCATACAATCGCATGGTGGCCAATACCCTGCCTGACCTTGCCCCCGATGGATTAACGATCCTGGACGCGCCGTCGATCGGCGACATTCCGCTCTACAATGCCGATCTCCAGAATAGCGGAGGCTTTCCCGCATCGGTGGTTGCGCTCGGCGATGCGGTGCGCGCCGCCGATGGAGTGATCTTTATCTCGCCCGAATACAATTTCTCGGTGCCAGGCGTGCTCAAGAATGCAATCGACTGGGTCTCGCGCCTGCCCGACCAGCCCTTCAAATACAAACCGGTCGCCTTGCAATCGGCAGCCGTCGGCATGCTGGGTGGGGCACGTTCGCAATATCACATGCGTCAGATCATGGTGTTTCTCGAGGCGCTTGTCTTCACCAAGCCGGAAGTTTTCGTGTCCTTCGCCAAGGACAAGGTGTACGCCGAGCGCGGCGTTCTCACCGACGAAACCACCCGCAAGATGATTTCCAGCCAGCTCGATGGTTTCGCCCATTTCATCAGACGGGTCGGTGACCCGGCCAGCAAGGGTGACTGACATGACCTTTTCCCAAGACCTGCTCGACCGCATTGCCATTCGCGACCTGGTGGAAAACTGGGCCGTGTGGCGCGATGCCGGCGACTGGACCCGTTTTCGGACCGTCTGGCATGACGATGGCGTCATGCAGGCAACCTGGTTTCAAGGCAGTGCCGATGAGTTCATTCAGGTCAGCCGCGAAGGATTCGAAAAAGGCGTCAGCATCCTGCATTTTCTTGGCGGCAGCTCGATCGACCTGGAAGGCCAGCGCGCGATTGCCCAAACCAAGATGACCATTTCGCAACGCGGTCCGGTGGAAGGCGTGGAGTGCGATGTGGTCTGCACCGGCCGCTTCTACGACTTTCTCGAAAGGCGCGCTGGCAAATGGGGGGTGGTGCTCCGTCAGCCCATCTATGAAAAAGACCGGCTCGACCCCGTCGATCCCTCTGCCAGGCTCCGTCTTGACCCTGAGCTGTTGTCGCAATTTCCGCAAGGATACCGTCACCTGGCATATATCCAGACCCGCATTGGCTATACGGTGAAGAAAGATATGCCGGGCCTGGTCGGGCCGGAAGTCGAGGCCCTCTATGGTCGGGGCAAAGCCTGGCTTGCGGGTGCAGCGAGCCCGCTGCACGCCTCGGCCTGAGGAAAAATGCTCAGTTTCACCCATCGGCAATTGCCAGCCACCATTCGGTTTGGCGCGGGATGCCGCCACGAACTCAAGGCCATTCTCGAAACGCGGAACCTCATGCGGGCACTGGTTCTGACCACGCCCGAGCAGGCTCACCTCGGTCGATCCATTGCCGATGAAATCGGCCCGCTTTGCGCGGGGGTGTTCGAAGGGGCGCGCATGCATACGCCGATGGAGGTGACCCGGGACACGATGGCGCTGGCGCAATCGGTGCGGGCCGATTGTCTTGTCGCGATTGGCGGCGGGTCGACGACCGGGCTGGGCAAGGCGGTATCGGTGCGTAGCGGGCTGCCACAATTTGTCATTCCGACAACCTATGCCGGCTCTGAAGTGACACCGGTTCTGGGCGAAACCGAGAATGCCCGCAAAACCACACGTCGGGCCGACGCCATTTTGCCGGGCCTTGTGCTCTACGATCCCGAACTGACCTATTCCCTGCCTGCCAGCTTCACGCTGACCAGCGCCGTCAACGCGATGGCCCATGCCGCCGAAGCACTCTATGCGCCCGATTGCACACCCATTATCCGGCTCATGGCATACGAGGCCGTGGGCGTGATGATGCGGGCCCTGCCAAAACTCTACGCCGAACCGGCAAATGCGGAGGCGCGCGCCGAGGCGCTCTATGCCGCCTGGCTCTGTGGCACCTGTCTGGGTGCGACGACGATGGGCCTGCATCACAAGATCTGCCACGTATTGGGCGGTACGTTCGACCTGCCCCATGCGCCAACCCATTGCATCATGCTGCCCCATGTGCTGGCCTACAACAAGAACGCCGCCCCAGGGGCCTATGCCGACCTTGCATTGGCGATGGGTACGGAGCGGCCGGAACTGGCGATTTACGACATGGTGCTAACCCAGAACGGCCCGGTGGCTCTGTCGGCGCTGGGGATGACAGAGCACGGCATTGGCGAGGTCATCACCCAATTGCGGGCCTCGCCCTATGCCAATCCGGCCCCGCTCGATGAGACAAGGCTGCGCACCATGCTTGCCAATGCGCTGGCCGGCCGGGCGCCGGACGCGGCCCTTCCAGCCTAAGGAGAACGAAATGACGCAATATTTCACCGAGGACAATTCGGTCGAAGCCGTCAACACCCGAATAGGCCCTCAGGCCGATGCGCGGCTGGCAACGATAATGGCATCGCTGGTCAAACACTTGCACGCCTTTGCCAAAGAGGTCGAACTCACCCAGGCCGAATGGGAGGTCGGCATCGATTTTCTGACACGGACAGGCCAGATCTGCAGCGGCGAGCGGCAGGAGTTCATCCTGCTCTCCGATACGCTCGGTCTTTCCATGTTGGTCGATGCCATAAACAATCGCCGTCCCGAGGGAGCGACCGAAAACACGGTGTTCGGCCCCTTTCACGTGGATGGCGCCCCTGTGCGGCAGATGGGCGATACGATCAGCCTGGATGGAAAGGGCGAGCCTTGCCGCTACAGCGGCCATGTACGCAACCTTGACGGCAAGCCCATAGAAGGCGCGCGCATCGATGTGTGGTGCGACAATGCCGATGGCTTTTACGATGTGCAGCAGCCGGGCATTCAACCCAAATGGAACAATCGCGGCGTCTTTGTTACCGGGGCGGATGGCACCTATGATTTCATCGGCATAAAGCCGGTGTCTTACCCCATTCCCGACGACGGCCCGGTGGGCAAGATGCTGGCCGCTCTGGGCCGCCATCCCTACCGGCCCGCGCATATGCACTATCTGGTCACCGCCCCTGGATATCAGAAGCTCGTCACCCACACCTTTGTGGGAGGAGACCCCTATCTCGAATCCGACACCGTATTTGGTGTGAAAAAATCCCTCGTGGCGCCCTTCGTCCGAACGCCAGATTCGGACATTGCCTGGCAATCCACGTTTGACTTTGTGCTGGTGCGTGAGGGGTAGCGCCTAGCACCCCTCCAGCCGCCGCCCACTGTGTGAGTCGAACAAGTGGAGGTGATCAAGGGGCAGAAGAAGCGTCGCGGCGGCCCCGGCGTGCCATCGGTTGCCGACCGCCTTTACGGTAACGAGATCTTCCATCCCGCCTACGGCCACATAAACCAGCGATTCCCTGCCCAGTATTTCCACGGCCTCGATCCGGCCGTTCAGAGATAGTCCCGCGCCCGTTTCGTCGCCGAGAAGGATATCTTCGGGACGGATGCCAATGGTGCAACCGGACGGCGGCACGAAATTCGGCAATCGGAAACCTTGCGCTGCGAGCGTTGCAGAATCGAGCAGGTTCATGCCCGGCGAGCCAATGAACCGCGCAACGAAGGTGGTTAGAGGTCGGTCATAGAGTTCGGTTGGCGTTCCGGCCTGCTCGATATTGCCCGCGTTCATGACGACGAGGCGGTCGGCCAGCGTCATGGCTTCGAGCTGGTCGTGGGTGACGTAAATCGCTGTGGTATCGAGTGTTTTTTGCAACCGACGGATTTCAACCCGCATCTGGCCGCGCAGCTTGGCGTCCAGATTGGACAGGGGTTCGTCAAACAGGAAGGCGCGGGGCTTGCGGACTATGGCGCGACCCATGGCGACGCGCTGGCGCTGTCCGCCCGAAAGCGCTGCCGGGCGGCGCTCGAGATAGGGTTCGAGTTCGAGAATGCGGGCAGCTTCGGCCACGAGAGCCTGGCGGTCCTGCTTGCCGACACCCCGGTTTTTCAGGCCGTATTCGAGATTGCCGCGCACGGACATGTGCGGATAGAGCGCGTAGTTCTGGAACACCATGGCGATGTCTCGGGCCGCGGGTTCGACCGCGTTGACCACGCGCCCGTCGATGGCGATGGTTCCGCTGGTGATGGTTTCAAGGCCGGCAATCATCCGCAGAAGCGTCGATTTTCCGCAACCGGACGGGCCGACCAGAACCATGAGCTCCCCCGGCTCGACGGCGAGGTCGATGCCGTGCAGGGCCGTGACATTGCCCGAATAGACTTTCCGGGCCTGGTTGATTGCAATGCTCGACATGTTCGCAGTTTTCCGTCTTTAGAGGGTTGAGGGTGCCAGATCGGCAACGATCAGGGCAGCCAGGTCCTGGGCGCCCACGGCCACGCCGGCAGCGCCGGCCGCAAGCAGGACTTCACGACGGTCGGGGCGCGGGTCGTTGGGATCGACGAACCCGATGGCCCGGACCCCGGCGGCGCGGGCGGCCTGGATGCCGTGGTGGCTGTCATCGATCATAATCGAGCGTTCGGGCCGCGCGCCGAAGGCTGCGAGGCAATGGAGGACCAGATCGGGCGCCGGTTTTGGTCTGGCTACCATTTCGGCACTGAAGATATGGGGGGCAAAAATATCCCATAGCTCAAGCAGCCCCAGGCTCCTTTTAAGGCGGGCCATGGTGCTGTTGGAGGCAACGCATTTGGGGACATCGAGGGCCCGCAGCAGCGGTTCTATGCCGGCCATGGCCCGCAATTCCCGCGCAAACGCCGCATACACATCGGAATGCCAGTTCGAAAACAGAGTATCGAGCGCGCCGATGCCCGCCGCCTTGAAATAGAAGCGCAGATCGCTTTCGGACTTGCCGGTGAAGGTGCGATGGGCTTCTTCGGCGGTCATGGAAAGGCCGGCAGCACTGAGGGAATTGGCCAGCGTGCGGCTGGCGATCGGCTCACTGTCGATGAGCACGCCGTCGCAATCGAAAATGACGAGATCAAGCGGCCGGGTCATAGGCGGTTCACTCCCGCCATTCCATCAAGCACGGCAAAGCTCTGAAAGATCGCGGCGCTGGCGTTGGGGTCCTTGCGGTCGGACACAGCGACGAAATCGGCCTGCGCCTTCTGGGGCGAGAGCGAGAGAATGGCGTAGCCATGCTCGCGGCCGCTGGCGAATTTGAGATGCGGGTTTTCGGCCAACGCCGTCGCAATGCTTGCTTGGGATGGTCCATCGGAGGTGATCGACCCGGTCACAAATTCGGTGGCGAGGGTGGCACTTTCAGGATTTGCGAAATCCTCTTTGACGTCGGCGGCATAAAACGCATGCAGATCGCCACCGATAACCAGCGGATTGGCCGTGCCCGAGGCGCGGACCGAATCGAGCAGCCGGGTGCGGGCCGAGCGGTATCCGTCCCAGCCATCGAGGTTGTAGCCAGTTGCGTTTCCCGCCTTTGTGTCGCGTTCGGAGAGCAGCGTCTGCTGGGCGATGATCGTCCATTTGGCTTTCGAGGCATCGAGGGTTGCGTCGACCCAGGCTTCCTGCGCGTCGCCGAGCATGGTGCGCTGGGGCGGACCATCGGGGCCTTCGAGCGGCGCCGAGCGGTATTGGCGGGTGTCGAGCATGGCGATATCAAGCAACTGCCCGAACCCATGCCGGCCATAGATCTTGAAATTGGAAAAGTCGCGGCTGGCTAGGGGCGGAACGGGCATATGCTCGTACCAGGCCTGGTAGGCGGCAGCCCGCTGGCGCAGGAACTTGTCTCCACCTATGACATTGGGGGCGTCGTCATTGGCGTAGTTGTTGATGACCTCATGGTCGTCCCAGACGGCCAGCCAGGGGAAATTGGCGTGGGCCGCCTGCAGGTCGGGATCGGATTTGTACTGGGCATGGCGGTCGCGGTATTCGCCCAGAAGGGTTGGCGGCCAACCATTGCCGTGCCGGCGCACCAGATGGGCGCCGTAGCTGACTTCGTAGATATAATCGCCCAGATGAACGACGAGATCGAGGTCGCGTTGGGCCATGTCGCGATAAGCGCTGTAATAGCCCTGCTCATATTGCTGGCATGACGCAAAGGCGAAGGTGAAACGGTCGTTGGTCGCGTCAACCGAAGGCGCGGTGCGGGTGCGTCCGACCCGGCTTTCGGCATTGCCGCAGCGGAAGCGATAGAAATACCAGCGGTCGGCCTCAAGGCGGGCCCCCGCCACATGCACCGAGTGGCCCCAGTCCTGCACCGCCCGATAGATGCCGGAGCGCACCGGCCGCGAAAATGCTTCGTCCTCGGCCACTTCCCAGAAGACATCCATGGGGGAAATGGTGATTTCCGGGATCGGCGCGAAAGGATCGGCAAGCGGGACGGGCTCGACCGGAAAGATCAGCCGCGTCCAGAGGATGACGCCGTCGGGGGTCGGGCAGCCGGACGCCACGCCGAGCGCAAACGGATCGGTATCGAAAGTCTGCGCACGCGCGCTTCCAAGGCTTGGCCAAATAGCGGCGGCGGCCAGGCCGGTGCCGAGAAAAAGGCGGCGGTTCAATAAGGGCACGAAGGTCTCCACACAATTGCTGTCGGTTTTCAGGCCGAAAGGGCAAGCCGATCGCGGACCGACAGGGCGAGCACCGGATCGTCCGAGGTCAGATAGCCGGTGCGGCGCCCGAGCCAGAACGCGATGTCCTGTTCGGTATTGGGCACCCAGGCACCAAGGTGCTCAAGCGGCACGGTGGCGAGAACCGTATCCCAGTGTTCAGCGAGCAGGGATTTTTCGATGGCAATGATGTCGGCACGATCCAAAGCCGCCCGCAGCGTTTGCTCGAGGCCGAGCGTTTGGGCCGATTTGTGGTTGATTGAACAGAGCCGCGGAATGGCTGGCGCGGCAGCCTTGCAGGCGTCCAGCACCTCGAGGTTGAAGCTGGTCATATGGCTCCGGCCGGTCAGCCCGAACCGGGTCAGCGTAGCGGCAACCCGCTCGGGGAGGCCAGGATAAGGGACACCGGCTTCGTCGGATTTGAGTTCGACATGCAGATGGCAATTGCCTTCGGCCAGCACTTCAAGCACTTCGGCCAGGGTGGGCAGGGTATCGGGACTGTCCTTTAGACGCATCGTGCGGCGCTGTTGGGGGGTTACGAAGCGAACCTGCCCTGTTCCCTCCGCCGTGCGTTCGAGAGTGGCGTCATGGATCACCAGAAGTTCGCCCGCATCGGAAAGATGCACGTCAAATTCGACGGCATCCACGCCCGTGCCGAGCACGTTGCGAAATCCGGTGAGCGAATTTTCCGGCCAGAGATTGCGACCACCGCGATGGCCTACGATCTGAGTCATTTTGAGAACCTTTGGGTTGAAATTATTTTCCCGAATCCACCAGCCCTCTGGCGAACCAGCGCTGGAGGACGAGAATGACGAAAGTTGGGGGGAGCATGACGACAAACGAGGCTGCCATGGCGTAGCTCCACCACGCTGCGGGATCGTTTGGTCCGGGCATCAGGCCCTTGAGGGCGATGATGACGGTCATCATGTCCTTTTGCGTCGTGAACAGCAGGGGCCAGAGATACTGGTTCCAGCCATAGACAAAGAGGATGATGGCCAGCGCGGCGATGTTGGGGAGCGAAAGAGGCAGCAGGATATCGCGCAGGAATTTCATGGGCGTGGTGCCGTCGAGCTTGGCGGCCTCGCACAGATCTTCGGGCACGGTCATGAAAAATTGCCGGAACAGGAACACCGCCGTTGCCGACGCGATGAGCGGCAGCGTCAGGCCCGGATAGGTGTTGACCAGGTTCCAGTTAAAGCGTGCATCGACGGTGTATCCGGTGAGCATTTCGATCAGAAACGAGATGCCGGTTGTGTCCATCAACCAGCGGATCGGCCCGGCCACGTCGGCCACCGATTCATAGGTTGGCAGGATGCGCACCTCGACCGGCAGCATGAGCGACATGAAGATCAGCCAGAAGGCGGTCAGCCGGAAGGGAAACCGGAAATAGGTGATGGCAAAGCCGGCAAGGATCGACAGGATGATCTTGCCCACGACGATGCCGGTGGTCACGATCAGCGTGTTGAGGAAGGACTGCCCGAAATCGGCGGTTTCCCACGCAATGGCCAGGTTTTCAAAGAACATCTCCCCGGGCAGCACCGGCATC
Organism: Pelagibacterium halotolerans B2; assembly: GCF_000230555.1. Lineage (GTDB taxonomy): Bacteria > Pseudomonadota > Alphaproteobacteria > Rhizobiales > Devosiaceae > Pelagibacterium > Pelagibacterium halotolerans. The sequence continues at coordinate 331,068 of NC_016078.1, read as the reverse complement.
GGAACCTGCTGGATGGCCTGCCCGGTGTGCGAGCCGGCCACGAAGGCGAAATAGAGCGGCGCGCAAACGATGATCGCGCCGACGATCAGGATGATGTGGCAAATGACAGTGAGGGTGGGACTACGCTCGATCATGGCTAAACCTGATAGTTGACCTTGCGGTCCATGGCGCGGAACTGGAGCACGGTGAAGGTGACCGCGAGGATCATCAGGATCACCGACTGGGCGGCCGAAGAGCCCAGATTGAGCATGACGAAGCCATCCTGATAGACCTTGTAGACCAGCGTTGTGGTCGAGCCGGCAGGCCCGCCGCTGGTCACCGCATCGATGATCGGGAAGGTGTCGAAGAGCCCATAGACCATGTTGATGATGAACAGGTACATGATCGTGGGCGTGATGAGGGGCAGCGAGATGGTGAAGAACCGCTTGAGCTGGCCGGCGCCGTCGATGGCGGCTGCCTCGCGCAGGGATTGCGGCACGGCCAGCATGGCGGCCACGAGGAATATGTAATCGTAGCAGATGTGCTTCCAGACCGCCGAAATGGTGATCAGGATCAGCGCGTCGCCCGAGCGCAGGTTCGGGTCCCAGGGCAGGCCCATGGCGTGGATGCCCATGGCAACGGGGCCGACAGTCGGGTTGAACAGATAAGCCCAGATGGCGCCTGAGATCACCGGCGCAATGGCGTAGGGCAGCAACAGGATGCTGCGATAGGCGAAGCGGCCGCGAATGATGTGGTCGGTGGCAAAGGCCAGGGCCCCGGCCAATGCGAGCGTCGCGATGTTCTGGACGATGGTGAACCAGAAGGTCAGCCATGCGCTGTTGCGATAGGATTCGCTGGCGAACAGCTCCGTAAAGTTGCGCCAGCCGACAAACAGCGATTTGCCGCCGAAGGGATCGACCTGGACGAAAGCGAGCGAAAGCGCTTTCCAGGAGGGAATGAAAAAGAAAAACAAGAGGATGATCAGTTGCGGCGAGAGCAGCGCCGCGGCCAACCAGTGGTTCTTGAAATGCGCGCGCTTGAGGCCGTCTTCGCTGGACCGCATGAGCCTTTCGAACAGGCGGCGGGCGTCGAAGAGAGGGGTGCCTTTCGGCACCCCTGCGGAGATGAGGATGTCAGCTGCCGGCATGGAGCTGCTCGAACTGGCGCAGGATTTCGTTGCCACGGGCAACCGAGCTGTCCAGGGCTTCCTGTGCGGATTTCTGGTCGGTCCAGACCGCTTCGAGTTCCTCGAGCAGGACGGCCCACCACTGGTTGGAATTGCCAAACCGCATGCCGCGCGAGTTATCGGTCGGTTCGTGCCGGGTGAGCTGGAGCAACGCGATCTCGCGGGTCGGATGCTCCTCGAAGAAGCCCTGGTCGGCCATCAGCTCGTAGGCCGCGTTGGTGACCGGGATATAGCCGGTCTGTTCACTCCACCAGGCCTGGGTTTCGGGCTGGGCTACGAAGTCGATGAAGGCAGCCGCCGCCGCGTATTCCTCATCGGCCTTGCCCTGGAGAACCCAAAGGGCTGCGCCGCCGATGTTGGAATTGTGCGGCTCGACGCCAGCTTCGTGCGGCTGGAGGGTGGCGCTCCAGTTGAACTGGGCCTCTGCCTCGACGCCGGCATGGGAAGCCGTGGAGGCCGACCAGGTCGAACATGTGCCCGAGTTGAAAAGCTGGGCCGGCGACATGCCATTGCCCGAGAGCTGGATGATGCCGTCGTCGATCCAACGCTTGAGGCGCTCGACCTGCTGGACCACCGGGGTGGTGTTATAGACATATTCAGTGCCCAGCCCATCAAAGCCATTGGCTTGCGTCCCGAAGGGGTAGTCGTTGATTGTCGAATAGGCTTCGAGCAGGCTCCAGGGGAAATCGGAATTCAGCACCATGCCGCATTCGGAGATGCCCTGATCCTTGATGGCATAGAGCTGTTCTTCGAATTCGTCCCAGGTCTCGGCCGGTTTGTCGAAACCGGCGGCCTCGAAATGGTCGGCGTTGAACCACATGATGCCGGTCGAGGAGTTGAACGGCAGGGCCGCGGGTGCGCCATCGACCACATAGAAATCGGCGACCGGGGCAATAAAATCGCTCCAGTCGGTGTCATAGCCCTGTTCGGCCATCAGCTGGTTCACCGGAACCGCGGCGTTCGAATGGAGCATCGTGAGAAAGCTGCGTTCGGTGGCCTGGATGATGGTGGGATGCTGGCCGACGCGATAGGCGGCGATCATGGCGGCGAAGGTTTCTTCGTAATTGCCCTTGCGGACACCGACGACTTCAAAATCGTCCTGACTGGTGTTGAACTCGGCAATCATGTCCTGAATGGCCACTTCGATCTGGCCACCATTGGCGTACCACCATTCGATCGTCGTCTTGTCCTGGGCCAGAACGGGCAAAGCCACCACGGCAAGCGATCCCGCGAGGGCCGTCAGAGCGGCACCCCTGAAAATCGTGTTCATCGTCTTCGTCCTTGTTTCGATCCGCTTCTGAATGAAACGGGTTGAATTTCTCGCCGTTCGCGGCAATTGAAATCATGCCGCCTTGCGGTCGCTCGATACCGTTACGTTACATATGTTACGGTCGCGTGACATATGTAACAACGAGGGATGACGATGCAGGACGAGAGCGAAGACCTGATGGTTCAGGCGGCGTGGTACTATCATGTCGAGGGCATGACCCAGGCCAATATCGCGGCACGACTGAACCTGACGCGCCGGCGCGTCAACGAAATGCTGGCCCAGGCCCACGAAACCGGACTGGTTTCGGTGCATTTCAACTCCCCGCTCAGCCTGTGCGCCGAACTCGAAGCGCGGCTGTGCAACAGATTCGGGCTTGAGGCCGCTGTCGTTGTGCCCACCCCATCCGACCCGGCGCTCGTGCACAAGGTGCTGGGCAAGGCAACCGCCGACTATCTCACGCGGTTGATCAATGCCCGCAAGCCACGGACCATCGGACTGGGATGGGGCACCACCCTGCGCGAGACCATAATGTCGGCCCGGCCGCAGAATTTCGAAGAACTCGAAGTTTATTCGATCATGGGCGGGCTGACCCACGGCACCGAGATCAACACATTCGAAATCGTGCGCAGCTTTGCCGAGCGTTTCGGGGCCAGCGGCAATTATCTGGTCGCCCCGATCTATATGGACAGCGCCGAAGCCCGCGGGGCCATCGTTGCCCAGAACAGTTTCCGCAAGGCACTCGAGGCAATCTGCAACGCCGATGTGGGACTGGTCAGCGTCGGTGACGTGTCAGGCCGATCGCTTCAGGTTCGATACGGATTGCCCGAAGGGGTAACGCCCAACGATCTGGTGAACGCCGGCGCTGTAGGCGACGTCATCGGCCGCTATGTCGACAGCGAAGGGCGGCAGATCGACCACCCGCTCAACCACCAGGTGATGTCACCGGAACTCGGCGATTTCAGGAAAATCCCCACGCGCATCGTCGCCTCGGGCGGGGAGCACAAGCACACCATAATGCGCGCCGTCGTTGGAGCCGGGCACGTCAATGTCGTAGTCACCGATGCAGACTGCGCAACGCATCTTCTCGCTGATCGGGCAGAGATCTGACCGCGACAGTCGGCGCACCCCAAACGCCGGGCGTGACCCACCTTTTTCAAGCATATTCAGGCGCCTGGGGAAGAGCTAGAAAAAATGGAGCGGGTGAAGGGAATCGAACCCTCGTCGTAAGCTTGGGAAGCTTCTGCTCTACCATTGAGCTACACCCGCACGGCGCATCGGCGCTGAACGAGTGCTTGTGTGCTGCAAATCGGGCCGACCGTCAAGTCGCGTATACGAGCTCACTCCGGATGCCGGTCGATGGCTCCCAAAAAGTTTATCCTAGCGATATTTGAGTTGTTTTTCGCCATCACGCCGCCATCCACCGCGCGACCAGATGTTATCGATGCGGTAATTGCGGCAAAAAATCGTCATGCCGCTGTTGATATCGCCGGCTGGGGCGGTTAATATCATAAATCAACATTCTATTGTAGCGCGATGACCGGCCAGCCTCGACGTCGATTCTGGCGCGGTGTCTTTTTGTGCTCAGCAACTATATAACGAATACAGGGCGATATTTACAGTCGTTTACTGCAGATTTTCAACAAGGAGACTCATGGCAGTCAAGTTATCAGTGCGAAACGTCTTCAAGGTCTTCGGAGAGAAAACCGCCGACGCGCTCGAACTGCTCGATGCGGGCACGTCCAAGGAAGACATTCTCGAGCAGACGGGTGCCACGGTGGGTGTGCAGGATGCGAGTTTCGATGTGGGCGAAGGTGAAATCTTCGTCGTCATGGGACTCTCGGGTTCAGGCAAATCGACCCTGGTGCGCATGCTCAATGGCCTGATCCCGCCCACTTCGGGCTCGATCATGATTGACGGCGAGGACGTAGCGACCTGCTCGCAGGAGCAGCTTCGTCGGATCAGACGCGAAAAGATCACCATGGTGTTCCAGCATTTTGCGCTGTTTCCCCACTGGTCTGTCGCCGATAACGCCGCCTATGGCCTGAAGGTAAAGGGCGTAAAGCCCGCTGAGCGCCGCGAACGGGCACTCAAGTCTCTCGAGCAGGTTGGCCTTGCGGCCTGGGCCGACAGTCTGCCCTCAGAGCTTTCCGGCGGCATGCAGCAGCGCGTGGGGCTGGCTCGCGGGCTTGCAACCGGTCCAGAAGTGCTGCTCATGGACGAGCCGTTCGGTGCGCTCGACCCGCTGATCCGGCGCGAGATGCAGGACGAATTGCTGGCTCTTCAGAAGACGCTCAAAAAGACCATAGTGTTCATCACGCACGATCTCAACGAAGCACTGCTGCTGGGCGACAAGATCGCCATCATGAAAGACGGCAAATTCGTTCAGGTCGGCTCGGCGCAGGAGATCGTTTCCAACCCGGCAGATGATTATGTCGCCGCATTCGTCGCCGACATCGACAGGGGACGGGTGTTTACTGCCGAGGACGTCTCCAACGATCCCGCCTCGGTCAGGCTGGGCACGGACAATGCCGAGGACGCCATGCGCACCATGGAAGACCTCAACCGCAACGCGCTCTATGTGGTCGATGCCAAGGACAAGGTGGCGGGCATCGTCACCTATCAGGATTTGGCGGCGGCAACGCTCGACAATGGCATGCCCAATCCGGTGTTGGAGGATGTGATGCTTACCGAGTATCCCACCGCCGACGCGGACCAGCAGCTCAATGAACTTTACGGTTCGGCAAGCGCCGGATTGCCCATCGCGGTGACCGATGACAAGGATCGGCTCGTCGGCGTCGTCGAACCTCAGGACGTGTTCGCCCAGCTTTCGGGTGACCCCGAAGAGGCAGCACCCGATGCGCCCGTTCCAGCGCCCGAAACCTCTTCAGAAAAGGAGCGCACGAATGTTTAGTCCCGGCGACCTCCTCATCATCCCCTTCGACGACTGGATCAACGATTTCGTCCGCGGGTGGCTTGTACCCAATTTCCGGCCGGCCTTTCGCGCGGCCCAGGTGCCGATTACCATGGTACTCAACGCTCTGGACGATTTCTTCAATTTCGTGCCGATGCTCCTGACCACCGGCGCCTTTGCGCTGGCGGCATGGAAATGGGCCGGACGCGGCATGGCGATTTTCACGCTGATCGGCTTTGCCTTCATCGACATGATCGGGCTTTGGCCCGAGACCATGACGACGCTGGCCATGATCATAACCTCGGTGCTGTTCTGTGCCGTCATCGGCATCCCGGTCGGTATTCTGGCGGCGCGCAGCGACATGACCTGGAAGGTCGTGCGTCCGATCCTCGATATCATGCAGACCATTCCGTCGTTCGTTTATCTGGTGCCCATCGTCATGCTGTTTGGCGTGGGCATGGCGCCGGGCATCATCGCCACCATCATCTTTGCGCTGCCACCGATCATCCGGCTGACCAACCTTGGTATCCGCAATGTGCGCGGAGACCTGATCGAAGCGGCTCAGGCGTTCGGTTCGACCGGCTGGCAGATGCTTGTGGACCTGCAGATTCCGCTGGCGCTGCGCACGATCATGGCCGGTCTCAATCAGACCCTGATGCTGGCGCTCTCGATGGTGGTCATTGCCGCACTGATCGGTGCGGGCGGACTTGGCCTGGTGGTCAATACCGGGCTTGGACGCCTTGACGTCGGCGGCGCGACCGCGGGTGGCGTGGGGATCGTTATCCTCGCCATCGTTCTCGACCGCATTACGCAAGGGCTGGGCGAAAAGAACGCCGGCAACACCGTGTCCCTGCGGCAGGTGCTGTTCAATCTCATTCGCTTCAGGGGCACACGCCCCCTGGGCGAAACCAAGAAGGCGGCCTGAGGGGCCGCTTCCGATGACGCGGCGGCGCCATTTGCCGCCGCTTCTATCGCCTGGGCTCAATCTGCCCAGGCTTCCGCATGGCGGGCCAGGCCCCGTCCATCTGAAGACCAAAAGAAAGAGGAGACAGAAGCATCATGTTCAGTCTCAAAAACACTCTCGTATCCCTGACCGCTGTCGCCGTTCTGGGCACAGCACCGGTCGCCGCGATCGCCCAGGACAATCCTGGCGAAGGCGTCACCGTCAACATGGCGCAGGCGACATGGGATACCGGCTGGTTCCATGCCGAAATCTACCGCCAGCTCCTCCAGGAGCTCGGATATGAGGTTCCCCAGATCACCACGCTGGACAATCCCCCGTTCTACCAGTCGGTAGCGCAGGGGGACATGGATCTGTGGGTCAATGGCTGGTTCCCGCTGCACAACACCTATGAAGATACCTTCAGCCAGGGCGCTGAGCTTGTGGGTGCCGTTGCCGAAGGCGGGGCGCTGGAAGGCTATCTGGTGAACGCCTCGGCAATCGAGGAGTTCGGCATCACTTCGCTTGAAGATTTCAAGCGCGATGAAGTGAAGGAAGCCTTCGACCGCAATGGCGACGGCCTGGCGGACATGGTCGCCTGCCCTCCAGGCTGGGGCTGCGAGATCAACATAGAACACCATCTCGATGCCTATGATCTTCGCGATCACATCAACCCCATCAAGGCTGGCTACGCAGCTTCCATGGCCGATGCGGTCGCCGCCTATGAATCGGGCGAGAACATCCTGTTCTACACATGGACCCCGAACTGGACGGTCAATGAGCTGGTCCCAGGTGAAGACGTGATGTGGATCGAGGTGCCCGAGGTCGACCTTCCCGACATGAGCCTCGCCGACGCTGCGGTGCTCGATGGCGTGGAAGGGTGCGTCAATGATCCGTGCACGCTCGGGTTTCCGGCCAACGACATCAACCCGGTCGTCAATTCAGCGTTCCTGGGTGAAAATCCTGCGGTCGGCGCACTGCTCGAAGCCGTGGAAATTCCGCTCGGCGACATCTTTGCCCAGAACGCGGCGATGAACGCTGGCGACGACGACATCGAAGCCCAGGCCGCCCAGTGGATTGAAGACAATCGCGACGCTGTCGACGGCTGGCTCGACGCCGCCCGCGCCGCTTCGTAAGCGACGCTTTAGCGCTCAACAAAAAGAGAAGGCCGGGGTTCGCCCCGGCCTTTTTTTTGTTCAGGGATAGGATTTGAAGTGCTTGGAGAGTTTCAGGCTCTGGGCCTGATAGTTCGATCCGAGCGCCGAGCCGTAGAGCATCTCTGGCCGTTCGGCCATCTTCTCATAGATCAGACGCCCTATGGTCTGGCCGTGACCCAGAAGGAAAGGCACTTCGCGGCTGCGGACTTCAAGCACGGCGCGCGACCCGGTTCCACCGGCGGCCGAATGCCCGAAGCCGGGATCGAAAAAGCCGGCATAGTGGACACGAAACTCACCGACCAGCGGATCGAAGGGCACCATCTCGGCGGCATAATCGGGCGGCACGTGCACGCTCTCGCGCGAGACGAGAATATAGAACTCGTCGGGATCAAGGATCAGCTCGCCCGAGCCACGATTAACCAGAGGGTCCCAATAATCGAGGACATCGAGCGCGTTTTTCTTATCGACATCGACAACCGCCGTATGCCGCTTGGAGCGAAAGCCGATCAAGCCGTTGCGGCCCTCGCCGACCAGATCGATGGACAGCGAGACGCCCTCACCCACATCCATGTTGGGATCGAAAACCAGTGTCTGTTCGGCATGAAGCGCCTTGTGACCGGCGGCATCGAGGCGGGCGTCACCGACCCGGAACCGCATCTGGGACAGGCGCGAGCCAGTGCGCACCAGAACCGGGAAGGTGCGGGGGGAAATTTCGAGATAGAGCGCGCCCTTGTACCCGGCTGGGACGATATCGAAGCTGCGCGCTGCATCGGAAATGACGCGGGTAAAGATGTCGAGCCGTCCGGTGGAGGATTTTGGATTGGCCGAGGCGCTGACCGTTTCGGGCAGGTCGAGGCTTTCAAGGAGCGGCACGATATAAACGCAGCCCCGTTCGAGAACAGCGCCTTTCGTCAGGTCAATCTCGTGGAGCTTTAAGGTTTCGATCCGCTCGGTCACCGTCTTGCCCGGGCCGGGGAGAAAACTCGAGCGCACGCGGAAGGCGGTTTCGCCGAGCCGCAGATCGAGGCTCGCCGGTTGTATCTGATCGGGGTCGTAGGGCCGGCCGGCGCTGATCGCACCTTCATCGGACAAGTTCTGGATCAGCCTGGCGGAAAATACTCCGGTTGGCCAAGTGTTGCTCATATCCCCGTGCGCCTCATGCAAACCCTTTGCACTGGCTTACCAATTGAGGCGATTGACGCCAAGCGCCATTTGGGAGTAACTCAGTGCTGACTGCGCTGTGGTGCAGTTGGTGGTGATTTGGCCGGTCCGATTGCAGGCCACCTTAAAAAAGACTGCTAAAGTGACCAGTTCGAACCGGCCGCATCGCGCGCCGGTTTTTTCGTTTGAGGTACATCCATGTCTGACAAGACCAGCAATCCGCTCTTCGATCCCAAGCGCCGCAAGGCGCAGACGATGCTGGTGCATGGCGGCATGGAGCGCTCCCAGCATGGGGAAACCTCCGAGGCGATCTTTTTCAATTCCGGTTTCGTCTATCCCACCTCGGGCGGCGCGGAAGCGCGCTTCAAGGGCGAAGAACCAGGGCACATCTATTCGCGCTTTTCCAACCCCACAGTGGAAATGTTCCAGCAACGGGCGGCACTGCTCGAAGGCGCTGAAGCGGCGCGCGCGACGGCGACGGGCATGGCCGCAGTCACCACGGCCGTGATGAGCCAGCTTCGGGCCGGCGACCATGTGGTTGCGGCGCGGGCGCTGTTCGGTGGATGCCGGTTCGTGATCGAGACCTATATGCCGCGCTGGGGCGTTGAATCGAGCCTTGTGGATGGCCGCGACCCTGAAAATTTCGCGCGTGCCATGAAGCCCAACACCAAGGTGGTGTTTGTCGAGACCCCGACCAACCCGACGCTCGAACTTGTCGACATCAAAGCGGTTGCCGAGATTGCTCATGCCCATGGCGCCGTGCTGATCGTCGACAATGTCTTTGCAACACCCGTCTGGCAGAAACCATTGGAGCTCGGCGCCGATCTCGTCACCTATTCGGCCACCAAGCACATCGACGGTCAGGGCCGCGCCATGGGCGGATTGATTCTGGGGCGCAAGGAATTGATCGAGGCCGATGTGCACACCATCATCCGCCAGACCGGCCCATCGATTTCGCCCTTCAACGCCTGGGTGCTGCTCAAGGGACTCGAAACCCTGCCGCTGCGTGTCAAGGCGATGACCGAAAGCGCTGCGAAGATCGCCGATTTTCTGGCCGATCATCCCAAGGTCGACTCGATTTCCTATCCGTTCCATCCTTCACATCCGCAATACGAATTGGCGAAACGACAGATGGGAGCCGGATCGACGCTGGTTGCGTTCACGCCTAAAGGCAGTAAACAGGCGGCATTCGCTCTCGCCGATGCGCTGGCGGTGATAGCAATTTCCAACAATCTTGGTGATGCGAAATCGATCATCTCTCATCCCGCGACGACCACCCATCAACGGTTTACACCGGAGGAAAAGATCGAGATGGACATCACCGACGGGCTGTTGCGCCTTTCGGTGGGGCTCGAGGATGCCGACGATCTGATCGCCGATCTTTCGTTTGCCCTCGAACAGGTCTAGTCTCCCAACCTCTTCAGGCGACAGGGCGCAGCACAGTCGGGCATGGATTTCCGCACGATCTTTTCGGCTATCGGCGCGCTTACTGCAGCGCTCGGTCTTGCCATGCTGCTGCCCGCCCTCGCCGATCTGGTTGTGGGCAATGAAGACTGGCTGGTGTTTCTCACAGCCTCGCTGATCACCATGATCTTCGGTGCGGGACTGTGGGCCTCATCGACGGGCCACAAATCCGAGCTCAACCTGCGCCAGGCCTTCCTGATGACGGTCTCGATCTGGGTGGTGCTGACGATTTTCGGCGCCCTGCCGCTCTATATGTCCAATCTGGGCCTGAGCTTTACCGACGCGATGTTCGAGGCCATGTCGGGGATCACCACGACCGGGTCGACGGTCATCACGACGCTCGACACCACAGCCCCCGGCATCCTGTTGTGGCGCGGATTGCTGCAATGGTTCGGGGGGCTGGGCGTGGTGGTGATGGCGATTGCCGTTCTGCCCATGCTGCGGGTTGGCGGCATGCAGATGTTCCGCGCCGAGGCGTTCGAGACGCCCGACAAGATCCTTCCTGCGGCCGCGCAGATCGCCACGGCCATGGTCATCGTTTATTGCATCCTCACTTTTGCTTGCGCGGTCGCCTACTGGCTGGCCGGAATGGGTGCGTTCGATGCGCTGGTCCACTCGCTCTCGACGGTGGCGACGGGCGGATTTTCGACCCGCGACGCCTCGCTGGGCGCCTTCGATCAGCCAGCGATTCATTACGTCTCGGTGGTGTTCATGATCCTGGGCGCCCTGCCCTTCGTGCTCTATGTCGGCATGCTGCAAGGCTCATTCGGGGAGTTGTTCCGCGATTCCCAGGTCCGGTTGTTCCTCTATCTGATCGGACTGGCCACGATGATCGTGGTTTTCGTGCAGTTGACCGGCGACATTGCTAGGGGCGAGGAAGCATTTCGGCACGGGCTGTTTTCGGTCGTTTCGATCATTACCGGCAGTGGCTTTGGGGTCGCCGACTTTTCGACCTGGGGACCGTTGGCGGCGTCGCTGTTCTTTGTCATCATGTTTATCGGAGGCTGCACGGGCTCGACCTCGTGCGGCATCAAGATCTTCCGCTTTCAGGTGCTGGCACGCGATCTTTACCAGCATATTCGCGAGATCGTCTTTCCGTCCCTGGTCTATGTCAAACGCTACAACGGCCGGCCCCTGCCCGACACCGTTTCGACATCGGTACAAAGCTTCGTCTTCATCTATTTTTCGAGCTTTCTTTTGCTCGCGGTGCTGCTGTCGCTGTCCGGTCTGGAACCGCTGGACGCGCTGGGAGCCGCGGCGACAGCAATTTCCAATGTCGGGCCGGCGCTCAGCCCCGAATTAGGGCCAGCAGGAAGTTTTGCGGGCGTTTCCGATGTTACCAAATGGCTTTTGACCATCGGCATGCTGGTGGGCAGGCTCGAAGTGCTCATGGTGCTTGTGCTGTTCACACCGCGCTTCTGGCGTGCCTGATGATCCTTATTCGGCCGGGTCGGCCGGCGGCGAGAGGTGCTGCCGACCGGCCAGCATTTCCCGGACCGTCAAGGCGTTGGGGGTGAGGAACACCCATTGCAGTACGGCCCTGATATCGGCACCGATACCAAGGACGGCGGGAACGAGGAACAGCACGAGCAAGGTCGCCAACGTCAGGCCCGAAACGATGGTCAGGGCCATGGGGACGAGCATCTGGGCAACGAGGCTGGTTTCAAACAGGAGCGGCAGCAGACCGCCGATGGTGGTGAGCGAGGTCAGCATGACGGCGCGCAACCGATCCTTGGACGCGCCGATCGCGGCATCGCGCAGGCCCTCGCCTTGGGCCCTGCGCTCGTTCATCCTCGAAATCAGAACAATCGAGGAATTGACCAGGATACCGGCGAGCCCGAGCATGCCCATCATCGAAATGATGGTCAGGTTATGCCCAAGCAGGTAATGGCCCCAGACAGCGCCGGCAACGCCGAAGGGAATAATGACCATGACAGCGATCGGGGTGAAATAGGCTGCGAAGATCCATGAGATGATGATGTACATTACGGCCAGCGCGACAATCATGCCCGTGCCCAGATCGGCGAAAGCGGCATTCTGCTCAGCCTGCCGGCCGCCAAACTCGTAGGAAATTCCATAGCGATTGACGATTGTGGGCAGATAATCGGCTTCGAGCCGCGCCAGAATATCGGCGTGGTCGACACCTTCGGCGACCGAGGCGCGGACAGAAACAGCGGTGCGGCCTTCCTCGCGGGCGATAAAGGCAAAGCCCTGCTGCTCGGAAAAGCTCACGATGGACGAAAGCGGAACATATTCCCCGCTCGGCGCGCGCACCCACATGTCGCGCAACGCCGAGGAGCCTTCGGCGTCGACGGTGCGCACGAGGCGAACGGTGATCTCATCCTCATTGGAGGCGACGGTCGCGACGTCCTCGCCCTGGAAGGCGCTGCGCACTTGCGACCCAAGGGATGCAAGATCAAAGCCCAGTGCCGTCCCACGCGCATTGAGCGACATGACGAGCTCGGGGCTGCCGTAAAACAGGGTATCGAAGGCGGTATCGACCTCATCGAACCCTTCGAGCACGTCCTTGAGGTTCTCGGCGGCGAGTTTGAGCGTTGCAGCATCCCCGCCAACGAAACGCACATCGACCGCGGAGCCCTGCGGTCCGCCGCGGTATTGGCGAATGCTGATGCTTTCGACACCGGCAACCGCCGGGAGATTTTCATCGATGGCCTGGGTGATCGTGTCCGTGCGAACCGAGCGCTCCTCGGACGGGGTCAGATAGACGTCGAAATCGGCCCGCCCTTCCTCAAGGTCGAGGCTGGCATAGGTGGTGACGATGAGCTGTTCGCCATCGGGCGTCAGACCCGCTTCCACCTCCGAGACGGCATCCTCGATGGCCTGGATGGTGTTCGCCATTTGCGACTGGGGTGTTCCGGCCTGGAACTGGGCAGAAACGTTGAAACTTTCGCCCTCTGCCGTCGGGAAAAACTCAAACCGCAGGGCGCCCGATCCGTATACGCCAAGCGCACCGAGAGTGATGGTAAGGGCGATGGCGGCGGTGACATAGCGCCAGGAATAGCTGATGGCTGCCAGCCCGCCGAAGAGGCGGTCGCGGAAGAAATCGAACCCCTTGTCGAACGTGCGCCTAAAACGGCCGGCCTGCTTGCGCTCACGCGGCAGGGCGTGGGCGAGGTGGCCAGGCAGGATGAAGAAGCACTCGATCAGGGAGGCGATCAGGACCGCCACAACCACGACGGGCAGTGGCGAAACGATCTGGCCCACCACATCGCCGACGAGCCAGATGGGAGCAAACGCGGCGATGGTGGTCAGCGCCGAGGCGATGACAGGCGCCGCCATGGCGCCGGCGGCGCGGATCGCGGCGTCGGTTCGCGACAAGCCCTGGCGGTAAAGCGTGGCCGTATGCTCGCCCACCACAATGGCGTCATCGACGATAATGCCGAGCACCATCATGAGCGCGAACATCGAGATCATGTCGAGCGTAAGCCCCATGAGATACATCGCGCCGAGCGTCCCCATGATGGCGACGGGGATGCCCATGGCAACCCAGATGGCAATGCGGCCATCGAGAAACAGGAACAGGACAACGAGCACCAGAAAGAAGCCGGCGACACCGTTGGATATCAACAGCCCGAGGCGCTGATTGACCTGGTCGGCGGCGGCGTCGAAAACGACGGCGTGCAGCGATTGCGGCAGGGTAGGCTGCAACTCCTCGACATAGGCCTGAACCGCTTCGAATGTCGTTACGGTGTCAGCGCTGGCGGCGCGCGAGACCTGCAGCTTTATGGCGGGTTCGCCGCGCATGTAGCCGAGCGGGGTATCGGGATCGAAAGTGTCGGTGATGGTGGCCACATCGCCGAAGGTCAGGCTCTGCCCGGTCGCTGAGGACAGGATTTCGGTCTGGGCGATTTCCTGGGCCGAAAGCTCGTTGGCGGCCGCGCGGATCTGGGCGTCAAAATCTCCGCTGAGCGAGCCGGATGGCTGATCTGCGAAATTGGGCGTGAGGGCAGCCGACAGGTCATCGAGTGTCAAACCCAATTGGCGCAGTTTGGCATCATCGATCTCGATGACGATCTGACGATCGCGATAGCCGGTGAATTCGACGCGGTCGACGCCCGAGGCCAGAAGGCCGTCGCGAATTTCACGGGCGTAGCGCCGCAGGGCTTCTTCAGGGAAAGGGCCCGAAATGGCAATGGCGGCGACCGGATCGAAAAAGCGTGGCGCTGAAACGCTCGGCGTCTCAGCACCGTCAGGGAGACCGGTGACCGAGGACACTGCGGTCTGGACAAGCCGTTCGGCGGTCTGCATTTCCACCGTGCGCTCGAAATTCAGAGTAATCGAGCCGCGCCCTTCGCGGGCGTTCGAGGTCATGGAGATCACGCCATCGACGCTCTGTACGGCCGGCTCGATGAGCAGGAGCACATTGCGTTCGACATCTTCGGCCGTTGCTCCGGGCCAGCTGATCGAGATCTCGATGGAACGCGTTTCAGTGTTCGGCATCAATTGCCGGTTGAGATTGGACAGCCCCCACCAACCGAACAGGACAAACAGGATCATAAAGAGATTGGCGGCGTTGCGGTGCCGAACGAAAGCGGCGATCACACCGGTCGAGGCCTGCGGAGAGGGGCGCATTTCAGCCTCCCGGTCCGCGGCCGATCACGACCGGCCCGCCGCCGGGCCCACCCGGCCCATCGCCCCCCTGAGGGCCAGTCGCCTGCTCCTCGCCCTCGACCTGCACCGCTACACCCTCACCGGCCTGAGACAGGCGCGTGGTGATGATGCGTTCGCCCTCGGCGATGTCGGCGGAAATGATGATTTGGGCGCCATCCCGGTCGCGTATATCGACATCGACCGCCGCCATCCGACCGTCGCGGATGACGTAGAGGTGATTATCGTCATAGAGCGCGGTTTCCGGCACAAGGAGGGTGTTTTCGTGGGTCACGCCTTCGACCTCGACGCTCACGAAAGTTCCCGGACGCAGGAGTTCGGCCCCTTCACTGTCGAGTTCGGCATAGAGCGTCACGCCGCCAGTGGCGGAATCGATCTCGGGAGCGACACGCGCAATCCGGCCCGAAATACGCTCGGCATCCGTTCCTGTGGTGCGCGACACTTCTACCGAACGATCGAACAGCCCGTCGCGGCGCAAGGTGGCATAGGTCGCGTCCGAAACCATGAAGCTCACTTCGAGCGCGTCGCTCTCATAGATCGAGGCTACCGCCTCATTGGCGCCGACATAGGCGGAGGCGGTGACATTGCGGGCGGTGACGATACCGGTGAAAGGCGCGGTGATCTCGGTATTGGCCAAGTCGCGCTCGGCCGATTCAAGGGCGTAGCCGGCCTGGGCTATTGCCGCCTGCTGGCGCAGGATCTGGGCGTTGAGGGTGACAAGATTGGACTGGCGCTGATCGAGCGCCTGCTGGCGCTCGGAAACCGTGAGCGCGCGGGTGTCGACCGTTTGCTGAGTGGCGGCGCCGCTGGAAAGCAGAGAACGGGCACGCTCGAGGTCGGTCTGGGCCGATGTCAGCGCTTCCTGGGCGGCGGTGATGGCGCTCTGTTCGAGAGCATAGGCCTCCTCGGCTTCAGCGAGGGAAAGTTCGGCATCGGCCACTGCGGCGCGGGCCTCGACCACGGCGCCGGTGTAGGTAAACGGATCGACGCGGACGAGCACGTCACCTTCCTCCACCTGGGACCCGACAGCAAAATCGGGCGAGATTTCGAGCACCCTGCCGGCCACGAGGGAGCGAAGCTCGATGGTGCGCGCCGACGCCACCTGACCGTAGGCTGTGATCGATGAACTGTGGCTTGCATAAACCGGGTCGATGACCTCGACCGTAAAGGTTCGTTCGCGATTCATGCGCTGGGGAGCGTCGGGCCGCTGGGCAACCCAACTGAACGCCCAATAAACGGCAAGCACCAGAATAAGCACCGCCAGCCCAAGACGGACGAGTGCGGATATCAGGCCGAACCGCGCACGCGGCTTTTCGGTTTTCGGCTGATCTTCGCTTTTTTCAGTCGAGGCGACGTAGCCGGAGCCGGGTAGGTTTTCCAAAGGCGCTTTCCTTGCCCAACAACACATCGGACGGCCAAGGTCGGCCGAACGGGTCCGTATCGGAAAATTTTTACCTGCGACACCAGACCGTTACAAATGAACTTTTGGAAAGGCCGGTAAGGCTGGGCGCCAACCCCACAAAAAAGGCGACCCCGAAGGATCGCCTTTTTCAACGGTCATTTCGATCGCTCAGAACTGATTGGGATTGAAGTGGTAGTGGGTCGAGCAGAACTCGCACACGACTTCTATCTGCCCATCAACCACCATCTCGTCCCTGTCTTCTGGGGTAAAGTCGTTGATCATCTGTTCAACGCGTTCAGCCGAGCAGGTGCAGCGCTCGACAAGGGTCTGGGGTTCGAAGACCCGCACGCCGGTTTCGTGGTAGAGCCGGAACAGAAGCCGTTCGGAGGAAAGGTCGGGATCGGCAAGCTCGGCATCGGTAAGGGTGTCGAGCAGCGCCTTTGCCTCGGTCCACCGATCGTCCTCGACAAAATCGGGGTCGGCCATCTCCTCGTTTTCGAAATCCCCGTCGCCGGGCAGATCGGCCATGGTTGCCCCGCCATGCTCGGGCAGATGCTGGAGCAGGACGCCGCCGGCGCGCCAGGACGAGCGCGACTGTCCGCGCTCGGAATGCTCGGCAACCGCCAGCCGGACCCGGGTAGGGATCTGTTCGGACTGCATGAAGTAGGTGTGAGCAACCTCCTCAAGGCTTTCACCTTCGAGAGCGACAATGCCCTGATAGCGGTCCATATGGACGCCCTGGTCCACCGTAAGGGCCAGAACGCCCTTGCCGAGCAAATCCTGGGGCTTGGTCGTTCCCGCTTCAACCAGAGCCCCCAATGCCTCATCGTCATACCGGGCGTAGGCGCGAAGGCCATCCGGGGTATCGAAATCGACAACGAGAAGGCTAACCGGTCCGTCGGTCCGCGACTGCAGGATGAACCGGCCCTCGAATTTGAGCGAGGTGCCGATCAGCGCGGCAAGCGTCACCGCTTCGCCCAGAAGGCGCGCCACGGGTTCGGGATAGCCATGTCGGGCGATGATGGTGTCGAGCTGATTGCCCAGACGCACGACGCGCCCGCGGCTGTCGAGGTTTTCGAGCGTGAAGGGAACGGCAACATCGTCCCCGCTCTCGGGCCGGTCGAGCCCGAATTGTTCGAGAGAGCTTTCGCTCATTGCGTGTTCCTTAATCCGCCTAAAGCGTTTCGATCCCGAAGGCCCAGCAAAGAATGGCCTTCTGGATGTGCAGGCGGTTTTCAGCTTCGTCGAATACGACCGATTGCGGCCCGTCGATCACCTCGTCGGTGACCTCGTCGCCCCGATGGGCAGGCAGGCAGTGCATGAAGAGCGCGTCGGTCGCGGCTTGGGAGAACAATCTGGGGTTGACCTGATAGGGTTTCAAGATGCGCCGGCGCTCGCCTTCGTCGGTGTCGCCCATCGAGACCCAGGTGTCGGTGATGACCAGATCGGCGTCGGCGATCGCGGCGTGCGGATCGGTGCCGAGGCTGACCGCATCGCCCACTTCGGCGATATCGGACAAAAGCCCCTGATCGGGCCAGTATTCTTTAGGGCAGGCAATAGCCATCGTATTGCCGAACAGGGCCGTGGCATGGACCCATGAGGCCAGAACATTGTTGGAATCCCCGATCCAGGCGACCTTTTTGCCTTCAAGCGATCCACGGTGTTCCTCGAAGGTCTGGATATCGGCCATGACCTGACAGGGGTGGCTGCGCCGGGTCAGCCCGTTGATGACGGGAATGGACGAGGCGCCGGCCAGATCGAGCAGATCGTCGTGGCTGAGGATGCGGATCATGATGGCATCGACATAGCGGCTCATCACGCGCGCGGTGTCCTCAATGGTTTCTTCGCGGGCCAATTGCATTTCCTGGCCCGTCAGCATGAGGGTCTGTCCCCCGAGCTGGCGCATGCCGACATCGAAGGAAACCCGCGTGCGGGTCGACTGACGTTCGAAGATCATGGCCAGAACCTTATCCTCGAGCAGGCGCGGGCGTTCGCCGGCCCTGAGACGTTTTTTCAGTTCATGGGCGAAATCGAGAATGGAACGCAGTTGCTCGAAGGAAAAATCCCTGAGGTCGAGAAAATGTCTCGCAGTCATAATCAGCAATCCTGAAAAAGCGAAAAGGAGCCTGCCGCCGCGCTATTGCGCGGCGCTGGCCTGTTCGGCATCGAATTCGACGAAGGCCCCGGCGATGATGCCAATGGCCTCCCTGATTTCGTCCTCGTTGACGATCAATGGCGGCAGGAGGCGCAGCACGTTGTCGCTGGCGGCAACGGTAAGAAGCTTGTGATCACGTAGGCGGGCGACGAAATCGCGCACCGGCGGGGCGATCTTGATGCCCGCGATCAGGCCCTTGCCGCGCACTTCGGTGATGTATTGCGGGAATTTCTGCATAAGCTGGTGGAGTTCGTGGGCCAATATCTTGCCCATTGCATCGACGTGCTCGATGAAGCCGGGAGCGAGAATCCTGTCGAGAACGGCGTTCCCCACGGCGCAGGCCAGCGGATTGCCGCCATAGGTCGAACCGTGGGTGCCCGGCACCATGCTTTCGGCGACTTCTCCCTTAGCGAGGCACGCTCCGAGCGGGAAGCCGGCGCCGATGGCCTTGGCGACGGTCATTATGTCGGGGATAACGCCCGACCATTCGTGAGCGAAGAACTTTCCGGTCCGGCCATAGCCGCACTGGACTTCATCGAAGATCAGCAGCAGACCGTTCTTGTCGCACAAGGCGCGGAGGCCCTTGAGGTAGGCGTCCGAAAACGCGGTCACGCCGCCCTCGCCCTGTACGGGCTCGATGAGGATCGCTGCGGTTTTATCGTCGATCAGCGCTTCGACGGCAGCCAGGTCGCCGGGCGTCGTGTGCTTGTAACCCGGCATCGGGCCGAAGCCTTCGGTATAGGCCCTGTTGCCTGCTGCGGCGATGGTCGCGATGGTGCGTCCGTGGAAGGAACCGGAAAAGCCGATGATGTCGACCCTTTCCTTTTCACCCCTGGCCCAGAAATAGTGCCGCGCCGTCTTTATGGCGCACTCAAGCGCCTCGGCGCCGGAATTGGTGAAGAACACCTTGTCGGCAAAAGTCGCATCCACGAGCCGCTGAGCGAGTTTTTCCTGCTCGGGAATGGTGAAGATGTTGGAGGTGTGCCAGACCTTGTCGGCCTGGGCCTTGAGGGCATCAACGACATGCTTGTCGCCATAGCCGAGCGCGTTGACCGCGATGCCGGCGGCGAAATCGAGATAGGCCGTGCCGTCCTCCGTGAACAGTCGCATGCCCTCGCCCCGCGCAAAGGCGAGTTCGGACCGGGCATACGTGCCATAGAGCGCAGACATTTGTTCTAAGCCTTCTCGTTGATGGGTTTGGGATCGGGGACCTCGCCCCGGAAAATGAAAAGCGCGCCCGGTGTCCCAAGCACGCATTACCGGTTCCGCTTATGCTGGGCGGACGCTCAAAAGTCAATCGAGCGCCCCGTTTTCCGGGCCCGATCGCTTGACTCACCCCTGCCACATTGGTGGTGCATCTGTCTTGCGCGAAACGGCTGTGCGATCCATGCAACAGCCATCGCCAATTGCTGCCGGGCATACAAAATTGAGGTGGGATAAACCGGGGAAACTGTGTTCCGGCCCTTGCCACCGTTTTTCCCGCCCGTGTAGTATGAGGATATTGGGAACACGACATCTCGTGTGGCGGACCCCATCATCATACGACAGTTAGTATGCCGGCGGTCAATCGCAATTTGTCCGCACGAGAACGGACTCTGTTTAAGAATACGGCCTGGAGCACAATCGATGAGCTGGACGGACGAGCGCGTAGCACTCCTGAAAAAACTTTGGATGGAAGGCCTCAGCGCAAGCCAGATCGCCGCGGAACTGAGCGGCGGGGTGACCCGCAACGCCGTTATCGGCAAGGTCCACAGGTTGAAGCTGTCGGCGCGCGCCAAGCCGGCAAGCGTCGCGCCGCGCGCCAAGGCGCCGCGTCCGGCTGCGCCGCGGCGGCCCTCGGCGTCCTCCGGTTCGCGCGGCACGGCATCCGCGGCGGCCAGCGCGGTCAGCCAGCGGCGCACGACGATGGCCCCAACCATGGGCGCCACGGCGCTCAAGATGGATGCAGAACTCGAAACCGAAATGGTGGTGGAAACCAACACCAAGGCGGAGCTTTTCATTCCGGTCGAGGAGCGCATCTCGCTGCTCGAATTGACCGAAAAAACCTGCAAATGGCCGATCGGCGACCCGATGAGCAGTGAATTCCACTTCTGCGGACGCGAGTCCGACGAGGGCAAACCCTATTGCGAATTTCACTCGCGGCGCGCTTACCATCAGATCGACCGCAAGAAGCGCTAGGTTTGTGTAGACCGTTAGGTGATGGTGGCCTGCGAGTGGCAGTTTTCTGCGCTTCCGGTGCTCGCGTACCCGAAGGTACGCTGCGCTCCGGTTCTCGAAAACAACCGCTTTCGGCTCACCCTGACCTAACGGTCCACACAACCTAAAGCCTTCCGATACCGAAAAGCCCCGGCCCTGTCCGGGGCTTTTTTTGTGCCGTTTGCCGTTACGGCAATTCCAGCTTGCAGGCGGCCAGTTCGCCGGAAAGCGCATCGACCGATTTGCGGGCCTCAGCCTCGATCTGGTCGAGGGACAGGCCGTAGGGGACTTCGAGCCCCAGCCTCTTTGACGGGTCATTGGCCCAGACGAAATTCACGTAGGACTTTTTCTGCGCGATGTCATGGGACAATCCCACTATGGTGAGGGTGGAAGCGGCCATTGTGCTGCCTTTGCGTTTCATCGAGGGCGATCATAATGCCCGACTGGGGCGCGGGGACAAGTGCGCCGATCGACAGGATTTCTTGACGGCCTCAATTGGGCGTCGTTTAATCCGGCGCTTGGGGGCAGGGAGATGGCTCAATGAAACTTCTGCTTGCCGTAGACATTGCCGATCGCCTTCGCGACATCCTCGCCAGCCGCAGGCCCTTCGACATCGAAAGTGAAGCCCGGTCTCTTGTGGAACGGCATCCGGAGGCCCATGTCGAAGTTGACGATGTCGTGGCCACCATGATGCACGAGATAGATCGTGGAGCGGGGCGGACACCCCCGCACTCGTGATGGCCTTTCATATCTTGGATCTGCAGGAGACCCGGAATGGATGATGGCGAAAACAAGCGCGAGCGCAGCTTTACCGAAGAGTTCGAAATTGCCGGGCACCAGTTGATCGCACGGATCAAGGAATTGCTGGCCGAAGGCAATGTGCGCACGCTGCGGATCAAGACCGAAGGCGGCGACGTATTTCTCGACATCCCGCTGACCGCAGGCGCGATCGCCGGCGGTGTCGTGACCCTCGCGGCCCCATGGCTGGCCGCCATCGGCGCCATTGCGGCACTGGCGACCAGGGTCAAGGTCGAAATCGTCCGCAATGACGATGGCGAACCGGATGAAAAAGATTAGGCCGCCTGCCTCCATTCGGGCAGCGGGAACACCCGGTCATAGGCCAGATTGAAGACGAATGCGTAGCCCATGTAGAACAGGGCGAACGAGATATCCATGACCAGCGCGTGGATCAGGGTGATGCCCAGATACCATGCGATGAACGGCATCAGGACGATCAAGAGACCCAGTTCGAACAGCACCGCGTGAACGATGCGCAGGCGCACCGATTTCAGCGTCGTTCCAACCGTGCGTTGCATGATGGCATCAAAGCCGAAATTGAAGAGATAATTCCAGGCCATCGCAATGGTGGCCGAGACGAGGCCGACCACGCCGATATCGTGCATGGGCATCGAAAAGGCCAATGCGCCGAGCGGAATGACGAGGATGAGGCCGATGATTTCGAAGAAAAGCGCGTGGCGGACGCGATCCCAGGCGGTGCGCATGATTGGGGAACTCCTTGGCTGAAAAGCTCGGGTCGTCCCGAAAACAATGCCCTTGGCGGGGGAGGTCGTCCTCACGAAGGGCTATTTAGGGGCTGGGGCGGGGAAGTCAAGATTTGACTTATGGGTCCGTTGTTTCGGCGAGAGCCCCTTCAGGGAAGCGCCGGGTTTTGGGAATGCCCCCTCACCCGCCGCTTCGCACGGACCCCGGATTGCGTCCGGGGCAGGCTCTCTCCCCCAAGGGAGAGGTGAGAGTGCCACGAGCGCTCAAGGCCCCTCACCCCAACCCTCTCCCCCAGGGGGGCGAGGGAGTCACGCTGCGGCTTTCCGGGCGATGTAGTTGATCGTCAACGCTCCGGCAAGCTTAACCCTCGCCCCTTGGGGGAGAGGGCGGCCGGCAGGCCGGTGAGGGGCCTTTCTTTCGGCCATGCGAAAATCTCCGACGGCCACGACCTCGGCTTTTGAATTGGTCAGACGGCATGGGGCGATGAACGCTCCGCATGATTTAGTTTTTATATGAAGCGATCATCGCCCCACGCATCCGGGATTTTTGGCTTATGGCGGCGTCTCGGGCTGGGGTTTGTCGTCCGGGATATTGGCTTTTTTTAGTGGGTCGGTTGGCGAACCGGGAAACCGGTGCCCACTTTCCCTGCCAACCTCCCGTCGGTGCCCCTCTCCCTTTCGGGAGTACGACGTGGATACCACTCCTCGCCCGGCCATCTGTCCGCTTTGGGCCTTCCCTGCGGCGACCCGCAAGGAACCCGGATCGGCCTGTCGGATGGGATCGAAGTGCCCGAGGGCCGATGCGGTCCTAAGGCTCGGACCCATGCTCCCCCTTCTCCAATCCCGCCCTCACCGGAAGCTCGTATGCATCCTCGTCTCTGGTGCGGCCGTGAGGCGAGAATGGCATGGGGTTGAGGGAGCGGGGATAAAGTTTTTTGCGGCTGGGTGGGTAAGGGCTTGCTCTCCAGCATCTCATCCTCCCCCTCGTCATCCTCGGGCTTGACCCGGGGATCCGCAACGCTGCTGTTGTGCAGCGCAGAAGTGGCGACCCCTCGCGTCTCACGGCTCCTCAACCCCTTCACCGGCTGCCCGATGCAGCAGATCCCCGGGTCAAGCCCGAGGATGACGATGGGGGTGGGTGAATGGTGGTGATGGAGCCGAGAGCATGACCCGACACCCATCGCCGTCCCGGACATGATCCGGGCCCCAGCAGCCTTGCCGACCCTCCGGTGCGTGAAGAGAGGCTCATGGACCCCGGCCTTTGCCGGGGCAGCAAGGGAGGGTGAGGCTTGCTCGCCGGCACCTCCCCCTCTCCATCGTCATCCTCGGGCTCGACCCGGGGATCCGCAGGGACTGCCACCGAATGCGGGAGAAGTGGTGTTCGCTTCTTCTCCCCATAATCAAACCTCTTCAGCGGCTGCCCGATGCAGCGGGTCCCCGGGTCAAGCACGACGATGGGGGTAGGATGTGGGGTGGCGATGGAGCCGGGAGCATGACCCGACACCCATCGCCGTCCCGGACGCGATCCGGGATCCAGCAGCCTGGCCCTATGCTCACAAGCGAACGAACAGGCACATGGACCCCGGCCTTCGCCGGGGCAACGAGAGCGGGGGCTGTGGCGAGTCCCCCGCCCCGGTTGGGAATTGCCCTGGCCAAGGCCGGGACCGGGCAGCGAGGGAGAGAGGTGAGGCGTTTCCGCGAAATGGCGATCTCGACAAGGGCGTGGAATCGGGGGCACTGTCGGGGAATGAATACTTCCCTGTTCGCTCTGATATTGGTTGGCCTTGGCGGCGGTATCGGAGCGGTCGTTCGTCATTTTGTTTCAACGATTGTCGCGCGAAAGCTGGGCCATGGGACCTTCGGCATCCTTGCCGTCAATGTGACAGGCTGCCTGCTTATTGGACTTATCGCCGGATTCTTCATCGAGCCGGGTGTGACGGGGACACCATCGGAGCTCGCGTGGCTGCTGGTGGTTGTCGGGCTGTGCGGGGGCTATACGACGGTTTCGAGCTTTTCGCTGCAGACACTGACCTTGTTGCGCGAGGGGCATGGCGGTCCGGCGCTTCTCAATATCGGTGCTTCGCTTATCCTGTGTTTTTCGGCCACCGCGATCGGGTTTGCGCTGATCCATTCAATGGGGGCCATGCCGTGAGCGCGCGATCGCTTGTCGCCGCGATAGCGTGTGGCGGGGCGGCAGGCAGTATGGCCCGCTTCGGGCTGTCACTGCTTGCGCTTGCAACATTCCCCGACTGGTTCATTGCGGGAACGCTGGCCGCCAATATCGCAGGATCGGCGCTGATCGGGCTGATTGCCGCCTGGTCGGTGCAGCGCGTGCGTTCGCCCATTCTCAGCGGGTTTCTGGTTACCGGGTTCTGCGGCGGGTTCACGACGTTTTCGGCGTTTTCGCTCGAAGCATTGCTTCTGGTCATGTCGGGGGCATGGACTATGGCGCTGGGATATATCGCAGTTTCCATTATCGGCTGGATGGGTGCGGTGTGGCTGGGCTGGAGCGCCGGGATGGCGCTGTTTGCGGCAAAAGAGACGGCCACCCAAACCAAATCTTAAACGGGTCGCTGCCATAAACCCTGCAGGTAGAAGGCCCTGGGGATCACAATCATGCTCAGCCGCATAAACGCCATGGGCGTTCTGTTTGCCATTGCCGCGCTGATGGCGCTGGCGCTGGCGGGGGGATTGGCGCTTTACGCCATTATCGAGGACCCCGGCTCGAACAGCTATGCGCTGCTGGCCGAGGCGTTTCTTAACGGGCGGCTGGACACGACAAATTGTTTCGATGGCGATTGCGCGCGGTTCGAGGACAAGATCTTCGTGATGTTTCCGCCCGTCCCGGCGATCATCGCCCTGCCCTTCGTGGCGCTGTTCGGAGTCAATTTTTCCGGCTTCGTTTTTCTCTCGGCCATCGCCTTTGCGCTGTCGGTGTGGTTGTGGTGGCAGATTTTCGAGGGGCTGAAGGTTGATCGCGACGTGGCGATCTGGCTGCTGCTGGGGCTGGCCTTTGCCACCCCGCTCTATTTCGTGACCATTCGCGGCGACGGCATCTGGTTTTTTGCCCAGGCGATCGGGTTTGCCTTCACCTCGCTGGCCATCCACCAGATGGTGCGCGGGGGGAGCCTGATTTTGGCCGGGGCGTGCATCGGGGCGGCGTTTTTGTGCCGGCAGATGGCAGTCTTCTATCTGCCGTTCCTGTTTGCCCTGTCGCTGGACCGGTTCGAGCCGCTGATCAGCTTTTCGCGCTCCCATATCGTGCGGGTGCTCAAGCTGGGCCTTCCGGCGGGCGTCGCCGTGCTGATCTATCTTGCCTACAATTATCTTCGGTTCGGCGATCCGATGCAGACCGGCTACCCTTATATGATCGGCGCCGATATTGCCGAGGGTGGGTCGATGATCAACACTCGGCTGGCCGAGCACGGGCTCTGGTCGTCGGCCTATGTGCTGTTCAACGCGCTCTATCTGTTCGTGCAGGGTTTTCACATGGATTTCGGCGGCAATGCGATGGTCGATCCCGTCGGACTCGATCCGTCGGGCACGGCGCTTCTGGCGGCCAGCCCGTTCGTTCTGTTTGCGTTTTTCGCGCCGATGCGCCGGCCGGTGCTGATCGGGATCGCGACGATCCTCGTCATCGCGGTGCCGACCCTGTTCTATCACTCGAACGGGTATTCGCAGTACAACGTGCAGCGCTATGCTCTCGACTGGCTGCCCATCGTTTTTTACATGCTTGCCCTGGCGGTGAGCGAACGGGATATGCGCGGGCTGGCGCTGCTTGTGACGTTCGGGATCGGGCTTAACCTCATTACCATGGCTTTTCTGGCGCTGGGATTGGCGGCGTAGACTTCAGGAGGCCGGACAGGCGCCCACTTCTCCTGTTGCTAGCCGGAGCGTTGCGGGTTCCCGGGTCAAGCCCGAAGACGATGAGGAAAGGAAGAGGGACTCTATTCGGCGGCCCGGGCGCCGAACTGCGCATTGTGCAGGCGGGCATAGGCGCCGGCCTTTGCGACCAGAGCGTCATGAGCGCCCTCTTCCACGATACGGCCATCGGCGACCACGGCAATGCGGTCCGCGTTACGGATGGTGGCGAGGCGGTGGGCGATGACCAGCGTGGTGCGGCCTTCCGAGAGCGCTGAAAGCGCGCGCTGGATCTGCATTTCGGTTTCGGTATCGAGCGCCGAGGTTGCCTCGTCGAGAATGAGGATCGGCGGATTTTTCAGAAATATTCGCGCGATGGCGAGGCGCTGCTTCTGGCCGCCCGAGAGTTTGACGCCGCGCTCGCCGATCATGGTATCGAGCCCGTCGGGCAGTTGGGCGATGACGCTATCGAACTGGGCGCTGCGGGCGGCGGCCATGATCTCTTCGTCGGTGGCGCCCAGACGGCCGTAAGCGATGTTATCGCGGATCGAGGTGCCGAACATGAAGACGTCCTGCTGCACGATGCCGATCTGGCTGCGCAGGGAATCCTGGGTCATGTCGCGGATGTCGATGCCGTCGATGGTGATGGCGCCGGAATCGATTTCGTAAAAGCGCGGCAACAGCGAGCAGATCGTGGTCTTGCCTGCACCGGACGGGCCGACGAGGGCGATGGTTTCGCCTGCTTTGACGCTCAGGGTGATGTCGCGCAGGATCGGGCGGTTTTCCGAATAGGCGAAATTGACGCTGTCGAAAACGATGTCGCCTCGCAGGTTGGATACTTTCCTGGCGTTGGGACTGTCGACGATATCGGGCTCGGTATCGATCAGGTCGGTGAAGCGTTTGAACCCGGCGATGCCTTTTGGATAGCTTTCGATGACCGAGATGATCTTGTCGATGGGGCGGAACAGGACGGTGATAAGCAGCAGGAAGCCGACGAACTGGCCATAGGTCATCTCCCCGTACATGACGAGCGCGGTGCCGGCGAGCATGACCATCAACTGCACGAGGCTCTTGGCCATGTAGGACATGGAGATCGATGCCGTCATGATCTTGTAGGCCTTGAGCTTGGTGGTGCGGTAGCTCTGGTTGTCGCCTTCGAACAGCTTGCGCTCATGACGCTCGTTGGCAAAGGCGCGCACGGCGCGGACCCCGCCGATGGATTCCTCGATGCGCTGGTTGAAATCGCCGACCCGGCCATAAAGGCTCTTCCAGGTCATGGTCATGGCGCTTCCGTATTTAAAGATCAGGAAGGCGGCGACGGGGACGATGAACAGGGTGAGCGCGGCAAGCTTGAGGTTCATCAGCGCCATGATGATGAAGGCGCCGATGAAGGTCATGATGGCGATGAAGACGTCCTCGGGGCCGTGATGAGCGATCTCGCCAACCTCTTCGAGGTCCTTGGTGACGTGGGTGATCAGGTGTCCGGTTTTCTTGTTGTCGAAATAGCGGAACGAGAGCTTGTGCAGGTGATCGAAGGCCTGGCGGCGCATGTCGGTTTCAATGCCGATGCCGAGCGCATGGCCCCAATAGTTGACGACCGAGAGCAGGCCGGCATTGAGGATATAGACGACAAGCAGACCGGCAGCGGCGGCAAGAATCCAGAACCAGTTCTGACTGGGCAAGAGCTGATCGACGTAGAGCTGGACCACCACCGGAAAGCTCAGTTCGAGCAGACCGACGATGACCGCGCAGCCGAAATCGAGGAAGAACAAGCCCTTATAGGGTGCGTAATAGGAGAAAAATCGGCGCAGCATGGTCGGATCGCTTTCAATACCGCCCGGACCTAGCGCGCCTAAACCAGACTCGTCAAGTCAAGTTTTCTGCACGCTCCGGTGCGGCTCGAAAGCTGAGATATTTGTGGCCGAAGAAATTTGCAACAGCACCGACGCCGATTGCCGTGCCGTGCGCAAGGGCCTCGGGCAGGAAACGCCAGCCGATTGCCGGCAGCAGATGATCGAGCAGGACCAGCGACACCGCCATGACGATCACCGCGCCAATGGCGTTGACGATGAGAAACAGGGTGGCCTGTGCGGCGACGGGGCGGGCGGAATTGGGGAAGACATAGGCGCGATAGAGCGTGAACCCCGCACTCATGCCGATGAGATAGGCGACGAACACTGCGGCGGGAAACGGCAGGACGAGCGAAAGCGGAAACCGCACCAGCCAGTTGATGGCCGCCGCCAGCCCACCCAGAAGCAGAAAGCGCACGGGCTGGGGCAGTTTCAGGAACGCTTCCGGGCTCATATGCCGATCCAGGCGAGGAAAAAGCCGAGCGCCAGGCCGGCGGCGAGCATGAGGCTCTTGGGGTCCTTCATGGCAAAGGCCACGGGGTCGTCGTTGAGTTCTCCCCTAAAGCTGAGCATCCAGATGCGGCCGATCCACAGGAACAGGGCGGCGGGCATGAGCCAGAGCCAGATGGAGTCCGAATAGAAATCGGCGGCCAGCGCATCCTGGGTGAGATAGAGCACGAGAATGAGCACCGAGCCGATGCCGCTCGCCACACCCATGGCCATGATGAAGGGCGCATCGGTGGTGAAATAGCCCCGTCCGCTGATGCGGCCCGATCCTCCATTGTCGGTCATGCGCTGGACCTCGGTGTTGCGCTTGGCAAAGGAGAGCGAGGCAAACAGGAACATGGAAAAGACAAGCAGCCAGGGCGAGGCCATGACGCCCACAGCGACGATGCCGAGCACCAACCGAATGGTGAACAGCACGGCAAGGGTGAAGGCATCGAGGATGGGCTTGCGTTTGATGCCCAGGGAATAGGCGACGGTGAGGGCCAGATAGGCGGCAAGCGTTACGACGACCAAAGGATTGACCAGCGCGCCGAGCGCGAAAGCGGCAATCATGGCGACGGGCATGGCAGCGACGGCGTGCGCAATCGATATGCGGCCGGCGGCCAGCGGGCGATTGCGCTTGGACCAGTGGCGGCGGTCGTCGGCGATGTCCCAGAGGTCATTGAGCAGGTATGTGGATGAGGCCAGGATGCCCAGGGCGAGAAAGGCAATGCCGGCACTCGCCCAGGCTGCGGGATCGAGCATATGCCCGCCCAGCATGAGCGGCACGAAGACCAGCGCGTTCTTGGCCCATTGGTGCAGGCGCGCTTCCTTGACCCAATCCTTGAGGCGGGCGGGACGCTTTATCGTGTGCTCGACCGGGGTCAGGCGGGTTGCCGCGCGCCCTACCCTGCCGGCGGTTTCGACCAGGACGGCGCCTTTGGCGACTTTCCAGACGCCAAGATCGGCGCGGCTGTCGCCGGCATAGACAAAGCCGTCGGGAAACATTTCGGCCAGCTTTTCAGCCTTTGTGGCGCCCTTGAGATTGGTGATGCCGTCCGAGGCGAGCGTCTTGTCGATGAAGAGGAAGCGGCGGGCGATGCGTATGGCGAGCAGGCTATCGGCGGCGGTAGCGAGAATGATCTCGCGGCCCTTGGCCTTTTCGGCTTCGGCGTAGGCGACGATTTCATCGTTGAGTGGAATGTCATCGACGTCCAGCGTCACGTGCCGGGCCAGTTGCTGCTTGAGATGGGCCTTGCCCTTTAGAAGCCAAGCAACAAGCGCAAACAGGCCGAGCGGGTTCTGCTTGAGATAGGCGAAAACCGTCTCGTGCAGCAAATCGGTGCGGATCAGGGTGTTGTCGAGGTCGAGGACGAGCGGGAGAAGGCCCGATCCGGGTTCCCGGTCGGCACGGATCTGTTTGACCGCAATGGCTGATTTGGGCATCGCACCTGCTCGCTCTGCAAATTTCGCCCCCGTTATCGCGGGCGCGAAGGTGTGGTGCAAAGCAAACAGCAAATAAGCGTTAATCAGGCGCGACGCGTAAATCAGTCAAATGCGGAACAAAATTTACGCTTTGTCGATCTGGCTCAACAAAACACAAACCCGATCGATAAAATGCCAACTAATTTTGAAACCCTAATTGGCAACGAATTTTTCGTCGAACGCATAGCCCGCGCCACGCACGGTGCGGATCGGGTCCTTTACGCGACCGCGGTTGATGGCCTTGCGCAGCCGGCCGACATGGACGTCCACGGTGCGCTCATCGACATAGACATCGGTCCCCCAGACGCCATCGAGCAATTGCTCGCGCGAATAGACGCGGCCGGGATTGCCCATAAGATATTCGAGAAGGCGGTATTCGGTGGGTCCGAGATGGACTTCCTTGCCCGAGCGGCGCACGCGATGGGTGGTGCGGTCGAGCTCGATATCGCCGGCCTTGAGGATCGCGGCGATCAATTGCGGGTTGGACCGGCGCAAAAGGGCGTTGATGCGGGCCATGAGCTCGGGAAGCGAGAAGGGTTTGACGACGTAATCGTCGGCGCCGGTCGCCAGCCCGCGCACGCGCTCTTCTTCCTCGCCGCGCGCGGTGAGCATGATGATCGGGATACGGGCGGTATCGGTGCGGGCGCGGATGCGGCGGCAGATTTCAATGCCCGAGGTGCCCGGCAGCATCCAGTCGAGCAGGATGATGTCGGGAGTGTTTTCGGCAATGCGCAGCATCGCCTCTTCGGCATCTTCGGCGGTTGCGACAGTGAAGTTTTCGGCTTCGAGGTTGTAACGCAGAAGTTCGACGAGATCGGCTTCGTCTTCGACAACAAGAACCTGCGGAGTCATTGACTAGCCCTTGATCTGCTCGCGTGTGAAGTCCTCGGCTTCGGCGGTCAATGTCTTGCCGGTCGCGAGGAAATAGGCCTGTTCGGCGATATTGGTCGAGTGGTCGCCCACGCGTTCGAGATTCTTGCCGCAGAACAGGAGATGGGTGCACATCGTGATGTTGCGCGGGTCTTCCATCATATAGGTCAGAAGCTCGCGGAACAGGGAGACATAGAGGGCGTCCACGTCGGTGTCGCGCTCGACCACGTCGACCGCCATGTCCTTGTCGCGCGCCGCAAAGGCATCGAGCGCGAGCTTGACCTGGCGCTGGACGAGTTCACCCATGTGACGCAGCCCGTTCTTGAACTGGCTCGACATGGCAATGCCTTCGAACTGGGTCGAGCGCCGGGCCGTCGATTTGGCCATGTCGCCGATGCGTTCGAGATCGTTGGCGACGTGGATCGAGGCGATGACCAAACGCAGATCCTGCGCCATGGGCTGACGCCGGGCGATGATCGAAACCGCCATCTCGTCGATCTGGGACTGCATGGCGTCGACCTTCTTGTCGGCGGCAACAGTGGCCAGCGCCAGGTCGGCATCCGAACGGATCAGTGCATCGGTGGCGTTGGTGATCGCCTTTTCGACAAGCCCGCCCATTTCCGAAATCGAACGGGCCAGTTCGGTCAGTTCGTCCTCGTAGGAGGTGACGATATGTTCGTTTGAATTGGGCATAATTTTTTCCCTTTTGTCGCGTTCGCGAACCGAAAAACCGGTCCCCACTTTTTCTGCGAACGCTCCTACCCAATGCGGCCAGTTATATAATCCTGGGTGCGCTTTTCGCGGGGATTGGTGAAGATTGCCTCGGTCGGGCCTTCCTCGATCAGCTTGCCGAGATGGAAGAACGCGGTCTTTTGCGAAACGCGGGCGGCCTGCTGCATCGAGTGGGTCACGATGACGATTGTGTAATTGGTGCGCAGTTCGTCGATCAGTTCCTCGATGATGGCGGTCGCGATCGGGTCGAGAGCCGAACAGGGCTCGTCCATAAGGATGACTTCGGGACCGACCGCGATGGCGCGAGCGATGCAAAGGCGCTGCTGCTGGCCACCGGAAAGCCCTGTGCCGGGCGAATGAAGCCGGTCCTTGACCTCCTCGAACAACCCTGCCTTTTGCAGCGAGGTGACGACGATTTCCTCAAGATCGGATTTGTTGCGCGCCAGCCCATGAATCCGGGGGCCATAGGCGACGTTCTCAAAGATCGACTTGGGGAACGGGTTGGGCTTTTGAAACACCATGCCGATCCGGGCCCGCAGCTCGACCACGTCGAGGCTGGGATCATAGAGATTGTCGCCGTCGAGCGCGACCTTGCCGGTGACCCGGCAGCCCTCGATGGTGTCGTTCATGCGGTTGATGCAGCGCAGGAACGTCGACTTGCCGCAACCCGACGGGCCGATAAAAGCGCTGACGGCCTTTTCGGGGATGTCGATCGAAACATCGAACAGCGCCTGCTTATCGCCGTAAAAAACCGAAACGTCCTGAGCCTTAAGGCGCGCGGGGTGGCCGGTATCGTCGGGCGTGCGTACTGTCTGGTAACCGGTCTCGCCGGTCGCTGTGCTGGTCTGGTTCATCGGAGGCGTTGCACTCCTGTCCATTGTGGTTCCGATTGTCATTTGCGGCGCTCCAATCGTGTGCGCAGGAAGATGGCGATGGCATTCAAAAGGATCATCATCCCCAGAAGGACCATAATGGCAGCCGAGGTGCGGGCTTCAAAGAAATTCCGGTTCTCATTGCCCTGCCAGAGATAGATCTGCACGGGCAGCGCCGTCGCGGAATCGAGCGGATTGGCCGGAATGTTGGCGATGAAGGCGCTCATGCCGATCAACAGAAGCGGCGCCGTCTCGCCAAGCGCCTGGGCGACGCCGATGATGGTGGCGGTCAGGATGCCCGGAAAGGTCAGCGGAAGGACATGATGGAACACCGTCTGGTTGCGCGAAGCGCCGAGCCCGAGTGCTGCCTGGCGCAGCGAGGGCGGCACGGCGCGCAGTGACGAGCGCGTGGCGATGATGATTGTCGGCAGCGTCATGAGCGTCAGCACCAACCCGCCAACCAGTGGCGCGGATCGCGGCAGGCCGAGATAATTGATGAACACGGCGGCGCCGAGCAGGCCGAAGACGATGGAGGGCACCGCAGCCAGATTGTTGATGTTGACCTCGATGAGATCGGTCCAGCGGTTCTTGGGCGCGAATTCTTCGAGATAGACAGCACTCGCGACGCCGATGGGCACGGCCAGGACGATGACGATCAGCATCATGTAGAGCGAGCCCATGAACGCGCCCGCCAGGCCGGCCGAAGCGGGCGCGGAGCGGCTGTCCACATTTGTAAAGATATGCCAGGCAAAATCGAAGCTGATGACGCCCTCGGCGAGCAGCTCGTCAGCGAGCTGTCGGGTTGAGGCCGAAAGCTGCTGGCGGGAATCGGGCTGGCTGCGGTCGATGGTACCCTTGAGCCAGTTGTCGGTATTGGCCGAGGCGAGGATGGTCACGGGTACTGTCTGCCCGAGCACATCGGGGTCGGCGAAATAGCGGTCGCGAAGCTGGAAGCGGGCTGCCGACGTCACAAGCTCCAGGAGATCGCGCGTTTCGATTTCGAAATCGGGGGCGCTTGTCCGAAGTGCCGTATCGACGATCGCGTTCCAGTTCGAGAGCGTGACGTCACGCTGCCATTGAACCATCGCCGCCCTATGGTCGGCGTCCGATGCGCTGTCCTGGCGTTGGGGTTGCGGCCCGCCTTCGATAAGTTCGGGATCGAAATAGACCTCGACATGCACGGTGGACTGCCAGAAGGACGGCAGGCCCTTGGAAATTATCATCCCGAACAGGATTGCGACGAACCCCAGCGCGGCGGCAATCGAGAGGATGCCGGCCCAGCGGAACATGGTTTCGCTGCGATGACGCCTTGC
The DNA here is from genome assembly GCF_000230555.1 of Pelagibacterium halotolerans B2. Taxonomy (GTDB): domain Bacteria; phylum Pseudomonadota; class Alphaproteobacteria; order Rhizobiales; family Devosiaceae; genus Pelagibacterium; species Pelagibacterium halotolerans. The sequence continues at coordinate 297,647 of NC_016078.1, read as the reverse complement.
GAGGCTCTTGCGGACGCGCTCGCGGTTGGCGGCGCCGTGGTCGGCGTTGGAGAGCAATGTATCACTCATGGCTATTCATATTGCTCCCTGAACTTGCGGACGATGTAGAGGGCCAGAACGTTGAGCAGCAGGGTCATGACGAACAGGGTCAGCCCGAGCGCGAAGGCCACAAGCGATTGCGGGCTGGTGAAATCGGCATCGCCGGTCAACTGGTTGACGATACTCACGGTCACCGTCGATGTGGGCTCGGCAGGATTGAAGCGCAGAACCGGGCTGTTGCCTGCGGCCAGCACCACGATCATGGTTTCGCCGATGGCCCGGCTGACGGCGAGAAGGATGGCCCCGACGATCCCTGGCAGCGCGGCCGGCAGGAGAACCCTGCGAATGGTTTCGGACTGAGTGGCGCCAAGGCCCAGCGAACCATCGCGCATAGCGCGCGGCACCTGGGCGATGATGTCGTCGCTGAGCGAGGAGATGAACGGAATGATCATGATGCCCATCACCACACCGGCCGTCAGCGCGCTGGTCGCGTTGATATCGAGCCCGACGGCATCGCCGACCCCCGCCAGGAACGGGCCCACGGTGACAAGGGCGAAAAAGCCGTAAACGATGGTGGGGATGCCGGCCAGCACCTCGATGATGGGCTTGACCACATTGCGGACGCGCTCATGGGCGTACTGGGACAGATAGATCGCCGACATCAGCCCTATGGGCACAGCGACCAGCATGGCGATCAGGCTTATCATCACCGTGCCCCAAAGGAGCGGCAGCAGCCCATATTCACCAGCCGAGCCCGTACCGGTCGACTGGAAGCGCGGGTTCCAGGTGGTGCCGAAAAAGAATTCGAGCGGGTTTATGAAGGAAAAAAACCGCAGCGCATCGGCCAGAAGCGACAGAACGATGCCAATGGTCGTCAGGATGGCAACGGTGGAGCAGGCAATCAGCCCGATACGTACGGCGATTTCGACCTCGGTGCGCGCCCGGAGCCGCAGGCCGATACGGCGCTGCGCCAGGAAAAGGGCGCCAGCGCCCAGGGCGGCAGCGGCGCCGATCACGGCAAGGAAGGAGACGAGCTGGAAGGTTTCAAAGGCACGCGCGGCCGCCACTTCCTCGGGCGCCGGCTCTCCGGCCACGCCGAACCCGGTGGCGATGGCCTGGACCCTGCCGATTGCGGCCTGAAGCTGAACCTGGGAGAGCTGGGCCGTTTCGGGGGGCAATTGCGCCAAAATGAATGCGCGCGAAACCGAGCCGCTGAACAGCGCCCAAAGGCCGAGAACGACGATGGCCGGCAGAAGCGCGAAAAGGGCAACAAGAACGCCGTGGTAGATCGGGCGCGAATGCAAGCGTTCGCTGCTCGCACCTGCAAGCCTGCGGCTGCGCGACCAGCCGACCTGATAGGATATGGTGAGAAGAACCAGAAGAAGGGCTGCGATGACGAAAGCGTTCACGGCGGACTGGTCCTTCCAGACAGGCTGGGGCTCTCACGCCCCCGTTAAGGCTATAAAGCCAGAAACGGAAGGCCCCGGACAAGACCGGGACCTTCCTGTTTTGCGAGCCGATTACTGCGGCTGATACTGATCGCCATTGTTGAAGGCGTCGAGCTGAGCAGCGAGGAAATCGCTGTCGGCAGGAACCAGACCAGCAGCTTCGAGCGTGCCGCCCGCGCCGGCCATCTGCTCGGACAGGAAGAAGGCTACATAGTCTTCAATGCCCGGGATGACGCCGACATGAGCGCCCTTGACGTAGAACTGCAGCGGGCGCGAGATCGGGTATTCGCCCGAAGCGATGGTTTCGAGCGAGGGCTCGACACCCGAGACGGTCGCAACCTTGAGCGTATCGCGGTTCTGGTCGTAGAAGGACAGGCCGAACACGCCGATGGCTTCAGGATTGGACTGCAGGCGGGCCAAAGTTTCGGTGTAGTCACCGGCGATCTCGACCACAACGTCCTGGCGCGGGGTGAGGCAGGCAGCCTCCATGGCTTCTTCTTCCATTTCCGGCAGGCCGGCTTCTTCACAGCCGAGGGCGAGCACGCGTTCGTCGAAGACTTCGCGGGTGCCGTGGTTGGTGCCCGGAATGGCGACGAAGATGTCCTGATCGGGCAGCGAAGCGTCGATTTCCGACCAGTTGGTGTAGGGGTTGTCGACCAGTTCGCCGTCGACGGGAACCTGAGCGGCGATGGCGTTGTAAAGGTGCACGGGATCGAGGGCAAAATCACCCTGGTCGATGCCGGTTGCGAAGACGATACCGTCAAAGCCGAAAATGACTTCGCGAACGTCGTCGACGCCATTGGCATGGCAGCCTTCCAACTCGCTGGCGCTCATCTTGGACGAGGAGTTGGCGATATCGAGGGTGCTTTCACCGACGCCTTCGCAAAGCTGGCGCTTGCCGCCGCCCGAACCGCCGCCGGCAACGTTGGGAGTGTTGTAGTCGGGGAAGGCATTGCCGAACTCTTCGGCCACGATCGAGGAGAACGGCAGAACGGTGGAGGAACCGGCGATCTGGATGGTGTCGCGAGTCTGGGCCTGAGCGGCGGTTGCGCCAAAGGCGGCGACCACAGCGAGCGCTGCGCCTGCGTAAAGTGCGGATTTCATGATGTGCTCTTCCTCTGTGTCAGAAGCGTCCGGGCATTTGCCCCTGGGTTTGATGAAACCGAAAGTTTCGGCCCCACCTCGAAAACACGGGCAAACTAGGACCGGCAGCTAAAGGTTCTATGTCGTTTGCGTGACAGTTGGATGACATTTCAAGCAATTGAAACTACACGCGAAATTGCACCGCTCCCTGTGGGAAGCCGCGCATTGGTGACGTTTATGACAGGGTAAATGCTCAGCGGGGCAGAAGGATTTCCACGCGAGTCCCCTCGCCCAGCTTCGAGCGTATGGAAAGCTGGCCATGATGGCGGGCGACGATGTGCTTGACGATGGCCAGGCCCAGGCCCGTGCCCTTTTTCTTGCGGTTGGCTTCCGCATCGCCGCGATAGAAGCGCTCGGTGAGGCGCGGCACGTGTTCCTCGGCGATTCCCGCGCCGAAATCGGTCACGGTAATGGCGTGATGGGCGCCCGAACGGCTGGCCCCGGCGACCAGGGCAATTTCGACCCGCCCTCCGTCTCCGCCATATTTGATAGCGTTGTCGGCGAGGTTTTCAACCACCTCGAACAATTCCTGCCTGTCCCCAATGATGGTCACGGGTTCATCGGGCAGCTTGAGATCGAGAACAAGTTCGGCCGCTTCGATCTTGGGCTCGAGGGTCTCTGCGACCTCGCGCAGCAACAGGTTGAGGTTGACCTCTGTGGTCGGTTTAACGTGCTGGCGCAATTCGATGCGCGAGAGCGAAAGCAGGTCGTCGATCAGGCTCGACATGCGCTCGGACTGGCTGCGCATGATGCCGAGAAACCGGCCTCGCGCCGCCTCATCCTTTGCGGCTGGCCCCTGTAATGTATCGATGAACCCCATGAGCGAGGTCAGCGGGGTGCGCAATTCGTGGCTGGCATTGGCGATGAAATCGCCGCGCATGCGGTCGGTGCGCTTCTGCTCTGTGAAATCGTAAAGCGTGATCGCGACAAAGCTGCGGTCCTCCTCGGGTCGATAGGGAACCACGGAGGCGCGATACCAGGTTTCGTTGGGAACGGGAATGTGCAGTTCGGTGCCTTGCGCCGCGCCCGTCGCTATGGCCCTGTCGATCGCTTCGACGAGATCGGGGTCGCGCAGGGTGAAGGCCAGAGGGTCGCCTGTCCTGGCGCGCGGAAACCGTTTGAGCGCCGCAGGATTGCGATAAATCAACACCGCGCGCTCATTGATGATCAGGCAGGGCTCGGTGAGAATATCGGAAAACCGTTCAACGGCGCCGTCGATGCTCCCGACCGAGGCGACCTGCTCGGTTTGCGCATCCGAATTGAAAGAGGCCCGCATTGCAATGGCGGTGATGGCGCCAATGGCCAGAATCACCACGCCCGAATCGAGCGGCGCAAGCCTGCCCAGCACGGCCAATGCCAGAACAATAAGCACGGCCGCTCCGCCGACCAGCAAAGGCGATGCCATGACGATCGGCCGGCCCGGCTCGGGTCGAGTCTTCACCCTCTGTCCTGTGCTCATTGCAAATGAATCATCAATCATGACAATGGCCATATCGCGCGTGCATGACAATGGCATGATGCGCCGCACGCACGCGATCATGACATTTGCGACATACAACGCTGGAGAGGACTTGCTCTGCATGGACGATTTCGACCTCGAAAATCCCGAACTCGACGAAGCGGTCAAGGATCGCGCGCTGACCAGCGGCGGCTATCCCTATGACGAAAAGATGAAGACCAAGGATTATGAGAAGCATCTGCGCGCCCTGCAGATCGAATTGGTCAAGCTTCAGCGCCATCTGGCCGGGAGCGGCGAGCGTGTTCTGGCCCTGTTCGAGGGGCGCGATTCGGCGGGCAAGGGCGGCACGATCAAGCGGTTCCTCGAAAATCTGAACCCGCGCAATGCGCGCACCGTTGCCCTGCCCGTCCCTTCGGACCGCGAACGGACGCAATGGTATTTCCAGCGCTATGTTACGCATCTGCCATCTGGCGGCGAGATCGTGCTGTTCGACCGCTCCTGGTACAATCGCGCCGTGGTCGAGCCGGTCATGGGGTTCTGCACGCCGGCCCAGACCGAAAACTTCCTGCACGAGGCGCCGCCCTTCGAGCGCATGATCGCCGAGGAGGGCATTCACCTTTTCAAGTTCTGGCTGGAGATCGGGCGCGAAATGCAGCTCAAGCGCTTCCACGACCGTCAGCACGACCCGCTCAAGATATGGAAACTCTCACCGGTCGACCTCAAGGCGCTCGAAAAATGGGATGAATACACAAAGGCCCGCAACAAGATGTTCGTGGCGACCGATACGCCGGACACGCCGTGGACGCTGATCCGGGCCAATGACAAGAAGCGCGCCCGGATCGCCGCGATCCAATCGGTTCTCTGGCCCATCGATTATGCCGACAAGGACTTTTCGGCGATCGGGGAAATCGACCACAAGATCGTCATGTCGCCCGAGGGGTTTCTCGCCAAGACCGGATAGGCTATTGCGGAGCGCAAAACGGGGAGGATACGCGTGAGCCGGACAGCAGTTTCCATCGGGGAAGCGATGATCGAAATGAGCGGGGGCGAGGATCGCACCTACAGGCAGGGTTTTGCCGGGGACACGCTCAACACGGCCTATTACCTCAACGCGCTAATGGATGCGGACTGGACGGTGCGCTATGCGACCGCCGTGGGCGACGATCTTTATTCGCGCCAGATGGTTGAGTTCATCGCAGGAACGGGCATCGATACCGGCGCGATCCGCACCATCAAGGGTAAGCGCGCCGGGCTCTACATGATCCATCAGGCCGATGGAGACCGCCATTTCACATATTGGCGCGATACATCGGCGGCAAAGCTGCTGGCCGACGATGCGGCGGCGCTCAAGGGGGCGCTGGACGATGCCGAACTGATCTATTTTTCAGGCATCACGCTGGCCATTCTTGCGCCCGAAGCCCGCTCGCGGCTGATTAAAGCGGTTGGCGCGCGGCGGGCAGCCGGGGCCATCGTGGCTTTCGATCCCAATATCCGGCCTGCCCTCTGGGCCGACAACCAGAGCGTTGTCGATGCGCTGACGGAAGCGGCAAGGGTTTCAAGCATCGTCTTGCCCACGCATGCGGACGAGGTGCCCTATTTCGGCGATGCGGACGACGAAGCGACCGCGCGGCGCTATCTGGCGGCAGGCTGTGAGGAAGTCGTGGTCAAGAACGGCGCCGATCCGGCGCTTGTCGTGATGCGCAAGGGAGAGTGGCGCGTTGGTGCAAGAAAAGTCGCCAGCGTGGTCGATGCGACAGGGGCCGGCGACAGTTTCAATGGCGGGTATCTGGCGGCGCGCCTGGGCGGCGCCAGCCCCGAGGATGCGACCAAGGCCGGGCACGCCACCGCCGCCGTGGTCATCGGCCATCATGGGGCGTTGATCCCGAAGGAAGCACTCGGGAAAGCTGGCTAGTGCTTTGAACCCTTGTCGAAGCCCCGCCGGATGGCGCGGAGGCCGAAGAACACGGCGACAAGGGCGATGGGCGAGAGGATCGAGATGGCAAGCGTCTTGCTCCAACCCGTCGCTTCGAGCGGGCCGGCCAGCGCGTAGCCTAAAATGCCGATCAGATAATAGGTGATGGCGATGGTCGAGAGCCCTTCGACCGTGTGCTGGAGCCGGAACTGGCTGCGGGCCGTTTCGGCGATGGTTTCGAGCACCGACTTGTTCTGGATCTGCATGTCGAGGCTGATGCGCACATTGAGAAGTTCGACGGCCCGCTGCAGTTTTTCAAGCAGGACGGCGAGCCGCTTGTCCATGGCCGCGCAGGTGGCAAGCGCCGGCTCCACCCTGTTGCCGATGAAGCTCGACAGCGAGGATCCCTGCCCCAGCGTGGTCTCGCGCAGTTTTTCGAGCCGGTTGCGAAGGATCGCTCCATAGGCGTAGGCGGCGGCGAAGCGATAATTGAGCTGTTCGGAAATCTGTCCCGAGCGCACGGCCAGCGCGTGCAGGCTCTTGAGGCGGTCCTGCACCGCATCGGTGGTTTCGACCGCCGAAAGATCGGTCATCACATCGGTCAGGCCCATTTCAACAGCCCTTAGATCGGGGCCGGTCCGGCGGGCCAGCGGCAGGGCCAGAAGCGCCATGTTGCGGTAGGTCTCGATTTCGAGAATACGGCGCAGGGTGATGGCACGGCGCAGCGGCGAGAGCTTTCCGGCGGCAAATTCGAACCGGACGAACTTGTCCTTGTCAGGCACGAAATCGGTGGCCAATTGGGCATTGCCATATTCGACGGCGACAAGGCACAGGCTTGTGGGGCGGAACGAGGGGAACACCCTCTCGGGCAATTCGGGCTCGTCCATAAGATCGACCCGCATGGCGCCGACCAGTTCGGCCTCACCCAAGGCATCCAGGCCGATATCTTGCGGCCAGTTCTCGAGATCGGTCAGCGCCGCATACCAGGTGATGGTGATGAACTCGGTGTGAAACTCCCAGGTCGCCACGCGTTCGGGTGTGGTGAACTGGTACTGGCGGCTGCCATCGTCCTTGACCGCATGGCCATTGCGCGCCGCGAACTGGAGGAATTCCTCCATGGCCTTGCGCATGCCGCCCGAGCGGTTGGGCACGGTCAGCACAAGGCGCCGCACCCGCATGTTGGGCGCAACGAGTTCGACGGGACGCGCATGCAGTTCGGCCAGAACCGCCTCGCGATAGGGATGGTCAGCTATTGGGGCAGCGCACATTGTTTCCGAGCCTTGAGACAGGGTCGCCGTATCGTACGCCCTCTCAAAAGCCATACCCATGCACCTTTGGTGTGATGCGCGCTTTTGACCTAATAGGCCTTGCCTTCGCGCTCTTTCACATAGGCCAGTTCCTCGGGCGTCGATGTGCGGTCAAGGGCAGCATTGCGCAGCGGGAACCGGCCGAAGCGGGCGATGATATCGTGATGTTCGAGCGCATAAGGCAGGTATTGGTCATCGCCCAGCGCGCGGAACAGTCTCAACGATTCTTCCTGGACAAGAAGGGATTCCGAATGCTGGTAAGGCATGTACGCAAAGAGCTTTTCATGCACCGAAAGCTCGGCATCGAGCCCGCGCGCAACGATCTCCTGCGCCAGCGCAAGGGCCATTGTGTCCGAGGCAAACGCCTTGGCGCTGCCGCGATTGAACTGACGCGATAGCTGGTCGAGCAGGATGATCTCGGCCAGCCGGCCCTTTGGAGTTTCGCGCCACGACCAGAGTTCGCAGCGTATGGCTCTTTCATAAAGGTCGCTGAGCCTGGCCGCGCAGCGGGCATCGAATTCGGGATCGCCCGAATACCAGTCCTCGGGCCCATGTTCCACGAACCAGAAGTCGAGAACTTCCTGTGCCTGCATGACCCCGTCTCCAATCTCGTTTTGTTCGCATTTTGGGTTTCGCCGAGGCGTTTGCCCGGCAATACTGGCGGGGAACTGATTCCCCCTGATCGTCTTGGAGTGTGTCTCACAAATGGTCGCTTGGTCCAGCCAGCAGGATGAGGCCCTCAAAGCCGTGGCCGCGTGGCTCAAGGACGAGAACGCGCCGCAGGTGTTCCGGCTGTTCGGCTGGGCGGGCACGGGAAAATCGACGTTGGCCCGACATCTGGCCCAGGACGTCAAGACCGTCAAATATGCAGCGTTTACCGGCAAAGCCGCGCTGGTGATGCGCAAGCGCGGGTGCAAAGGCGCCTCGACCATCCATTCTTTGATCTATACGCGGATTTCCGAAAAGGAAGGCGAGCCGCGTTTCGTGCTCGACCCGGAATCGGCGGCGGCGGATGCCGATCTGATCGTTATCGACGAGGTGTCGATGGTCGATGAGGTGCTGGGCACCGACCTGCTCTCATTCGGCACAAAGGTTCTGGTGCTGGGCGATCCATTCCAGCTTCCGCCGGTGCAGGGCGAGGGCTTTTTCACCGCGCAGAACCCCGACGTGATGCTGACCGAGATTCACCGGCAGGCGGCGGACAACCCGATCGTGAGGCTCTCTCTCGATATCCGCGAAGGCCGCTGGCTCGACTATGGCACCTATGGCGAGAGCAAGGTGGTCTCGCGCCGCGAGGTCGATCAGGCCGAAGTGCTCGATGCCGATCAGGTGCTGGTGGGACGCAACAAGACGCGGCTCGATTACAATAACCGCATTCGGGAATTAAAGGGCCTGCCCACCGATATTCCGGTCAAGGGCGATCGGCTGGTGTGCCTGAGAAACAACCCGCAGAAAAAGCTGCTGAACGGACAGATCTGGACACTCAATTCGATCAGGAAACGGGCGGGCGGCACCTTGGAAATGACCATCGATCCCGAGGAAGCCGACAGGACGTCAGTGCAAACCAAGGTGCGCGCGCATCAGAGCTTTTTTACCGGCGAGGACGCGGAAATGAGCTGGCAGTTGCGCCGGCAATACGATGAATTCACCTATGGCTATTGCCTGACCGTTCACAAATCGCAGGGCAGCCAGTGGGACAGCGTGTATCTGTTCGACGAGAGCTTCGTGTTCCGCGACGAGGCGCAGCGCTGGCTTTATACGGGCATCACGCGGGCGGCCGAGCGGATAACCGTCGTGCGATGAGCACTTTCATTGGCTTTCGGCGACTTCGGCGTTTTGCAGGATTTCGGCGGCCTCGGGATTTATAGCGGAGCCTTTGCGGCGAGGCGTAAACGAGGGTGTTGGCCGTGGGCCTTCCGCGTTGCCAAGCATGAGTGCGGCCCCCTCGCTCAACCCACCGGCGATATCGAGTTCGAACCGCGCCTTGTCGCGTTCACGCACCTCCTCGAGAATATCGGCGGCCTCCTGTTCGTCGACGCCCAAGGCAACCAGGGTTTCGTAGCCGAACACAAAGGCCGATTCGAGCACTTCGCGGATCTGGTAGTCGACGCCCAGATGCACGAGATCGACGGCGTGCTCGCGGTCAAAGGCCCGGACATAGAGCTGTGCAAGCGGATATTCGGATTTAACGTGCGCCGCAATCAGGGTGGCGTCCGCGGGCTTGTCGATGCAGACCAGAATTGCCGTGGCGGTCGATGCGCCGGCGGCATGGAGAATTTCGGGACGGGTGCCGTCGCCATAATAGATCTTGAAGCCGAAGCGGGCCGCCGCCTGGATCATTTCGACGTCGTTATCGATGATCGTGACGTCCACGCCCTTGGCGAGGAGTGGCTGGCTGACGATCTGGGAGAAGCGGCCGAAGCCGATGATGAGGACCGTGCCGGCCAGCCCATCGGCGATTTCGACACCATCGAGGTCCGGCGTCTCGCGCGGCATAATGCGGTTCATGCCGATGATCGCGATTGGGGTGAGGACCATCGAGACAATGACGGTGGTGGTGAGAATGGCGTTCATTTCCGCATCCAGGATGCCCACGCCCAGTGCAGCGGAAAACAGAACGAAGGCGAATTCGCCGCCCTGAGCCATGAGCACCGAGCGCTCCAACGCCTCGCCATGGCTGGAGCGCAACAGCCGCGCAATACCGTAAATGCCGGCGAATTTGACAGCCATATAGACCACGACGGCCATGATGATGAACGGGTAGTTCTGGGCGATGACGCCAAGATCGAGCGACATGCCGACGGCGATGAAGAACAGGCCCAGCAGGATGCCACGGAACGGCTCAATGTCCGCTTCGAGCTGGTGACGGAATGTCGATTCCGAGAGCAGCACACCGGCCAGGAAAGCCCCCATGGCCATGGAAAGCCCGCTCATGTTCATAGCCAGCGCGGCGCCGAGCACCACGAGGAGGGCCGCGGCGGTCATCACCTCGCGGGCATGAGCGTTGGCCAGGATGCGGAACAGGGGATTGAGCAGGAAGCGCCCCACCAGCACGAGGGCGACCAGCGCGCCGACGGCGATGGCGATATCGGTGAGGCGTTGGCCCATGGTGACCGTCTCGGCCTGTGGCGCAATGAAGGCGACGAGCGCGAGAAGCGGAACGATGGCCAGATCTTCAAGCAGGAGAACGGAGACCATTTTCTGACCGGCCGGGGTGGCGATTTCCCCGCGCTCCTCGAGCACCTGAAAGACAATGGCGGTGGAGGTCAGAACAAAGCCGAGCCCGGCGATCAGGGCAACGGTCGGTGAAAGCCCCATCAGGATGCCCGCGCCGGTCATCAGTGCCGCGCAGGTTCCCACCTGCAGGATTCCGAGACCGAAAATCTGCTTGCGCAGGCTCCACAGGCGCCGGGGCTGCATTTCGAGCCCGATCACGAACAGGAACATGACGACGCCGAGTTCGGCGGTGTGAAGAATGGTCTCGGGATGGGTGACGACCGCGAGCCCGAACGGGCCGATGGCCAGGCCGGCAGCCAGATAGCCCAGCACCGAACCCAGCCCGATCCGCTTGAAAATGGGAACCGCGACCACGCCCGCCGCCAGAATTCCGACAACCGGAAAAAGATCGAACCCGTGTGCCGCTTCGCCAGCCATCCTGTCCCCCGGGGAATAAAAAGTATCCGGTTACGCTATGCCAGACCGGGGCGGGCCACAAGGCGATTGACGGCTGCGTATTGGTGTGTTAGTTATATAGCACACTATACGGAAGCACCCATGACCCAGTGGCGCGACGACCAACCGATATTTCTGCAAATCCGGCAAAGGATGATTGAAATGATCCTCAACGGGGCGATCAACGAGGGCGATCCCCTGCCCTCCGTCCGACAAGTGGCGACCGATCTTTCGGTCAATCCGCTGACAGTGACCAAATCCTACCAGTCGCTGGTGGATATGGGCACTGTCGAAAAGCGCCGGGGGCTCGGCATGTACGTGACCGAGGGTGCGCGGGCGGCATTGCTTGCGCATGAAAGAGACAAATTTCTTAAAGAGGACTGGCCGGCGATTGCGGCGCGGATTTCGGCGCTCGGGCTTTCCGCCGGCGATTTGCTCAAGGATGGAGACGAGAAATGACCGCTGAAAACCCAATCGTTTCCGCACGCGGCCTGCGCAAGCAGTTCGGCAAGACAGAGATCCTGCACGGGCTCGATTTCGACATTCCGGCCGGGCGCATCTACGGGCTGGTCGGGCACAATGGTGCCGGCAAGACGACGACGCTCAATGCGCTGCTGGGCCTGACCCAGTGCGAGGGCAAGATCGAAGTGCTGGGCCTCGACCCCTTCGCCAACCGCGCCACGCTGATGAACGATGTTGCGTTCATTTCCGACGTCGCCTCCCTGCCCCGCTTCCTGCGTGTGCGGGAGCTGTTCGCGCTGCTTTCCAACATTCATCCCAACTTTTCCCAGGACAAGGCACGCGATTTTCTCTCGGGCACCGACATAAAGCCCGAAGCCAAGATCAAGAACCTCTCCAAGGGGATGATCGCCCAGCTTCATCTTGCCGTGGTCATGGCGATCGACGCCAGGCTTCTGGTGCTGGACGAACCTACGCTGGGACTCGACATCACCTATCGCAAGCGGTTCTACCGGCGGCTGCTCGAAGACTACATGACCGAGGAGCGTACGCTCTTGATCACCACCCATCAGGTTGACGAGATCGAGTTCATGCTCTCGGACATCATGTTCATCCGCGATGGCGAATTGATCGTCCATATGCAGATGGAAACGGTCAACACCCGCTATTGCCAGTTGGTGATTGCCGACCCGGCCCATATCGAGGCGGCCCGGGCGCTGGGCCCGGTGTTCACCGAAAGCCGGTTCGGCCAGACGGTGATGATCTTTGACGGGGTCGAGCGGGAAACGCTTGCGCCGCTCGGTCAGATTTCGACCCCGAGCCTTTCGGACCTTTTCGTCGCGCTGATGCAGCGTGAAACCCACAATGCGGGAGCTGCCTGATGCGGGCCTTCGTTGCGCTTATCAAACGCGAATATCTCGAGCATCGCGGCGCGTTCATTTACGGCCCGATCCTGTTGCTGGCGCTCGGATCACTGGCGGCGATCTATGCTGTGTTCGGAACCGATTTCAGGGGTGAGTTCAGCGGAACGCTACCCACCGTGCTGCGCTTTTATGAGACAGCGTTCGCGCTGGGGGCGGCGGGGTGGCTGGTGTATCTGATCATCATGCTGTTCTTTTACTATGGCGATGCGTTTTCCGCCGACAGCCGCAACAATTCGATGCTGTTCTGGAAATCGATGCCTCAAAGCGACCTCAAGATTTTCGCCTCCAAGGTGGCCGCTTCGCTCACTGTGTTTCCCACGGCGATCCTGCTCGCGCTCGCCATCACAGGGGTGATTGCCTATCTGCCGACGGTGATCGCCAGCGATTTCCTCGGCGGGTTCGCGCCGCCATCCATCGGGGAGACGCTGGGCGCCTGGATCAACATCATGATCTCGGCCATCGTGCTGTTTGCCATTGCCCTGCTCTGGTATCTGCCGTTCCTGGCATGGGTGGGGCTCCTGGGCACCATCTTCAAGCGCTGGGCCATTCCGCTGGCCTTCCTGATACCGGCGGTGATCGGGCTGTTCGAACGGGTCGTGATGCGCAACATATTGCAGGACGGCGCCTTCTGGTCCTTCATCACGCAGCGGTTCGAGCTGAGTTTCGAGGGACTGGATTTCGAGGGCTACTGGCTGGCCGGGCAGCCCTGGAACGGACTTGAACTGGCCACCCTCATGCTGACCGGGATCGATTGGATCCAACTTGCCGGTGGGATCGCGGTTGCGGTGGTCCTCATCTACGCGGCGAGTGAATATCGCAGGCGATATATCCTGACCTGAACGAAGGGCCGTCCTGAGGGACGGCCCTTTTTCATGCCATTGTCGGCATCGAGAACAGGGCTCCCTCCCTCAGCCCGGAGGGCCAACGGGCGGTGACGGTCTTGGTTCGAGTCCAGAATTTTATCGAATCCGTACCGTGTTGGTTGAGATCGCCAAAGGAAGAGGCCTTCCAGCCGCCGAAGGAATGATAGGCGAGCGGGGTGGGGATGGGCACGTTGATGCCCACCATGCCGATATTGATGCGCGAGGCGAAATCGCGGGCCGTATCGCCATCGCGGGTGAAAATCGCAACGCCATTGCCATAGGGGTGCCTGAGCGGCAGCGACAGGGCCTCCTCATAGGTGGAGGCACGCACCACCGAAAGCACCGGACCGAAAATCTCCTCGCGGTAGATGTCCATGTCCGGGGTGACCCGATCGAACAGCGTACCGCCGACGAAATAGCCGTCTTCGTATCCCTGCAAGGAAAAGCCGCGCCCATCGACGACGAGATCGGCGCCTTGCGCTTTGCCGCTGTCGATGAGCGATAGGATACGCTGCTGCGCCGATTTGGTGATGACCGGGCCGAGGTCGGTTGCGGGGTCGGTATAGGGGCCGATCTTGAGACTTTCGACGCGGGGCGCCAGGGCCGCGACCAGCCGGTCGGCGGTTTCCTCACCCACTGGAACGGCAACGGAAATCGCCATGCAGCGTTCGCCCGCCGAGCCGTAGCCGGCGCCGATCAGCGCATCGGCGGCCTTTTCGATATCGGCGTCGGGCATGACGATCATGTGGTTCTTGGCGCCGCCGAAGGCCTGCACCCGCTTGCCGTGGGCAGCGGCGGTTGCATAGATATGTCGGGCGATGGGTGTGGAGCCGACAAAGCTCACCCCGGCAATCTCATCATGGGAAAGGATGGCATCGACGGCGGTCTTGTCGCCATTGACGACATTGAGAATGCCGGCGGGCAGGCCCGCTTCGATCATCAACTCGGCCAGCCGCATGGGGACCGAGGGCGCGCGTTCGGATGGTTTGAGGATGAAAGCATTGCCCGCCGCGATGGCGGGGGCGAACATCCACATGGGGATCATGGCGGGGAAGTTGAACGGGGTGATGCCCGCGCCGATGCCGAGCGGCTGGCGCATGGAATACATGTCGATCCCCGGCCCTGCCCCTTCGGTAAACTCACCCTTTTGCAGATGGGGTATGCCGCAGACAAATTCTGCGACCTCCATGCCGCGCACGATGTCGCCCTTGGAATCCTCGATGGTCTTGCCGTGCTCTGCCGAAAGCAGTTCGGCCAATTCGTCCATGTGTTGGTTGACGAGAGCGACGAAGCGAAAGAACACCCGCGCCCGGCGCTGGGGATTGGTGGCCGCCCAGCCCGGTTGCGCGGCCGCGGCCGAAGCGATGGCGGCGTCGAGGTCGGTGGCATCGGCCAGGGCGATTTCGGCTGAAACCTCGCCGGTTGCCGGGTTGAAGATGTCGGCGAACCGGCCCGACTTACCCTCCGCATGGACTCCATTGATAAAATGTCCGACGGTTTTCATTGCTCGCTCCTCAAAAATTCCCCCGCGAGAATGAACGTCTATTATTGTCCGCTCAACGTGATAGTTTTCACATTCGATGTGCAAAAATCGTAGAGCAAAATGAACTGGGACGATATTCGGGTCTTTCTGGCCATTGCGCGCGAGGGGCAGATCCTGGCCGCGGCGCGGGGGCTGGGCGTCAATCACGCCACGGTGGCGCGGCGGCTGAATGCGCTTGAGGATGCCATTGGCGCGCGGCTTTTCGTGCGGCGCACCAATGGATGCGATCTGACCGCCGAGGGTGAAGCGCTGCTCGGGCGCGCCGAGTTGATGGAGACAGCAGCACTCAATGCGCAGACCGTCGTCGGGGGTACCGATGCGGCGATCTCGGGAACCGTCAGAATTGGGGCGCCGGACGGGTTCGGGGTAGGATTTCTCGCTCCGAGGCTGGGCGAGTTACGGGCCCGGCATCCCGGCCTGAAGGTGCAACTGGTGCCGGTGCCGCGCAGCTTTTCGCTATCGCGCCGTGAAGCCGACATCGCGATTACCGTGGCGCGGCCGACCGAGGGACGGCTTGTGTGCCGCAAGCTTGTCGATTACCGGCTCGGGCTCTACGCATCTTCCAACTATATCAAACAGCGCGGCCTGCCCAAGACGGTGGCCGATCTGAAAGATCATAGTCTTGTTGGCTATGTGGAGGATTTGATTTTCACGCCCTCGCTCGATTATGCCCGCGACATCTGGAAAGCCTGGCGCTCCGATATCGAGGTGTCGAGCGCACTCGGCCAGACCGAGGCTGTAAGGGGTGGCGCGGGCATCGGCATCCTGCACGATTTCCTGGCGCACAGACATGCCGAATTGACGCCGGTTCTGCCCGAGCTGGGACTGATGCGGAACTACTGGACGGTGATGCATGAAGATGTGCGGGCGATCAGGCGGGTTTCGGTGGTGGCCGATTTCATCGCCGAAACCGTGTCGCTGGCGCGCAGGGACTTCTCCCGTACAGGGCGGGCCTGATTCGAGACGGGGAAGTATGGAACAGCAACAAGCCTTTGAGAATCCCTATTTTTCTTAAACCTGCTCAAACAATCGTGCAGAACCGATGGAGCAAAACAGGGTTGCCAGAGTTATGAAATCAGGCCACCATGATCGTGGTCTTAACCAAGCGAAAGGAGGTGATCCAATGTCTAGTGAGATCCGCGCAGGCGGGAGCGACTTTGGGTATGAGGTGATTTCGACGAGGCAGCCCTCGGCGAAGTAGCCCTTTCTCTCCGAACCGCTTGGTGCAAACGGTTCCAACGGTTCAAGTCACCCCGTGTGACGGTATCATGGAAGGACTGTTCGAGTTATCGGACAGTCCTTTTCTTTTTGCCCGCTTGATTGGCGTCAATATCGCGCCTAAGTTCTCCATCGGCGTTTCACGATGGAGCGCTTTGTTTTAAAAATTACGTTCTCAGGGCGGGGTGAAAGTCCCCACCGGCGGTGACAGTCTTTTGGCTGAAGCCCGCGAGCGCCTCGCCAGGCTGGCGAGGGTCAGCAGATTCGGTGCAACTCCGAAGCCGACGGTCATAGTCCGGATGAGAGAGAACGGGAATTGCGCCCTGTCGCGTGCCGTTATCCTCGAAGGGATGCGGGGCGCTCATGGTGTCGTCTCCCGTAACCCTGAGGAAACTGGTTACGGAAAGGACGACAGATGAGCCAGATTTCCTCCCTGCCCCACGCACCCGTTCTGGGCGCCGCATTCATGGTCGGGGCCGGCATTACTTTTGCCATTACCAACATTCTGACCCCGATCATCACCTACCAGATGGGCGTGCCCTCCACTGCCGTTGTGTTCTGGCAATATGTCATCGCGACGCTTTTCGCGCTGCCGCTAATCCAGCGGATCGGGATATCAAAGCTGCGCACGCGCCACCCCTATTGGCACGAGACCCGGGCGCTTCTTTCGGCGCTCGGCGTGCAGTTCTTTGCCTTCGGGTTCGCGCTCGGCGTGCCGGTCTGGCAGATGGTGGCGCTGTCGATGACCGGGCCGTTCTTCATCCTTATCGGGGCAACGCTGTTTCTGGGCGAGCGGCTGACCGTGCAGCGGCTGGGGGCGACGATCACCGGCTTTGTCGGGGCCGTCATGGTGTCACAGATCGGCACCGAGCAATTCACTCTCGCCTCGCTTTTGCCCGTTCTCGCGGCGCTGTGCTGGGGTTCGGTTTCGGTGATCACGCGCTATCTCAGCCGCGACGAAGAGCCTGAATCGCTCACGCTTTACATGCTGGTGCTGATTACGCCCAATCACTTCCTGATCGGGTTGCTTGTCGGCATCGCCGTTGCGGTGCTGCCGACGGGTGCGTTGCCGGCAGGACTGGCGACAGGGTTCGATTTCCAACTTCCGTTGGGCGATCCGTTGATGCTGATCGTGCTCTTGGGGCTTGTGACGGCCGGGGCGCAGTATTTCCTGAGTTTTGCCTACAAGGTGGCCGACGCCACCTATCTGCAGCCGTTCGACGATCTCAAACTGCCGCTCAATACGCTGTTGGGCTGGGTCGTGCTCTCGCAGGTGCCGGCGATATGGTTCTGGCCGGGCGCGCTTTTGATCCTTGGCGCGTCGAGCTTTATTTTGTGGAGCGAGCGCCGGGCAACACCAGGCCGGCTGCAAATGGCTTAAAGTCGTACCCAGCAGCCATCGCGATGGCTGTGCGCGATGGCATGTACGGTCTTTTCGATGACCAGCCCCTGTTGGAAATCGATGATGTGCGCCGTCTCTCCTGAAATGGCGCGCATCACTTCCCGGGCTTCGATGATTTTGAGTTCGTTGAACCCTAGCCCATGGCCGGGCGCGGGGAGGAATTTGTCGTAGGGCGGATGAATGGGGGCGGTCAGGATGGTGCGAAACCCCTGTTCGCTGGCCCTGCCCTCGCGGGCGAAAATCTGGAGTTCGTTCATACGCTCCTGATCGTAGGCAATGGTGCCTTGGGACCCGAATATCTGAATGGCGATGCGGCCCTTGCGGCCCCAGGCGGAGCGGGAGAGCTGGATGGCGCCCGAGACACCATCGGCAAAGCGCACAAGAATATTGGCGATATCGAAAGTTTCGACCTCGCGGTCCTTGCCGTCCTGGGTGGGGCGGGTGGGAAAGGGTTTGGCGAGATCGGCCATGACCTGTTGGGCAGGCCCAAGCAGCGTTGAAAGGATCGAAAGCGGATGGACGCCGAAATCGTCGAGCGCGCCATAGCCGGAGCTGGCTTCGCTCTTCCAGTAAAACAGCGCGGCGGGATCGGCCATGAAATCCTCGTCCATTTCCACACGCACCGAATGGACCTTGCCGATAGCGCTTTCGGCCAGCAGCTTGCCGATATGGCGGATGAGCGGGTTCTGGATGTAATTGTAGCCCAGCACGGCCACGCGACCGGAGATCCGCGCCGCTTGGGCCATACGCTCCGCATCGGCAAAGGCCGGTGCCATAGGCTTTTCGCACCAGACATGCTTGCCGGCCTCAAGCGCGGCGATGGCCATTTCTGGATGGAAGGCATTGGGGGTGGTTATCGAGACCACGTCGACTTCGGGGTCGGCGATCAACTCGCGCCAGTCGCCTGTCGATTTGCCGAACCCGAGCGCTTTGGCCTGTTTTGCCGCGAGATCGGCATTGGCTTCGGCGAGATGGACGAGGCGCGGGCGCTCTATGTCCCCGAAGACCGGTGCGACGGCGTTCCAGGCCAGCGCGTGGCACTTGCCCATATAGCCGGTTCCAATGAGGCCGACGCCGAGTGATGTAATGACAGACAGCCCTAAAATAATCTGGTCCACCAGGCTTGCGAACCGCACCAGCGGGACCCATTTAACGCGGATCGCAGATGCACAAAAAAAAGACGGCGGAATATGGGAAACCCATATTACCGCCGGAGGTTGCTCTTGCCCTTCGCGCTCTCGCGAAGGAAGTCAGAATACGCGCCTTGGCGGGCAAGTTTCAAGGATAATGGCTACAAAACGGCGCGATTTCTGTCGCGCCGTTTTTCTTTTGTCACAGTCGGGCGCCTTTTATGGCCCGATTACTGGTATTCTGCGGCGTTGGACGCATCGACCAGAACAGTGCCGGTATCGACCCATTCCTCAATGGTTTCCCCATTGCCCAGGGCAATAAGGGACTCGATGCCGAACCGGCCCATGTTCTCGGGCGCCTGAGCGATCGAGGCCGTCATTTCGCCGGCGACAATGGAATTGGCGGCGTCGGGATTGGCGTCAAAGCCCACCACCATGACGCTTTCGAGCATGGCGGCCTGTTTGAGCGCCTCGACAGCGCCGAGCGCCATGTTGTCGTTCGAGGCGAAAATCCCCTTGATGTTGGGATTACCGGCCAGGATGGTTTCGGTGACCGAAAGACCCATGGCGCGATCCCAGTTGGCGGGCTGTTCGGCGACGATGTTGAGGCCGCATTCGGTCAGGCCGTCATGGGCGCCCTGGGCGCGGGCCTGGCCGGTGGACTGGCTGATGAGGCCCTGCAGGATGGCGACGTCGGCACCTTCCTCGAGGTTTTCGCACATGTATTGGGCCGCAAGCGCTGCCCCAACCTCGTTGTTGGTGCCGATGAAGGAGACGCCCTCATTGGTGCCGCGGGTATCGACGAACACCACCGGAATGCCCTGCGCGATGGCGGAATCGACCACCGGGGCGAGCGCATTGGGATCGGTTGGAGCCAGCGCGATCCCGTCGACACCCTGGGCGATCAGATCCTCGATCTGGTTGATCTGGGCCTGAACGTCGGATTCCTGGGGCGGGGCGACGACGATCACCTCGACGCCATGCTCCTCCCCGGCCGCCATGGCACCGGCCTCAACGGCGGCCCAGAACGGATTGCCCGCACCAGGGCCTTTCATACCGAGAACATAGGTTTGCGCATGAGCGCCGACGGTCATGGCGCCGAGCGCTATGGATGCCAGAAGCACTGCTTTCATTTTCGTGGTCCTCCCTTTTCGACCAGTCTCCGTTTGATCGTCGACCGGTCCGGCTGGAGCGCACCGGGCCGGCCGTAAACCCTATCGTCTGACCGACGCCCTGCGGCGGATCACGTCGATCCAGACCGCGAAGATGATGACGACGCCGATCAGCACCATCTGCCAGAAGGAGCTGACATTGTTGATATTGAGCCCGTTGCGCAGCAGACCCATGATGAGCACGCCGGCCAGAACGCCGAGCACCGTGCCGCGCCCGCCGAAGAACGAGGCGCCGCCGATGATGACCGCCGCGATGGCATCGAGTTCGAGCATCAGACCGGCATTGGGAAAGCCCGAATCCGTGCGCCCGGCCAATAACAGCCCGCCCAGCCCGGCCATGAAGCCGGAAATGACGTAAACCAGGACCAGAACCTTATCGACATTGACGCCCGATACGCGAGCAGCCTGGGGATTGCCGCCAATGGCGTAGATGTGGCGCCCGGTGCTGGTTTTTTCGAGAAAGAACCACAGGCCTATCGCGCAGACCGCGACAACGATCAGGCTGGCGGGAATGCCGGCGGGCGGAGCGAAGATGCCCAGATCGTAATAGGCCTGCCCAAGGTAACGAACCTCGTCCTGAAGGCCGGAAATCGGGGCGCCGTCGGTTACCAGATAAGCGATGCCGCGCACCGCGTTGAGGGTCCCGAGGGTCATGATGAAGGGATGGGGTAATTTGAGCCATGTCAGTCCCACCCCGTTGACCACACCCACCGCGATACCGACCAACGGACCGACCATGAGCACCACCGGCCAGGGCAGGCCCATGCGGCTGGCCAGCGCCAGAGTGACCATGGAAAGGGCCATTGTCGAGCCGACCGAAAGGTCGATCCCGGCTGTGACGATGACCACGAACATGCCCAAAGCGACCAGCGCGAGAGTGGCGTTCTGCTTCAAAATATTGGTGAGATTCTGGGGCGTTAGAAACACTTCGGGGCGCGAGAGGGCGATGACCGCCATCATCACGATGACGACGAGAACGATGCCGTAGGTTTCGAGGAATTTCGAGAGCCTGGGGTTGTAGAACATGGGCCGCCCTCCCCTAGTTCAGCCTGTCATGGGCCAGGGATTCGGTGTGCCCCTTGGTGCCCATGATCCAGCCGATGACTTCGTTTCGGGAGGTGTCCTTCAATTGGCTCTCGGCAAAATTGGCACCCTGGTAGAGGGCCATGACCCGGTCGCAGCAATAGAAGATATCGTCCATGCGGTGCGAGATGACGATCACCGCAACGCCATGATCTTTCAGCCGTTTTATGAGGTCGAGCACCTTGCCGACTTCCTTGATGGCAAGGGCGGCTGTCGGTTCGTCCATGATGACGAGTTGGGCGTCGAACGCGGTGGCGCGGGCGATGGCGACCGCCTGGCGCTGACCGCCCGAAAGATCCTCGGTGTTCTGGGACACCGATTTGACGTGGATGTGGAGGTTGTCGAGATGGGACTGGGCCATCTCGCGGGCCTTTTTGTGATCGATGATGGTGAGGGGGCCGAGCCTTCTGCCCGGCTCGCGGCCCATATAGATGTTCTCGTAAATGGGCATGTTCCCGGCCAGCGCGAAGTCCTGATAGACCATCTCGATGCCCTTGCCGCGGGCGTCCTTGGGGCTGGAAAAATGGACCGGGCGGCCATCGAAAATCAGCTCGCCTTTCGAGGGCTGGTAGAGGCCGGAGAGGATTTTCATCAGCGTGGATTTGCCCGCGCCATTGTCTCCCACGACCCCCAGCACCTCGCCGTGATCGACGTGGAAATTGACGTCGTCCAGCGCGGTGATGGCGCCGAAATATTTGGCGATGCCGCGCGCTTCGAGAAGTGCCGTGCCGGTTTCGGCCATCTCCCTCTCCCCTCCTCCTGCAGCCACAAAATAGAATGCTTGATGCACTCATTTATATTTGTGGAATGTTTATTCCATTTCGTGCAGGATACGTCAAGACCCAATCGCGGCGCATGACGCGAAAAACGGGGTCGGCGATGTGAAAAAAAGCAGTTCTTGTGCGTTCGGCGCGCGAAAAACGCTGCGGCGCGAATGCCGGGGACAAGTGAGGGGCGAGTGTAGATGGAACGGGCCCGGCGGGGATAAGGTCAGGAGAAACGGATCATGGGGCGCTCAAAAGGCATGGACAGCACCGAACAGATAGAGGTGCCGCGCGATTTCGGCGCGCTGCGCGAGAGGGTTCTGGCGCGCTGGGAAGAATTGCCACGCCGGCTCACCCAGGTGGCCCAGTACGCGCTCAACAATCCCGACGAGATCGCCTTCGGCACGGCGGCCTCGATCGCCGCCAAGGCCCATGTCCAGCCCTCGACGCTTGTGCGGTTTTCCCAGGCGCTGGGCTATCAGGGATTTTCGGACCTTCAGGAAGTGTTTCGCTCGCGGCTGCGCGACCAGGTGCTCGGCTATGACGAGCGCATGGCACAATTGCGCGAGCACGGGGAAGGCTCACCGCGCCCCTCCATGATCCTCGAGGGATTTGCCGAAGCCTCGCTGCACTCGATATCGGCGCTGACCTCGCGGCACGACCCGGCGGTGTTCGAGCGGGCGCTGGACGCCCTCCAGGACGCCGAAACGGTCTATCTGATCGGGCTGCGGCGCTCGTTTCCCGTGACCTCCTACATGGCCTATGCCATGGGCAAGCTGGGCATTCGCACCATTCTTATCGATGCGGTGGCCGGGCTGGCCGCCGAACAGGCCAATTTCGCCAGCGGCAAGGATGCCGCCATCGCCATCAGCTTTACGCCCTATGCCAGCGAAACGGTGGCCCTGACGACGCAAGTGCGCGAGGCGGGCGCCAAGGTGGTGGCCATCACCGACTCGATCTTTTCCCCCCTCGCCTCGCAGGCCGAAGCCTGGTTCGAGGTGGCGGAGGCCGATTTCGAAGGCTTCCGCTCGATGAGCGCGACCATGACGCTGGCCATGGCTCTGACCGTGGCGCTGGCCGACAGGCGGAAGGCGGGACCGGAGAAGCAAAGAGTGGGCAAGTCGGATAGATAACCCGCCGGTGCTGCCGGTTACCGGCTCCCGGATCCAGTCCGGGATGACGGTCGTGACAAAGGCAATATAGTGGCCCCTCACGCCATCGCTGTTACCGGCGCAATCGGGAACCCTGCGGCCTTGCCACGCCATTAGAGCCGTCCAGGATTTGATTGAATCAAATCCTTGGCTCTAAGCCTTTGTTTTATCGCGTGTCCGAACCGCAAAACCGTTTCCACTTTTGCTAGACACGCTCTAGGGTCAATCGACATTCAGGGGTTCACGAAGGCAGGCGACGTATGATTCATAGGGCTCCAGATTCGTTTTCTGGAGCCCCGCCATGTCGCGACCGAAGCGCTACGAACTGAGCCCCGAGCAGTGGGACCGGATCAAGGACTTGCTTCCTGGCAAGCCCGGCGATCCGGGGCGATCGGGCGCTGACAACCTGACCTTCGTGAACGGCGTGCTTTGGGTTTTGCGATCCGGGGCGCACTGGCACGATCTTCCCGAGCGGTACGGCAAGTGGAAGACGGTCCACAAGAGGTTCACCCGCTGGGCCAAGGCCGGCGTGTGGGAGCGCGTGTTCACGCATCTGATCCGTGATCCGGACAATGAGTATGTCAGCCTGGACTCCAGCCTTGTGCGCGCTCACCAGCAGGCGGCCACCGGCAAGGGCGGCGGCCAAAAAGGGGGGACCAGGCTCTGGGGCGTTCCCGAGGAGGACTGACCACCAAGATCCACATGGCGGTCGACGCTCTGGGCCGTCCGCTAAAGCTGATCCTGACGCCGGGCCAGCGCGGTGACGCGCCGCTCGCCCCGGCGCTTCTCGGAGGTCTGTCGCCGCGCCGTGTTCTGGCCGACAAAGCCTACGACTCCAACGCCATCAGAGCGATGGTCGCGGCGATGGGGGCCGAGGCGGTGATCCCGTGCAACCCGACCCGAAAACAGCTCATCGTCTACGACTTCGAAGCCTACAAGATGCGAAACACCGTCGAGCGATGCTTCAACAAGCTAAAGCACTTCCGCCGCATCGCCACACGCTTCGACCGGCGCGCAGCCCACTTCCTCGGCTTCCTGCAGATCGCAGCCGCTCTGCTCTGGATGCGATGAATGTCGATTCAGCCTAAGGGGGGTGCGGGCCTCTGATGGGCTCCGGCTTTCGCCGGAGAAGCGAAGGGAGGTCGCGCAAAAAGACTATCCAGCGTCCCGCTGTCTCAGCCGCAACGCTCGGCGTGCGCAAGAGCGGCCATGCCTTTTTCGAAATCGTCGCGGATCTCGGCCAGGGTCATCGATCCGAATTGCTCGACGATCATGGCTTCGGCGGCGGCAAGGGTTTCGCCTATGCGGGCGTTGACGGCCTTTTCGATCAGGCATTTCGGATCGTCATTGGCAAGGCCCAGCGCGAACATTTCGGGCGAACCCAGCGCACGGTAGATATCGGCCATCGTGATCTTTTCAAGCGGCGTCGCCAGTTCCCAGCCGCCATTGTGGCCCTTGGACGAGGTCACATAGCCCGCCTCGCGCAGGCCGGCCATGGTGCGGCGCACGACCACTGGATTGGTCGAGAGCATTTTGGCTATGGTTTCTGATGTAGCGGCGCCCTTCTGATTGCTCATGTGCACAAGGACATGGAGCATGCGGGAGAGCCGGTTGTCGGTGCGCATGGGCTTTACCTCTCGGCACAGACCTAGCGCGACGGCCCTTGCCGCGTCAATTGGCACCCCTTGTGCGCAGTTGCGCAAGGCACCATCGTGGCACCATTGGGAGGCGGGCATGGCACAGGACATTTCAGCACGACTGCTGGCGATTGTGGACGCATTGCCGCTCAGGCAGGGCATGCGGGTTCTGGAAATCGGCTGCGGGCCGGGCGCGATGGCGCGGGAAATGGCAAGACGTATCGGGGCGGGCAAGGTGGTGGGCATCGACCGCTCGGCCAAGGCAATCGCATTGGCGCGGGCCGGATCGGCGCCGGAAATGGCTTCGGACGTTCTCGACTTCCGGCAAAGCGCGATCGAGGATTTTACGCTGAGGACCGAGGAAGCGCCTTTCGATCTTGTCGTGGCCGTGCGCGTCGGGGCGCTGGATGGCCGGCACCCGCAGGCGGGCGAGAAGGCGCGCGCGGCGATTGCGCGGGCCCTGGGGGCCAATGGCCAGCTCTATATCGATGGCAAAGCCGCCCAATGGGTTCAAAGGGATTGAGTGGGGCCGGCGCATGCCGTATCGCTGGGACGGAAGGAGGCAAAATTGTCATGCGCAAGATTGTTTTTTCCCTCGTTCTCGGTCTTTGGGCGAGCATGGGTTTTGCCACGGCATCGGCTGCCGAAACGCTAGTACTGGACATCGAGGAGGCCGCAATGGCGGTCGACGGGCAGACCGGCAGGCCGGTGCTCGACATTCGGCTCGAGGCCGGGTCGGCCAAGACCTTCGGCGACCTGACCGTGCGGCACCTATCGGAGGTTCTCGATGTCGTGCTGGATGGAAAAATCCTGACATCGCCTCGCGTGCAGTCACCAATTCTCGAGGGGTCCCTGCGGATCACAGGCGATTTCTCGGAGGCGGAGGTCGAAGCCATGGCGGAGCGGATCGCTTCGGGCGCGACATTCGAAGTCCGGACAGGCACGCCATAGGCTCATCGCCAGGCCGGGCCTGTTGCACCCCTGACACAGACAAACTTGATTGTTCCTCATAGCGGGCGCGCCACCCGGAACGAACACGCGCCGGCAACGTTCGATCACCGCGCGGGGAAAAACAAGCAGCACAAGCCAATGCCGAGATCGGGCGGTTGCGCCGGGTCGAGGGAGGGTTTGTCTGTCCTATCAACGGAGTAGAACAATGAAAACCGCTCTTGCAAAAACCATACTGGCGACAACCGCCGGACTTCTGATGACCGGTACGGCGCTGGCCCAGACAGCCACCGCCACGGCCACCACCGACCTTAACATCCGCTCGGGCCCGGGCCCGCAGTTCGAGACCGTGGGCGTCATCGCTTCGGGCGACAGCGCAACGGTGACCGGTTGCGTCGCGGATTCGATGTGGTGCGAAATCGATTATGGCGGCACCATGGGTTATGCCTATTCCGACTATCTGACGGTCGAGGCCGAGGCCCAGGGTGAAGTGATCGTTCTGACCGAACGCCCGCCCGAACTTGTCGGCGTTGCCGAACCCTCCACAACCGCCAATTCGACAGTGACCGGCGCGGCCGGCGGCGCGATTGCCGGCGCCCTGATCGGCGGACCTGTCGGCGCCGCGATCGGCGCGGGGCTCGGCGCAACGACCGGTGTGGTCGTCGATCCCCCGGAAAGCGCCCGCACCTATGTGACCTCCAACCCCATGGAGCCGGTCTATCTTGAAGGCGAAGTGGTGGTCGGCGCCCAGGTGCCCGACACCGTGACGGTTCAGCCAATCCCCGATTACGACTATGAATATGTCTATATCAACGGCCAGCCGGTTCTGGTCGACCCGGCCAACCGGGAAATCGTCCATATCTTCCGCTGATCGCTGAAGACCAAGACAGTGGGGCGGCCCGACGGGCCGCCCTTTTTATTTGACCGCAACCACCTGCCCGGTCTTGAGGCTTTCGCTGGCCGCTTCGGCCAGTTTCTGGGCCATCAGCCCGTCATGGCCCGAGGCGCGCGGGGCTTCGCCTTTTTCGAGAAAATCGAGGAATTTTTCGATTTCGGCGGTGTAGGCAGCCTGATAGCGTTCGACGAAGGAAAACGGGATCTTGTCCTGCGTCCAGCCGACCTGATTGGCCATCTCGACGGTGGTGTCGTGGATATTGGCGGCGCGCAAAAGCCCTTTTGAACCATGGACTTCGATGCGCTGATCGTGGCCATAGGTGGCACGGCGGGAATTGGTGATGACGACGATCCTGCCCGAAGCGGTCTGCATCTGGACGCTGGCGGTGTCGATATCGCCGGCCTTACCGATTTCCGGATCGGTGAGAACGCCACCAAGGGCATGGACGGTGACGGGCTCCTCGTCACCCAGCAGAAAACGGGCCATGTCGAAATCGTGGATCATCATGTCGCGGTAGAGACCGCCCGAGCGCTCGATATAGGAGACGGGAGGCGCTGAAGGATCGCGGCAGGTGATGGTGATGATTTCGGGTTCGCCGATTTCGCCGGAACGCAGGCGTTTTTCGAGGGCAGCGAAGTTGGGATCGTAGCGCCGGTGAAAGCCGATCATCAAGGGAACGCCCGCTTTTTCAACGACTTGCAGACAGGCCCTTATCCGCTCGACCGAGAGGGAAACCGGCTTTTCGCAAAGGATGGCCTTGCCGGCGCGGGCGGCCTGTTCGATGAGGTCCGCATGGGTATCAGTGGGCGTGGCGATAAGGATGGCATCGACGTCCGAAGCAGCGATAATCTCCTCGACCGAGCCGGTCTTTGCGCCAACGACTGCGGCCAGTTTTTGAGCGGCATCGGGCATGGCGTCAGCGATATATCCGACCCGGGCGCGGCCCGAGGACGCGATGGCGCGGGCGTGGACATTGCCGATGCGGCCGGCCCCCAGAATTCCGAAACGCAGCATGAAATCCTCCCGAAATGCGCAGCCAACACGCGCAACATTGGCTGTAAAAGCTATGGACTTGAGCGATGTTGACCGCGTTATTGCGCAACATTGGCACAATTGCCTTTTTGCTTCACCTTCCGGTGGAATGCAATCGCCAAAATGGAACATATATTCCGAATTGACAGATTTTCGGAATTGATGTTTCAATTGATGCCATCTGGAAAGGCGACGACTAATCGTCCGGATTACGGGAGGCCAGCGCCATGGAAGAGCGGGAGAAGACGCTCGACGTCATCACCATCGGGCGCGCTTCGGTCGACCTTTACGGCCAGCAGATCGGCGCCCGGCTCGAGGACGTTGCGAGCTTTGCCAAATCGGTGGGCGGGTGCCCGGCCAACATCGCCATCGGCGCGGCGCGGCTGGGGCTGAAATCGGCATGGCTGGGGCGGGTGGGCGATGAAGCCTTCGGGCGGTTCATCGCCGAACAGATGGCGCGCGAGGGCGCTTCGACCGAAGGGATCATCACCGACACGGAGCGGCTGACGGCGCTGGCGATTTTGGGCGTCGAGGACGACAAGCGCTTTCCGCTGATCTTTTACCGCGAGGATTGCGCCGACATGGCGCTGACCGAGGGCGATATTTCCGAGGACTTCATAGCGCGGACCCGATCGGTGCTGGTGACGGGGACACATTTTTCGCGGCCCCATACCTCGGCGGCGCAAAAGATCGCCATGACATTCGCCAAGGGCTATGGCGCCAAGGTGATCTTCGACATCGATTTCCGGCCCAATCTGTGGGGGCTGGCCGGGCATGGCGCGGGCGAAGAGCGCTATATCCGATCCCATACGGTTTCCGAACGGCTGAAATCGGTGCTCCCCCATTGCGACCTTATCGTGGGCACAGAGGAAGAGATCCTGATCGGCTCAGGCGAGACCGATCTGGATGCCGCGCTCAGGGCGATCAGACAGGTTTCCTCCGCCGTGATCGTCCTGAAGCGCGGCCCGATGGGCTGCATCGTCTATGACGGGGCGATCCCCGAAAATATCGAGGACGGGATCGTGGGAAAGGGGTTCCCCATAGAGGTCTATAACACGCTGGGGGCCGGCGACGCCTTTTTGAGCGGGTTTTTGCGCGGATGGCTTACCGGCGAGGCGCTGGAGACCTGCGCGACATGGGCCAATGCCTGCGGGGCGTTTGCCGTATCGCGGCTGTTGTGCTCGCCGGAAATTCCGAGTTTTGCGGAATTGAGCCATTTCCTCGAGCATGGCAGCGCGCACACCGCGCTGCGCCGGGACGCCGCGCTCAACCACATTCACTGGGCAACGACCGGGCGGCGGCGGGAGTATCCGAGCCTTAAGGCGCTGGCCATCGACCATCGCAGCCAGTTCGAGGACATGGCGGAAAAGGCCGGCGCGGACCGGGACAGGATTGGCGCGTTCAAGCTCTTGGCCGTCGAGGCGGCGGCCAAAATCGCCGATGGGCGCGACGGGTTCGGGATGCTGCTCGATGAAAAATACGGGCGCGCGGCGCTGTTCGCGGCGGCGAAACTGCCCGGCTTCTGGATCGGGCGGCCGGTGGAGCTGCCCGGATCGCGGCCGCTCAAATTCGAGTTTTCCCAGGACATGGGGAGCCGGCTTGTCGAATGGCCGGTCGATCATACCATCAAATGCCTGGCGTTTTTCCATCCCGACGACCCCGACGATATGCGGCTCGACCAGATCGAAAAGCTCGGTACGCTCTATGACGCGGCGCGTCGCGTGGGGCGCGAGGTGCTTATCGAAATCATAACGGGCAGGAACGGGGCGGTCGCGGCCGATACCGTGCCGCGGGTTCTGACCGAGCTCTATTCGGCGGGGATCAAGCCCGACTGGTGGAAACTCGAACCGCAGGCCGATGCGGGCGCCTGGGCGCTGATCGACAAAACGATTGCCGCCAACGATCCCTGGTGCCGCGGGGTGGTGCTTTTGGGGCTGGATGCGCCGGCCGAAGAACTGGAGGCCGCGTTCAGGGCGACGGCGGGATCGGCAAGTGTCAAAGGGTTTGCCGTGGGGCGGACGATCTTTGCCAGTGCCGCGGAAAAATGGTTGGCTGGGGAAATGGACGACAGCGCGGCGGTTGCCGATATGGCGGCGCGGTTCGGGGCGCTGGTGGATGCGTGGGAGGCGCGGGGTGTGTAAGGGCGCTCACGATTTTAGTCGAAGGAGTGAGGCTATCGGCGGGGTCGCACCCACTACTGCCTCAGCGCCCCTCACCCCAGCCCTCTCCCCCGAGGGGAGAGGGAGTCGGCCGGGGCTTTCAGGGCCAGATGAACCCTCGCCCCTTTGGGGAGAGGGTGGCCGGCGGGCCGGTGAGGGGCGGCGACACGACCGGGAAGAAATAGGGACCATCCAATGACCGACACCATCAGGCTGACCATGGCGCAGGCCGTCGCGCGGTTTCTGGCGGCGCAGATGACCGAGATCGAGGGCGAGCGGGTGCCGCTGTTTGGCGGGGTGTGGGCTATTTTCGGGCATGGCAATGTCGCGGGCATGGGCGAGGCGCTCTATGGCGTGCGCGAGAGCTTGCCGACCTATCGCGCCCATAACGAGCAGGGCATGGCCCATGCGGCGATCGCGTTTGCCAAGGCCAGTTTCCGGCGGCGGATGATGGCGTGCACAAGCTCGATCGGGCCGGGGGCGACCAATATGATAACCGCCGCCGCGCTGGCGCATGTGAACCGGTTGCCGGTCCTGTTTCTGCCCGGCGACGTGTTTGCCAGTCGCCGGCCCGACCCGGTGCTGCAGCAGGTCGAGGATTTTGCCGACGGGACGGTTTCGGCCAATGATTGTTTCAGACCCGTGTCGCGCTATTTCGACCGCATTACGCGGCCCGAGCAGATCATGCCGGCGCTGCGGCGGGCCCTGCAGGTTCTGACCGATCCGGCCGAGTGCGGGCCGGTGACGCTGGCGCTGTGTCAGGATACGCAAGCGGAGGCCTTTGATTATCCGGTCTCATTTTTTGCCGAAACCGTGCATGTCCAACGCCGGGTGCGGCCCGATGCCAACGAGTTGGCGCGGGCGGTTGCGGCCATCGAAGGCGCGCAAAAGCCGGTACTGATCGCCGGGGGCGGGGTGCTCTATTCGGGGGCCGGCGACGTTCTGGCGCGGTTTGCCGAGGCGCACGATATTCCGGTGATGGAGACCCAGGCGGGCAAATCGGCCCTGCCCCATTCGCACAAACTCAACATGGGATCGGTTGGCGTGACGGGGACGAGCGCGGCCAACGGGCTGGCGGAACAGGCCGATGTGGTTTTGGCCGTGGGGACGCGGCTGGCCGATTTCACCACCGGATCATGGGCGCTGTTCAAGAACCCCGATGCCAAATTTGTGGCGCTCAATGTGGCCGCCGTCGATGCGGGCAAGCATGGGGCGATGCCGCTTCTGGCCGACGCGCGCGTGGGGCTCGCGGCGCTCAGCGAGGGGCTGGGCGACTGGCGGGCGCCGGAAGGCTGGCGGGGTGAGGCGGACGAGCGCAAGCTTGAATGGCTGGGCGAAGCCGATGCCGCGACGGCGGCAACCAATGCCCCCCTGCCCTCGGATGCGCAGGTGATCGGGGCGACCCAAAGAACGATGGGCGAGGCGATTGTCGTTTGCGCTGCGGGCGGTTTGCCCGGGGAGTTGCATAAGCTGTGGAAGGCGGAAAGCCCGGGGCGCTATCACCTCGAATACGGGTTTTCGACAATGGGCTACGAGATCGCCGGAGGGGTGGGGGTCAAGCTGGCGCGACCGGCGGATGAGGTGGTCGTCATGGTGGGCGATGGCAGTTACATGATGGGAAATTCCGAGCTTTCGACAGCCGTGATGATGGGGCTGCGGCTGACGGTGGTGCTGCTCGACAATCGCGGGTTCGGCTGCATCAACCGGCTGCAGATGGCGACCGGAGGCGAGAATTTCAACAATCTGTTCGAGGACGTGCGCCGGGAGGCAATGCCCGATATCGACTTTGCGGGGCATGCAAGAGCCATGGGCGCGCATGCACAAAAAGTTGCCGGGATTGCCGAGCTGGAAGCGGCGCTCGCCCAAGCGCGGGCGCGCGGTGGGGTCAATGTGGTGGTGATCGATACCGACCCGCTGGTGACAACGGAAGCCGGTGGGCATTGGTGGGACGTTGCGGTGCCGGAAGTCAGCGAGCGGGCGGATGTGCGCGCGAAGCGGGCGGAGTATGCGGAGCGGATCAAGGGGCAGCGGATCGGGTGAAGTGGAGAAAAGCCCCCTCGCCCGGCGCAATCGCGCCATTGCCATTCGAGCGTAGCTCTCATGGCCTTCGCGCCTCCAATCGTGCCAGTGGCACGATTGGCGAGACTGCTCAAAGTCTCCCCAAAGGGAGAAGTGGAGATGGCGCTTTTCGAAGCGGTTGCAAGTGAAACACGAGGGTGCTGGGCTCGGTGAACGCTGAGCACCCCTCACCCCAGCCCTCTCCCCTCGCGAGGGGAGAGGGGGTTACTCGGAGGCTGGGACCGAGCAGAGCGAGATGCAGGAGCAAAAATGATCCGGATCGGTGCGAACCCTATCGGGTGGTCCAATGACGACATGATCGAGATTGGCGGGGAGACGCCGCTGGAGGTGTGTCTGGCGGAGGCCAAAGAGGCCGGGTTTGTCGGGATGGAACTGGGCAACAAGTTTCCGCGCGGTGCCGAAGCGCTGCGGCCCGTGCTCGATGCGCATGGGCATTCTCTGGTTTCGGGGTGGTATTCGACCGAGCTTTTGGTTCGCGACGAGAATGCGGAAATCGAGGCGGCGGCGGCCCATGCGACACTCCTGGCCGAAATGGGGTGCAAGGTGATGATCGTGTGCGAGACATCGAATGCCATCCATGGGCAGATGGAGACGCCACTGTCGCAGCGCCCGGTGTTGCCGCACGAGGTCTGGCCCCGGTTCGGGATGCGGCTGACGGCGTTTGCGCTCAAGCTCAAGCAGGCTTACGGGCTCGATCTGGTCTATCACCACCACATGGGAACGATCGTTCAGACCGAGGCCGAGATCGACAGGTTGATGGCCTCGAGTGGCGATGCGGTGCATCTGTTGCTCGACACCGGGCATGTGACATGGGGCGGGGGCGATCCGGCGCGGGTGGCGCGCAATCATCTCTCCCGCATCGCGCATGTGCACACAAAGGATTTGCGGGCCGATATGATGCTCAAATCCAATTCGGCGGACTGGAGCTTTCTCAAATCGGTGCTGGCCGGCGTCTATACGGTGCCCGGCGACGGGCTTATCGATTTTGACGCGGTGTTTGCCGCGCTCAAGGGCTATGCGGGCTGGGTGGTCGTCGAGGCCGAACAGGACCCCGAAAAGGCCCATCCGCTGACTTACGCCAAGATGGGATATGGGCATTTGCGCGGGGTGCTGGAGCGGGCCGGATTTGAAGTGGACGCTTAATCGCAGGCTCTGAAAGGCCCCCTCACCCCTGCCCTCTCCCCAAGGGAGAGGGAGAGGGCAGAGGATCGGATCGAGCGCGGGGGTTGCCGGGCCAATGGAGTACGGGGACAAGCCCCGTGCGGCGAGGAGGGGGAGAAATGGTGGCCCGAGCCGCAAGCTCTGCCGATTGCTGGATCCCGGATCACGTCCGGGATGACGGAGATGGGGATTGGGGCCGGGGCTGGCTGGGACCGGAAAACAAGGAAGCAAATTGATGTCTGAACTGCTCGTCAAACCGTCGGGAGAGACCGGCAAGGTGATCGACATAACGCCGGAAAGCGCGGGGTGGCGCTATGTGGGGTTTGCCCTGCACAGGCTGTCCGCCGCACAGGGGGTTTCGGCTGTGACCGGGGATCGGGAGGTTTGCCTTGTCTTTGTTTCCGGCACCGGAACCGTAACGGCAGGAGGACAAAATCTGGGCCCGCTCGGCGGGCGGGAAAGCCCATTCGATGGCAAGCCCGCCGCCGTCTATGTGCCGGGCAATTGCAACTGGTCGGTGATGGCGGAGACGGACCTGGAACTGGCGGTCTGTTCGGCCCCTGCCCTGACCGGGCGCGCGGTGCGGGTGATCGCGCCAGAGGCGATGAGCCAGGAGGTGCGCGGCAAGGGCACCAATACGCGTTATGTCACCAATATCCTGCCGGAAACCGATGGGGTGGCGGACAGCCTTTTGGTTGTCGAGGTGATAACGCCGGGTGGGCACACATCGTCCTATCCACCGCACAAGCACGACCGCGACGCGCTGCCGGACGAATCCTATCTCGAGGAGACCTATTATCATCGGCTCAACCCGCATCAGGGATTTGCCTTCCAACGGGTCTATACTGAGGACCGCACCCTCGATGAAACGCTGCTGATCGAAGACGGGGTGACCACGCTGGTGCCCAAGGGGTATCACCCCTGCGCCGCCATCCATGGATACGATCTCTATTATCTCAACGTGATGGCGGGGCCGCGCCGGGTCTGGCGTTTCCACAATCAGCCCGAGCATGAATGGCTGCTCGGAGGCTGAGGCGCGGCGCGGCTTTTTCCGGCGCAGCTCCGGCCACGCAAAGTGCAAGGCACTTTGCTGCTCGCTGCAGGGCCGGGTCCGGAAGTTCTACAACCAGCCCGAGCACAAATGGCTGCTCGGGGGCTGAGGCACGGCGCGGCTTTTTCCGGCGCAGCTCCGGCCACGCAAAGTGCAAGGCACTTTGCTGCTCGCTGCGGGGCCGGGTCCGGAAGTTCTACAACCAGCCCGAGCATGAATGACTGCTCGGAGGCTGAGGCAACGACTTGTCTCCCAGCCTTGAAGCTGGGTGGTACGCTCAGCGTCCGAAACGGAACCGCGAGCGCTGGCGGTTACTGGATCCCGGCTCAAGGCCGGGATGACAGCAGGAGAGACGATCGAGCCTGTCAGAGCGTGTCCAGCAGAAGTGGAAACGGTTTTGCGGTTCGGACACGCGACAAAACAAAGGTTTAGAGCCGGGGATTTGATTCTATCAAATCCTGAACGGCTCCAGTGTTCTGCCGACCTCAAAGCACTTCAGCTATCAGGATTTTGGCGGAAACGATGCCGCTGACCGCCGGCGTTTAAAGGGCGTGTTAAGCCCTTGGCCCTAACAGTTTACCGTGTCGAAGAATTCGGTGCAGGGGGCAGTGTGGCAAGCGCCATTCGAAGCAGGGTCAGGCAATTGGGGCGAGTGCTGGTTCGCGCCAGCAACATACCCGCCTTGATGGCCGTGGTGGTGATCGCGGTTGCGATCGGGTTTGCCGACTACCAGAACCGGGAAATCTACGCGCAATCCCAGCGCACCGCCGTGCTCGACAAGCTCGGACTGGTGCGGGCCCAGCTCGAGGGCAACGTCAATTCCAATTTGCAACTGATCCACGGTCTGGTCGGCGTCATCGCAACCGAACCCTATATGGGCCAGACGCGGTTTTCCCAGCTTGCCGCCTATCTGTTCAACCAGTCCAGCCAGATCATCAATATCGCGGCGGCACCCGATTTCGTGGTGCGCATGGTCTATCCGCTGGCGGGCAACGAAGCGGCGCTGGGGCTCGACTACAGGAACAATACAGAACAGCGCGACGCGGCGATGCAGGCGCGGGACACGCGGGACATCGTTCTGGCCGGACCGGTGCATCTTGTGCAGGGCGGGCGCGGTTTCATCGGGCGTTACCCT
This sequence comes from Pelagibacterium halotolerans B2, assembly GCF_000230555.1. Taxonomy (GTDB): domain Bacteria; phylum Pseudomonadota; class Alphaproteobacteria; order Rhizobiales; family Devosiaceae; genus Pelagibacterium; species Pelagibacterium halotolerans. Next base: position 262,862 of record NC_016078.1, on the reverse strand, counting down.
GTCTATTATCGCAACGACGCCGGCCAGGAGCGGTTCTGGGGCATCGTATCGGCGGTAATCGATGCCGACAGGCTCTATGCCGAGAGCGGCCTCGACGCCATGGAGGGCGATATCTCGATCGCCATTTCGGGCCGCGACGGGCAGGCGGACAATGACGCGGTGTTTTACGGCGACGCGGCGGTGCTCGACGCCAACCCGGTGCGGGCAGAGGTTCTGCTGCCATCGGGGAACTGGATCATCTCCGCCATACCGGCCGGGGGCTGGGGCGCCAGCCCGCCCAACACCACAGCGCTTCGGGTGGGGATGGGGCTGGCCGCAGCGCTGATCCTCGTGCCCATCGTGCTGCTGGGCCGGCTCAATGAGGAGCGGCGGCGGCGGATGATCGAGCAGCGGCGGCGCGAAAGCGAATTGTCGCGGCTGTCGCGCCGGCTGGAGCTGGCGCTTTCCACCTCCCAGCTCGGGGTGTGGGAAATGAACATCAACACCGGCAATCTCGCCTGGGACGACCGGATGAACGAGCTTTACGGGCATCCGCGCGACGGGGGCCAGCGCGACTACACCCATTGGCGCGACAGGCTGCATCCGGACGATCTTGAACGCGCCGAACGCGAATTCAATGAATCCGTGCGCTCGGGCAGCCAGTATCTTTCCAACTACCGCATCGTCACCCCAGAAGGCGAAACGCGCTATATCCGGGCCATCGGCTCGGTCTATCAGGATCAGGGAACCGCGCCGAGGATCGTGGGGGTCAACTGGGACGCGACGCCGGACGCCAAACTGTCCGAGGCGCTGCTGCGCGCCAAGACACAGGCGGAAGCGAAAAATTTCGAGCTGGAAACCGCCAAGGCGCGCATCGAGCACAACGCCATGCACGACCCGCTGACCGGACTGCCCAACCGGCGCTATCTCGATGAAATCCTCGACATGCACACCAAGCGCAGCGCGCACAATGGCGGCTATGTCTCGATCCAGCATATCGATCTGGACCGGTTCAAGCAGATCAACGATACGCTGGGCCACGCGGCGGGTGACGCGATGCTGATTCATGCGTCCGAAGTGCTCAAGGGCTCTGTGAGACCCTCCGATTTCGTGGCGCGGATCGGGGGCGACGAATTCGTCATCCTGTGCATCGGGGAAAAGTCGGACGCCGAATTGCGCGCCATGGCCGAACGGATCATCGCGGCCATGCGCAAGCCCGTGTCCTATCAGGGCCATGAATGCCGGTTCGGGGTTTCGATCGGGATCGCGGGGGGCGATATCTCCAACACGCCGGCCAAGCAGGTTCTGGTCAATGCCGATATCGCGCTTTATCGCGCCAAGGAGCGCGGCCGGAACCGGGCCGAGTTCTTTTCCGAGGAATTGCAGGCCGAAATCATCACCGCCAAGCGCGTGGCCGACGACATCCTGGCGGGGCTGGAAAACGACGAGTTCATCGCCTTCTACCAGCCGCAGGTGGACGCAAAGACGCTCGATATCGTGGGCATGGAGGCGCTGGCCCGCTGGAACCATCCGATCAGGGGATTGCTGGCGCCGGACGCGTTCATGGCGATTGCCGAGGACCTCAACGTGGTTGCGGCAATCGACAAGCTGATCCTCGAGCAGGCGCTGGCCCAGCACAAAAAATGGAGGGCGGCGGGGCTCGACGTGCCGCGCGTTTCGGTCAACGTTTCGGCGCGGCGGCTGAACGACGAAGGACTGATCGGCACGCTCAAGGCGCTCGATATCGAAGAAGGGACGGTTTCGTTCGAGTTGATCGAATCCATCTATCTCGATGAGCGCGACTCGCTTGTTTCATTCAATATCGACCAGATCAGGGACCTGGGGATCGATATCGAAATCGACGATTTCGGCACCGGCTACGCCTCTATCGTATCGCTGTTGCAGTTGCGGCCGACGCGACTCAAGATCGACCGGCAATTGGTGATGCCGATCACCAGTTCACCCGGCCAGCGCCGTCTGGTCGGCTCGATCATCGAGATTGGGGCGTCGCTGGGCATCGAAGCGATTGCCGAGGGCGTGGAGAGCTTCGAACACGCGAAAATTCTCGCCGATATGGGCTGCGCGGCCCTGCAGGGCTACGCCATCGCCCGCCCCATGGACGGGGATGCGATAGCCCAGTTCGTGGCCAGCCAGAGCTGGCGCAACGCGAGCTAGCCCCCCATCATCGCTGTCCCGGACTCGATCCGGGACCCAGCAGCCTTCCCGGCCCACTGGTGGGTGCGGCGGCGCTCATGGACCCCGGGTCAAGCCCGGGGCAGCGAGGGAGGGATGGCGGCAAGAGCCCCCGCACCCTAACCCCTAGCTTCTCGGCTTTGCCCTGTTTGTGGCCTGGGCGGCGAGGGGGTTGTCGGGCCAGTAGTGGCGGGGGTAGCGGCCTTTCAGATCCTTTGCGACATCGGACCACGAGCCGCGCCAGAAGCCGGGGAGATCGCGCGTGGTCTGGATGGGGCGATGGGCCGGGGAGAGGAGCGAGAGCAGGAGGGGCACCTTGCCATTGGCGATGGCAGGGTGGGTGTCGAGCCCGAACAGTTCCTGCACGCGGACGGCGAGGACCGGGCCGTTTTCAGCGGCATAATCGATGGGGATATTGCTGCCCGAAGGCACGGCGAAATGGGAGGGCAGCAGCGTTTCCATCTGCGCGCGCCTGTCCCAGGGCAAAAGGTCGAACAGGGCGGCAGAGAGGTGATCTGCGGTGATGGCGTCGAGGCGCGTAAGACCTGAGATGTGCGGCACGAGCCAGGCGGCATCGTTTTCAGCCAGCGCCGCGTCCGAGAGGTCGGGCCAGTCGGCGCCCATGGTGCGATGGAGGAAACCGGCGCGTTCGCGCAGGGTGCGCTGGTCGCGGGTCCAGGGAAGTTTGTCGATGCCGACCTGCGCGATGCCTTTGGCCAGCATGGGCGCGGCGGCTTTGGGATCGTTAATGGCGGCGGGTCCGTCTTCAAGGCGCAGGGCGCCGATGCGGCGCTGGCGGCGGGCACGGACGGCGCGGGCTGCGGGATCGAACGCCAGATCGGTTACGGTTTCGATGTGGCTTGAAAAAATCTCCTCGATGTCATCGCGACCGATGGCGATGGCAGCGCGGATATGGGCGCTGGCGGCGGCGCCGGTCATGTCGGTTATGACGAGGAATTTTTCGCGCGCCAGGCGCTCGGTTTCATCGATGCGGGCCTGACGGCCATTGGCGAGGCGGAAGCGGCCGGGGCCCGTCTGCTGCGCGACGCGATCTGGATAGGCGCGGGCGAGGTGGCGGGCGAGATCGGCGCCGGAAAGCTGCCCTGCCCCGCCGGCGGCTTTTGCCCAGCGGGTGGCGAGGGTTTTGGCTTCAGCAGCGCGCCTGGACTTGTCGCGGCGCAGGCGCTCGAAGCGGTCGGCAAGATCGATGGCGGTGCCGCCAAGGCCGGGTTCACCCGCCAGGACGCCGAGCAGGGCGGCATCCATTGCGGTGCCTTCGGTGGCGGCCAGCGCGATCATGTGGCCGAGGCGCGGATGGAGCGGCAGTCTTGCGAGCAGCGTGCCGTGGGGCGTGATGCGGCCGGCGGCGTCGAGCGCTTCGAGGTTTTGCAAAAGATCGACGGCCTCGGACCATGCGGGCGCAGGCGGGGGATCGAGGAAAGCAAGGGTCTTGGGGTCCGTGACGCCCCAGCTTGCGAGATCGAGGACGAGGCTTGTCAGATCTGCCTGGAGGATTTCGGGAGGATCGAAAGGGGGCAGGCTTTGAGTCTGGCCTTCGTGCCACAGGCGATAGCACACGCCCGGTTCGGTGCGCCCTGCCCTCCCCCGGCGCTGATCGGCGCTGGCGCGGGAAACGCGGCGGGTTTCGAGGCGGGTCAGGCCGGTATCGGGTTCGTAAACCGGCAGGCGGGCAAGGCCGGAATCGATCACGATCCGAACCCCTTCGATGGTCAGCGAGGTCTGGGCGATGGCGGTGGCGAGGACGATCTTGCGGCGGCCCGTCGGGGCAGGCTGGATGGCGCGATCCTGTTCGGCGGGGGTGAGCTGGCCGTAAAGCGGGGCGATGTCGGTATCGGGTCCGACGATTGGGCCAAGCGCTTCGGCGGTGCGGCGGATTTCGGCCTGACCGGGGAGAAAGACGAGGATCGAACCGGTGTCCTCGGCCAGTGCGCGGCGGGTTGCGGCGGTAACCGATTGTTCGATGCGCGCATTGGCATCGGGGACGATGTGGCGGGTTTCAACGGGGAAGGCCCGGCCCTGGCTTTCGATGATTGGGGCATCGCCGAGCAGGGTCGCCACCGCCGCGCCGTCGAGCGTGGCCGACATGACGAGGATGCGCAGATCTTCGCGCAGGGCCGTGGCATCGAGGGTGAGGGCAAGGCCCAAATCGCCATCGAGGCTGCGTTCGTGAAATTCGTCGAACAGGACGGCGGCGATGCCGGTGAGTTCAGGATCGTCGAGCACCATGCGGGTGAAGACGCCCTCGGTGACCACTTCGATCCGGGTCCTGGCCGAAATTTTCGTATCGAGCCTGACACGGTAGCCGACGGTCTCGCCGACCTGTTCGCCCAGCGTCTGGGCCATGCGCCGGGCGGCGGCACGGGCGGCGAGGCGGCGCGGCTCGAGCATGACGATCTTGCCATCGGCGCGCCAACCGGCATCGAGCAGAGCGAGGGGCACGCGGGTGGTCTTGCCCGCGCCGGGCGGAGCGACGAGGACGGCGCGCGTTTTGTCCTCCAGCGCTGATTTGAGCGCGGGGACGACGGCGTCGATGGGCAGAATTGGCAGGGTGGCCAAAGAATGGAACTTCACGAAGCGATCGCTATTCATCGCGCTTGCTGAGATCAGAGGCAATTTTTTCGACTTGCAGACGCAGAAGTTTATCCTGATGGACCTGCACGCGGGAGTACCACAACCAGAACCCATGAAGCATAAATATGAGGCCGGCAATGGTCATTGCGAACAACGGCCCATGGGCCATAGCAGTGTTATCCACTCTGGTCCTGCTTAGCGCAGAATCTTCGCTTATGCGGGCTGCGGACTCTCGATGTTGTCGTTCCAACTCTTCAAATTGAGAAAGGCGCAACTGCAAACCTTCCAAGTCAACACTATCAAGTTCGTTCTCTGCCTCTCGGCTCTCAAGCTGCTCACGAAAGGCCCGAATTTCTTCGGCATCCCTTTCAAGCAGCGTTTCGTATGATGAGATCACAGCCGAAATTCTAGCAACTTCCAGCGCATCCTCTGAAACTCGCAAATACATAAAAATGGAGCTAACAACGACCAACACCAGACCAGCAATTGCTTGGAATTTATACAGATTGTCTGTGGGTAACGATGGCCACGACAACATCGGCGTCTCCTACTTTTTCTGCTGGCTCTGCTACCAGCCGCGCGTCAGAGCTTCGGGGACGGTGTATTGCGTGCCGTCGAAAATCAGATGATCGGTGGAGGCCGGGCTGTCCGTCAGGGTTTCGGTGCATTGGCCATCGCGCTGTTGGGAAACGCTGGTTTCGGCGTGGGTGGAGACGATGATGTCGGCGTGCCCGTTGTGGATCCGGGGCGCCATGGCGAGCGTGCGGGTGGTTGCGTAAAATTCGCCATCGCAATTGCCGTCCCATTCTCCGCCACGTTGATCGACAACGACATTGTCGAGGATGGCGCGCAGGTCTTCTCCCTCCATGTCGAAGAGCCAGAGCGTTGTAAGCATAAAGGGGTTCACCCGTGAACTTCCCTCCTCGACGATGCGCAGGCCGAACGCGATGCGGCCCGGCGCCAGCCGGTAGAACGCTGTATCGAACGCCACGCGATAAATCCGCACGGCGTCGTCGGACATCCTGTCTGCCAGGCGGGTGCGCGCGATGACCGCGTGTGTTTCGGTATCGAGAACGAGAAGGTCGAGATCGCCCTCGGTTGCATCGCCGGTCCGCCCGTAGATCAAGGGGACGGCGACGAGACGGTATTGCGGATTGGCCGGCCAGATGCGGCAGACCATCTTATGAGAGGCATAATCGACGATGCTGTCGGCGGGCAGCGTGATCGTGCCGCCATCGACCGAGTAGGTTTCGTCGGAAATTTTGGTGCCGTCGGGATAGGCGGTTTGTACGATGGAAGCGGCGTCGGAGCCACACTGGTCTTCCTGCGCGATGGCGGGTGACGACGTAAGACCAAGCATCGCAACGATGAACAGCGTCACGGGGCCGACAGGGAATGGCGCTTTTTTCATTGGGGTCTGTTCTCGTGCGGTTGTCGTCGCACGCTATTGCGCCGCCGTGCGATTGCCAACAGTCAAGCACGGGATGCGCCGCGCTGGAGATCGAACCGCCAGCTCCGGGGGTGCTGGGTTCCGGGTCTTCGCCCGGGATGACCGGGGTGGGGAGGATGGGCGGATTACCCCGCCATCGCTCTCCCGGACGTGATCCGGGGCCCGGCAGGGCCTGCCCAGCCACGGGAGGGCGCGGTCGCGCACATGGGCCCCGGGTCAAGCCCGGGGCAGCGAGGGTGTGGGCGCCGCTCAGGCAGCCGTCATCGCCCGCTTGAGCGCGGCCACCAGATCGGCGTCTGTGCGCTTCATGCCGGGTGCGACATAGCCCAGATCTGCGGCGCGGCCGGCGGGAATTTCCAGTGCGCGGCCGGCCGAGGCGTGAAGCTCGGTGGCGCCGAGGGCGAGGAAGCTTCTGGCGTTGTCCGCTGCGACGCCCGAGCCGGGCATGATGGCGATGCGGCCGGCGGCATGGGCGATCATGGCGCGCAAGGCATCGAGTCCGTCGATGGCCCGGGGGGCGCCGCCGGAGGTGAGGATACGCTCGAACCCGAGTGCTATGGCCGTGTCGATGGCGGCAGGGAAATCGGGCGCCAGATCGAAGGCGCGGTGCAGGGTGAGGCCGAGGCCGGCGGCGCGGGCGGTGAGGCCTTCTAGAGTTGCGATATCGAGGCTGCCATCGGGGCGGGTGGCGCCGAGGACGACACCGGCAAGCCCGGCTGAGCGGGCGGTGTCGATATCGGTTTCCATGGTCGCCACATCGTCAGGGGAAAAGACGAAATCGCCGGGGCGCGGGCGGATCATGGCGTAAACCGGGATCGGCGCTTTGGCGGCGAGGGCCATCAGGCCCGGGGTGGGCGTGAGCCCGCCGAGGGCGAGGGCGGAGCAGAGCTCGATGCGGTCTGCACCACCGGCGATGGCGGCGGCAAGGCCGGCGGCGTCATCGACGCAGATTTCGAGGGTAGGGCTTGGAGTCATGGCAGCGCAGACCACCCCTCACCCCCATCCCCTCTTCTCTCGCGAGGGGCGAGGGGCGCGCTGGTGGCGTGCGATGAGAACAACCACAGCCATTTGCAGAAAGGGTCAGGCATAGGCGAACCGGTCGAGGCCCAGAAGCGCGGCGCCCACGAGGCCCGGTTCGGTGGCGCATTGGGCGGGGACGATAAGCGGACGGTCGAGTTTGCGCAGGATGCGGGCACGGACGGCACTGTCGAGCGCCGGGATCAGGCCGGGCGCCCCGGCCATGCCGCCACCGACAGGAACGATGGACGCGCCGGTGATGTTGATGGCAAGGGCCAGCGGGGCGGCGACCAGATCGACATAGATCTCCATGGTGCGGGTTGCCGCCTCGTCGCGTCCGGCCCAGCCGACGACGATTTCGCGGCTGTCGCGGGCCTGGCCGGTCAAATGCATGTGCAGCTTTTCCAGCCCGCGCGCGCCGCCTATCGTATCGACGCAGCCCATGCGGCCGCAGCCGCAGCGGAAATGGGGGATGGCGAGGGGCGGATCGCCGGCGATTGTGGCAAGGATCGTTGCGTGGCCCCACTCGCCGGCGTAACCGCCCCGGCGGTTGGCAAGCCGGCCTTCGACGACGAGACCACCGCCAACGCCGGTGCCCAGAATAATGCCGAACACCACATCATGCCCCTGCCCCGCGCCGAGCCCGGCTTCGGCCAGCGCGAAACAATCGGCGTCATTGGCGATGGAAACGGGGAGTTCGAGGGCCTCGGAGAGATCGGCATCGAGCACGCGGCCATCGATGCAGGGCACGTTGGCGCAGATCATCTTACCCGTCTCGATATCGACGACACCGCAGATGGAAATCGAGACCGCATCGGGGCGCTCGGGGGCGGCGGCGAGGATGCCGCGCAGGGTTTCCACGAAGGCCGAAAAATCATTGCGCGGGGTTTCGATGCGGCCCATCTGGACGATGGAACCGGCGTCGCGCGCGAAAGCGGCCTTGATGGCGCTGCCGCCGATGTCGAGTGCAAGGATCATGCCCCCGACCCTAGCGGGGGATGTCGGGTGGGCAAGGGGAGATTTCGTCAAAAGCGGAGATTTGGCGATTTTGGCGGGTTGGGATGGGCGAGGCAGGAATGACAGTTGGGGGCGAGAGAGAGCGGAAGCGCACATGGGCCCCGGCTTTCGCCGGGGAAGCGAAGGAAGGGGACGAGACGGGGCCCCCTACTCCGCCGCTGCCCTGCCGTCGGGGGTTTCGGCGGGGGCGTTGGCGTCGCCGGGGGCGGTTTCGCAAGCGAGGTCGGGGAAAGCGGCGATGCGGCGGGAAGAGAAATCCTCGCGCAGAACGATCAGGCCGCGATCCTCGAAAAAGGTCAGAAGCCGTCGGGCGCGCGAAGCCGAGTGCGAGCCATAGGCGCGGGCCAAGGTGGCATCGGACGGACAGGGCAGTTTTTCCACCGCCGCGCGGGCGACCATGAGGAATACGCCCTGCAAGTCTTCGGGCAGTGTGCGGGCCAGATCGAGGGCGGTCTGCCAGACATCGGATTCGGCGGCGGCGGTATCGACCCCGGCGCGGGCGACGGCGAAGCGGCGCTTGAAATCATTGAGATCGGGCGGGGTGCCCGGCACGCGGCGAATGCGGCAACGGACCAGGAAATCCTGATAGAGCACGGCGACCGAGCGGAAGCTGGCATCAGGGTCCTCGAGGATTTCGACAAGCACGGCATCGATCAGGGCGGCGCGCTCGGCCTCGTCGATTTCCGGGAACAGGCTGGCCGGTTCGACTTCGGCTTTGGGAACGGGCTGGCTCAATTGGGCCAGAATATCGGCGGTGGGGCGCGGCGCAGGCTGGACGGTGCGGCGCGGGAGAGGGCGGGTTTCCTCCTCGGCGCCGGGGGTGAAAATGAGGTCGGCGGCGTCGGCGTCGGTTTCGGGGAGCGGCATGAGCTTGGGCGATGTGGAGCGGGCACTGGTTTGGACGGCGCCGATCCGGATGGGCAGCGGGCGGCGCGCGAGCGCGGGACCAAGCGCAACGAAATTGCCCTTTTCGAGATCGCGGAACATTTCGGTGCCGCGCCGGTCCATGCCCAAAAGATCGCCGGCCCGGGCCATGTCGATATCGAGGAAGGTGCGGCCCATCAAAAAGTTCGACGCTTCGGCGGCGACGTTCTTGGCCAGCTTGGCGAGGCGCTGGGTGGCGATGACGCCGGCAAGGCCGCGCTTACGGCCACGGCACATGAGGTTGGTCATGGCGCCGAGGGAAAGCTTGCGCGCCTCGTCGGAGACTTCGCCGCCCGAAGAGGGCGCAAAGAGCTGGGCCTCGTCGACAACGACCAGCATGGGATACCAGAAATCGCGGTCGGCATCGAAAAGCCCGCCAAGGAAGGCAGCCGCCGCGCGCATCTGGGCTTCGGCTTCCAGCCCTTCGAGGGAAAGAACGACCGAGACGCGGTGCTGACGGATGCGGCCGGCGATGCGGGTCAGTTCATGCTCGGAGCGATCGGCCTCGACGACCACATGACCGAACTTATCGGCAAGGGTCACGAAATCGCCCTCGGGGTCGATGACGCATTGCTGCACCCAGGGGGCGCTCTGTTCGAGGAGGCGGCGCAGAAGGTGGGATTTGCCCGAGCCCGAATTGCCCTGCACGAGCAGGCGGGTGGCCAGCAATTCCTCGAGATCGAGCTTTGCGGGCGTCGCCGATTTTGTCGTGCCCATGTCGATTTCGACGGTCATCGCCTTGTGCCTGCTCCGGGATTGGGTTGGTGATTCGAGGTGGCGGATGCCATCTTCGCCAATCTAGTGAGAGTCGCCGCCAACGCAAACTCTGTCTGCGCCATATTGAACAAGTATAATTTCTATACTATTTTTAGCCATGATTTTCGAATACGATCCGGCCCAGAGTGCTGCCAACCTGGAAAAGCACGGAATCGATTTCGAAGCCGCGCAAGCACTGTGGGCGGACGAGTTGGCGCTGGAAATTCCGGCCCGCACCACCGATGAACCTCGATTTCTGGTCATCGGGAAAATCGGCGACCGGCACTGGGCGGCAGTCATCACATATCGGGGCGCGGCCGTTCGCATCATATCGGTGCGCCGTGCCCGAGATCAGGAGATCGCATATTATGAAAGCCTCTGAATTCGACACCAAGTTCGAAGCCGGCGAGGATATAGAGGGCGCCCTCGATTTTGCGCGGGCGCGCCGTCCCAATCTCGAATCGCGCCGGGTCAATGTCGATTTTCCCGCGTGGGTCGTGGAGGGGCTGGACCGGCAGGCCAAACGGCTCGGCGTTACCCGCCAATCGCTTATCAAGATGTGGATTGCGCAAAAGCTCGAACATCCGGTCGACGGCAATCCGAAGCTTTGACCTCTCCGGCCAAATCAGCCTAGATTCAGATTCTTCCGGATGGAGTCGCCTTGATGCCCATGCGCCTTTGGTCCCGCTTTTTTGCCAAGCCCCCCGCCGAGCCGGTGGGGCCGCAATTCGGCGCGCTGCCCTACAGGATGGTGGACGGGCAATTGGTGGTGCTGCTCATCACCTCGCGCGGGCGGGGGAAGTGGATCTTCCCAAAGGGCCGGCAGATGGAGGGCAAGACGCCCTGGGAAAGCGCCGAGCTCGAAGCCTATGAGGAAGCGGGCGTGGTGGGCGAGATCGAGACCACACCGATCGGCTCGTATTTTCTCCCGGTGACCGAGGAACGGCCCCAGCCCATCGAGGTCAAGATGTTTCCGCTGCTGGTCACCGATCAGCGCGAGGACTGGAAGGAAATGGGCCAGCGCTATCGTCACTGGGCGGTTCTGCCCGAGGCCAAGCGGCTGATAACCCATGACGGGCTGGCCGATGTCGCCCTGGCGCTGGCGCAGAGGGAAACGTCTCGTTCTGTCTCACGGCGCGCACCGCTGCAGGCATGACGGGCTAAGGCCGCCCTATGCCTTCCGCTGCGCCTGCGACGGCGCGGCCAAAAAGTTGGCCGGGGCCTCGCTGCGCTCGTCCGGTTCTGTCTCACGGCGCGCACCGCTGCAGGCATGACGGGCTAGACTAGAGCCCGAACAGAAGCACCATGCCCCAGAAAATCCCTGCGGCGAGCAATGCGGCGGCGGGGACGGTGATGACCCAGGCGGCGCCGATGGAGAAGGCGTGCTGGCGGCGGACCAGATAGCGCCGCTGGCGTTTCTGGTAATTGGCGACGGCTTCCTCGGCGGTCTTGTTGAGGTGGTCGGTGCGCAGGAAGACGCCTTCGGGGCTGACGGCCTTGTTGCGGATGCCCTGATTGGAAAACCCTTCACGCAGGAACCCCACCCCGAACACGGCGCCCACCGCGATATGGGTGGAGGAAACCGGCAGGCCCAGTGCCGAGGCGACCAGAACCGTCGCGGCCGCCGAAAGCGCGACGCAATAGCCGCGGATTTCATTGAGCTTGGTGATCTTTTCGCCCACCGTGCGGATGAGGCGCGGGCCGAACAGCGCCAGCCCGAGCGCCAGCCCCAGCGCGCCGATGGCCAGCACCCAGATGGGCAGGGCCACCGACCCTCCGACATCGCCGTTCTGCACTGCCGAGACGATGGCGGCAAGCGGGCCGACGGCGTTGGCGACGTCATTGGCACCGTGGGCGAAGGACAGGAGCGCGGTCGCAAAGATCAGGGGCAGGCGAAACAGCGTTCCAACCTGCTTGTTGGTGTTGTCCATGCCCTCGGTCCGCGCCCGCACCCACGGCTGGGCGGCGAGCCAGCCCAGACCGCCGGCAACAAGACCGATCAACAGCACGATATGGCCCTGTGGCTTCCAGACGCGGGAAAGACCCTTCATGGACATGTACATGGCGAAGATGCCGATCATCACGCCAACCAGAACCGGCACCCATATGCGCGCGGAAAGCACCTTTTCCTTCTGGCGCAGAATGGTGAAATTGATGACCGTGAGCAGAACGGCGGCGAGCAGGCCGCCCATGAGCGGGGAAATGACCCAGCTTGCTGCGATCTTGGCGATGGTGGGCCAGATGATGGCGGAAAACCCGGCCGCGGCCACCCCCGCCCCGACCACGCCGCCGACCACCGCATGGGTGGTGGACACCGGCGCGCCGATGATGGTGGCGAGATTGACCCAGAGCGCCGAGGACAAGAGCGCAGCCATCATGACCATGATGAAAGCGGTGCCATCGATATGGGCGCCGGGCACGATGATGTCGCGCGAGATGGTGGAGACCACGTCGCCACCGGCCAGAAGCGCGCCTGCCGCCTCACAGATGGCGGCGATGGCCAGGGCGCCGGTCATGGTGAGCGCCTTGGACCCCACCGCCGGGCCCATATTGTTGGCGACGTCATTGGCGCCGATATTGAGCGCCATATAGGCAGCGATGACCGTGGCGATGATGACGAGATAGCTCAGGGGGCCCGACGCAACGGCGAAACTGGCCCAGACGAGGGCGGCGAGCAGGAAGACAAGCGCAATGCCCGGAGCGGCCATGGCACGCGAGCTGTCCTCGGTGGCTTCACGCAATTGCCGGACGCGCTTTAAATCCTTGTCGATGGCTGACTTGGACATGGGGCTCCTGGAAGGCTTGTCGGATCGTTCTGGCCATAGCGAACATGAAGCGGCTTGGCCACAGCGATTGTGACGATTTCGTCATAAAAGGCGCCCGTTGAGGTCTGTTTTACCGCGTATGCGCAAAACCGCCACACCCCTTCGCAAATGTCTGGCCGTGGCACCCCATTCAGGGTTACCCTTTGTTCCCGATATGAAGGACAATCGGCGTTAATGGACAACAGGCGCAAGAAAGACTGGCGCTCGCGGATGCGGAATGCCGTCTGGCCCCGGATGGGGATCAGGCGCTATTTCACCTATCTGCAAAAGCGCGTATTGCGGCTGACGGCAAGCCCGCACGCCATTGCGGCGGGCGTCGCCTCGGGCGCTGCCGTGTCGGTGTTTCCGCTGATCGGACTGCATTTTTTCCTGGGGTTCGTGCTTGCATTCGTGACGCGGGGTAACATGCTGGCAGCAGCGATCGGCACGGCGTGGGGCAATCCCATCACCTTTCCGCTGTTTTTCTCGCTCTCGTTCCAGTTCGGCTCGACGATCCGCGCCGCACTGTTTCCCGACGACCCGGCGGCGGTGATGCGCCATTCCGACACCACGGCGCTTTCAGGCGGATTTTTCTCGCTCGACCTGGGCGCCATCCTGCCGCTGTTCCAGACCATGATGATAGGCGCCCTGCCGGTGGCCATTTTCTGCTGGGTGTTTTTTTACGTCATCGTGCGCGGGCTGGTGAGCGGGTTCCAGCGCGCGCGCAAGGCACGGCTGGAGCGGCGGCGGGCCCGGCAGAGCCAGACCTCGCCGCGCAACGCGGTGCGGGGCTGATTTTCAAGAAGAGGGGGGAGCATAATGGCTCAATCGGTTTTTCACCTGGCCTATCACGTGACCGACCTGGATGCGGCGCGGCGATTTTACGGCGGGGTGCTGGGATGCGCCGAAGGGCGCTCAACCGAAACCTGGGTCGATTTCGATTTTTTCGGGCATCAGATCTCCCTGCATCTGGGCGACCCGTTCAAAACGACCCGCACCGGCAAGGTGGGCGATCACATGGTGATGATGCCGCATCTGGGCGTGGTCCTGCCGCTCGATGACTGGAAAGCGCTGGCCACGCGCCTCGAGGACGCCGGGATAGCGTTCGACATTCCACCGGTTGTGCGGTTCGAGGGCGAACCGGGCGAACAGCGGACGATGTTTTTTACCGACCCATCGGGCAATCCGATCGAGGTCAAAGGCTTTGCAGACTTCGCCGGCGTGTTTGCCAAATAGTCTTATCGTCGGCTGACCACCTCGCGGACTGCGGCAATGAAGGCGGCTGTGGGCAGGTCGAGTTCGGCGCCGGCGCGGGTGGTGATGCCGATGGCGCCGTAGCTGGCGGACATATCGACATCGAGAGCGGCCAGCGCGCCGCTCTGCAGGTCGGCGGCGACCACCGAGCGGGAGATGAACCATACGGCATCGCTCAAAAGCGCATAGGCGCGGCCAAACGAGTTCGACACCGTTTCGATCTCGCGCGGCAGGTGGGTGATCCCGGCGGCGAGGAGCACTGTTTCGACGGTCTGGCGGATGATGGCGCCGCGCGGCGGGACGAGCGCGGGGAACGGTTCGACCATGCGCAAGGAGGGTTCGGGCTCTTCAAGCAGCGGGTGGTCGGGGCGGACGGCGAGAACCAGCGGTTCGGAATAAAGATGCTCGAAACTGAGCCCGGCCATGACATCGGGCGCGGGCATGCGGCCAACGACAAGATCGATGGCGCCGGCGCGCAGCAGGCCCAGAAGGTGCGGGCTGGGGCCGCTTTCCACATGCAGGCGGGCGGCGAGCGGGCCCATGGCAAAACGCGCCACGGCGCGCGGCACGACTTCGACCTCCACGGTGGGCAGCGCGCCGAGCCGCACCACGGCATCGGCATGGCTGGCGAGCGACACGGATTCAACACCCTGGCGAAGCGCCGCGATGGCGGCATTGGCATAGCGCAGGAACTGGGCACCGTATTCGGTGAGCGCCAGCTTGCGGCGGGAGCGATCGAACAGGGCAACGCCAAGAATGTCTTCGAGTTCGGCCAGCGATTTGGAAATGGCGGGCTGGGACAGCCCCAACGCCTCGGCGGCGGGCACAACGCCGCCATGCCTGTCGGTTTCGACAAAGCAGGAAAGATGGCGGAGCTTTATGCGGGGGTCGAGGTTCGGCACACCGATACATTCTATATGGTTATATATTTCCCCTTATTTATCATTTTACGGCAACGCTCGGCCAGTGTTTATTACGCTATCGGTTATAGAACTGTTTTCCGGGGTGGAGACCAATGAGCAAAATCATGCCGCTCGAGCAGGCGGTGCGCGAGAACCTTAGGGATGGCGATACCGTCGCTTTTGAAGGGTTTACGCATCTGATCCCGCATGCGGCGGGCCATGAAGCGATCCGGCAGGGGTTCAAGGACCTGACCCTTATCCGCATGACGCCCGACATCATCTACGACCAGATGATCGGCATGGGCATGGCGAAAAAGGTGATCTTTTCCTATGCGGGCAATCCGGGCGTGGGCCTGTTGCGCCGCATGCGTGACGCCATCGAGAACCAGTATCCGCGCGCTATAGAGACCGTCGAGCATTCGCATGCGGCCATGGCGAACGCCTATGCCGCGGGCGCCGCGGGCCTGCCCTGCGCCGTATTCCGCGGCTACAAGGGCGCCGACCTGCCCAAGGTCAATCCCGACATCAAATCGATCACCTGCCCCTATACGGGAGAAGAATTGGCGACGGTGCCGGCACACAACCCGGACGTTGCCTTCATCCATGCCCAGAAGGCCAATGAAAAGGGCGACGTTCTGATCGAAGGCATTGTCGGGGTGCAAAAGGAAGTGGCGCTGGCGGCGAAAAAGGTCGTGGTGACTGTCGAAGAGATCGTGCCCGATTTTGCCGGCATGCACCCCAACCTCACTATCCTGCCGCACTGGACGGTGACGGCGATCGCCAAGGTCAAGGGCGGGGCGCACCCCTCCTACACCCATGGCTATTACGCGCGCGACAATGCGGCCTATCTGGCCTGGAACGAGATTTCAGCCGACCGCGAATTGTTTGCCAAATGGATGGACGAGAATGTCTTGAACGCGACGCCGGAAGCGTTCGCCGAACGTGTGAAGGGGCTTTGACCATGAGCGATGTTACCCCAACCGAAATGATGACAATTGCCGCATCGCGGGCGCTGTCTTCCAAAGACGTCTGTTTCGTGGGCATCGGCGCGCCGTCTGCGGCGTGCAACGTGGCGCGGCTGACCCATGCGCCCGATATCACGCTGATCTATGAGAGCGGAACCATCGGCACGGCGCCCGACGTTCTGCCGCTTTCGATCGGCGATGGCGAATTGTGCGAAACGGCGGTTTCGACCGTCGCAGTGCCGGAAATGTTTCGCTACTGGCTGCAGGGCGGCAAGATTACCGTCGGGTTTTTGGGCGCGGCGCAGATCGACAAGTTCGGTAATATCAACACCACGGTAATCGGCGATTACCACCACCCCAAGGTGCGCCTGCCGGGTGGCGGCGGGGCGCCGGAAATCGCGACCTCGTGCGGCGAGATTTACATCACGCTCAAGCAGGCGACGCGCTCGATGGTGGAAAAGATCGACTTTTTCACTTCCTTCGGTCACGGCGAGGGCGGCGATCACCGCCAGCGGCTGGGGATTACGACCAAGGGGCCGACGCTGCTGATCACCGATCTGGCGATCTGGAAGCCCGACCCGGTGACCAAGGAATTCACAGTGGTTTCGCTGCACGAGGGGGTGACCCGCGAAATGGTGCAGGAGACCTGCGGCTGGACGGTGAAATTCGCCGACGATCTCGAAGTGACCCCTGCCCCGAGCGAGATCGAGCTTTCGACCCTGCGCGATCTCAACGAACGCACCAAGCGCGCCCATGCGGGCGGAAAGGCAGCGTAAAATGGCTGAGGCTTTTATCTGCGATTATATCCGCACGCCCATCGGGCGGTTCGGCGGGGCGCTCAGCAAAGTGCGGCCCGACGATCTGGGGGCGCTGGTGCTCAAAACGCTGGTCGAGCGCAACCCGTCGGTCGATTTCGAGGCTGTCGAGGACGTGATCTTCGGCAATGCCAACCAGGCGGGCGAAGACAACCGCAACGTGGCGCGCATGAGCCTGCTGCTGGCCGGGCTGCCGGTGACAGTGACCGGCACGACCATCAACCGGTTGTGCGGATCGGGGCTCGATGCGGTGCTGACGGCGGCGCGGGCCATCAAGGCGGGCGAAGCGGATTTGATGATCGCCGGCGGCACGGAATCGATGAGCCGGGCACCGTTCGTCATGCCCAAGGCCGAGACTGCGTTTTCGCGCAATGCGGAGATTTACGACACGACGATCGGCTGGCGCTTCGTCAATCCGGCGATGAAGGCGCAATATGGCGTGGATTCCATGCCCGAGACCGGCGAGAACGTGGCCGAGGACTACAAGATTTCGCGAGAGGATCAGGACGCCTTTGCAGTGCGCAGCCAGAACAAGGCGGCTGCCGCGCAGGAGAACGGGCGGCTGGCGAAAGAAATCGTTGCGGTGACCATTCCTCAGCGCAAGGGCGATCCGGTTGTCGTGGACACCGACGAGCATCCGCGCGCCACGACGCTGGAAACGCTGGCCAAGCTGCCAACGCCGTTCAAGAAAGAGGGCGGCACGGTGACGGCGGGCAACGCATCGGGTGTCAATGACGGGGCGGCGGCGCTGATCATCGCGTCTGAAGAAGCGGTGAAAAAATATGGGCTGACGCCGATCGCGCGGATCGTGGGCGGCGCGACGGCCGGGGTTCCGCCCCGCGTCATGGGCATCGGCCCCCTGCCCGCTTCGCAAAAGCTGATGGCGCGGCTGGGGCTGGGCGCTGAGGATTTCGACCTCGTCGAACTCAACGAGGCGTTTGCCAGCCAGGGGATTGCGGTGTTGCGCGGGCTCGGGATTGCCGAGGACGCGGACTTTGTGAACCCCAATGGCGGGGCGATTGCTCTGGGGCATCCGCTGGGCATGTCGGGCGCGCGGATTGCCGGGACGGCGGCGCTGGAGCTGAGCCTTTCGGGCAAGAAGCGCGCGCTGGTGACCATGTGTATCGGCGTGGGCCAGGGCATCGCGGCGGCGCTGGAGGCGGTTTAGGCTGCGGCTGCGACACCCGCGAAGATGGGGCTAGAGCAAGGCCCCTCACCCCAGCCCTCTCCCCAGAGGGGCGAGGGAGTCACGCTGTGGCTCTCCTAACCCGGCTGTTTATCTTCAGCGCTGCCCGCAATATGAACCCTCGCCCCTCTGGGGAGAGGGTGGCCGGCAGGCCGGTGAGGGGCCTTGAGCGTCCGATGTTGGGCAAGGCCCCCTCACCCCGCTGGCTGCGCCATCCGACCTCTCCCCCAAGGGAGAGGTAAGAAATGCCGCTTTCGCCGCGAAACACCTCTCCCTTTGGGGGAGAGGTCGGCGCGGAGCGACGGGTGAGGGGGCCTCGTCCTTTATTCACCCGACAAGCAGATATATTGCGTCCGCCTTGCAAATCCGGCGGCGAACGCATACATGGTGTGCAGGCTCGATGGTGCGCGATTTGATTTTCGCCGCGCAATCGCAAGAGTGATGTCGCTTTTGCTGGAAACGCGCTGATGGCAGCGCCTTTTTCCGAGCCATTCCAGACAATCATAAAACCGTAGCAAGGCTGCCCGATAATCGTGGCGCCACTGCATAGACCAGGCCGTCCAGTGGCGGCCAGAAAGACACATGAAAACCATAGATTTCAACGCCGAAGCGTCCCTTTATCTGGGCCGCGACTGGCGGACTGCGCTTGAGCAGGGATCGCGACGATTCCCGAGCGCTGCGAAAGCCATCCGATTTGCGCTCGAGGAAGTGCCGCCCGTGAGCCTTCACGGCGCGCGCATGATCGTTGACGGGCGCAGCTATTCGCCCCGCGACCTGCAGAAACTGTACGGCGACAGGGCCTACCCGCTGCACCGCAAGGCGGACCGCGACGCGATCCTTATCGAACCGTTCAACGATTAAGGCGGTCAGCTCGCGGCTGGACGTGAGCCTGTCCCACGGCGTCATCCCGGGCGAAGACCCGAGATCCAGTAACCGGCAGAGTTGGCGGTTCTGTCTCGGACGCTGAGTGTACTGGGCCCCGGCTCAAGGCCGGGGTGACAGGTGGGGGATCACGGTCCTGTCCCGCCCCACCGAATGGTCTCAGGCTGTCGTCGTCTTGCGACGGACAGCGGCTTTTTTCCTGGGGGCAGCCTTTTTGGCGGCCTTTTCGATGGCGTCCTGGCGCTCTTTTTCGAGCCGCAGGGCCTTGAGGCGCTCGGTCTTGGCGCGGGTCGCGTCCAGTGCGATTTCTTCCTGGCGCAGCGCCTCTTTCTGGCGCGCTTCCATCTCGGCATATTTGCGCTGCGGGCTCACCTTGGGCGGAGCTTCCATTGAGATATCTCCTGAGATTTAATAAGGGCCGCCTCTTGAGCATGCGCTCGAAAGACGGCCCATAATCGTATTAGGCGGCCTGGATGTTGATGGCCGACTTGCGTCCGTCGCGGCCGCTTTCGAGCTCGTAGCTCACAGCCTGACCTTCGACCAGCGTCGCCATTCCGGCGCGCTCGACAGCGGAAATGTGCACGAATGCATCTTCGCCGCCCTGATCGGGCTGAATGAAGCCGAAGCCCTTGGTCGCATTGAAGAACTTTACCTTGCCCGAGATCATCATGGATCCTTTCAGTGGCAGTGGACCCGACGCGACATGCGCCAAGGCCGCCCAAATCCTTTGGGGATTTGCGGCTCAACGTCTAGCAATTGAGGATATCCAAGTATCCGGCGAACCGGGCGATCAGGTAGCCAAGAGCATCCAACGTGATAAAATTACACTATAGCAAATGTGGCATGCAGGCAAGCGCCGCCCCCCGCACGGGCCTCTTCCATTCCCCGTCAACGACGTTATGGTCCCGCCCCGAGACAGTAAGGGACCGCCCATGACCGAACAGCTTGTTTCCACTTTCCGTTCCATCGTCGGCCCGCGCCATGTGCTGGTGGGCGACCGCGCCACGCGGCGCTACCGGAAGGGATATCGCTATGGCGACGGGCAGGTGCTGGCCGTCGTGCGTCCGGGCACGCTGGTTGAGCAATGGAGGGCGCTCAAGGCGTGTGTGGAAGCGGGCGTGATCGTCATCGTCCAGGCGGCCAATACCGGAATTACCGGAGGGTCGACGCCCTATGGCGAGGGCTATGACCGGCCTATCGTCATCATCAACACGATGCGGATTTCGCGGATCGATCTGATCTCGGGCGGCAGCCAGGTGATCGCCCTGCCCGGCGCGACGCTCGACAAGCTCGAAAAGACGCTGCGCCCCATTGGGCGCGAGCCCCATTCGGTGATCGGGTCGAGCTGCATTGGGGCATCGGTGACCGGCGGGGTGTGCAACAATTCGGGCGGGTCGCTGATCCAGCGCGGCCCGGCCTATACCGAGCTGGCGCTTTACGCGCAGGTGGATGAAACCGGGACGCTGAGACTGGTCAACCATCTCGGGGTCGACCTCGGCGAAGGGGCCGAAACCATCCTTTCACGGCTCGACACGGGTCAATATTCGGAGGCCGATGTGGCGCCCGAGGGCAACCGGCGCGCCTCCGACCACGACTACCATATCCATGTGCGCGACATCGAGGCCGATACCCCGGCCCGGTTCAACGCCGACCCGCGCAAACTGTTCGAGGCATCGGGCAGCGCGGGCAAGCTGGCGGTGTTCGCTTTGCGGCTCGACACGTTTGCGGCGGACGCCGATACGCAGGTTTTCTACATCGGATCGAACGATCCGCTCGAACTCAATACGATCCGGCGGCACATGTTGAGCCGGTTTACCCATTTGCCCATTGCCGGGGAATATCTGCATCGCGACGGCTACACGCTGACCCAGAAATTCGGCAAGGACACTTTCCTCATCATCAAGCGGTTCGGCACCGACCGGATACCGACGGCGTTCGCGGCCAAAAGCTGGGTGGACGGGATCACTGAAAAGCTCGGGCTCGGCGGCGCGATCTCCGACCGGGTGGTTCAGGCGATAACCGGGCTGTTGCCCGAACATCTGCCCAGGCGGATGAACGAATATCGCGACCGGTTCGAGCATCATCTGATGATCCGCATGGGCGGAGAGGGCATAGCCGAAGCGCGGGCCTATCTTGAGAGCATTTTTCCCTCGGCGAACGGGGATTATTTCGAATGCACGCCGCAGGAGGGCACCGATGCGTTCCTGCACCGCTTTGCGTTCGGGGGTGCAGCGGTGCGTTATCGCGCTACCCATTCCCACGAGGTGGAGGACATTCTGGCGCTCGACGTGGCGCTGCCGCGCAACGAAATCGACTGGCTGCCCGAACTGCCCGCCGAGCTTGAAGCCCAGATCGAATACAAGGTGCTGTGCGGGCATTTTTTCTGCCACGTCATGCATCAGGATTACATGATCAAGAAGGGCGCCGACGTCCCAGCGATCAAGGAAAAGCTGCTGGCCCTGCTCGATACGCGGGGAGCGGAATATCCCGCCGAACACAATGTGGGGCACCTTTACGCGGCCAAGCCGGCGCTGGAGGATTTCTATAAGACGCTCGACCCCACGAACAGCTTCAACCCCGGCATCGGCAAGACGAGCAAGAAGAAGCAGTGGGCCTAAACGAAAAGCCCCGCAGCTTTTGCCGCGGGGCCGTAATCGTCTCGGGCCGCGTCATGCTTTAGGATCAATCGAAATTCAGGCGTTTTGGGTTGGCGCCGCGCTGGATTCCGGCAACAAGTACCGGAATGACATGGTGGGTTTGAAGCAATGCCGTCTCCATGCCCCCCTCCTTGTCACCCCGGGGCTTGTTCCCGGGGTCCAGCGGGACTTCCACAATCGACAACCCTATTTGGAGCACCAATAACTGAATGTCGATTCGGCCTGGAGCGGTTCAGGGTTTCACCGAATCGGAAGTCTGCTCACCTCTCCCTTAGGAGGAGAGGTGAAGTCCGCACATGTCTTGCTTCCGTGAAGACCTAAAAGAGCCTAAAGCGCGTTGATGCGCTCGAGCATGCCTTCGGGCCAGGCCTGCGAAAGCGGGGAGGCAAGGTATTGCTCCTGCGCATAGACCTTGAACGCCTCAAGATCGGGCTCATAGACATTGAGGCCCTCTTGCTGGAAGAAAGACACAAGCTCAGCTTCCTGATCGATATATTGCTGGTTGGACCATTCAAAGGCCTCGGTCGCTGCATCGCGCATGGTCTGCTGCTGCTCGGGGGTCAGCGAAGCGAACAGGTCTGCGTTGATGATGAGCATGCCAAAGCCCATATTGTGGCCGGTGAGGACGATCTGGTCGGTCACCTCGTGGAATTTCATGAGCTGATTGTTGGGCAGCGGGTTGTCCTGGCCGTCGATGGCCCCGGTCTGAAGACCGGTATAGACCTCGGCATAATCCATCGGGGTGGGGTTGGCCCCAATGGCGCTGCCCAGGAACTGCCAGCTTTCCCCGCCCGGCATGCGCAGCCGGACACCGTTGAGGTCCTCGGGGGTCATCACCTCCCTGTCTCCGCGCAGATTGACGTGACGGGCGCCGTAATAGGCGATGCCGAGAATTTCGAGGCCCATTTCGTCGCGGGCCATCTGGCGGAACTGGTCACCGACCTCGCTGGCAAAAACAGCCTGAAGGTGCTCGGGGTCGCGAATGACATAGGCGGCGCCCAGAATGTCGAAAGCCGGGACCTGTTTGGCAAAATCGGACGGCGGAAGCAGCGACATTTCGAGATTGCCGCGCTGGATGGCGACGATCTCGGAGCCCTGGGGGATCAGCGTCGAGGAGAAATAGGGCTGGAACTCGAAATCATCGCCCAGCCGTTCGGCAAAGATGTCGGTGAGCGCCACCGAGCGCGGAGCGTCCGCGGTCGTGGAATCGGAAAAGCGCAGGGCAATCGGCTCCTGCGCCATGGCGGTTGCGGGCGTCGCAAGCGCCAGAACGGCCAATGCCGAAAGGACTTTGGTGCGGATTGTCATTTTGGGGTTCCTCCTCAAGGACGTTCAGGAAAAGACAAAGCGATTTTCCGGCAGGCCCTGCCCGATGCCCTCGACAGCCAGAAGCGAGCCGGCCAATGGCTCGGCGGCAAGCCGGTCGTCCGAGAGAAATTTTCGGGCGGTCGTGACATAGAGCGTGCGGAAATCCGGGCCGCCAAAGCATACGCAGGTGGGATGGGTCACCGGCATTTCGACGACCGTATCAATGCACCCGTTCGGTGCATACCGGACGATCCGGCCACCGGCGAAAAATGCCTGCCAGAGGCACCCTTCGGCGTCGATGACGGCACCGTCCGGGCGTTCGCCGGTCCGGCTGTAATCGGCAAAGACCTCCCTGCCGGTTATCGCGCCATCGTCTGGGTCGATGGTGAGGCGCCAGGAGAGGTGCCCCCTGGTATCGGTAAAATAACCGGTCCGGCCGTCGGGGGAAAAGGCGATGCCGTTGGACACGATGACGTTGTCGATCATCGCATGCGCGGTGCCGTCGGCGTCGATGCGGTAGAGGCTGCCATTGGGGCGATGGAGCTGGTTGTCCATGGTGCCGACCCAGAACCGGCCACGCGGGTCGACCCGACCGTCATTGAGGCGATTGTCGAGCCCGGCATCGACGCTCACTATCGGCTCGAGGGCGTTGTCGGCAGCCAGCCGATTCAAGGTCAGATCGGTGGCGATCAGCTTTTCGCCGTCGCCCGCCAGGGCCAGCGAGCCGAGAACCTGTGTGTCGAAGGCCCGGGCCTGGTGATCGCCGGTGGCCGGGTCCAGGCGATGCAGCGTGGGCTTTTCGATATCGAGCCACCACAGGATCTGTTCAGCGTCGCACCACAGCGGCGTTTCCCCGAGCTGGTCGGAGCTGCGATGTGCGATTTCCACGGCGCTGCTGGCGATTTTTCGCATCGTCTCTCCCTGTCGATAGCGTTCGGCTGCATTCGGCGGCACTTTTAACTAACGAGTTAGTTAAGTCAATTGAGCAGCTTCGCCCTGTGGTCGGCCGATCACCGACCGTTTGGCGCCTGGCGCCCTGCAGGTGTGGAAAATGTGTCGCCGACCCATGATGTAATGTAATGTAATGTAATGTAATGTCATAACACTGTTATTTCCCGGCCCTAGCTTCAGCGGACGGGCGCTGACGGAAGGAGGACAGGCAATGTCATCCACCCCCGATCGGGCGTCCTGACCGCTCATGGATACCGGCCTCACACCTGCACCATGAGCCCCGCAACACAACGCAAGCAGGGCTTACCGATGAACGAGCACAACCCGAAATTTCCCACCCAGGGTCTCGAAACCGCAGAGTTCGAACCCGTCAATCCCACCTCCAACCCCACGATGGGCGAGCTGATTTCCCGCCGTTTTTCGCGCCGCGGGTTTCTCAAGGGTTCGCTGGCCACGACAGCGATTGCAGCAACGGTCAGCCCGCTCGCCCTGCTGACCGCCGAAAAGGCCCACGCTCAGGAGGGCTCGGTCTTTTCGTTCGCCGAAGTCGAGGCTGGTGTCGACGCCGACCACCACGTCGCCGAAGGTTACGATGCCGACGTTCTGATCCGCTGGGGCGACCCGGTGACCAATGACGCTCCCGAATTCGACCCGCTCAACCAGACGCCACAGGCGCAGGCCGGCCAGTTCGGCTACAACAACGACTATGTCGGCTATGTGCCGCTCGAAGGCTCATCCGAGCATGGGCTTTTGCTGGTCAACCACGAATACACCAACGCGCACCTGATGTTTCCGGGGCTGGTGACGGTGACGGATGGCGAAGCCGAACAGGGACCGCTCTCTCAAGATCAGGTCGATATCGAGATCATGGCGCATGGCGGTTCGGTGATCGAGATCGAAAAGGTCGACGGCAAATGGCGCCGCGTTGCGGGCAGTCCCTATAATCGCCGCATCACCGGCGAGACCGAAATGGAAATCACCGGCCCCGCCGCCGGTCATGACCGTCTCAAGACCAGCGCCGATGCAACCGGCACGCTGGTGCGCGGCACGCTCAACAATTGCGCCGGCGGCACCACGCCCTGGGGCACTTACCTGATGGCCGAGGAGAACTTCCACGGTTATTTCGCCGGCGAACTGCCCGCCGATCATCGCGAAACCGAAAACTACGCGCGTCTGGCCGCGCCGGGCGGCTGGTATGAGTGGCACAATTTCCACGACCGCTTCGACGTTTCCAAAGAGCCCAACGAAATGAACCGGTTCGGCTGGGTTGTCGAAGTCGATCCCATGGACGCCTCGGCAACGCCGAAAAAGCGCACGGCGCTGGGCCGCTTCAAGCATGAAGGCGCAGAATCGATCGTCGCTCCGGATGGCCGGGTGGTGTTTTATTCCGGTGACGACGAGCGTTTCGACTATGTCTACAAGTTCATAACATCGGGCACGTTCAACGCGGACGACCGGAACGCCAATATGGACCTGCTCGATGACGGCACGCTCTATGTCGCGCGCTTTGAAGAAGACGGGTCGATGGAATGGCTGCCACTCATTTTCGGTGAAGGCCCGCTGACGGAAGAAAACGGTTTTGAAAGCCAGGCTGACGTTCTTATCGAAACCCGCCGGGCCGCCGACCTTCTGGGTGCCACCCCAATGGATCGTCCCGAAGACATCGAGCCCAACGCCGCCAATGGCCGGGTCTATGTGATGCTGACCAACAATACGGCCCGCGAAGAGGCCAACGCCGCCAATCCGCGTATCGACAATGCCTTCGGGCATATCGTTGAAATCCATGAAGAAGGCGGCGATTTTGCCGCCACCACCGGGCGCTGGGAAATCCTGCTCCAGTGCGGCGACCCCTCGATTGCGGAGGTCGGCGCGACGTTCTCGACCGAGACGACCGAGAACGGCTGGTTCGGCATGCCCGACAACGCTGCCGTCGACAGCGAAGGGCGGCTGTGGGTTTCGACCGATGGCAATTCGCTCTCGGCCACCGGCCGCACCGACGGGCTTTGGGCCGTCGACATCGAGGGCGAGGCGCGTGGCACCTCGAAACTGTTCTACCGCGTGCCGGTGGGGGCCGAAATGTGCGGCCCGCTGCCAACGCCGGACCTGACCACATTCTTTGTCGCGGTTCAGCACCCGGCGGATGGTGGCGAGGATTGGGAAGGCCACGGGCGCCCGTCCTATTACGAGGATCTTTCGACCCGCTGGCCCGATTTCCGTGACGACATGCCGGTGCGCCCGTCGGTCGTGGCCATCACCAAGGCGGATGGCGGCAAGATCGGCATGGCGTAAACCACCAGCCCATTGCGATAACTGCCGGGCCGGCACGCGAGGTTTCGCGTGCCGGCCTTTTTCATGCCATGGGGCCTTGGGTTGGCCCCATTGAAGGCGTTAGGGTGCCTGAAAACGAAGGACTGCATCATGAGCGATATCAACGCCGCTGCCTCAGGCACATTCTCGCTGGGTGATCTTACAATCAACCGGCTGGGGTTCGGCGCCATGCGCATCACCGGGCGAGGGATCTGGGGTCCGCCTGCCGATCATGACGGAGCGATCGCGACGCTGAAGCGCCTGCCCGAACTTGGCGTCAATTTCATCGACACCGCCGATTCCTACGGTCCGGACGTATCCGAAAAGCTGATCCGCGAGGCGCTGCACCCCTATGACGGCCTGCTGGTGGCGACCAAGGCGGGGCTGACGCGCGCCGGGCCGGACCGCTGGGCGCCCAACGGCATGCCCGACTATCTGATCGAGCAGGCGCAAAAGAGTTTGAAAAAACTTGGGGTCGAGCAGATCGCGCTCTGGCAGCTCCACCGCATCGATCCGCGCGTGCCGCGTGACGAACAGTTCGGCGCGGTCAGGATGCTGCTCGATCAGGGTATCATCGCCCATGCCGGACTGAGCCAGGTGAGCATCGAGGAGATCGAAGCGGCCCGGAAGGTGTTTCCGGTCGCAACGGTCCAGAACCGCTACAACCTCGTCGATCGCGGGAGCGAGGAGGTGCTCGATTATTGCCAGCAGCACGGCATCGGGTTCATCCCCTGGTTCCCGCTGGCGGCGGGCGATCTGGCAAAGCCCGGATCGGTGCTGGACGGCATCGCGAAACAGCACGGCGCGGCGCCCAGCCAGATCGCTTTGGCCTGGGTGCTCAAGCGCAGCCCGGTGATGCTGCCCATTCCGGGAACATCGAAAGTGGCTCACCTTGAGGAAAACGTCGCGGCGGCGGAGATCGAACTGTCGGACGAGGATTTCGCGGCGCTCGATGAGGCCGGCCGCAGCTAGGCCGCGACATTTTACGTCAGTTGATCGCGCGCCGGAGGCACCTATCTTTGCCGGCCCTTTTTTATGTTTTCAAGCCAGGGATTTACAATGCGTTCGCTTCAATACAGCCGGTTCGGCGCCGCAGCCGAGGTTCTGGGCGTAGCCGATGTGGCAAGGCCCGAGCCGGGCGAAGGGCAGGTGCTGATCCGCACCATCCTGTCCCCGATCCACAATCACGACCTTTGGACGATCTCGGGCAATTACGGCTACAAGCCCGCCCTGCCCGCCATCGGCGGCAGCGAGGCCGTGGGGGTGATCGAAGCGGTGGGGCCCGGGGTCGATGGCGCGCTTGCGGGCAAGCGGGTGGTGGCCAATGGCGCGGGGACATGGGCCGAGTTCTATCTCGCCGCCGCCAATACCATCGTGCCGGTGCCCGATGCGATCGGCGACGAGGCGGCGTCCCAACTTCTCTCCATGCCGTTCAGCGCCATTTCGCTGCTGGAATTTCTCGATGTGGGCAAAGGCGACTGGGTGATCCAGACCGCGGCCAACGGGGCTGTGGGCAAGGTGTTTTACGGGTTGGCGCGGGCGCGGGGCGTCAACGTTCTCAATCTGGTGCGGCGGCAGGCGGCGGCCGATGAGCTGGCGCAGGCGGGCATGGAGAATGTCATTTCCACCGACGCAGACGATTGGGTGGCACAGGCACGGGCGATAATCGGCGAGGATGGCGCGCGTGCGGCCGTGGATTCGGTGGGCGGGAAACTGGTGTCCGATCTGGCGACGCTGCTCGGCTACAAGGGCCTTCTCGTCACCTTCGGGACGGCGACGGGCGAGCCGATGGCGCTCGATTCCGGGCCGATCATTTTCAAGCAGCTCACCATCAAGGGGTTCTGGGGCGCCAAGGTCACTGGCGAGCTGGCCGGCGCGGACAAGGCGCGCATGATCGGGGAACTGGTGAGTTTGGCCGCCAAGGGCCAGTTGCCGCTCGATGTGGATGGCATTTATGGGCTCGATGACTATGCAGCGGCCGTTGCCGCCGCGCAGACGCCGGGGCGCAAGGGCAAGGTGTTGTTTAAGACCGGAGCGTCATGATGGGCGCTTATGTGGCGCTGCTGCGGGCCGTCAATGTGGGTGGCACCGGCAAATTGCCCATGAGCGAATTAAAGGCCATGTGCGAGGCGGCGGGGTTTGAGAACATCACCACCTATATCGCGAGCGGCAATGTGGTTTTCGTTTCGGCGCTGAGCGAAGCGCAGGTGCGCAAGGCGCTCGAGGACCGGCTGGCAGCCTATGCGGGCAAACCGGTGGGGGTTTTGGTGCGGACCGCCGAAGAGATGACGGCGGTTTTGAAGGACAATCCATTTCCCGCGGCAAAGCCCAATTTCACTGTGGCGATCTTTCTCGATGAAAGGCCTGAGAAGGCGGCGCTGGACAGCGTGCGCAACCGGGCCGAGGACGAGGAAATCGCGCTGGGCAAGCGTGAAATCTATGTGTCCTACGGCTCGGGGATGGGACGGTCCAAGCTGGTCATCCCCGCCGCCAAGGCCGGTACGGCGCGCAACATGAACACCATCGCCAAACTGGCGGAGATGGCCGGGGCGCTGACGTAAAAAGGCCGCCTTGCGGCGGCCTTTTCGAAACCCTGGATTTCGAGGCGAATGCCTGAAATCAATCAGCCGGCTGCAGGTTCACAGCGGAAGCGCGGCCGTCACGGCCCTTTTCCAGCTCGTAGGAAACGGCCTGACCTTCGACGAGGGTCGACATGCCCGAGCGCTCTACAGCGGAAATGTGAACGAAGGCGTCCTGGCCGCCCTGGTCGGGCTGAATGAAGCCGAAGCCCTTGGTGGTGTTGAAGAATTTGACTTTGCCAGTGATCATCTAGAGATCCTTTCGAATGGCGAATAGTTCGGGCGCGACATGCGCCGAACCCAACGTCTTGCAATAAAGGATATCCAAGTGACCGGAAGAACCGGCAGATCAGGTAGCCAAGCGCATCGAACGTATGAGAACAATCATTACAGCGCTACTGCGCCCAAAACAAGGCCGTTCATCGGCCCGGCGCCCGATTTGATTTCGGCACGCCGGGCGACCCCTGTGACGGACGGATCAGCCGAGCACCGATTTGACGGCGGCGGCGGTCTTTTCCACGACGATATCGGCCTCGGCCTCGCTCAGGCACAGGGGCGGCGCAAAGCCGATGATATCGCCCTGCGGCATGGCGCGGGCGATGACGCTCAGCTTTGCCATTTCGCCGACAACACGCGGTGCCACTTTCTCTGAAGCGTCAAAGAAGGTGGCGCTGTCGCGGTCCTTGACCAGTTCGACGGCGCACAGCATGCCCTCGCCGCGCACTTCGCCCACATTGGCGTGATCGCCGAGCGCGGCGCTCATCCGCGCGTTGAGATATGCACCGGTTTTCCCCGCGTTTTCCACAAGCCCCAGCTTGTCGATGAGGTTAAGGTTGGCGATACCGGCAGCAGCACCGATGGGGTGGGCCGAATAGGTCCAGCCATGGCCGATGGGGCCGTTTTCATCGGTGCCGTCCATCAAGACCTGCCACATCCTGTCGCCCACGATCGAACCCGAGAGCGGGGCATAGGCCGAGGTCAGGCCCTTGGCGATGGTGATGAGATCGGGGCGCATGCCGTAATGATCGGACCCCATCATGGTGCCCAGCCGTCCAAAGCCGGTGACCACTTCGTCGGCGATGAGCAGGATATCGTGCTTTTCGAGGACCTGCTGGATGGCTTCCCAATAGCCCGCTGGGGGCGGAACGATACCGCCTGTACCCAGAATGGGCTCGCCGATAAAGGCGGCGATGGTGTCGGCGCCTTCACGCGCGATCAGCGCTTCGAGCTCGGCGGCGCAGTGGAGGACGAATTCGGCCTCGCTCATGTTGCGGCGCGGGCGGCGGTAATAGTAGGGCGCCTCGGTGTGGATCACCTGGGAGAGCGGCAGGTCGAACTTGTTGTGGAAGGTCGCGAGCCCGGTCATCGAGCCGGTCATCAGCCCCGAGCCGTGATAGCCGCGCCAGCGCGAGATGATCTTTTTCTTTTCCGGGCGGCCCAGGATGTTGTTGTAGTACCAGACCAGCTTGATGTTGGTCTCGTTGGCGTCGGACCCACCGAGCCCGAAATAGACCTTGCTCATTCCCTTCGGCGCGCGGTCGAGCACCATCTTGGCCAGCGTGATCGAGGCTTCGGTGCCGTGGCCGACATAGGCGTGATAATAGGCAAGCTCTTTGGCCTGTTCGGCAATGGCTTCGGAAATTTCGGTGCGGCCATAGCCGACATTGACGCAATAGAGCCCGGCAAAGGCGTCGAGCAGCCTGTTGCCGTCACGATCCTCGATATAGACGCCCGATGCGGTCTTGACGATGCGGTTGGGGCTTTCGCCGCGCGCATGCTGGGCGAGGTGGGTCGAGGGGTGGAAGAAATTTTCCCGATCCCACTGGTCGAGCTGATCGTTGGTGAGCATTTTTTGGTCCTTATTGAACTTGAATTTCGCAATAGATGTGCCGGATGTGCGGGGCGGAGGTGGCGAAAATGGTGGCCGTCGAGAACCGGAGCGGAGCGTATATCAATACGTGAGCACCGGAAGCGCAGGCGGACGCCATTTGCAGCCGCTCCGCACCGGACAGGCGGTGCATCTAGGCCCAGTCGCGGCAGACATATTTGACTTCCGTGAATTCCTCCATGCCCAGCCGGGCGCCTTCGCGGCCCATGCCGGACTGCTTGTAGCCGCCAAACGGGATCGGTGCGCCGGTGACCTTGGTGCGGTTGACGGCGACCATGCCGAACTGGAGTTGGCGCGACGCACGATAGATGCGGCGCGGGTCCATTGTATGGAGATAGGCGATCAGCCCGTATTCGGTGGCGTTGGCGCGGGCGATGGCCTCCTCTTCGCTGTCGAAGGGGCAAAGCGCGGCGACGGGGCCGAAGGTTTCCTCGTTCATGATGAGGGCATCGGCGGGCACGTCGAACAGGATCGTGGGCTGGAAGAACAAAGGCCCTCGGCCGTCCACCTTGCCGCCGGTCAGACATTTGGCGCCCCTGGCCAGAGCATCCTCGACATGGGAGACCTGCTTGGCGATGGCCTTTTCGTTCATCAGGGGGCCGATATCGGGATCGGTTGAACCGGGGCCGACCGAAAGGGCGGCGGCCGCTTCGGCGAAGCGTTCGGCAAAGCTTTCGTAGATGCGGCGGTCGATGAAGAACCGGTTGGCGCCCAGGCAATCCTGCCCGGAGGTGGCGAACTTGGCCTTTATGGCCTCTTCGACCGCCTGATCGAGATCGGCGTCGGTAAAGACGATAAACGGGGCGTGGCCGCCCAATTCCATGACGAGGCGTTTCACGGTGCCGGCCGACTGGCGATAGAGCAGCTTGCCGATTTCGGTGGAGCCGGTGAAGGACAAAACGCGCACGCGGGCGTCCGCGGTCCAGGGTTCGACGACGGTGGGAGCCTCGCCGGTTACGACGTTGAAGGCCCCGGCGGGGATGCCGGCGCGGGCCGCGAGGACGGCAAGGGCGGTTGCCGAAAACGGGGTTTCCGAGGAGGGATGGACAAGGCAGGTGCAGCCGGCAGCCAGAGCGGCGGCGGCCTTGCGGGTGATCATGGCCGAGGGGAAATTCCAGGGGGTGATCAGCGCTGCAACGCCGGCCGGTTCGCGCCAGATTTCAACTTCAGCATCGGGGAGGTGCGAAGTGACGGATTCGATATTGGGGCGTTTGGCTTCCTCGGCGAAGAACTCGACAAAGGACGCCGCATAGGCGATTTCGCCGCGTGATTCCGATATGGGCTTTCCCTGTTCGGCGGTCATGATCTGGGCTAGGTCTTCGCGCGCATCCATGATCAGATCGTACCAGCGGCGCAGGATGGCCGAGCGCTCCTGCGGCAACAGCCCGGACCAGTGCACAAAGGCGGCTTCAGCCCGATCAATGGCGGCAGAGGATTCTTCTGCGCTCAAAGCCGGGATGGAGCCGATCACATCGCCCGTGGCAGGATCGGTGACGGCAATATCGTCGCCCGAGGCAGCGGCGACGGGGCGACCGGCGATATGGGCCAACTGGCAGAACAGCTCAGGGTCGGTCAGCGTCGCGGCGGGGCCGGACGGGGCATATTTGGCGGACAGGCTCGACATTGGGCACGGAGTCCTTCGTTAGCGGGGGAACCGGGCCGACCATAGCGGGGAACGGGGAGAGGCGGGCGCCAAACTGACCGGGGGTAAGGCGATGGTTCTCACTGTTTGATGGTCGAAGCGAAGAGGGTTATTCTGCCGGACCCGACTCGCCCCTTTCTTTCCCGAATTCCCCAAGGTCCGATCCGACATGAAAACCTATGGCATTCCCGCACTCGGCCGGGACGTTTCCAGCGTCGTTCTGGGCTTGATGCGCATTGCGAAAATGGAGGATGGCGAGATCGCCGCCCTTGTGCGTGGCGCACTCGGTAGCGGGGTCAATGTGCTCGATCATGCCGATATCTATGGCGGGGAGCGGCACAGATGCGAGGCGCGGTTCGGCGAGGCGGTTGCGCTATCGCCGGGCGAGCGCGAGCAGATCGTCATTCAATCCAAGGTCGGCATTCGCAAGGGGTATTTCGATTTTTCGGCCAGCCATATCGTTTCGACCGTCGATGAATCGCTTGCGGCGCTGAGAACAGATTATCTCGACGTGTTGCTGCTCCATCGCCCCGATACGCTGGTCGAACCCGAGGAAGTGGCCGCGGCATTCGATGCCTTGCATGCGGCGGGCAAGGTGCGCCATTTCGGGGTGTCCAACCATACGCCAGGGCAAATCGAACTGCTCAAGACGGCGGTGCGTCAACCGCTGGTCGTCAATCAGGTGCAGCTTTCGCTCGCTCACGCGCCGATGTTCGCGCAAGGGGTTGCGGCCAATATGGCCGGGCTCGAGCAGTCGGTGAGCCGGGACAACGGACTCTTGGACTATTCACGCATCAACAAGATGACCTTGCAGGCATGGTCGCCGTTCCAGGCTGGATTTTTCGACGGCGTTTTCGTTGGCGACCGCGAGCGGTTTCCCGCGCTCAACGCGGTGCTCGACGAATTGGCCGAGACCCATGGCGTGACGCCATCGGGCATCGCGGTGGCGTGGATCACGCGGCACCCGGCCAATATCCAGGTGGTTCTGGGCACAACCAAACCGGAGCGCGTCGGCGAAGCGGCGGCGGGGTCGGATGTGGAGCTGAGCCGGGAGGAATGGTATCGGCTGTTTACGGCAGCGGGCCATACGCTGCCTTAGGACCAATCGCTCAACCCGGATGCATAATCTCTGCCGCCAGTGAAAATGCCGATTATCGTTACGACATCGCCGATCAGGGAGTAGGCTATGACGGCGCGTTTTCTATAAGCGATTGTCCGCAAGCCGGGGCGAATGTCGGATCGAGATACGCCGCGTTCCGGCTGGTGGCTGAGACTTTCGCAAATGCCGATCAACCTACCAACGTAATCGTTGGCAATTTTTGGCGAGGCTTCAGCAGCAAGGTAATCGTACAAGGCAACAAGATGCGCTTCCGCTTCCGGCAGGTAGTGCACCTTGTGGATCATAGTCAGTCTTTGGTGCTGGTGCGCCGATGGTGTTCTTGGAGCCGTGTGCGAAGCGCTTCTATTGGCTGCGCGCGTTCGGGATCGGCAAGCATGGCATCATAGGCCGGCGCCACTTCGTTGCGCAGCCAGGCCTCAACCGCACGATCACGCTCAGCAAGCGCACGCAGCCCGTCGCGGACCACCTCGCTTTCGCTGGCGTATTCGCCTGTCGAAACCTTTTCCTTGACCAGTCTGGCCATTTCGGTGGGGAGCGTGACGCTCATCTGTCTGGTGGTGCGCATCGGGTCGACCTTTCGATAGGATTAAATCCTATCACCGGTATTCGTTCCGATAAAGCCCTACCCCGCCTCGGCCACCGCGCTGACCGGCAATGGCGTATCCTTCACAGGTGCCGTGACGACGTAGGAATAGTAGCGCCGCACGCCGATCTTGGCGGCGAGCAGGTCCTCGATGAGCTTTTGATAGTCTTCGAGGTCGCGGGTGATGATCTTGAGCATGTAGTCGATGCCGCCGCCCACGGCCCAGCATTCGACGATCCGCTCGATCTTGCCGATGGCGGCTTCGAAGCGGGAAAAATCCTCGGCCTGATGGCTTTCGAGTTCGATCTGGACGAAGACGATTGTCAGCGGGCCGAAGGCCCGCAGCGAGATGCGGGCACCGTAGCTTTCAATGATGCCGGCGTCTTCGAGGCGCTTTAAGCGCTCCCAGCACGGGGTGGGCGTGAGATTGACCCGTTCGGCGAGCGTAGCCTTGGGTATGCGGCCCTCGCGCTGGAGGATCGCCAGAATTTTCAGGTCCCGGTCGTCGAGCTTGATTTGAGCCTGGCGAATGGCAGCGCCCCTTTTTGCCAAATGCTTTTGCATCGGCGCACGCTACTCTTTCGCAGGGGCTAACGTCCAGATTCTTCCGAAGAAAAGTTTCACAAGCCACAGCCCCACCGGGAACCTGCCCGATGGGTCGTTTGCTGCCGGGGCCGTGAGGAAGCGCTAGTTGTCTTCCAGGACGGCCTTGAGAAATTCGCGCGTGCGCTCTTCCTTTGGATCGGTGAACAGATCCTCGGGCTTACCCTGTTCGAGCACCTTGCCGTGGTCGAAAAAGCAGACGCGATCGGAGATCTGCCGCGCGAAATTCATTTCGTGGGTGACCAGGAGCATGGTCAGATCGTGTTCTTCGGCGAGCCGCCGGATGACGCCGAGCACTTCGCCCACCAGTTCGGGATCGAGCGCGGAGGTCGGCTCGTCGAACAGCATGATCTTGGGCCGCATGGCCAGCGCCCGGGCAATGCCCACACGCTGCTGCTGGCCGCCCGATAGCTGGTGGGGGTATTTGTCGGCATGGGCGGTCAGGCCCACCATTTCGAGCAATTCGTCGGCGCGCTCCTTGGCTTCGGCTTTCGAGACGCCCAGAACCTGGGTCGGGGCTTCGGTGAGGTTGCGCCGCACCGTCATGTGCGGAAACAGATTGAACTGCTGGAACACCATGCCCATCTTTTCGCGCATCCTGCGCAGATGGGCTTCGCCGGCGGGCTTGAGGCTGCCGTCATTGGCCTTTTCGTGCCAGAGCGTATCGCCATCGACATAGACCACGCCCTCGGAAATCGGCTCGAGCGTCATGAGGATGCGCAGCACTGTCGACTTGCCCGACCCGGACGGGCCGATGATGGTGACCTTCTCGCCGCGCTGAACCTCGAAGTCGAGTTCGTTGATGACCGTGAAGGCATCGAAGCGTTTGACGACCTTGTCGAACTTGATGATGGGGTCGGTCATTTGAGCGGTATCCCTCTTTTGGGCAGGGCGCGGTCAACGAAGCGCACGCCCGTCGAAGCCACAAGAGTCATGATGAGATAGAGCCCGCCCACCATCGAGAGCGGAATGAGATAGTTGAAGGTGCGGTCGCCGATGATGCGGGCGACGTTGAGCATTTCAAGGACCGTCACCACCGAGAGCAGCGGCACGTCCTTCATGATCGACACCAGATAATTGCCCATGGCCGGAATGATGCGCGGGATGGCCTGGGGCAGGATGATGTGGGTGAAGGTGCGTCCGCCCGAAAGGTTGAGCGCCCGCGCCGCCTCGTGCTGGCCCTTGGCCACGGCCTCGATGCCGGCGCGATAGACCTCCGAGGTGTAGGCCGAATATTGCAGGCCGAGCGCCAGCGCCCCCGTCATGAAGGCCGGGAGCGTGATGCCGAATTCGGGCAGCACGTAATAGAGAAAGAAAAGCTGGATCAAAAGCGGGGTATCGCGCAGGAATTCGGTGACCACGGCTGCGGGCCAGGAGACGATCTTGAGCGGAGCCGCCTTGAGCGCGGCCCAGACCAGCCCCACGACCAGCGCGATGAAAAAGCCCAGAACGGTGGCCTGGATGGTGACCCACAGGCCAAGCAGCAGGATCGGCAGGATGGAGACCGCGAAGGCCCAGTTGGACGAGGTGTCCCATGCAATTCCGAACAGCATCTTGCTACCTCGCTCCGGCGCGCCAGCGGCCAACGAACCGCTCGAGCAGCTTCATCATGGCGGTCAGGACCAGCGCGAGACCGAAATACATCAGCAGCGCCATTGTGTAGATCGTCGTCGAATCCTGGGTGAAATTGCGCAATTGCTCGGCGCGGAAGGC
Organism: Pelagibacterium halotolerans B2; assembly: GCF_000230555.1. Lineage (GTDB taxonomy): Bacteria > Pseudomonadota > Alphaproteobacteria > Rhizobiales > Devosiaceae > Pelagibacterium > Pelagibacterium halotolerans. Next base: position 226,775 of record NC_016078.1, on the reverse strand, counting down.
CAGATCGGACAGCGAGATCAGCGAAACGAGCGCTGTGTCCTTCAGGTTCTGGATGGCCAGGTTGCCAAAGGACGGCATCATTTCAGGAATGGCCTGGGGCAGCGCCACGCGCCAGAGCGTCTTGCGCGGGGTGAAATTGAGCGCCTTGGCGGCCTCGTACTGGTCCTTGGAGACCGATTCGATGGCCCCGCGTACCACTTCGGCGCCGTATGCACCGATATTGAGCGAAAGCGCCAGCACCCCGGCAACCACCGGAGGCAATCGAAGGTCGATGCCGATGGCCTGACCGGCGACCGGCAACGCGAAATAGAGCCAGAAAAGCTGCACCAGAAGCGAGGTGCCACGGAAAATCTCGATATAGCCTATCGAAATCGCCTTGATGAGCGGGTTGTGGGCGAGCTTGCCGATGCCAGCGGCGAACGCGAGGATCGCACCGAATATCGTTGAATAGATCGTCAGCTCGACTGTCACCCAAGCCCCTTGCATCAGGGGGTTGAAGTATTGGGTCCACTCCATATGCGATCCCGATTTTGCTTTTTGCGATGAGGGTGAAGCCTAACCAAAGAGCCGGCGGGCACGCGGCCCGCCGGCAGATCAGATCAAAGAACCGAAATTACTCGGTGCAGAGTTCTTCGGTGGTCATGTCGAACGAACGCGAGGTATCGGCATCGGTAAAGCCGTAGCCGGAAACCGAAGCGAGCCATTCGTCGGTCTGCTTGTATTCGGCCAGCACTTCATTGACCGCGTCGCGCAGGTCTTCATTGCCCTGGGCGAACACGAACCCGCCCCAGGAGCGCTGTTCGGTGCCGTCAATGACCGGATCGGTAAAGCCTTCGGCCACTTCCACGTCGTCGCTCTGGCCGGCCAGTTCACTGGCGGTCAGGCCCGTGGCGGCATAAGCGTTGGCGCGACCGGTCGCAACCGTCGAGATCGCGTCGGCGTTCGAGGAGATGGTCACGAGCTGATCTTCGGAAACGCCGAGGGCCTGCATCATGTCGAGCTGGTTGGCGCCGGCCATGATGGCGACGGTCAGATCGGAATTTTCGGCGAAATCGGCATAGCCGCTCAGCCCCTCGGGATTGCCGGCGGGCACCAGAAGACCTTCACCATAGGAAGTGTTGGGTTCCGAATAGATGACCGTGGCGCAGCGGGTGGGGATGATGGCCATTTCGGCGGCGACCATATCGAAGCGGTCGGCCTGCAGGCCGGGGATCAGCGAGGAAAAGTCGGTGGTGATCCACTCGATATCGGTCACGCCGAGCTCTTCGACGATGTGCTTGGCCACATCGGGGCCAGCGCCCATGGCTTCGCCGGACACCGGATCGATATAGCCATAGGGGATTTCGTTGGCGACGGCGATGCGGATCGAGCCGCTTTCCTGAATTTCTTCAAGGCTGGCGGCCTGTGCGGCGCCTGCGACGACGAGCGCTGCGGCGCTGGCGAGCAGGGTTGTCTTGAGGGCCTTGGAAATTGTTGCGTGCATAATGTTCCTGTCCTTTGATATTATCGCTGACATCGTGCGCAGTGCGGAAATTGAGGCCAAATAGGGCTCCAATTCACCTGAAGTCGGGCAGCATTGCCCCCGAAGTCAATTCGGGTACAAAGCCGCCTCATCACTGCCGAACTTGAGCGTCCGCTGCACATAATGCTTTAACACCGGCTAAGGTTGCCAACTTCTGGCCACAAGTCGAGGGACGATACGTCTATAAGGGTGCACTTTGGCAGCAAGATCACCTACGCTGCGGGGGTCAAAATGGAAGGACCGCCCTCATGGAGTGGCTGCATAGTCGTTGGACAAATTTGCCGGACCAGCCCGATCGTGGCGCATAGAGCCGGCGTGTCGGCTGGCTCTTAGTTGAGGATCAGGAGTGGTGCATGGCCGCAAGGGTGACGATGGCAGACGTTCTGGCGGCCCGCCGGCGCATCGGTTCGTTCGTGCACCGCACGGGGCTGACACCGAGCCTGGCGCTCTCGGAGACCACCGGGCAGACCATCCTTTTAAAGAACGAACAGCAGCAATTGACCGGCAGCTTCAAGCTGCGCGGCGCGACCAATGCGGTGCTCTCGCTTTCCGATGAGGAGCGCGGGCGCGGGGTTGCGGCGGCTTCGACCGGCAATCACGGGCGCGCGCTTTCCCACGCCGCCAAGGCGGCCGGCGCGCGGGCGGTGATCTGCATGTCGTCTCTGGTGCCATCCAACAAGGTCGAGGCGATCAAAGCGCTGGGCGCGGAAGCACGGATCGTGGGCAAGAGCCAGGATGATGCGCAAATCGAGGTGGACCGGCTGGTCGCCGAGGAAGGATTTATCGACGTTCCGCCTTTCGACCGGGCCGAGGTGATCGCCGGACAGGGCACGATCGGGCTGGACATTTTGGAGGATGCGCCTGAACTCGACGCGGTGCTTGTGCCGCTTTCCGGCGGCGGGCTGATCGCCGGGGTGGCGCTGGCGATCAAGACGCTTTCGCCCCGAACGCGCGTTATCGGGGTGTGCATGGAGCGCGGCGCGGCCATGGTCGCCTGCCTTGCGGCGGGCAAGCCGGTCGAGATCGAAGAACTCGAAACGCTCGCGGATTCGCTGGGAGGTGGGATCGGGCTGTCCAATCGCTACACCTTTTCGATGGTGCGCGATCTGGTCGATGAAACCATCGTCCTGACCGAACGGGAGATCGCCGAGGCGATTGCGCATGGGTATTTCAAGGAGCGCGAGGTGCTCGAAGGTGCTGCAGCCGTGGGGATCGGGGCGATCCTTTCGGGCAAATTCGTGCCCCAAGGCCCAACCGCGCTGGTGCTGTCGGGCAAAAATATCGACATGAGCGTTCATGCCCAGATCGTTGCGGGGACGCACAAGGCGTTGAGTGAGGCTGCGTGATGGCTGACGTTCAGATTCTCACCGAAACCGATCTGAAAAAGCTCGTGCCACTCGATCTCGAGGCCGTCCAATGTGTCGAGGATGCGTTTGCGGCGCTGGCGGGCGGCAAGGTGGTGATGCCGCCGATTCTGCGGCTCGATATCGCCGAGGCCAATGGCGAGGTGGATGTGAAAACCGCCTACGTGCCGGGGCTCGACAGTTTTGCCATCAAGATGAGCCCCGGGTTTTTCGACAATCCGAAGATCGGGCTCGCCTCGACAAACGGGCTGATGGTGGTTTTGTCGGCAAAGACCGGGTTGCTCGAAGCACTGCTGCTCGACAATGGGTATCTGACCGATGTGCGCACGGCGGCGGCGGGCGCGGTGGCGGCACGGCACCTTTCGCGTGAAAATTCGGAAAGCGCCGCGATCATCGGGGCCGGCATGCAGGCGAAATTGCAGCTCGAAGCGCTGGCGCTGGTGCGGCCGATCAAGAAGGCCGTCATCTGGGCGCGCGACCGGGACAGGGCCGAAGATCTGGCGCGGCACGCATCGCAGAAGCTGAAAATCGCCGCACTGGTGGCCAGCAGCCCCGAGGCGGCGGTGCGCGGCGCCGATATCATCGTAACCACGACCCCAGCCACCGAACCGCTGGTTCTGGCCGACTGGATCGCGCCCGGCCAGCATGTGACCGCCATGGGATCGGACGCCGGGCACAAAAACGAGATCGATCCGGCGCTGGTCAAAAAAGCCGATCTCTATGTCGCCGACCGGTTGAGCCAGACGCGGCTTTTGGGGGAATTGCATCATGCCATAAAGACCGGGTTGGTGGATGAACAGGACAGCTTTGCCGAATTGGGCGATGTGATCGCCGGGACGGCAACGGGCCGGACATCGCAAACGCAGATCACCTTCGCCGATCTCACCGGCACCGGGGTTCAGGATACGGCGATTGCCACCCTGGCCCGGACCCGCGCGCAGCAGAGCGGCGCGGGCACACTTTTTCAGACCTGATCGTCAGGTCTTTTTCTGGAGCGCAAAGGCAAGATGCCCAATACCCGCCTGCCCTTTACCCTGCCCGAATATTACGAGCGCCTGGAGGCCGTCCGCCGGTCCATGCAGACGCAGGGCATTGACGTTCTGATCGTCACCAATCCCTCCAACATGCACTGGCTGACCGGGTATGACGGGTGGAGCTTTTACGTGCATCAGGCGGTGATCGTCTCACTGACCGACGAGCCTTTGTGGTGGGGGCGGCCCATGGATGCGGTGGGTGCCGAAAAAACCACGTGGCTGGCAACGGATTCGATTTATTTCTACCCCGACGATTTCGTCCAGAACCCCGAAAAGCACGCCTATGTGCATCTTTGCGGCGTGCTCAAGGACAAGGGCTGGGACCAGCGTCGGATCGGCGTTGAGATGGACAATTACTATTTCACCGCCGCGTGCCTTGAAACGCTGCGCGCCGAAATCCCCGATGTCGCCATTGTCGACGCCACTTCGGTCGTCACCTGGCAGCGCTCGGTCAAATCGGAAGCCGAAATCGAATATATGCGCCGCGCGGCACGGATCGTTGAAGCGATGCATGCGCGTATTCGCGAAGTGACGCGGCCGGGCCTGCGCAAGAACGAACTGGTCGCCGAAATCTATCACGCCTCGCTGGTCGGGGCCGACGGCTATGGCGGGGACTATTCGGCGATCGTTCCGCTCACGCCTTCGGGCCGCGATGCGGCGGCGGCGCATCTGACCTGGGACGACCGCGAGCTGGTCAAGGGCGAAGGCACGTTCTTTGAAATCGCCGGTTGCTACAAGCGCTATCACTGCCCGATTTCGCGCACCGGCTATCTGGGCAAGCCGCCCAAGGACATGCTCAAGGCGCAGGAAGCCGTGCTCGAAGGCATGGAAGCGGGCATGGCGGTGGCCAAGCCGGGCTATACCTGCGGGGAAATCGCCGACGCGTTTTTCGGGGTGCTCAAGAAGTACGGCGTCGAGAAAACCTCGCGCACCGGCTATTCGGTGGGGCTGTCCTATCCCCCCGATTGGGGCGAACACACAATGAGCATCCGTCCGGGCGACCCCTCGATCCTGCGCACCAACATGGTGTTTCATTTCATGCCGGCCATCTGGACCCCCGAATGGGGGCTGGAGATCACCGAAACCATGCGCATCACCGACGAGGGCGGGCCGGAGTGCCTGGCCAACGTGCCGCGTGAGATGTTTGTGAAGAGTTAGAAGGAAGGCCCCTCACCCCAACCCTCTCCCCAAAGGGGCGAGGGAGTCCCACCGCGGCTTCCCGAACGCTGGCGTTTACCACCGGCGCTACGGCAAACTTAACCCTCGCCCCTCCGGGGAGAGGGTGGCCGGCAGGCCGGTGAGGGGTCTGCTCTCAAAACCTGAAATTTGGAGAAAGCCCTTGGCCCATAGACTGCTCGGTGAAACGCTCGAAATCCTCGCGGACCTGATCGGCTTTGCCTCGGTATCCTCGGAGAGCAATCTCGAAATGATCGCCTATATCAACCATAGGCTCGACCAGATCGGCACGCGCACCTATCTGACGCTGAACGAGACGGGCAACAAGGCCAACCTTTTTGCAACGCTGGGCCCGCCCGAGGCCGATGGCGGGATCGTTCTGTCGGGGCATACCGACGTGGTGCCCGTGGAAGGGCAGGACTGGAGTTCGGACCCGTTTACCGCCACGCTGCGCAACCGGAAAATATACGGGCGCGGGGCATGCGACATGAAGGGGTTCATCGCCTGCGCTTTGGCCTTTGCCCCCTATTTCCAGGAAATCGGGATCAAGCGCCCCATCCATCTCGCCTTTACCTATGACGAGGAGGTGGGGTGCCTGGGCGCGCATGTGATGCTCAACGAGCTCAAGACGACGGGCCGCAAGCCCTCGCTGTGCATCGTGGGCGAACCGACCATGATGAAGATCGTCGAGGGCAACAAGGGGTGCTGCGAATATACAACGCACTTCACCGGGCTCGAGGGCCATGGCTCGATGCCCGACCGGGGGGTGAATGCCGTCGAATATGCGGTGCAATACGTCACCAAGCTGCTCGAAATCGGCGGGGCGCTGAAATCGCGCGCGCCGGGGGGCAGCCGGTTCGATCCGCCCTGGTCGACGATCCAGATCGGGAAAATGGCCGGTGGCATCGCGCGCAACATCATTCCGGGCCAATGTTCGGTGGAATGGGAGTTGCGGCACGTCAATTCGGGCGATTTCGCCTTCACCCACGAGCAGATCACCGGCTTTGTCGAGGATGTGCTGCTGCCCAGAATGGTCGATGTCCATCCCGACGCGGCGGTCATCACCGAAACCATCGGGGAAGTGGCCGGGCTCGAACCAATGACCAAATCGGAAGCCGTTGCGTTGGTGCGGGCCCTGACCGGCAATGAAGACCCCGCCGAATGCGTGGCGTTTTCAACCGAGGCGGGCCTGTTTCAGGAAATGGGCATCGATACGGTCATCTGCGGGCCCGGTTCGATCGAACAGGCGCATAAACCCGATGAGTTCGTGGAGCTGGACCAGTTGAGCGCCTGTCTGGAAATGATCGAGGGGCTGGAAAAGCACCAATAGGGACGCGATTGAGGAAGGCCCCCTCACCCGGGCCTTGCTTCGCAACGCCCGACCTCTCCCCCAAGGAAGAGGTGGTTCCCGGCGCTTGCGGTATTCTTACCTCTCCCTTGGGGGGAGAGAGCCTGCCCTCGACTCGATCGGGGGTCGACGCGAAGCGGCGGGTGAGGGGACCTTTCCTAGCGCCATTCATCGGCGCTCAAGGCCCCTTACCCCAACCCTCTCCCCAGAGAGGGCGAGGGAGTACCGCTGCGGCTTATCCAACGCTGTGGTCTGTCCCACGCGCTTCGGCGAGCTTAACCCGCGCCCCTTTGGGGAGAGGGTGGCCGGCAGGCCGGTGAGGGGCTCTTGAGCGATTGGGTCCTACCGGAACGCCGGAATGACCTCGCGGCCGTAGCGGGCGATGATGTCTTCTTCCTCGCCACTGTCGAGATAGATGTTGAACTGGGTGACTCCCGCCGCTTCCAGATCGCGGATTTTTGCGATGTGGTCTTCGGGCTCGCCGAGCACGCAGAAACTTTCCACGATGTCATCGGTGATGAAATCGAGGTACGGATTATCGGACTGGCCGTGCTTGGAATAGTCATAGCCGCGCCGCGCTTCGATATATGAAGTGAGGCTGGCGGGCACCTTGTCGGAATCCGCTCCGTATTTCTCGACGATATCGGCGACGTGATTGCCCACCATGGCGGGGAACCATTTTGTGGCCTCGATGGCCTTCTTCTTATCTCCGAAATAAGCGGGCGCGGCGGCCATTGAGCGATAATTGGACATATCGCGCCCGGCGGCCTTTCCCGCCGCGATGCACTGGTCAGTGAACCATTTGCACAGGCCGGGTTCTGCGATCTGGAGCACGACGCCGTCGGCGCTTTCACCTGCGGTTTTGAGCGCCAGCGGACCATAGGCGGCGATCCAGCTCGGTATGTCATGGCCCACCGCCCAGGGGAACTGGACGGGATTGGGCACATCGCCATACATCACCTCTTCGCCGCGCACCATGGCGCGGGTTTTGGCAATGAATTCGGCAACGCGTTTGAGGGTCGCCGGCTTGTGGCCCATGACGCGGCGCGAGGAATCCCCGCGGCCCACGGCCAGATCGAAGCGCCCGCCGCTCTGCTTGGCGAGCGAGCCGAACAGCGACGCCGCCACCGACCAGTCGCGCACGTCGGGGTTGGTGACCAGCGGCCCGAACCGCATGGATTTGGTCCATTCCATGCCCATGGCCATGGCCGGGTACGGGTCGCGCCAGAGAATGTGGGAATCGTAGAACCAGCAATAGGTGAACCCGGCATATTCGGCCGCCTGGATCAGATAGCGCGCCCTGTCGTGATCGACAAAACCCTTGAAGGTGATTCCGAATTCCATGATGTCCCTGCCCTGTTGACCCTCGCGCTCCGTTTGCCGCGGAGCAATATTTTGACCAGACGATCAAATTTTTGAACGGCGCGCAAGAGAAATCCGTTACGGTCCATAGGCGATCATCGGGCGGCCCGAGAGAGGGTTATGCACAATCGTCGCCGCAACGCCATAGACGCGCGCCAGAAATGCGGCATCGATGACCGTTTCGGGTGCCCCTTGTGCCACCACCCTGCCCCGATCGAGCGCCACGACATGATCGAACCAGGCAGCGGTCAGGTTGAGATCGTGCATGGTGACGAGAATTGTCAATCCTTCGCCCGCGAGGGTGCGCAGGATTTCCATGACGGCGATCTGGGCCGAAAGGTCGAGGTGGTTGGTGGGTTCGTCGAGCAGCAGCAGACGCGGGGATTGGGCCAGGGCGCGCGCAATGTGCACCCGCTGTTGCTCCCCGCCCGAAAGGGTGGGAAAGCGCCGGGCTGCAAATTCGGTGACCCCGGCGCGGGCCATGGCGCGGGCGGCGATCTCCTCGTCCCCCGTTTCGCTGTCGGCGGCCCACAGGCCCTGATGCGGCAGGCGACCCAGCATCACCACGTCATGGACGTCGATGGGCTGCTCGGTTGCGGCGCTCTGTTCGACCAGCGCGGCGATGCGGGCGCGTTCCCGGCGCGGCAGGGCGTGAAAATCGGCACCCCCGAATGCGATATGGGCGCGCGCCGCCGGCTCGAAGCCGAGGATCACCCGCAGCAGGGTGGATTTTCCGGCGCCATTGGGGCCAATCAGCGCGTTGAGGCGGCCGGGTTCGATGGCAAAGGACACATCGTCGAGGATGGTCTTGCCCTCGAGCGTGAGACTGGCGCTTTGGATGGAAAGGCTCATGTGGCCCGCCTGTTGCGCAGCAGGATGAGGAAAAAAGCCGGCGCGCCGATCATGGCGGTGACGATGCCGACGGGCAGCTCGCGCGGGTCGAACAGGGTGCGGGCTGCCGTATCGGTCCAGACCATGAAAACCGCCCCCGCCAAAGCCGCGAGCGGGAGCAGATGGCGGTGCCGTCCGCCGGCGACCAGCCGCACGGCGTGGGGCAGGATCAATCCGACAAAGCCGATGGCGCCCGAAATCGCGACCAGAACGCCGGTCAGAAGCGCGGTGCCGCCGAGCATGATCCAGCGGGTTTTTTCCACATCGATGCCCAGAGCACGGGCGGCCGTGTCGCCGAAGACGAAGCCGTCGAGGATGCGGCCCGAGGCGATGAGCGGAGCGCCGACCGCGGCCAGCGCCACAAGCGCCAGCCCGGTATCGGACCAGCGCGCCCCGGCCAGCGAGCCCATCAGCCAGGAGAGAATTTCGCGATAGGAATCCCCGGTCGCCGTCCAGAAGATCAGAAACGAGGTGAGCGCGGAGGCGAGCGCGGAAACCGCCAGCCCGGCGAGGATGGCGCGCGATGCGGTGATGGCGCCGAGCGAGCGGGCCAGACCCAGCGTCAGGCCCATGGCGACCAGCGCGCCAATAAACGCCCCGATCGGCAGGAGCAGCGTCGCCCCGATCAGCATCATGGAGACGGCGCCCACCGAAGCGCCCGAGGACAGGCCCAAAAGGTAGGGATCGGCCAGCGGATTGCGCGTCAACGCCTGCATCACCGCGCCGCAAATGGCCAGCCCGGCGCCCACGGCGGCGGCGGCCAGAACGCGCGGCAGACGCAATTCCCAGACGATCCCCTCGCGCAGGCGCGAGACCGGGTTTTCGGCAAGGAGGCCGAGCTTGTGGGCGATCACCGCCCAGACCTCGCCGGGAGAAATATCGGCAGGACCGATGGTTACGGCGACGATGAGAGATACCCCGAGCGCCAGCGCCAGCCCCGCCAGCCCGGCCTGAAACTTCAGCCGCCGCAAGGCGGCGGGCGTCAGGGCGGAAAGGCCGAGCGGGGCGGCGACCATGGCTAAAAATCCAGCTCCTGCAATTGCCGCGCCAGATCGGCGGTGGCGGGGATGGAGCGGATGCCCGGTTCGGCGGCGGGGAAGGGGATGGTGATGTAGCGCTCGTTTAAGACGGCGCTCAGGTTCGCGGTCGCCGGATTGTCATTCAAAAGCGTGATCTTCTGGGTGACCGAATTCCACGCGGCATCGACGAGGATCATCACGTCGGGGTCCTCGTCGACGATGGCTTCCCAACTGGCAGAGGTCCAGGTGTCATCCACGTCGGCAAAGATATTGGCGATGCCCAGTGCCTCCATGGTCATCTGCGGGCCGCCGAGACCGGCCCCCACATAGGGCGTTGACGTGGCCGAGGAATACCAGAGACCGGTCAGGTTTGAGGTGGGCTTGATCTCTTCGAGCATTGTGCGCTGCTCGGCCACCAGTTGGGTGGCACGATCCTCGACATCGAAAATTAAGCCCATTTCGACGATCTGGTCGAACACGTCTTCAAACGAGAGCTTTTCCGGCGTGCCTTCCGAGCGGCAGGCGGTCGGCGCGACATAGGTGGCAACGCCGAGCGCATGCAGGCTGTCGCGTGTCCCAGCCCCATCGGCGGCAAAGCTTGATTCCCAGCCGCCATAGACAAAATCGGGCTCGGCTTCGAGGACCACTTCCTGGGAGGGAACGCGATCGGCAAGGACAGTCAAAGGGGACGCAGGCGCCCATTCATCGGGCACCGGGCCGTCCTGAAAGCCGACGCCGACAATCCTGTCACCAAGTCCGAGAGCGAGGAGGAGTTCGGTGGCGGTCGACTTGATGGTCACGACCCGTTCGGGCGGCGCATCGAAGGTGACGGTCGTGCCGCAGTTTTCGATGGTGAGGGGATAGTCGGTGGCGAGTGCGGGGGATGAGAGGGCCGCGGCGAACAAGAGACCGGAGAGTGCCGCAATGGCCATGCCCCCCCGCTTGAGCCGGAGCGGCGACGGGCGCTGGGCATGACCACGCACCTCACCTGTCACCCCGGCCCCGAGCCGGGGTCCAGTAAGCGGCAGAGTTTGCGATTTTGCCGGAGCGCTGCCGTGTACTGGATTCCGGGTCGCGCCCGGGATGACGGCGGTGTCTGGAACGAGCGCTGAGCCCCCCTCATCCGACCGCTTCGCGGCCACCTTCTCCCCCAGGGGGGCGAAGGAAATAAGGGCGCCGACGTCGCGGCAGGAGCCCCCCTCGCCCCTCCGGGCAGAGGGGCCGGGGGTGAGGGGCCAGCCACGCGATCGGACGAAAGACAAAATGCTCATTTCACCTTTTCCTTTTTCGCCGCCAGCTCGCGCATCGCAGCCTCATAGCCCCGCTTATAGGCCTCGGTCGAGCCGAAGCGGAACATATCGTCTTCGCCCAGCCTTGCCAGGGTTTTGGCGCCGGGGCTTTCGGGGTCGATTACAAGTTTTCCCAAGCCCCGTGCTACCGCCACGGGCATGCGGGACGCCTTGCCCTTGACCAGATCGGCGGCGGCGGCGAGCTCGTCGGCAAGCACGGTGACCGTTACGCTCAATGGCCGGCCATTGGCATCGACGCCACCGCGCAGATCATCGACCAGTTGCACGCCCGCCGCGCCGATGGCGGCATCGGTCTGGCCAACGCGCCAGGGGCGACCGAGGGTATCGGTGATGATGAGGCCGAGCCTCTTGCCGGTCTTTTCGCGCAGGGCGCCGCAGAGCGCCCGGGCCGAGGCGTCGGGGTCGCGCGGCAGGCGCAGGGCGAGACCATCGGGGACGTTGGAGGTGTCGAGCCCGGCGGCGGCCATCACAAGCCCCTGCCGGGTTTCGACGATTTTGGTGATCCCGCCCGCATGGGCGCGCTCGGCAACGATGCGGACCGTATCTTCTTCAATGGCCAGTTCGCGCGCCGCGATAGGCACCTGCATGCCTTCGGCCTTGGAGACGATCTTGGACGTGACGATCAGGATATCGCCATCGGCCAACGCAGCGTCGGGATCGGAAGCGGCCATGGCGTCGATGGCGCCTGAAATCAGCGCGACCAGATCGTCGCCCCGCCCGATTTCCGGGATGCCCTCTATTCCCCAAAGTGTCAGTCGGTTGGCCATCAGCGCTTCTTGAGTTTTGGCAGCACTTTTTCGGCGAACACATCGATCCATTCGCGCTGGTTGCGGCCCACATTGTGCAGATAGATGCGATCGAAGCCGAAATCGGCGAATTTTTCGATATGTTCAAGATGCTCGTCGGGATCGGGCGAAATCACCATCCTTCCCTTGAAATCCTCAGGGCGGACCAGCTTGGCCATCTGCTCGAAATCGAACGGAGAGCGGATGTCGGCCTTGGGGAATTTCATGCCGCCATTTGGCCATTCGGTCATGGCGTTGGCCAGTGCTTCCTCATAGGTCTCGGCCCAGCTCAGGTGAAGCTGGAGCACCTTGGGCATGGTGTCGGGGTCCTTGCCCGCCTCGCGCGCCCCTTCGGCGAACTTTTCAAACAGCATCTCGATCTTGCCGAGCGGTGCGCCGACCGTGATGATGCCATCGGCGAATTTTCCGGTTTTTCTGGCGTTGAGCGGTCCGGCGGTCGCGACGAGAATTTCGGGCGCGGTTTCAGGCATGGTCCACAGCCTTGTGGATTCCATGCGGTAATACTCGCCCTTGTGTTTGGTGTCCTTGCCGGCGGCCGAATTCTCGAACAGTTTCTTGATGATCTGGACGGCCTCGAACATGCGGGCCGAACGCTCGCCCACATCGGGCCAGTATTGGGCCAGGAAACTTTCATTGAGCGCCTCGCCGGCCCCTACCCCGAGCCAGTGGCGATTGGAGTACATGGCGGCCAGCGTGGCCGAAGCCTGCGCCACCATGGCAGGGTGCCAGCGGAACGTGGGGGTGGTGACGCCGGGGCCCATATCGCCCCTGGTGCGCTCGCCGATGGCGGTCAGGACATTCCACACGAAGGCCGAATGGCCCTGCTGGGGCACCCAAGGCTGGAAATGGTCGGCAGCCATGGCGCCGTTAAAGCCCTTTTGCTCGGCATATTCGGTCAGCTCCACGCAATCGCGCGGGTGAAACTGCTCGAGCATCACCGCATAGCCGATCAACCCCTGTTGTCCCGATTTGAAAACGGACATCGACGCGACTCCCCTTGGCTTTGCGATCAGTCAATCACAAAGCCGGAATGAGCAACAGGGGGATTTTTGACCTTTTGGTAAAATTTTTCATGGGGAAGAGAACAGATTCGCTCCCCTCGCTGTCCCGGACCTGATCCGGGACCCAGTAAACGGAAGCGCGGCGATTGCTCGCGGGCGCGGAGCGTACTGGCCCCCGGCTCAAGGCCGGGGTGACAATTGGTGCAGCAGGCCAGTCCTACTCGATAAATGCTTCTACCTTGGAAATCGCGCCCAGCATACAGGCGTCGGCCACCAATTGCAGCGAGGCGATATCGACGTCGCTTTCGCCGCTGGCCAGAAGCGCGGCCAAATGGGCGTAGATGCCGTCATATTCTGTGTCGTCGGCAGCCAGTTGGGTTTGGCCATCGATCCTGAGCACCGATCCGCCGCCTGAGAGTTCGAGCAGCCCCGCATCGGTCTTGACCGTGATGTCCCAGGTTTGCGGGCCCTCCTGGCGCCAGTCGAAATCGGCGGTGACGGTGTGGCCGGTGACCGCAACGAAATCGATTTTTGCCGCGATGGGGGTCTGGCGGTTTTCGGGGACCTCAAGCACCGCGCCAGTCACCAGAACGGGTGCGGGCAGGATATGGGTGAGGATCGAGAGCGCGTTGATGCCGGGATCGAACACGCCCATGCCGCCGGGCTCCCAGATCCAGTCCTGACCAGGATGCCAGCGGCGCACATCCTCGCGCCAGACGATCTCGACGCTTTTAATGGTTTTGTCGGCCAGCCAGGCGCGCGCCGGTTCGACGCCCTGCGCATAGCGCGAGTGCCATGTGGCAAACAGGGTTACCCCGTGCTTTGCTGCCAGATTTTTGAGCCATTCGACTTCGGCCACCGTGGCACCGGGCGGCTTTTCCAGCAGCACGTGGCGGCCGGCGCGGATGGCGGCTTCGGCGTATTGCCGGCGCACTTGCGGCGGGGTGCACAGCGCCACGGTTTCGATATCGGGGCGGGCCGCGAGCATGTCATCGAGGGTGGTGAAATGATCGACGCCCTCGAGCTCGGCATTGCGCGAGACGATGGCAGCGAGCTCGAAGTCAGGATTTTTGGCAATCGAGGGCAAATGCTGGTCGCGGGCGATCTTGCCCAGCCCGACAATGGCAATCTTGTGAACCATCAATGGGAATCCCTGCCCACCGCGCTGCCGCGCGCGCCTTTGAGAAAATCGAAATCGGCGCCGGTATGGGCCTGATCGACGTGATCGAGGAACATTCTGGCATAGCCCGAATCCGGCTGACCGGGCAGCGGGGACCAATCGGCCAGCCGAGCGGCGATTTCGGTGTCGGGGACGTCGAGATGGATGGTGCGGTTGGGCACGTCGATGGAAATCATGTCACCATTGCGGACTGCTGCCAGCGGTCCGCCCACCGCCGCTTCGGGCGAGGTGTGCAGGATCACCGTGCCATAGGCGGTGCCCGACATGCGGGCATCGGAAATGCGCACCATGTCCTTGATCCCCTTGCGCAGCACTTTTGGCGGCAGGCCCATATTGCCCACCTCGGCCATGCCGGGATAGCCCTTGGGGCCGCAGTTTTTCAGCACCATGACGCAGGTCTCGTCGATATCGAGCGCCTCGTCGTTGATCCTGGCCTTATAGTCGTCGATGTCCTCGAACACCACGGCGCGGCCGGTATGAACCATCAGATGCGGGCTGGCCGCCGAGGGCTTGAGCACACAGCCATTGGGCGCAAGATTGCCCTTGAGAACCGCGATGCCGCCATGGCTGGTCAGGGCCCTGTCGACGGGACGGATGACGTCCTCGTTCCAGTTGCGGGCATTGGCGATTTCCTCGCCCATGGTGCGGCCCGAAACGGTCAGCGCATCGCCGTGGAGCTTTTTGCCGTCGAGCAGGGATTTGAGAACGACCGGCAAGCCCCCGGCATAGAAGAACTCTTCCATCAGATATTTGCCCGAGGGCATCAGATTGACGATGGTGGGAATGTCGCGGCCCAGCCGGTCCCAATCGTCGAGCCCGACATCGACGCCGACACGGCCGGCCAGCGCCAGCAGATGAACCACCGCATTGGTCGAACCGCCAATGGCGCCATTGGTCATTATGGCGTTTTCGAACGCTTCGCGGGTGAGGATATCGGAAGGTTTGAGATCGTCTTTCACCATATCGACGATGCGGCGGCCCGTCAGTTGCGCCATGACGCGACGGCGACTGTCGACGGCGGGGATGGCCGCATTGCCCGAAAGCGCCATGCCCAGCGCCTCGGCCATCGAGGCCATTGTGGAGGCGGTGCCCATGGTGTTGCACGAGCCCGAGGACCGGCTCATGGCCTGTTCGGCTTCGAGGAAATCCTCCTGGCTCATTTCGCCGGCCTTGATCGCTTCGCTCATCTGCCACAGCGCGGTGCCCGAGCCGACTCGCTCGCCCCGGAACCAGCCATTGAGCATGGGGCCGCCGGTGACGACGATCGAGGGGATATCGGTCGAAGCCGCGCCCATCAGCAGTGAGGGGGTGGTCTTGTCGCAGCCGACCAGCAGCACGGCGCCGTCGATGGGCTGGCCGCGCATCACCTCTTCCACCGCCATGGCGGCGAGGTTGCGGTACATCATGGCCGTGGGCCGGAAGGTGTTTTCCGAAGCCGAAAACACGGGCACTTCGAGCGGAAAGCCACCGGCTTCCCAGACGCCCGCCTTCACCTTTTCGGCCAGTTCGCGCAGATGCCCGTTGCAGGGGGTGAGGTCTGACCAGGTGTTCAAAATCCCGATCACCGGACGGCCGTCGAACAGGTCGTGCGGATAGCCCTGATTTTTCAGCCACCCGCGATGATAGATGCTGTCACGCGAGGTGCCGCCATACCATTCCTGCGAGCGCAGCTTGCGCGGCCATTGGGCCTTTTCAAATGCCATTGCCCTGCCCTCTCTACAACGTCCGGACCGCGACCGGCGCGTCGGCGGGGCGTGTCTTGTCGATGGCGAGCGGGTTTTTGAGCGGCAGGCCGAAGGGGGCGGCTTCGATTTCGAAGATGTCGCCTTCCTGAGTGCGGATGTCGTCGGCAAAGCTCAGTGTCGCCGTGCCGAACATATGGACATGCACATCGCCGGGCTTGCGGAAGATTTCATATTTGAAGTGGTGGTGTTCGAGATTGGCCAAGGTGTGGCTCATATTGTCCTCGCCGGATACAAACGGCTTTTCCCACAGCACAGCGCCATCGCGGATGACGCGCGAGGTGCCCTCGATATGGGCGGGCAATTCGCCAACCAGGATCTCCGGGCCAATGGAGGCGGGGCGCAGTTTCGAATGCGCGAGATAGAGGTAGTTCTGCCGCTCGGTCACGTGGTCGGAAAATTCATTGGCCAGCGCAAAGCCGATCCGGTGCGGCACGCCTTCATAGGAGACGATATAGATGCCGGCGATTTCGGGCTCCTCGCCCGCATCGAGCGCAAAGCCCGGCGAGATGATGGGCTTGCCCGGCCCCACCAGCGCGTGGCCATTGCCCTTGTAGAACCATTCGGGCTGCACGCCGGTCTTGCCGCCAACCGGCTTGCCGCCCTCGACACCCATGCGGAACATCTTCATGGAATCGGTGATGGTTTCATCGGCGCCAGCCTTGTGGTGCATGGCGTTGCGCGTTGCTGCCGAACCCAGATGGGTCAGCCCGGTGCCGGTCAGGTGCAGCCGGGTGGGATCATCTGGAGTGATCGGAGCGAGAACCCGGCCCTCGGCATAGGCGGCCTCCAGATCGATGCTGTCGCCCAAGCCATGTTCGGCGATCAGCGCGGCCAGAGCCATGTCCTTGGCGATGGCGCGCCTCGCAATACCGAGAATGGAATCGGCGCCATTGACGATCCTGGCATCGTCACCCTCGCGCGCCACGACGCGCTGGGAACCGCTGGTATCGAGAATCTGGGAGAGCAGCACTTCAATTAACTCCGGAAAGGGGGATAGACCGGCGCGCGTTGGGGCGCGCCGGGAAGGTCAGGCGGCCTTGTTCTTGTTGTAAACGTCGAAGATCACGGCAGCGAGCAGGACCAGGCCCTTGATCATCTGCTGCCAGTCGATACCGATGCCCATGATCGACATGCCGTTGTTCATCACCCCCATGATGAACGCGCCAATCACCGCACCGACAATGGTGCCGACACCGCCGGCCATCGAGGCGCCGCCGATGAAGACGGCGGCGATGACGTCGAGCTCGAAGGTTTCGCCGGCCTTGGGCGTGGCCATGTTGAGCCGGGCCGCGAAGACGAGGCCAGCCAGCGCGGCCAGCATGCCCATATTGGCGAACACGAGGAAGGTGAGGCGTTCGGAATTAATGCCCGAAAGTTTCGCCGCCTTCTGGTTGCCGCCCACCGCATAGATGCGCCGGCCGATGGTGGTTTGCTTGGCCACGAAACTGTAACCGGCGATCAGCACCGCCATGATGATGAAAACGTTGGGCAGGCCCCGCGAAGTGGCCAGAAGATAGACGAGATAGACCACCGCTCCGGCGACAAGAATGTTGCGGCCGGTGAAGAACGCAAAGGGCTCGTCGGGCGTGCCGTGTTTTGCTTCTTTGGCGCGGGCGCGCACCGAGAGCAGAACGAGGATGGCCGCGGCGGCCACGCCCAGGACCATCGAGAGCATGTGCATGCCTTCGACCGAAAACAGGTCCGGGATGAAGCCCGACGCGATCAGCCTGAATTCATTGGGGAAGGGTCCGATGGACTGGCCCTTCAGGAGCACCATCATCAGCCCCTTGAACACCAGCATGCCGGCGAGGGTCACGATGAAGCTGGGGATTTTCCAATAGGCGATCCAGTATCCCTGGATGGCCCCGATGGCCGCGCCGATCAGAAGGCAGATCAGCGCCGCGGGCACGAAATGGATATCGAACTGCACCATCAGCACCGCTGCCAGCGCGCCGACGAACCCCATGACCGAGCCGACCGAGAGGTCGATATGGCCGCACACGATGACCAGCAGCATGCCCACCGCCATGATGACGATATAGGAGTTCTGGAGCACCAGATTGGTGACGTTTGCCGGGCGCAGCAGGATGCCGTCGGTGGCGATCTGGAAGAACACCACGATGGCGATCAGGGCGAACAGGATGCCGTATTCGCGCAGATGGGTCTTGAGATAGGTCACAAAAACCGACTGGCCGCCGGTTGCGGACGAGGATTGGGTGAGGTCGGTCATTGTGGTGTTCCGTTGGTGTGTCGGTTTGCGGAGAGGCCTTTAGCTGGACCCCGGGAATAAATCCCGGGATGACAGGCTTGAGAGGTGGCACGGCAGGGGACAAAATCCATCGCTGTCATTCCGGGACGTGTTCCCGGAATCCGGCTAAAGGAGCTCGCGTCATACTGACCGGTTGCTGCTCCCATCACGCCGCCCTCCCCGTTTTCAGGATCATCGACATGATCTTTTCCTGGCTGGCTTCGGCGATGGGCAGTTCGCCCACGAAGCGCCCGGCGTTCATGACGTAGATGCGGTCGCAGGTGCCCAGCAGTTCGGGCATTTCCGAAGAGATGAGGACGATGGCTTTGCCCTGGGCGGCCAGGTCGTTGATGATCGAATAGATTTCGTATTTGGCGCCCACATCGATGCCGCGGGTGGGTTCGTCGAGGATCAGAACGTCCGGTCCGGCATAGAGCCATTTGGACAGGACGACCTTTTGCTGGTTGCCACCCGAGAGATTGACCGTTTTCTGGCCGATGCCCGAGCTCTTGATGGCCATGAGCCTGCGGTAGCGCTCGGCGACCTCGCGCTCCTTGTGATTGTCCACAACCATGCCATTGGCGATGCCGTCGAGATTGGCGAGGGGGACGTTGTCGCGGATGGGCTGGTCGAGGACGAGGCCGTAGGTCTTTCGGTCCTCGGTGGCGTAGCAGATGCCGTTGGCAATGGCTTTGGGCACCGAGGAGGTATCGACGGACTGCCCGCGCAAAAGCACCTCGCCGGAAATTTTCTCGCCATAGGATTTTCCGAACAGGCTCATGGCCAGCTCGGTCCGGCCCGCACCCATCAGCCCGGCGATGCCCACGACCTCGCCGGCGCGCACCGAAAAGCTCACATCGTCGACCACCTTGCGCTCGGAATGGATGGGGTGATGCGCGGTCCAGTTCTTGACCTCGAACAGCACGCCGCCGATCTTTGGTTCGCGGGCCGGGAAGCGGTCGGTCAAGGACCGCCCCACCATGTCGCGCACGATATCGGCCTCGGAAATCTCGGCTGTGTGGCAATCGAGGGTGGAAACTGTGTGCCCGTCGCGGAGCACCGTGATACGGTCGGCGACCTGGGAAATCTCGTTGAGCTTGTGGGAAATCAGGATCGAGGAAATCCCCCTCTCCTTGAGTTCGACCAGAAGGTTCAGGAGCGCCTGGCTGTCGGTCTCGTTGAGCGAGGACGTGGGCTCGTCGAGGATGAGGAGCTTGACCTGTTTTGACAGCGCCTTGGCAATCTCGACAAGCTGCTGCTTGCCCAGCCCCAGATGGGTGATCCTGGTGCGCGGGGATTCCTTTAAGGACACGCGCTTGAGGAGATCTTCGGTGCGGCGATAGGTTTCGGTCCAGTCGATCACGCCATTGCTGGCGCGCTCATTGCCCAGAAAGATGTTTTCGGCAATCGAGAGCAGCGGGACCAGCGCCAGCTCCTGATGGATGATGACGATGCCGCATTTCTCGCTTTCCGAAATGGAATGGAAATGGCGTTCCTGGCCCTCGAAAAAGATCTGGCCTTCGTAGTCGCCGGACGGATAGACGCCCGAGAGCACCTTCATGAGGGTGGATTTGCCCGCCCCGTTTTCGCCGACCAGGGCGTGGATTTCGCTCTGTTCGACAACGAGATTGACGTTTTCGAGCGCATTGACGCCCGGAAAGCTCTTGGTGATGCCGCGCATTTCGAGAATGGACGTCATGGCGTTCCCGCTCTCTTTTGTTGAGTGTGTGCGGCGGGGCGTTATGCTGCCCCACCGCACGGCCTCTGGAGGAGGATTGGTTCGATCAGTTGGCGATCTGGTCCTCGGTATAATAGCCCGAACCCACCAGAACCTCTTCGAGATTGTCCGCTGTCACCAGCACCGGCTCAAGCAGGTAGGAGGGGACGACCTTGACGCCGTTTTCATAGGTCTCGGTGTCGTTGATCTCGGGCTCGGCGCCGTTGATCAAGGCTTCGACCATGCCGACGGTCACACGGGCCAATTCGCGGGTGTCCTTGAAGATCGTCGAATACTGATCGCCCGCCATGATCGCCTTGACCGAGGGGATTTCAGCATCCTGGCCGGAAATGATGGGCATGGGCATGTCGCCTGAACCGTAGCCGACGCCGCGCAGCGAGGAGATGATGCCGATGGAAAGCCCGTCATAGGGCGAGAGCACGGCATCGACCTGATCGTCGGTGTAGTGGGCCGAGAGAAGATTATCCATGCGAGCCTGAGCGACCGAGCCGTCCCAGCGCAGGGTGCCAACCGTATCCATGCCCATCTGGCCGGATTTGACGACAAGCGTGCCGTCATCGATAAGCGGCTGGAGAACGCTCATGGCGCCGTCATAGAAGAAATAGGCATTGTTGTCGTCGGGCGAACCGCCGAACAATTCGATGTTGTAGGGCGCTTCGCCACCCGAGGCTTCGAGCCCGTCGACCAGCGACTGGGCCTGCTGCACGCCAACCTTGAAGTTGTCGAAGGTGGCGTAATAATCGACATTTTCCGAACCGCGGATCAGCCGGTCATAGGCGATGACATGGATGCCCGCGGCAGCGGCGTTTTCAAGCGCCGTGGTCAGCGTCGTGCCGTCGATCGATGCGATGACCAGAACGTCGACGCCGCGCACGATCATGTTTTCGATCTGGGCGAGCTGGTTTGGAATATCGTCCTCAGCATATTGCAGGTCGGTCTGGTAGCCGGCGGCCTCGAACAGTTCCACCATGGAATTGCCATCCGAGATCCAACGAGCCGAAGATTGGGTCGGCATGGAAATGCCCACCGAGCCGGCGTCCTGCGCGATGGCGGGCATCGCCGAAAGCGCAGAAGTCATCACCAGGGCGCCCAGCCCTGCCAAAATCGATTTCATGAGGTTTCTCCCTGTCAGTTCCGCCCGGCGCCTTTCGCCGCAGCGACCTCCCATGCCGCGCTCTAAGCGCAACAATCGCCCCACATTTGCATATAGTATGATTATTTGTAAAGCGGGTGTTTGGCCCTGTCGCGCGCTTTTCAACAGCGGTCCGCTTCGCGTCGCGCGCGAGTGCACCGAGGGTCCATTGGGCGTCAGAGCGCTGGAGGGGTGTGTCCAGTGGGCGTGGAAAACGCCAATCGGAAGGGATTTCGCAGCTTAGTTTTCCCGCGCGTCCGAACCGCAAAACCGTTTTCACTTTTGCTGGACGCGCTCTAGCCTTTGGGCGCACCCAAGGTGGTCGTGGCGCGATCGACACCGGACTGGATGGCCTGGCGCATGGCGACGCGAGCCATTTCCGGATCCCTGGCCACAATGGCCTCGGCGATATTGCGGTGCAGGCGCACCGCCTTGTCAAAGGCCGTCCCGCCCTCGACCGGCGAGGAAATGGTAAAGGACGCCATCAGAGCGATCTCGACCACATTGGAGAGCGAAACCATGAACGGGTTGCCCGACGCCTGGGCCACCACGCGATGGAACTCCACGTCATTGCGGGCGAAATCCTCGGCGGACTGGCCTTGCGTCGCCATGCCCCTGAGCCAGCCCATCAGCTCGTCGGCCTGCGCGTCGGTGCGTCGTTCGGCAGCCAGCGCTGCGGCATCGGGTTCGACCGCCATGCGGATCTCGGCGAGCGAGGCTATGAAGTCAAACGATATTCCGGATTCCAGATGCCAGAGAAGGACGTCGGAATCGAACATGTTCCAGCGAGCCCGTGGAAGGACCCGCGTGCCGACCCGGGCCCGCGCCTCGACGAGCCCCTTGGCCGAGAGCGTCTTGAGCGCCTCGCGCAGCACGGTGCGCGACACGCCGAACTGGTCGATCAGGTCGCTGTCGCCGGGCAGAATCTGGCCTTCCTTGTAGAATCCGCCGACGATGGCGGTCCCCAGGGTGTACATGACATGGGCGTGGAAATTGTGCGGCTTGCGGCGCGCGGGTCCGGTTGCCGCTCCGGCACTAACCCCCGCTCCCTCGCTATCGTCTATAGTTCCCGCCATGCCGGTCCACCTCTACTGGTGCGCCGGCTTTTCGCGGCGCAAGCCGAACATGACAAAGGCGGCGATGGATTGTCAAAATAAAAATATAATAAGATAAATGGTGGCCAACGCGGAATCGCGGACGGCGACGGACGCACTGTGCCGCCAGTTTGAGGAAAGAATCAATCCATGACGCAATCGGCCCTCCGGCAAACGCCGCACGTGACATGCCCCTAACCGCCGACTGGATCGCCCTCGACTGGGGCACATCGAACATGCGCGCCTGGGCGATGGGCGCGGACAACAGCGTTCTGGCGCGCGGCGACAGCGCGAAGGGCATGGGCCAGCTTTCCCCCTCGGAGTTCGAACCGGCGTTGCTCGACATCGTTGAACAATGGCTGGATATTCAGCGCGTTACTCCAGTCATCGGCTGCGGCATGGTTGGGGCGCGGCAGGGCTGGATAGAGGCGGAATACGCAAAAACCCCTACCCCGCCGATCGCCACAGCGCCGACCCGCGCCCCGGCTGCCGACAGGCGCATCTCGGTCTTCATCCTGCCCGGTGTCAGCCAGTCGGCGCCGCCCGACGTGATGCGCGGCGAGGAGACCCAGATCGCGGGATATGTTGCGGCCCACGGCACCTCCGGCATCCTCTGCCTTCCGGGCACGCACAGCAAATGGGTGGAAATTGCCGATGGCCGCATCGCCCGGTTCCGCACGGCGATGACCGGGGAGATCTTTGCGCTTCTGGCCGAAAAATCCGTTCTGCGCCATAGTGTTGGCACTGGTGAATGGAGCAATGACGGGTTCGCTTCGGGCGTTAGCGAGGCACTGGGCGATCCGGAAATCGTAACGAAACTGTTTTCGATCCGGGCCGGCAGTCTGCTCGAGGGGACATCGCCGCAAGCCTCCAGATCGCGCCTTTCGGGGCTGCTGATCGGGTCGGAACTTGCCGGAACGATCGATTACTGGCGCGGAAAGGAAGTCGCGCTGATTGGCGCATCGCAATTGAGCACGCTATACCGGAAGGCGTTGGCAATCGCCGGGGTTTCTGCCCGGCTTTTCGATGCCGAAGAGATGACGCTGGCCGGGCTATGCGCCGCTCGTGCTGCGCTGGAGGATGCGCAATGACCCGCAATCTGATCGCCATCCTGCGCGGCATTACGCCCGAAGACGCGCCGGGGATAACCCAGGCGCTGATCGAGGCAGGGATCACCGCCATCGAAGTGCCCCTCAATTCGCCACAGCCCCTTGTTTCCATTGAGACAATGGCGCGCGAATTTGGCGCTGACGCGCTGATCGGCGCGGGAACCGTATTGAGCGAAAAGGATGTCGCCGATGTTGCGCAGGCGGGGGGGAAACTGATCGTTTCGCCCAATTGCGACGCGGCGGTGATCGGCGCCACAAAAGCTGCGGGGCTTCAGTCTTTTCCCGGTGTTTTTACAGCCAGCGAATGTTTCGCGGCGCTCAAGGCCGGCGCGGACGGGCTCAAGATTTTCCCGGCCGCGATCATGGGACCTGCGGGGCTTGCCGCGCTCAAGGCCGTGCTCCCACCCTCTGCCCCGGTCTATGCTGTCGGGGGCGCAGGCGCGGACAATTTTGCCCAGTGGCGGGCCGCCGGGGCCGACGGGTTCGGCATCGGCACGGCGCTCTATACGCCGGGATCGACTGCCAAAGAGGTGAGTGAGAAGGCCCGCAAACTTGTGGCGGCCTATGATGAGGTGTTCGCATGACCGACGCGCGCGTTTTCGACGACCGGCCCTGTTTCCTCGGCGAGGGGCCGCTCTGGCATCCCGAGCGCGAGCAGTTGTTCTGGTTCGACATAATCGGGCGCACGCTGCTTACCCGCAAGGATGGCGAAACCGGGGCCTGGACGTTCGACGACATGGTTTCGGCGGCCGGATGGATCGACAAGGACAACCTGCTGATTGCCAGCGAAACGGCGCTGCTCAAGCTCGATATCGAAACACGGACCCGCGAGATTATTGCCACGCTCGATCTCGGCGAGGGCCTGCGAACCAATGACGGACGCGCCGACCCGTGGGGCGGGTTCTGGTTTTCGTCGATGAGCAAGAAGGCGGAAAAGGACGCCGGCGCGATCTATCGGTATTATCGCGGCGAGGTCAAAAAGCTGTTTTCCTCGATCACCATACCCAACGCCATCTGCTTTTCGCCCGACCGGGCATTGGGGTATTTCGCCGATACGGACCGGGGCTTCGTCAAACGCGTCGCGCTGGACCTGGAAACCGGATTGCCGATGGGTGAGCCTGAAATCCATCTCGACCTTAAGCCCGAAGGGCTGAACCCTGATGGTGCCGTGATCGATGCGGAGGGCAATATGTGGCTGGCTCAATGGGGCGCCGGACGGGTCGCCGTTCATGACCCATCGGGAAAATTGCTCAAGGCTGTTTCCGTGAGCGCGCCGCACACCTCGTGCCCGGCCTTCGGCGGGGCCGATTTTTCCACCCTTTACTGCACCACGGCCCGCGAAGGGCTCGATGCAGAGGCGCTGGCGGCCCATCCTGGTTCGGGCAATGTCTTTTTTGCCCAGGGCGTCGGGCGGGGACGACCCGAGCCCGCAGTCATCATCTGATCCGCCACAAAAAAGGGGCGCCGAAGCGCCCCTCGATATCGCAGGGTAGGGACAAAAAGCCCTTTACTGGCGTTCGGCAGCCATGGCTTCCTGAGCCGCAGCATAGAGCGCTTCACCGTCGATGCCGATGGCGTCCATATCGGCGAACCACTGGTCGATGGTGGGCTGAGCGGCCTCTTTCCAGCGGGCGGTTTCGGCTTCGTCCAGCGTTATGATGTTGTTGCCGGCGTCTTCGGCGATCTGCAGGCCGACATCGTCGCCGGCATCCATGGCACGGCCGAACATCTTCGAGGTTTCGAGACCGGAATTGGCGTCGATCACGGCCTTGAGGTCGTCAGGCAGGCCTTCATAGGTGCCCCGGTTCATAACGAACCCGAAGGTCTGGGTATAAAGGCCGTTCTCGCCCGAAAAGCCCGTATGGTTGGTGACCAGTTCGGCAACGCGGATCGAGGGGGTGACTTCCCAGGGAACCGTCGTGCCGTTGATCACGCCGCGCGAGAGCGCTTCGGTGGTCTGGGGCACGGGCATGCCCACGGGCTCGGCACCGAGCTGGGCGAGCATGTTGGAGATGATGCGCGAGCCGCCGCGGATCTTCATGCCCTGAATGTCTTCCAGGGCGTTGACAGGATCCTGGGTGTGGAACAGGCCGGGGCCGTGGGTATGCAGCGCGAGCACGTGCACGCTCTCGAACTCGTCGGCGGAATTTTCCATGACGTAGTTGTAAAACGCCGCCGAGGTTTCTTCGGCGCTGTTGGACATCAGGAAGGGCAATTCGAACACTTCCGATTTCGGGAAGCGGCCCGGCGTATAGCCAAGCACCGTCCAGATGACGTCAACCACACCGTCCTGAGCCTGTGAAAACAGGCTGTCGGGCGCGCCGCCGAGCTGCATGGCCGGATAAAGTTCCACGGCGATGCGACCGTCGGACTGGTCCTGGACCGCCTCGGCCCATGGCGTGATGGCAGTGGCGGGAATGGTGGCCTGGGCAGGCAGGAACTGATGGACGCGAAGCGTCACTTCCTGAGCCATGGCGCCAGTTGCAAACGCGACGGTGGCAACCGCCCCGAGCAGTATGGATTTCAGTTTCATTTGGTCTTCTCCCTTTGTTGCACGCCTTTTCGCGTGTGAACTCCTCACGATCTTTGGCTGCTCAATAGAGCAGCCACACCAGCCCCAGCGTTATCGGGGGGAAGGCGACGAGAATTATTGTGCGAATGATGTCGCTGGCCACGAAGGGCAGCGCGCCGCGGAAGGTTTCGGACAGCCGCGTGCCCTTGGCCATCGAATTGATGATGAACAGATTCATCCCGACCGGTGGCGTTATCAGCCCCACTTCGACGACGATCAGGACCAGAATGCCGAACCAGATGGCAAATTCATCCGGGGTCAGGCCGAAATCGAGGGCCGACATCATCGGGAAGATGATCGGCACGGTCAGAAGGATCATCGAAAGCGAATCCATGACGCAGCCGAGCACGAGATAGAGCAACAGCACGATTGCCATGACGATCCATGGGTTGAAGCCCTGTTCGGTGACCCAGCCGGCGGCAAATTGGGGCAGTTGCGAGAGAGCAAGGAAGCCATTGAGCGAGGCAGCACCCAGGACGATGAGGAAGATCATCGCGGTTGAAGATGCAGTGCCCAGAATGGCCTCTTTCAGGCCCTTGCGCGACAGGCTGCGGGAAACCAGCGCGACAAGTCCCGTGCCGGCGGCGCCGACGGCAGCAGCTTCAGTGGGCGTGAAGATACCGGTATAAATCCCACCGATCACCAGAACAAAGATGGCCACGACAGGCCAGATGGTTGCCAGTTCGCGGAAGCGTTCACCATAGGGCACGCGGGCGCGGATGCCGGCGGATTCGGGGCTGACGCGCACGTAAATGGCGACGACGATGAGATAGCCGATGGCGGCGAGAATGCCTGGCACAAAGGCGGCCATGAACAGCTTGGCGATGTTCTGCTCGGTCAAAACGGCAAAGATGACCAGGATAACCGAGGGCGGGATAAGGATGCCCAGCGTGCCACCCGCGGCGACCGCGCCGGTCGAAAGCGCGCCCGAATACCCGTATTTCTTGAGCTCGGGCAGGGCGACGTGGCCCATGGTGGCCGCCGTTGCCAGCGAAGACCCGCAGATGGCGCCAAACCCGGCGCTGGCGCCGACGGCGGCCATGGCGACACCGCCCTTGCGGTGCCCCAGCCAGGACGCGGCGGCGTTGAACAGCGCCGCAGACATGCCCGAAAGGGTCGCGAACTGCCCCATGAGGATGAACAGGGGCACGACCGAAAGCGAATAGGACGCAAAGGTCGAATAGGTCAGGCTCTTGAACTGGGCCATGACCGGGTTGAACGTGCCTGTCAGCAGCCAGGAGCCGAAAATGCCGACGCCGAGCATGGCGAGGCCGATGGGCACGCGCAGGAAAATCAGAAGCAGGATGACGGGAAACGAGAGCAGTCCGATAAGTACATTGCTCACAGTTCGGCTCCCGCGGACTGGGTTTCGGAACGGCCGGCAAGCGCATTGGATACCGAGCGGCCAAGGACGTAGAGCGCGACGATGGTAAAAATCACCGCGCCAACCAGCCCGGCCGCATAAGTCCAGCCCAAAGGCATGCGCAGCAGGAGCGTGGTTTCGTGATAGTGGAACTTGTCGAGCATGCCATCATAAAGGCGCCAGGTAATGAAGCCTGCCGCGGCGAGCATCATGATGTCCGTGATGACGAGTATCCATCGGTTGACGGCCGGGCCGAAGCGATCGGTCACTATCGAGACAATCGCGTGACCGCGCTCGAGATGCGCCCAGGGCAGGAAAGCAAACACGGCAAAGCCGATGCCGGCTTCGACAAGTTCATAATCACCCCTGATCGGACGCAGGCCGGCCCACAGCAGAGCGCGGCCGGTGACGCTGACGACCACCATGACAACCAGCGCGACAAGGACGATGCCTCCGGCAAGCGCCATGAGCTTTGCCAAGCCATAAATTCCGCGCCCTAACGGCGACTGATCCTGGAACAAACTTATCCTCCCCTGCACGCTCCGATGATACCTCTCTACCACCCGATAATGCCATGTGCACCCTTGTCTCTTGCCACCTGATCGAACAATGGACAATGCACACAAACGATAGGATCATCCGAACATCGATCGGCTACCCCATCGCCTAATAATTATAGATCATAACTAGTTTATGCAAGCGATCATGGCGACCGCAAGGGGCGCGATTGCCTTTTTCGTCAGGGGCATTAAATTCTGTATCATAACAAACAGGATTTTACTCATGTCTGCAGTTCCGGGGTCCGTCGCCGACGAGACCATGCTTGAGACCGGGTCGACCACAGACATCGTCGGCTACCGGTTGCGGCGCGCGCAGTTGAGCGTCTTCCAGCGCTTTCTTTCGGCTTTCGAAGCGCTCGACCTGCGGCCGGCCGAATATTCGGCGCTGGCGCTGATCGGCGACAATCCGGGCCGCAAGCAGACAGAGATTGCGGAAATCCTGGGCATCAAGCGTGCCAATTTCGTCGCGCTGATCAATGGGCTCGAAGCCCGGGGGCTGACCGAGCGTCGGGCGGCGCATGGGGACCGACGCGCCAATGCGCTCTATCTGACCGAAGAGGGCGCGGGCTTTGTTGAGAAGGCGCGCGCGGTACAGGACGATTTCGAGGCCGACTGCATCGCCAGGCTGGGCGGCACCGATGCACGCGACACCTTGCTCGATCTTCTCGGCAGGCTCTGCTGATCGTGCCGTCGCGGGTTGCACCGCGGGGGCGATGAGAGTCAAATGGGCGCGCGATTCGATTTCCCCAGACCGCCGGGCTCTCCTGTCTCCATGTCGCTTTTTTCCAACGCTACGGCTTCCGATCCTGCGCCGGCCGATGGGCTTGATATTTTGCGGTCGGTGTTCGGGCTCGATGCGTTTCGCGGGCAGCAACAAGAGGTTGTCGAACACGTCATGGCTGGCGGAGACGCCGTTGTGCTGTTTCCCACAGGGGCGGGAAAATCGTTGTGCTATCAGATCCCGGCCATCGGGCGCCCGGGGGTCGGCGTTATCATATCGCCGCTCATCGCGCTGATGCGCGATCAGGTCGAGGCGCTCAAACAGGCAGGCGTCCGGGCCGCCGCACTGAACTCATCGCTGACGCCCGAAGAGAACCGCAACGTGCGCCAGGCACTGCGCGACGGGCAACTCGATCTTCTCTACGTCGCGCCCGAGCGCCTGGCGGCGACGGGGTTTCTCGATCTTCTCGCCAGCGTCGACATCGGACTGTTTGCAATCGATGAAGCCCATTGCGTCAGCCAATGGGGGCACGATTTCCGGCCCGAGTATCGCGAGCTGGCCAAACTGCGCGAACTGTTTCCACATGTGCCGCGGGTGGCGCTGACCGCAACGGCGGACCCGACAACCCGGGCCGATCTGATAGAACGGCTGGGACTGGAGGATGCCCAGCTCTTCATTTCGAGCTTCGATCGGCCCAATATCGGCTATTCGATCGTCGAGCGGTCCAATGCACGCAGCCAACTGCTCGATTTTCTGGGTCGCCACAAAGGCGAAAGCGGTATCGTCTATTGCCTGTCGCGCGCCAAGGTCGAGGCGGTCGCCGAGTTTCTTACCGAAAAGGGCATTGCCGCCCTGCCCTATCACGCAGGGCTCGATGCGGGCGTTCGGGCGCGCAATCAGGACGCGTTCTTGAAGGAAGACGCGGTGTGTCTGGTGGCGACGGTGGCGTTCGGAATGGGGATCGACAAGCCCGATGTACGCTATGTGGCGCATATGGATCTGCCCTCGTCCATTGAGGCCTATTATCAGGAAACGGGCCGGGCCGGACGCGACGGACAACCCTCTGAAGCCTGGATGTGTTACGGGCTGTCCGATGTCAGCCAGAGGCGGCGCATGATCGCCGAAGGCAATGCGCCCGACGACGTAAAGCGGCTGGAAAATAACAAACTCAGCGCTCTGCTTGGCGTTTGCGAGACTGCAGGGTGCCGGCGGCAGGCGGTTCTGGCCCATTTCGGGGAAACCCATCAGGGCAATTGCGGCAACTGCGACACCTGCATCAATCCGGTCGATAGCTGGGACGGCACCGAGGCGGCCAACAAGGTGATGTCCTCGATCTATCGCACGGGCCAACGGTTCGGCGCCGCCCATGTGATCGATGTGGTGATGGGCAAGGCCACCGAGAAGGTTGAAAAATTCAGGCACCAGCATTTGCCGGTGTTTGGCGTCGGGCAGGACATTTCCGTCAAGACCTGGCGCTCGGTCGTCCGCCAGTTGACGGCCATGGGGCTGGTGCATGTGAACCACGAGGCTCATGGCGCGCTCTATCTCGACGAAGGGGCGCGGGCGGTGTTTCGCGGCGAGCGGACAGTGATGTTGCGGCGCGATCCCGAGCGCAAAAAATCGGACACCAATCGCGCGCTGGCGGGCGGGGAGACGCTATCGGCCGAGGCCGAAGCCGTATTCGAGCGGTTGCGGCGCAAGCGGCGCGAAATCGCTTCGGCACAGGGCGTTCCACCCTATGTCGTGTTTCAGGACACGACGCTGCGGGCCATGGCCCAGCGGCTGCCGGCGACGCTTGATGAATTGCGCGCCCTGCCGGGCGTGGGAGACGCCAAGCTTGAGCGCTATGGCACGGCATTTCTGACGGAAATCGGGCGAACGGAGCAGCCATGAGTGGCCTGGACCGGATCGACCGCAGAATCCTCAACGAATTGCAGCGCGACGGGCGCGTTACCAATTCCGAACTTGCCCAGCGCATCGGGTTGGCGCCAACCTCGATGAGCGACCGAATGCGGCGGCTGCAGACTCATGGTTATATCAAGGGATTCCGTGCCGTCCTCGACGCCGAACAGATCGGGCTCGGGCTGTTGGTGCTTGTGGAAGTCTCGCTCGACAAGACCACGCCCGACATTTTCGAAAAATTCGCGGCCGCGGTGCGCAAGCAGCCCGAAATCCTCGAATGCCATATGGTTGCCGGCGGGTTCGATTATCTGGTCAAGGCCAGGCTGGCCGACATGGGACGCTACCGGACATTTCTCGGCGAGGTTCTGCTGTCGCTGCCCGGCGTGCGCGAAACCCGTTCCTATCCGGTGATCGAAGAGGTCAAGGACGACGGCATCCTGCCGTTGTGAGGCGCTGTCAGTCAGTTCCGTCCGCCTCTCCTTCATGTTCGGCGGCGTGGATGATCATGTCGGAGACGACGTGACGGATATGGTGGTCGTCGGCCTCGTAGTGGACGTGCTTGGCGTGACGGGTGCCCCGGACCAGCCGCGCGGCACGCAGCAGGCGCAAATGGTGGCTGACAAGGGATTGGGACGCGTCGATCTTGCGGGCTATATCGCCTACGGCCATGGGTTGTTCGAGGCAGGCGAGCAGGATCTTGAGACGGGTGGGATCGCCGAGCAGCTTGAAGGTCTCGGCGACGACGAGGATTTCGGTTTCCGTGGGGCTTCGGCTGTCGCTCAAGAAAAGGTCCTCGCGCGGGCAAGATGGATCATGGGAACATCACCTTATCCGGATTCTGCCGCCCATGCACAACAAGCCGTGCTTTCGAACCATCAAGGCGTTTGGGCACCAGCCGCGTCTATTGCCTGATCGATCATGGTGCGCAACATCTGGTCCTGGGTGCGCATGAGCACCGCGACGGCGCGGGTGTCCTGACGAAGCGGCGCCACGCTCGCCTGCGAGGCGAAAAAATCGAGCGGCTGGACCTGAGCAAGATCGAGATGGGGAGACCAGACAATCGCGGCGTCGAACTCTCCATTGCGCATCAGCTCGGTCATCAGTTCGGGCCGGTCGTAAGGCAGTCGTCGTAGCTCTGAAAATTCTCCACCCGCCGCGATCATGGTCATGACTTCAGTATCGATCGGGGTGTAGAGGGGGACACCGAGCCGCGTGCCTGCCGGCAGATCGGCCAGCGTCTCGACCGCCGGATCGCGGGTCAGAAGCACATAGGGCGCTTCGAAGTACGGCTGGGAAAGCGTCATCCAATCGGGCGCGACCTCACCGGGAATGATCTGGACACCCAAAACGCCAACGCAGCTTTCGGCCAGTTCCTCAAAGATCACCGGCCAGATACCCAATTCATCGAGCATACCCATATCGGCGTCGATCTCGACGATGTCGGGTTCAAGCAGCAGCATCCGGGCGATGCTACGCGCCGCTTGACGATCCTGCTCGAGGGTGGCGCTGTCGGGCAACACGCAGAGGGGAAGCCGATTTCCGAAATCGGGGCGAATGGTGTTGTAGAACTCGGCCGGAACGAAGGGCACCTGCGCAATTGCCTGACCGGCAAGCAGGGTCCAGACCCCGAAAGCCGAAAGACAGCGGCGCATTGTCGATGGGAGGTTCATAGGTGCCTCTTCGTAGCCGTGGAACAGGGGCGGATTTTCATCCGCCCCCGCATCGATCAGGCGCCTTCAGGCAGGGCGAAGACCATCATCATGTTGCCACCCGACGGACGCCGCACTTCCGGGGCGAGCGTGGAGGGAACGCTGGTCGACCAGGTCGCGCCGCCGACCCCGACCGGCACCGCGACATACTGGCGTCCATCGACCTCGTAGCTGATCGGGTAGCCCTGGGCGGCCTGAGGCAGTGTAACGTCCCAGAGCACGTCGCCGTCTTCCGCGTCGAAAGCGTAGAAATTGCGCGCCCAGTCACCGGCGAACACAACGCCGCCGGCGGTGGTCAGGGTCGCCGAATTTGCGGTGGTGCGCATGGGGAATTCCCACATGGTCTCACCGGTATCGACGTTCATCGCAAGGATGCGGCCCGAATTTTCGGGATCGTCGGGGTGATTGATGCGATTTGTGCCGCTGCGGCCGTTGCCGCCGCCACCTTCGACCATCTCGACTTCGGTATAGATGATGCCGTCATCGCAGTTGATGGCGAGCGGGACATAGACGGCACGCGTTTCCGGCGAGAACGCCATGGCACGCCAACTGCGGAAGCCGGTCGAGCTCGGGCAGGTCGTCATCGGCACGCCGATCTCGCCGATCTTGCCTTCGCGGTAGCCGGCGAAGGTTCCATCGGGATTGAGATCGATCTGGTCCTGCATGCCAAAATCGAAGGCCGGCAGAGGTTCGCCTGTCTCACGATTGCCGCGCCACAGGATGCCCAGCTTGCCCATATTGACGTAAGCCGGCTCGCCGTCGATATCGATAAGAATGTGCTCGAAGGACTCGTCCATATCGTTGGTTTCGCCAGGGATGTATTGGCGGTGCCAGACGATTTCCCCGGTATCGGGTGCCAGGGCGAGGGTGGAGGTGGTGTAAAGCGAGGCGCCTTCATTGGCACGGCTCACCCGCGACCAGGGCTTGGCCTGCGACACGCCAATATAGATCAGATCCGCCTCAGGATCATAGGTCGCCGTGGTCCAGATATCGCCGCCGCCGCGCAGGGCAAAGGGAATGTCTTCCCAGGTATCCTGCTCGCCCTCGCCGGGACGCTCGACAGTGATGGTGCGCCAGAGTTCTTCGCCGGTCTCGGCGTCATACGCCACCATGGCGCATTTTTCCTCGCTGAAGCGGTTGCAACCCTGGAAGCCGACAAACACTTTGCCATCGGCAACGAGCGGGGCGGCGGTCAGTGATTTGCGGTTCTCGTAATCTGCGACCTGAGCTTCCCATTCGACCTGGCCGGTTTCCGCGTTGATGGCGACGAGCGCGGCGTCGGGGGTGGGCAGATATACCTTGTTGCCGTAGATCGCGAGGCCGCGATTGAGGCCACCGGGGCGCGATCCTTCCGGCATTTCGCGGCGATATTCCCAGAGCATCTCGCCTGAAGTCGCATCAAGGGCCTGAACCACGGCGCCGGGATTGGCCAGATACATGATACCATTGTGGACGATGGGCGTGGTTTCCTGGCTGCCCGGCTCCATGGCCCAGCCCCAGGCATAGGCCAGCTCGCCCACGTTTTCGGCGTTGATCTGATCGAGTTGGGAATAGCCCCAGCCATCGAGCGTATTGCGCCAGTGAATCCAGTCGGCTGGATCGGGATTGAGGATATCCTCATCGGTCACCGGCTCGAAATCGGCCATCTGGGCCGTGGCGGGGGCCGCCATGGCCAGCGCGCCGAGCACAATCAGGCTTGCACCCAAGAGATTGGTCTTCATGCTCATCCTCCTCGTCGTTGAGCAATGCACTCCGTTCAGGACTGCAAGGGAAAATGGAAGTCAGGGTTGATTTACGACATAGGCCGCAAGCGCCTCGCCATCGCCGGGCAACTCCCCTTCGGAGGGGGCCACCCCGTTGGTTGCGAGAATAAACGCCATGATGTCGGCATAGGTCTGGTCGCTTAGCGAACCGGCCAAGCCCGGAGGCATGGTGGACGTGATCTTTTCGAACTTTTCGGAGAGCGGGGTGTCGACCCATCCATATTGGAACGAGGGCCCCCGCAGGTCGGGCGCGTTGGAATCGATGCTGCGCAGGTCGTCGCCGTGACAGCCCGAGCAATTGGTCATGAAGGCCGCCTCCCCCCGCGCGACCTGATCGGGAGAAATCGCTCCACCCGAGAGTTCGTAAGCCGGCGATTGTGCCCAGGCCGTTGCAGGCACTATTGCCAGAGGAACGATCGACGCTGCGATAGCGACGCGCCGCATCAGGCTTCGGTGAGCCGAGGGAAAACGTGTCCCAACCTTCATTGTGAACTCCTATCGAAAAGGTCCACCGACGGCCCCATTTGACGCAGAAGGGCCGCCGATGGCCGGCATGGCCTCCGGGGATCGCCGGAGGCCATGGTTTGGACGTGCCGAACTATTCGAGGCAGAAATCGTCCTTGCCCATGGTGCCGTTGACACCGCCGAGCACGTGCTGGAGAAAGTTCTCGTCCTCAAGGATTTCTTCGCTGTGCCCGAGGACCGTCATCCAGGCCCGACCGCCATCGTAATAATGGCACCAGGACACCGGGTGTCCGTCGCCCATGCCGGGATGGGTGCTCGACTGCCCCTGGGTCATCGTCGCTTCATCGACTGTCAGCAGGATATTGATGTCGGAGAGCTGCCGGGGATCGGGGTAGATATTGTACCATTCTTCCTGATCGAAGCTGTCGCCATCTTCGAGGTGGGCAACCGACGGATCGTTTTCCGATTGCACCTGAATCGAGGCAAGCTGGCGCGGACCATGGTTAAATAGCTGGCCGCCAAGCAGGCCCTCATACCAGGTCCAGCCATAGCTGGTGCCGAACGCGTTGTGGATGCCGACAAAGCCGCCACCGCCGCGCGTGTAGAGCATGAGTTGGTGCTTGCCCAGATCGCTCAGCGCTTCACGGCCGGTCGAAAAGAACACGATGGTGTCCATCGCGCTCAGATTGCGCGAACTTTCAAAAGTCGTGGGATCGTTTGACGCGGTAACCTCATAGCCCTCGCCCTCGAAAAGCTCGGTCAAGGCGGCGACGCCGGCCTCGAGATTGCCGTGCGGGTTCACACCCGGCGCGACGTGATAGTAAATGAGAACCTTCCAGGGTTCTTCCTCGCCTTCGGTGCGATTGTTCCAGGGATTGTAGCAGCTATCGTCGATGCTGCCGCAAACGCCATATTTTTCAAAAGTGGTGTATTGCTCGGGCACCTGCGCCATTGCGGGCAGGCTTGTCAGTGCGGTGAAAACTGCGGCCGCGCCAGCAAGGCGCGCGATCAGCTTGGTCATCTTCTTGATCTCCTCCAAATCGTCGGTCGGACGGCAGCCTGGCGCTGGTTCATCAGCCAGAAGCTGCGCCGGTATGGGCCGCGGTATGTCTGCGGACCCAGCGATTGATTGCACGATAAAATCAGCCATGCAAGATTTAATATGAGATTTTTTATTTCATATGCTAATTTGTTTTTTCAGCGTCAAAATGACGAACGTCATCGCCTTGTCGCCTTATGGCATCAAGGTTGCTAGAGCCGTTCAGGATTTGATTGAATCAAATCCTTGGCTCTAAGCCTTTGTTTTATCACGTGTCCGAACCGCAAAACCGTTTCCGCTTTTGCTGGACACGCTCTAAGGGGGGTGACGTTGTCAGTTCTGGGAACAGGCTTCGCCCGGCGTCTGGACCAAGTCCAACGTCCAGCTATTGTGTGGCGATGCCGGCTACGGCAAAGGCGGCGGCGATCTGCTCGGCCAATGCCGTCTCTGTATCCTCGCGCGCTCCGCTTACGCCCAAGGCACCGAAGACCTTGCCGTCGCGTTCGAGCAGAACGCCGCCGCCAAGCGGGACCACGTGGGGCAGATGGGCCAGCGGCATTCCATCCTTGACGCGTGTGGAAAAATCCGACGTCGGCCGGCGGAACAGCGCGGCGCAACGGGCCTTGGCAAGGGCGGCATCGGCGGCGGCCGGAAACGCGCCGTCCATACGGGTCTGAATGTGTGGCCAGCCCCCCTCATCGACTATGGCTACAGCCAGTTCGAACCCGTGGGAACGCGCGCTATCCATCGCCGCTTTGGCAACCGCCTCGGCCTGTGTAAATGTGAGGCCGGCCATTTCCGACGCTCAGGTCAGAAGGTCGCGGCGGGCGCACATGGCCTGCATGGCCATGCCATAGCCTTCCGCACCCATTCCCGCCATCACGGCCGTCGCGACTTTGGAGACGTAGGAGTGGTGATATATCGCCTCGCGCCGGTGCACATTGGTGATGTGAAATTCGAAAATCGGGCCGGGGAACATCTTGAGCGCGTCGAGCAGCGCCATCGAGGTGAAGGTGAAAGCTGCGGGGTTGATGATTATTCCGGCCGCATGATCGATTGCTTCGTGCACCCAGTCGATCAGGCGCTCTTCCGAATTTGTTTGCCGAAACTCGACAGGCCGCCCCCCCGCGCTTGCGCGGCAGAGTTGCTCAACCTGGGCCAGGGTGGTGGCGCCGTAGAGCTCGGGTTCACGCAGGCCGAGACGGTTCAGATTGGGGCCATTGAGCACAAAAATGGGTTTGGTCATTACGCAAACTTTCGAAAACTAACCCTGGTAGCCAAACATGCGAGGCAGCCACAGAACGGTATCCGGGACGAAGGTGAAAATCATGAGCGCAACCAGCAGCGCGCCGAGGAACGGCAGGGTGTCGCTTACGATGTGGCGCAGCTTGGCCCGTGAGATCGACTGCATGACAAAGAGCAGCATGCCGTAAGGCGGCGTTATCAGGCCGATCATCACGTTGATGACCACCACGACACCGAAATGCACGAGATCGATACCCAATGCGGCGGCTGAAGGGACAAGCACAGGCACGATGATGAGAATGATCGCCGTTCCCTCGAGCATGCACCCCAGGAGCAACAGCACGACATTGACGAAGATCAGGAAGGTGATCGGATCGAGATTCCAATCGGTCAGGATGACACTGAGGCTGGCCGGGATATTTTCGACAGTGACCACATAATTGAGGACCAGCGCCCCGGCGATCAGCATGCCGATGGAGACTGTGGTTTTCGATGATGTGACCAGTGATTGGTAGAAGCTCTTGAGGCTGATCGAGCGATAGAGAACGATCGAGATGATCAGCGCGTAGGCAGCAGCGACAGCCGCCGCTTCGGTGGGGGTCGTGATGCCGCTGTAAATACAGAACAGCAGAACGACGGGCATCATCAACGCCGGAAGGGACGTCCATGTAATGCGTGGCAGCTCGCGCAGCGGAACGGGATCCTCGACGGGGAAATCGTTGGTGCGGGCCTTGAAATAGACGATCAGGGCCAGCGCCACACCCATTATGGCACCCGGAACAATGCCGCCAAGAAACAGATAGCCGATCGAGGCGTCGGAAACGAGCGCGTAGAGCACCATGGGGATGGACGGGGGGATGATCGGTCCGATCACAGCAGATGACGCAGTGAGCGCCGCGGCAAACGAGGCGGGGTATTTGCCGTCTCGGGTCATGAGCGAATAGATCATCTTGCCGGTACCGGCGGCGTCGGCAATGGCGGATCCGGACATGCCGGCAAATACCATCGATTGCAGCACGTTGACCTGCGCCAACCCACCCCGGAAACGGCCAACAACGGCGTTACACCAGGCCAGGAGCCTGTCGGACAGCGAGCCGGTGTTCATAAATTCGGCCGCCAGAATAAAGAGCGGCACCGCAAGAATGATGTAGTTGGAATACATTCGGTTGAGGAACTGCTCGGCGGCGATCCCCATGTCCAGACCGGACATGAAGAGATAGAGGATCGAGCCAGCGATCATCGAAAGTCCGATGGGCAGGCCGAGAACGGCAAGCACCAGAATGGAAGCGATGCAGAGAAAGAAGGGGTCGAGAAACATCATCTTGCGGGGCCTTCCAACTCGTCATCGGCATCCTTGCCCCACACCGCAACTCCGGCGCGCCAGATGTAGCGCGCCATGGTCACGACGGTGAAAACAATGAAGATCGAATAGACGTAGTCGTAGCGGAACTTGAGATAGGCGGTCTTTTCCACCTTCATGAACAGTACGTAGTCGACGATGGCGGGCAGAGCGAGACCAAACAGGACGACAAGCGCAATGGCCGTTATCACGGTCATTATCCTGCGCGCAGGAGCACTTACCGAGCTGTAGATGACGTCGAGGCGCACGTCGTCGCGCGAGCGCAAGACGAAGGTCGTCCCGAACAGGACTATCCAGACCCACAAGATTGCGCTGAGCTCATAGGCCCATCCGCTCTGCATGCGCAGTCCGTAGCGAAAGACGATCTGCAAAATGAACAGCGCAAACATCGCGCCCAGCATCAGGGCCAGAATGTTTTCGGCCCGCGCAGAAAGCCAGCGCCCCACGCGCAATAGTCCGGACATGGAAATCTCCTCTCCCCAAAATCCGCTCAGGGTGTCAGGGAAATACACAAAGGGCGCCGCGGCAATAACCACGGCGCCCAATATTGCCGCTAGAGGGCGTTGATGGCTTCGAGTGCACCTTCAGGCCAGCTGGCCGAAATATCGGAGTTGAGGTACTGCTCCTGAGCGTAGGCGCGGAAGGCGTCCTGGTCCGGTTCGTAGATATTGAGGCCAGCGGCTTCGAATTCTCCGATCAACTGCTCTTCCATGGCGATGTGCTCGGCCTGGCTCCAGTTGATCGCTTCGCTGGCCGCGGCCTGGAAGGCGTCCTGATCCTCTGCCGACATGGCGTTCCATGCATCGGACGAAATCACGAGAAGGTCGTAACCGATCAGGTGCGACGTCAGAACGATCTGATCCATCACCTCGTAGAACTTCATGTTCTGGACATTGGGCAACGGGTTGTCCTGACCATCGATGGCGCCCGTCTGAAGGCCGGTATAAACCTCGGCGTAATCCATCGGAGTGGGGCTGGCACCAATCGAACTCCCCAGGAACTGCCAGGCATCGCCGCCGGGCATGCGCAGGCGAACCCCTTCCATATCGGCCGGCGTCTGGATTTCCTTGTCGATGCGCAGCCCGACCTGGCGGGCGCCGAAATAGGTTGGCCCAAGAATATGGATACCGAGCTGGTCTTCGGCCATCTGCTTGAACTGCTCGCCCACTTCGCTTTCAAAGAAGGTCCGCAGATGTTCGGCATCACGGAACAGATAGGCCGAGGTCAGAAGCGACCATTCAGGGATCTGGTTAGAGATATCCTGAGGGGCGATATTGCCCATCTCGAGGTTTCCGCGCTGCAGGGCAACGAGTTCGGTACCCTGGCGGAAAAGCGTGCCGCCATAATAGGGCTCGATGGTGGCGATGTCGCGCACTGCATCGGCGAGTTGCCCCATCATGGCGGCGCGGATGTCCTGATCGGAAAACACGGCCGAAAACCGGAGCGTGGGTGCATCCTGCGCCATGGCCGGCATCGACACCGCCGCCGCAATCGCGACCGAGCCGAGCATGAGGGCCCGGCGGGTGAGATTTAAAATCATAATGATCTTCCTCCTTGTTACGTCTGGCGATAATTGGCGCAGCGTCACGACGCGCGACATCTCTCCTCTCTCGCCTGGCTCAAATGTACGAACTAGTTCGTTTATGTCAAGCAGCTTTCCACCTGCTTCCAATGCATCTATCTTTCCCGATATCATCTGTCAATTTTGAAAATCTCATATGAAACAATTTTACACCGTGATAACGTGAAGGTGACAAGAGCATGAAGACGTGGCAGGAACAGCCGACGGGGAAGAAAACAAACATGGCAAACGCAAAACCGCTGCACGACGCAATGGACGAAATTTCCGATACCGTGGGCGAACAGGCTTTTCGCAAGATCCGGGGCGATATCGTCTCGGGTGATTTAAAGCCGGGGCAGAAGCTCAAGCTCGAGCACCTCAAAAGCAAGTACGGGGTCAGCGTTTCCACGCTCCGAGAGATTCTCAACAGACTCACCACGGAAGACCTCGTGGTGGCGGAAGGGCAACGTGGCTTCGAAGTCAGCCCCGCCTCGGTGGACAATCTGCGTGAAGTTGGCGATCTGCGACTGGTGCTGGAAAACCATGCGCTTGCGCTTTCCTTTGCGGCAGGCGACCTCGATTGGGAGGCCGATGTGGTTGCCGCCCATCACAAGCTGTCCTCGATCGAGAAGGCGCTGCTGGCCGGCGATGCCAACCGGACATTTGAGTGGATCAAGTATGATTTCGCGTTTCATCACGCGCTGATTTCGGCTTGTGGATCGAAGTCCCTGCTGGCGATTCATCAGTCGATTTTCGACAGGTTCATGCGCTACCATCTTCTGGCTGCAAGCTTTCGCGGCGACGGGGTTTCCGAAGACCATAAGGAACTGTTCCGGCTTGCTCTCGAGCGGGACGTTGCAGGCGCCCAGGCCAAGCTGGCCCAGCATATTCACTCGGGCATCGACCACATCCTGAGCACCGGCAGGCTGTAATACCGGCCGATCAGGCCGCCGTTTCAAAGCTGCGGGTCATTTCCTCACGCGAGGGGATGCGGCCGGTAAAGAGTTCAAAGGCCTTCACTGCCTGAAATATGGCCATACCGGTTCCCGGAAGGGTTGCGCATCCGGCCACCGCCGCACATTTTATCAGTCGGGTTTCGCGCGGGAAATAGATGATGTCGGCAACCCATTGGCTGGCCGTCAACTGGTCGGGGTCGACAGGCATGCCGGGATATTTATCCATGCCGATGGGGGTGGCGTTGACGACGCCATCGAAGGATCCGATCGAGGAGATATCGGCGACGGTGGTGACCTCATAGGTCATTTCCCGCATACGCGCCGCAAGACCCTCGCTGCGGGCCGCGTCGGTATCGAATACGAAAAGGTCGCGGGTCCCTACCTCGATAAGGGCGCGGGCGACCGCGGCACCTGCACCCCCCGCCCCGATCTGCAGAACGCGCGCTCGAGGCACGTCGGGCAGGCCAAGCCTGAAACTTTCTGCGAACCCCCAGCAATCGGTATTGTGGCCAATCCGCTGACCGTCCTCGAATATCACGGTATTGACCGCCCCAATCTCTCTGGCATCGGGCGCGAGCTGGTGCAGGTGAGCGATCACGGCCTGCTTGAAGGGATGAGTGACGTTGACGCCGCGGAAGCCAACTTTTTCCAGCAGGTCGACAACATCTCCCAAATGCTCGTCGCCAAGGGCGAGGGCATCAAAATCGATCAGGTGATAGTGATAATCCAACCCCTGCCGCTCGCCCTCCTGCCGGTGCATGGCGGGGGAGAGCGAAGCACCGATTCCCCGGCCGAGCAGGCCGATGTGAATCGCCCCTTTTGCGCCGATATCAAGCAATTCAGCCAACCCTCGTCCCAAGTTCACCATGCTTGAAGATCCCGTTTGTCCCGACGGTACAGTCAAAATGCATCCTCTTTGGGCGGTTGAGACCCGCCCTTGTGTTTTTCGAGCGTCTCGACCTAAATGCGGGCGCGACAATAGGTGATTAATGTACGAACTAGTTAGTTTAGTCAATTGGCGATTCTGTGTGGCGAGGGCGGGATATTGAGCAGTATCGAAAACACCGGGCGGCCCGGCCGACGCCAGCAGGACCCCGAAGGCACGCGGCGCAACATCATCGAAGTCGCGTCAACCGAGTTTGCTCTCAATGGGTTGGCCGGCGCGCGCATCGACGAGATTGCCGAAAAGACCCGCGCCAGCAAACGGATGATCTACTACTATTTCGGCGACAAAGAGGGGCTCTATGTCAGCGCGCTGGAAAACGCCTATCGCGTCGTGCGCGAGGGGGAGGCAGAACTCGATATCGAGAGCCTCCCACCACTAGAGGGATTGCGTCGCCTCGTCGGTTTTACCTTCGATCATCATTCCGAGCATGAGGATTTCATCCGCATGGTGATGATCGAAAATATTCATTCAGGGCGCTATATGGAGCGCTCGCCGGCGCTGCGCGCCGTCAATGAGGCGGCCATCGCGCGGATCGGGTCGATCTATGCCAAGGGCGTCGAGGAAGGCGTTTTCCGCGAAGGGCTGGACCCGCTGGAAATACACTGGCAGATCAGCGCGCTGTGCTTTTTCAACGTTTCGAACCGGGCAACCTTTTCGCATCTTTTCGGTCGCGACATGGGCTCGGCAGACAGCCAGGCAAGTCTGCGTCAGAACACCATCGACATGGTTTTCAGGTATCTGGCCAAGCCCGAATATATCTGACGTTCAGTCTGTGATCGGAGGCACCCCCCCGGGCTGAGCGCAAGGGTGCATTCCCCTCGAGTGCAGAGCGCGAAACCGACTGTCTTCCCCAGGAGGCAGTCCCTCGCCGAGCGCGCAGTTGCGCCATTTCCTTATTCAAATCATCCACGGATCGATCAATAAAGTAACTCACTTGTGTTATTGTTTTTCCGGACGCATACTCATGATCAAATTGGACGAGAAGATCCGATGCAAGGCGCCGTTGCACGGCCCATAGGAGCGAAATTTCAAAGGTAGGATTGTCCCGATGACCAAGATCACACGACGCATGTTCATTGCGTCCTTGCCGGCGATGTATGCAGCCTCGCACATCCCGGCATGGGCGGCTCCGCTCAGCGATCTCGACCTGATCGCCCAGCAGAAACTCGAGCCGGCCATTGTCACCCTCTATCGCCGTCTCGAGCGGCTGACCTCCACTGCAACGATCATGACCACGGGTGCGCACCCCGATGACGAACCTTCGGCGATGCTCGCCGCGCTGCGGCACGTCTATGGCATCCATCCGGTGGTCTATGCCA
The DNA here is from genome assembly GCF_000230555.1 of Pelagibacterium halotolerans B2. GTDB lineage: Bacteria > Pseudomonadota > Alphaproteobacteria > Rhizobiales > Devosiaceae > Pelagibacterium > Pelagibacterium halotolerans. Next base: position 184,215 of record NC_016078.1, on the reverse strand, counting down.
TCACCCGCGGCGAGGGCGGGCAGAACTCGATCGGGCCGGAACTGGGCTCGGTGCTGGGCGTGCTGCGCACCCGCGAAATGGAAGAAGCCTCGCGCTCGCTCGATGCCTCGCTGGCGTTCGGCAGCTTCGGGCACACCGATTCCGTCCACGATTTCGGCTTTTCCAAAGACCCCAACGAGACCATCGACCAGTGGGGCCGTGACAAGATCGTCGAGCGCATGACGGCGGCGTTCCGCAAGTACAAGCCCGACATCATCATGAACTGCTTTTTGGACGTTCCCGGCCAGCACGGCCATCATCGGGCCGCCAATGTCGCGACATTCATTGCGGCCGAACTCTCGGGCAATCCCGAAGAATTTCCCGATCAGATCGCCGGCGGTCTCGACACTTGGGAAGTGCCGAAAATCTATCAGCCGGCCTATGGCGGCGGCGGTGGAGTGTATGACGACGAGGTGCCGCCTCCTCCGGTAACACTGGTCGTTACGGCGCCCGAGCGCGACAAGATTTCCGGCGCAACTTTCCCACAGATGGGCGAGTGGTCGCGCTCGTGCCATCTGACCCAGGGCATGGGCCGCTGGCGTCCCGAGCCCCAGACCGAATGGGAACTCAACCTCACCCGTGTGACCGGCGGCGGCGAAGGTGGCGAGGAAAGCGATATCCGGGAGGGCCTGATCGCAACGGTCGGCGACATTGCCGAACTCGACGGAATGCCTGCCGACACAGCAGATGCGTTGCGCGAAGCTCAAGGGTTGATCGAAGAGGCAATCGCCGATTATGGCGATCCCGTCGTCGTGCTCGCCAAAGTTGGCAGGGTGGGCGAAATCATCGACATGGCCCGCGAAACGCTGCCTGACGAATTGCGGGCCAACGTCGCGCACCGGCTGGATCGCAAGGTCAAGGAAATCGATCTTGCCCTTGCCGCTGCGGCGGGCGTGCAAATCCGGTCCTATACCGAAGGCGGCGACGTCACACCAGGTGACGAAGTGGTCGTCAAGACCATTGTGGATGGTCCCGAGGACGTGACAATCGAGGGCGTCGAGATCGTTGCGCGCGAGGGGCTATCAGCTTCGGGCGAGACGGTTTCGGTCGCCGAAGACGCCGGCTACACAAACCCGCTCAGCGAAGAATTCGACCCGTTGGGGGGCAATGGCGACGCGCACACACGGGTGTCGCTCAATATCGGCGGGCGCACGGTTGTGCTCGACGTCGATCTTGAAGACCAGTTGCGTGTCATCCCCAAGGCATCCATGACGATCGAGCCGAGCGCTGTCGTTTTCAACACGACGGCCGAGTTGGCCCCCGTTCCCCTGACGGCGACGCTCAACAACGCGACGCTGGCTGATCTGACCATGCCGGTTCCCGAAGGTTGGGCGCTCGATGAAACAGAACGTGCTTCGGAGATGAGCGGAACGTTCGAACTGGTACCGCCCAACGCTCTCGAACAGTCACGCTTTGACATCGAACCCGATCTGCTGGGTGAGCGGGCCTATCAGATCAACACCTTCTCCTACCCCCATATCGGCCGATCGGTCGTCCCCACAACGGTGTCCGTTCCCGTACAGGCGGTCGGAGCCGAGCTGCCATCGGTAAAGCGGATCGGGTACGTCTCGGGAGGTAACGACAATGTCGGGCTGTGGATGGAGCGCCTGGGCCTCGATGTCGTGGAGCTCTCGCCCGAGGATATCTCGAGCGGTACCTATCGCGATCTTCGCACTATTGTGGTCGGCATATTTGCCTTCGGGCGACGGCCGGATCTCGCGGAAAACATTACCGCCATCCACGACTGGGTGCGCAATGGCGGGCATCTGGTGACCCTTTATCATCGCCCCTCCGATGGCTGGAATCCGGAGACGATACCCGTCGCTTACCTCAAGATCGGATCACCCTCGATCCGCTTCCGCGTCACCGATGCAAATGCCGAAGTCGACGTTCTCGAACCCGATCACCCCTTGCTCAACTACCCCAATGCCATCGGGGCCGACGACTGGGCGAACTGGGACAAAGAGCGCGGGCTGTATTTCGCCGAGGAATGGGATGAGGTCTATAAGCCGCTTCTGGCCATGCACGATACCGGTGAAGATCCTCTGAATGGCTCGTTGCTTTCGGCCCAGATCGGAGCCGGGCGGCATACCCATACCAGCCTGATCCTGCACCATCAGCTCGATCATCTGGTGCCGGGCGCATTCCGCCTGCTCGCCAATCTCGTCCAGCCGGCCGAATAGTTGCCAAAGGTTACGGTTGTGACGATGAGCGCCCCGGTTCGCCGGGGCGTTTTTTTATCGTTCGGCCTCCGAATTGACCTTGCGCCGGGTCGCGGCCGCTTCGAGCATATTGGTCGATTGCAGAGCAATGAGAATGATCGCCACGCCGATGATCGTTGCCCATGAGGGAATTTCGCCGAAAAAGATGAACCCCGCGAGCGCGGCAAAGCCTATGGACAGATACCCCAGGGGAGCCAATATCCGCGCCGGGGTCGTCTGGTAGGCACGCAGGAAGCAATACTGCCCGATCTGGGCCAGGATGCCGATGGCCAGCAATGTCGGCCAATCGGCCAATGCTACCGGCTGCCAGACGAGCGCGGCGGGAATGGCGGTCAGGACCGAAAGCCCTACAGTGTAAAAGACCATGAGAACGGCAGTGTCCTCGTTTTCCATGGCGCGGATCTGGATAACGGCCAGTGAGCCGAACAGCACCGAGCCGAATGCAGCGGCAAGTCCCCAGGAAAATGCAACTTCGCCCGGTGCAACAATGACGAGGATGCCGGCAAATCCGATAACGGTGCCGATCCAGCGTACCGGAGCGATCTTTTCGGCCAGCAGCCAGGCGGCAAACAGCATGACAACGAGTGGACGCATGAAGCCTATGGCATTGACGAGCGCCAGTGGCAGCGCCGCCAGCGCAGTGAAATTACAGGTCAGGGCCAACGTGTTGCAACCCACGCGCACCAGATGCCGGAAGGGCTGTTTGGTGCCGGTGACCGCGCGACGTTTGCGCCAGGCCAACGGTAGGATGGACACCAGCCCGATCAGCGAGCGGATGAATACGAGTTGGATCGCCGGATAGGTGGCGCCCTCGAACTTGACGAGAACGGTCATTGCGGTCACCAGCGTCATATCGGCCAGAAGCCAGGCAATGCCGCTGCGGTAAGAGGGCGCCGGGTCGGCCATCTACATGCGGCCGCCCGCCACGAGGTTGGCCATGATCCGGAACGCACCGGGCACGAGATTGTCGAGCTGGTGGTGCAGGACGAGACTGGTGTGCGTATGACGCCCTTTGCCGATTTCGGCGGTCAGCAATGCGCCTTCGAGCGGCGCTTCACCCTTGTCGCTCATGGCAAGGAGGGGGCTGTAGGCCGGGTCCCATTCGGACGCGAAATAGAGGCCACGCTCCTTGTTCCAGCCGTCAAAGTCGCGCACCGAGATCGGATTGGGACCGGAAAGGATGGGATTATCTGCCGCCAAAATCTCAACCGCCGCCTCGGGATTGGTCACCCGCCAGCGCAACGAGGGCTGGCCGATCTTGAGAAAGCGCGGGGGGACCGTGTCGGGATTCCAGCCATCCCACGGGCGATGGTAGAGCGTGACGAGATTACCGCCAGCCTCGACATAGGCTTGCAACGCCTGAGCGCTCGCGGCCAGATCAGGACGAAGGCCGAAGGCGAAAAGGCCGACGACGATGGTGGGGAATTTCAAAAGATCTTCAGAAAGTGCAGGTGCATCGAGCTCGGTCACCTTGAACCCCATGCGGTTCAGCCAGCGCCCGACATTGTCGTGGCGCCCCCCCCGCCGATATAGGCGACGCGGCGGTCCTGGGGCAGCGCAAGCTTGAGCGCAAGGATGTCGATACGTGCGGGGCTGAGATAGAGACTTTTGCCGATATGGGCGTAATCGATTGTGCTGGCGGTGAAAGCGGGGGCATCGTCGAGCATCACATCGAGAGAATAGCGCCCCTCCATAAGGCCCCCTCCCGAGAGCGTTATGCCATCCCGGCTCGGTGAAATCTCGACACCCTCAAGGCTGGAAAGGCTCAGCTTGTTGGCACCACCTTCGATCTTGGCTTCTACGGAGAGGCCGGAAAACTCCGAATCAGCCGCCACCAGCAGGGCGCTGGGCGTCAGGTCGACCGATGCCGCGGGCACAATGGTCAGCGGCCGCTCCAGGGCAAAGGCGCGCGAGATTGTTCGCCCGGCGATGGTCAGCGTCAGGATTATGCAGGCATCACCATTGGCTCCCGAGGCCGAGTATGTCTGGGTGAACGGGTCGGTGATCGGAGCATCGGGCGCAACCTCGAGCGTATATCGACCCCGTGACTGTGTGATGATCGAGACGCCTTCGGGTATAATGACATCGATCGAAACATCCGCGGGCGCGCCACGAAGCGTCAGGCTCAAATCGACGGTCTGGCCTTGCGCAACAACCTCTCTGTCGAGCGCGGCGACGCAATCGATGCCACTCGCGACCAACATGGCAGCTTCGAGATCGGCGATCATGGTTTCGATGCGGTGGAGGTGCTCGGCCGGGACGACATCGGCATGAGCTTCGATGATTTCGAGCGCCACGGACAATGGCGCGATGATGTCATCGGCATTCGGGAAGGCGGCTATGGCCGTCGCTATGGCCGTATCGGCGGCCGCAAGCCCCGGAACGATGTCGGCGAGCCGACGCGGGATGTTGTCGGCAATGCCGCCGTTGTCGTTCGGTCCGACGCGAAGGTGAAGCGGCCATTCGGTTCGCAGATCGTCCGGCCAGCGCCCCATGCCCTGGCTGGCGTGATAGAATCGCGACCACTCTCCGATCTCGTCAAAGGGCATGCCGGTGGCGAAATCGGGGTCCGTCGCGCTCACCTTTACAGTTTCGGGTGGCGGCGGCACCTCGTCATCATAGGTCGAGCCCCCGCCCGACCAGGCGGGCAGGTAGTATTTGGTGACCTGCCACGGCGCCAGGCCCAGAACGAAATGCTCGGGGTAGGCGTTGGGATCGGCGGCAAGCGCGATCGCCTCTTCGGCAGCCATGGTCATGGCGCGGTGATGGCCGTGCTGACCGGGCACATCAAGAAATGTCGGGATGACAATATCGGGCCTTTCGCTGCGATAGGCACGAACCATGCGCTCGACGATCAGGTCGTGCTGCCAGCGCTCGAGGGTATCCTGGCCGTTCTTGGAGAATCCGAAATCATGGACAGGATCGTTAGGGCCGAAACCGAACCAAACGATATCGGCATCGATGACCTTGGCCGCTTCTTCAAGCTCGCGGGTCCGGACGATCCCAAGGGCACCTCCGCGTTCGGGCCCGAGCGTATTCTGACCACCCTCCCCGCGCGTCGAACAGCCGATAACCGTGCGCATGCCGAGCCTGAAGCGCATGAAAGCGAGCATCGCGTTCTGCTCGTCGTCCGGATGGGCACCCGTGTGAAGCACGGTGACTGTTGACTTCAGCCGCGACAGCATCCGATGCAGGGCGACCAGCCTGGGGCTGGTGCGACGTTGACCAAAGCGATGAGAAAGCTGGGTGCGCGATAGGGGCATGGATAGTCCTAAGGCCGTGCGGTCGCGACCGCCGGCGAATATTCGAGTGAGAGTTGAGGCGACAAGACATCGTGCAGCGCGAGCGCAGCAGCACCCAACGCCGCAGTGAACCGCCCGGTCTGGCCGCGGACGACTCGCGGTTGAGTTCGTCCCGCGCGGGTGGAAACGGAAACCGGCAGCGGTTCGAGCGCAGCGATCAATGCATCGAGGATGACGTCGGGAAGATTGCCGCCAAACACTACGGTTTCGGGATCGAAGATGTTTTCGATCATGGCAACGGTGGGCGCCAGATAATCGGCCGCTTCCGTGATCCAAGCGGCAAGCACCGGATCATTCCTGGCGAAAAGCGGTTCAAGAGCCTCGCTATCGAGGTTGGGGCGCCCGCTTTCCGCCAGTTTCTCGCGCAGGGCATAAAGAGATGCAAAGCGCTCCAGTGCCCCTTCGGGGCCATAGCGCGCAACCCCGTTGCGGGGAACCAGGGCAACATGGCCGATTTCACCGGCATTGCCGAAAGCGCCGCGCAACGGAACGCCGTCCTTAAGAACGCCAAGGCCCAGGCCCACGCCGAAATACAGAAAGCAGAAATTGGAAATCTGGCGCCCTGCCCCATAGAGCCGCTCACCAACCGCTGCGGCCGTCGCATCATTTTCGATCGATACCGGTTGGCCGATGGCCCGGGACAGCGTGGCCTTGGCGTCGATGCCTTTCCACCCCGGCAGGGTTGCCGGACCCACCGAACTCATGCCTTCGATCTCGAACGGACCCGGCATCACGGCGCCAACGCCGATCAAGCGGTCGCGCGAGGCACCGATACGGGCACAGAGCTTGTCGATCTCATCGAGGACCCGACCGGGCACCTGATCGGGCGTGGCCGATTGGAGAGGAGAGATGGCCTGAGCGCGGACTGCGCCGGAAAGATCGAGCAGCGTTGTCGCGATATGGTCGGCAGCGATTTCCACCCCGCCGGTCAGCGGTCCGTCGGGATTGATCGCGAACTGGATGGGGGGCTGGCCACGGCCTGAGCGCAGGCGGCCCAGTTGCACGAGCATGCCTTCGCCCAGAAGTTCATCGACGATATTGGCAACCGCCTGAGGTGTGATGTGGGCGCGGCGGGCAATTTCGGTGCGCCCCATATGCCCATGGGTCCTGATGACCTCGAGAACGACGCGCCGATTGTGGGCGCGGTTGCGCTCCGGATTGGATCCTATGACAAGGCGCGGACCACGACCCTGCTTTTCCGAACTGGTCAAGGTGTTCCCTCTTACCGATTGGACGCGCGCTATCGGACCTCAAGATTAGGCATGCCACCCGAATAACACAAGTAGATTAATTTAATCCCGCGCCACGGCAGGCTGCGAACCATTCGGAATGGCGCGAGATGGGCATTGTGTCCATTTTGCAGGCTACGCCAAGGGGCAATCGGCTCAACGGGCCCCACTAATAACGAAAGTAAATTATTTTATTGACAAGGTGGCGCACATCATTTGACGATGACCGGATGGTGGACGGAGGGGTCCGAGCTGCCACACAATCGTGCAGGGACATGTTTTCCCTGCTCCCAAAGGAGGGATCAAAATGCGTAGAGCACTTGCGGTGACCACACTTTCAGCCGGCGTCAGCCTGGCAGCGCTGGGCTCGGCCCAGGCCGTCGAAATCGAATACTGGCAGTATGTATTCGACACGCGCGTTCAGGCCATGGACCAGCTGATCGCCAATTTCGAAGAAGCCAATCCCGACATCACGGTCAACCACCAGACCTTTCCCTATGCCGATTACCAGACGCGCGTCGTGGCCGCCAATGTAGCCGGACAGGGACCCGACGTGGCGCAGCTCTTTTATGGCTGGCTCGACAATTTCATCGCCGGCGGGCTGATCCAGCCGCTCGATCCGGACGTCTTCCCGACCGAGGACATCGAATCGGACTTTTTCCCGATCGTTTCTGCGATGGAACGTGACGGCCAGTACTGGGGCCTGCCCACCGCGGTCCGTTCGCTGGCCCTGTTCTACAACAAGGACATTCTCGAAGCCGCCGGGCTCGATCCCGAAAGCCCACCCCAAACGCTCGATGAGCTTGTCGAGGCCGCGCAGGCGACCGTACAGCGCGATGGCGGCGGCAACATCACGTCGGTCGGCATTGCCATGGGTATGGCGGGCCAGGACCATCAGTGGTGGCGCGAGGGCCTCGTCCGCCAGTTCGGTGGCCAACCCTATTCGGACGACGGCCGCACGGTCACCTACAATGACGAAGCTGGCCTCGCCGCAACCACATGGCAGGCAGATCTCTATCTGGGCGACGATGCGGTGACCCAGATCGCCTTCATGGACGAACCTCAGGCCGCGTTCCGCGCCGGCCGCGCCGCGATGACCATTGACGGCACTTTCCGGCTCGGCGCGTTCAGCGAAATCACTGATTTCGAATGGGGCGTCACCGAGCTGCCGGCTAATGAAGACGGTATGCGTTCGAACTATGCGAGCTATTTCGCCAACGCCATCGGCGCGCGCGCCGAGGGGGAAGAACTCGAGGCTGCCCAGAAGTTCCTTGCCTATATCAGTTCACCCGAGGCCATGGAAATCTGGCTCGAAGTGGTGGGCGAACTGCCCGCTCGCCAAGAGGTTGCCCTGACCGAGGAAAACCTTTCAGACCCAATCTATGGTCCGTTCCTGGCGGGGCTCGAATATGCCCACACCACAATCTTCGTGGACGAGGCTGCCCAGCGTCAGGTGGCGATCGATATGGAAAGCCGCATCTCGCTGCAGGGTCAGTCGCCTGCGGATTCTCTGGCTGCCGCCGCTGCGGAGGAACAGGCCATTCTCGACGAATTCTACGCCAACCAGTAACAATGGGATTGGACCGGTGTACTGCCGGTCCAGTCTTGTGACTTCAGAGGTGAACCGGCCGGACAACAGACCGGCCGGCCCACCTGGGCAAATCAGCAGGAGTGGCAGGCGATGACTTCGGCAGTATCGGCAAGTGGCACCGTGGAGCCATCAGGGACCTGGAACCGGCTCAGCATCGGACAAAAGCGGCTGATCTGGGTCTGGACCTTCCTGGCTCTGCCCGTGGTATTTTATGTCGTTATCCGTTTTTATCCCACGGTACAGGCTTTCTGGCTCTCGTTCACCGATTGGGACCTGCTACGCCCGGCCCAATTCATCGGCATCGAGAACTACACAAAGCTGTATAACGATCCCCTGTTCTGGCAGGTGTTCCGCAATACATTCGCTTATCTGATTATCGGCACGCCGATCAGCCTCGTCATCTCGTTTGCGGTTGCCTATTATCTCGACCGCGTGCGCTTTATGCACGGCTTCATCCGCGCGCTTTATTTTCTCCCGTTCCTGACCACGGCTGCAGCAATGGCCTGGGTTTGGCGCTGGTTTTACCAACCCCCGCCAATCGGCATCATCAACGGCTTTTTGGGCGTCACCGGCCTGCCGGCGCAGCCCTTCCTGCGATCCACCGAACAGGCCCTACCCGCTATCATGGTCACCGCGATATGGGCGGGGCTGGGGTTCCAGATCATCATATTCATGGCTGGCCTGAGGGCCATTCCTCAAACCTACTACGAGGCCGCACGTATCGACGGGCTGGGCGAATGGGCGATCCTGCGCAAGATCACGCTTCCATTGCTCAAGCCGACGACTGTGTTCCTCGTCGTCTTTTCCTCGATCGGCTTTCTGCGGATTTTCGATCAGGTTTACAACATGACAAGCAATGACCCCGGCGGGCCGCTCAATACAACAAAGCCCCTGGTTCTCATGATTTACCAGACTGCATTTTCTTCCTTCAACATGGGCTATGCGGCGGCGCAGACGGTGGTGCTCTTTACCATCCTTCTCATCGTTTCCCTGCTTCAGCTCTGGGTTCTGAGGACGCGCTGATGACTGCCACCGCTGCCACGAACACCGAACTCAGGCTCAACAGCGCCTCCATCCGTCCGGGCCGGGTCCTGACCTGGACACTGCTGTTTATCGGCGGGGTGCTGATGATAACGCCCCTGCTCTTCATGTTTTCAACGTCACTGAAGACGGCCGGACAGGTTTACGACCTGAGGTTGATTCCGGCAGCACCCACTTTCGACAATTACCTGAAGGTGCTTTCGGACGGGCGCTTCATGCGCTGGTTCTTCAATTCCACGCTGGTTGCAGTCTGCGTGACCCTATCGAACGTCTTTTTCGACTCGCTGGTCGGCTACACTCTGGCCAAATTCCAGTTCCGCGGGCGCTACCTGATCTTCATCGCCATCCTATCTACCCTGATGATCCCCACCGAAATGCTGGTGATCCCGTGGTATCTGATGAGCGCGCAACTGGGCTGGATCGACAGCTATTGGGGCATCATGTTCCCGGGCATGATGACGGCCTTCGGCACATTCCTGATGAAGCAATTCTTCGAAACGGTGCCTGACGATTTCCTCGAAGCGGCGCGGGTCGACGGGCTGAACGAATTCACCATCTGGTGGAAGATCGCCATGCCCATGGTGGCGCCTGCAATATCCGCCTTGGCGATCTTTACCTTCCTTGGAAACTGGACGGCTTTTTTCTGGCCGCTCATCGTCACCAACAGCCGCGAGCTCTACACGTTGCCGGTTGGACTTTCGAGCTTTGCCGTCGAGCAATCGATCCAATGGGAAATGATCATGACCGGCGCCGCGCTGGCCACCATTCCCACCCTTTTGGTGTTCCTCGTCCTGCAGCGTTACATCGTGCGCGGTGTGATGCTTGCCGGTTTGAAGGGCTGATCGATGGCCTCAATGAGAGATACGAGCGTTTTTCCCGATCCCGTTTACAAGGAGACCGTGCTGCGCCCGCTTTTCGACGGCGCCAAGGATCATCACGCCGACGGGTTCAGGGCCATCGACAGGGCGCATCTGGTCATGCTGGCCGAAACCGGCATCCTCACACGCCAACAAGCGTCCTCGATCGCAAGAGCACTGGTTGCCATAGATGACGAGATCGATCTCGACACTCTCGTTTATACCGGCGAGGTCGAAGACTTCTTCTTCCTGATCGAAAAGAATCTCAAGGCCCGCCTCGGTCCCGATCTGGCCGGGCGACTGCACACCTCCCGGTCGCGCAACGACATCGATCACACGCTGTTCAAGCTCGGGCTCAAGCCGCGCACCGAGATGCTGCTCGAAAAGATGCGGGTCCTGCTCGATGCCGTTCTTTCGACGGCAGAGCGTGAAGCCGAAACGCTGATCGTTGCCTACACGCACGGGCAGCCGGCCCAGCCGACGACCTTCGGGCATTATCTGGGCGCCATGGCCGAGGTGCTGATCCGCGATATCGAAAAAGTGGAATCCGCGATCGAGGTGATCGATCTTTCGCCCATGGGAGCGGCAGCCATCACCACTTCGGGCTTCCCCATCGACCGCGAGCGGGTGGCCGAGTTGCTCGGGTTTGCCCGTCCGCTGGAAAATTCCTATGGCTGTATTGCGTCGGTCGATTACATCACCGGCATTTATGGCGCGATGGCGCTCAGCTTTCTCCATCTGGGGCGCCCCATCCAGGATTTTCAGGTCTGGTCGAGCTTTGAGGTGGGCCAGCTCTACGTGCCCAATGCGCTGGTCCAGATTTCATCGATCATGCCGCAAAAGCGCAATCCGGTGCCCATCGAGCACCTGCGCCACCTGGCCAGCCAGACCTATGGCCGCGCCAAGGCGATGCTCGATATCATGCACAACACGCCTTTTACCGACATGAACGACAGCGAGGGGGAAAGCCAGGCCATGGGCTATCAGGTGTTCGATGCCGCCTATCGCGTGCTCGACCTTTTCACCGCGCTGATCGCGCAGGTCTCGATCAACCCCGAACGGGTGGATATCAACACCAAGCGCTCCTGCATTACCATCACCGAATTGGCCGACAGTCTCGTCCGACTCGAAGATCTGTCTTTCCGGCAGGCACATGAAGTCTCGGCAGCCGTGGCAAAGGCGGTGGTCGCGGCGGACGGCTCACTTGTCGAGGATGGGTATGCGCCCTTTGCGTCCGCATTTGAAGCGGCAACCGGGAGGGCTTCGACCCTTTCACCCGAACGATTTGCCGAACTGGTCTCGGCGCGGCATTTCGTTTCGGTCCGCGACCGGCTCGGCGGCCCGGCGCCCACCGCGCTGCGTGCCTCCCTTGGTCGATATCGCCAGAAGCTCAGAGGGTTCTTCGATCAGGCGGCCCGGCGCACCGAAACGCTGAAAAGCGCGCACAAAGAACTCAACGATAAATTCAATGCACTTTTAGGAGCGGCGTGATGGCAGAAATCCAGTTGGAAGGCCTTGTAAAGCGCTATGGCAAGGTGACCGCCGTTCATGGCATCGACCTCGAAATCGCCGATGGCGAGTTCGTTGTCTTTGTCGGGCCATCGGGCTGCGGGAAATCGACGACCCTGCGCATGATTGCCGGGCTCGAGGAAATCTCCGGCGGCGTGCTCAAGATCGGTGACACCATCGTCAACCAGTACGAACCCAAGCAGCGCAACATCGCCATGGTGTTCCAGAACTATGCGATATATCCCCACATGACGGTGGGTCAGAATATCGGGTTCGGGCTTTATACCTCCAAACTTTCCAAGGCTGAAAAGCAGCAACGCATTGCCGAAGCCGGCAAGATATTGGGGCTCGAGGATCTGCTCGAACGCCGTCCGGCGGCACTCTCGGGCGGGCAACGCCAGCGCGTCGCTATCGGGCGCGCCATGGTGCGCGATCCGGCCGCGTTCCTCTTCGACGAGCCACTGTCCAACCTCGACGCACAATTGCGCTCGCAGATGCGCATCGAGATCAAGCGCCTGCACCAGCGGCTTGGAACGACCATCGTCTATGTCACGCACGACCAGATCGAAGCCATGACAATGGCCGACCGGATCGTTGTGATGCGCGATGGGCTGATCCTTCAAGTCGGCACGCCGACCGAGCTTTACGAGAGTCCGATCGATGTTTTCACAGCGCGGTTCATCGGCAGTCCGTCCATGAATCTCATCGATGGAACGGCCTCGGGGGACGGCCTGACGGCCGCAGGCGCCAAGATCAAAGGCACATTACCAGCGACCGGCTCGGGCAATGTCCTAGTCGGTGTGAGACCTCATGACCTGCTGGTGGGAGAGGCGCCGGACAATGCTGCCCTGGCATTCGAGGGCAAGGTGACCGCCGTTGAGCCTTTGGGCTCGGAAACGCTTGTGCATCTCGATATAGCCGGATCCTCGGCGATCGCCACCGCGCCAAGCAAGCTTTTGCCAGCGGTCGACAGCATCGTTACGGCCTGGGCCGCGCCGGGCAGTCTTTATCTTTTCGACGCCGAGAGCGAAAAAGCCCTGGGGCGTCTATGAATCTGAAATCGCCGCGCGACGCTGTCGTCAGCGTCGGCCGCATCTATTGCGACCTTGTTTTCGCCGAGCTCTCAGGCATGCCGCAAATGGGCCGGGAGGTTTTTGCACGTTCCATGCACCCGGTGCTGGGTGGGGGCGCCTTCATCGCTGCTGCCCATTTGATCCAACTGGGCCGCCCAGCAGCCCTGCTTGCCTCGTATGGCACCGATCCGTTGTCCGAGGTGCTGGCGCCGCAACTGGAGACAAGCGGCATCGACCTGGGCTTTATCGAGCGCAGGGCCGATGCCGGACCGCAGGTCACCGTTGTGATGACCGGCGCCGAAGATCGGGCATTCCTTTCCTGCAGGGCGGGCCGGTCGATTCCTGCACAGTTTGCAAATGCGCTGACGTGGGAACGGGCCGCACTTTTGCACATAGCCGAATATGCAACGCTTGCCGACCAGCCCGATCTCGTTTCACAGGCCAAGGCGGCCGGGCTCGCTGTGGCGCTCGACCCCAGTTGGGATGAAACTCTCATCAGCAAGCCGGGTCTGCTCGAAGCTTGCACCGGCGTGGATATTTTTCTCCCCAATGCCGAAGAGGCCATCGCCATCACGGGCAAACCCGACGTGACCGAAGCGCTGGAAGTCCTGACCGCATATTTTCCCGTGGTCGCGATCAAATGCGGCGGCGCCGGTGGGCTACTCGGTGCAGGTACGATCCGGCTATCGGCAAGGGCTCCAAAAGTTCATGTGGTCGATACGACCGGGGCCGGCGATGCCTTTAACGCCGGACTGATCGACGCCTATCTGGCAGGACGCCCGCTTGGTGACTGCCTCGATGCGGGCATCGCGGCCGGATCGCTATCGGTTCAATCGATTGGTGGCGCACCGCGTCCGACAAAGTCGCTGGCGGTGTGAGAAGCCGGCCAAGGACCTTAAATCACAGTGAAGCCGTGCGCATAGGGGTCCCGGTCGTCGATGAAGATGGTATTGAACCCGGTCTGACGCGCCCAACCTCCGATTGAGGGAACGATCGCTTGGGTTTCTCCTACTTGCGCCGCTGCTTCGACGCGCCCGTTGAAAAGTGAGCCGATGATGCTTTCGTGGACGAATTCGTCGCCAATATTGAGCTTGCCCTTTGCAACAAGCTGCGCCATGCGCGCCGACGTGCCGGTGCCGCATGGGGATCGGTCAATCGCCTTGTCGCCGTAAAAGACGGCGTTGCGGGCCGTGGCTCCGGGCCGGGTCGGCTGTCCGGTCCATTGGATGTGGCTCAGCCCGCTGATTTGCGGATGCTCGGGATGGACGAACTCATATTTTTCGTTAAGCGCGGCACGCAATTTCGGAGACAGCCCGATGAGCTCGGCGGCGGTGAAATCAGCCATGTCGCGAAACAGCTTTTGCGATTCGACGATCGCATAGAAGTTGCCGCCATAGGCCACATCGACAACAAGCTCCCCAAAGCCCTCAATCTCGGCGGTCAATCCTTCGGCGTGGAGGAATGAGGCGACATTGGTCAGGCGCACTTCCTCGACGAACCGGTCCTCCTGACGATAGGTGATATCAACCTTGCCTGCCGGGGTTTCGATCGACAATCTGCCCGGCTCTCGCGGATTTATGAGCCCGTTCTCGATGGCCATCGTGATGGTGCCGATGGTCCCGTGGCCACACATAGGCAGGCAGCCCGACGTTTCGATAAACAATACCGCCACTTCGCAATCGGGACGGGTGGGCGGATAAAGGATGGAGCCCGACATCATGTCATGGCCGCGCGGCTCGAACATCAGCCCGGTACGGATCCAGTCATATTCGGCCAGAAAGTGCGCGCGCCTTTCCAGCATGGTATCGCCCTTGAGCATGGGTGCTCCGCCCGTCACAAGGCGCACCGGATTGCCGCAGGTGTGTCCGTCGATGCATTGGAATGTATGCTGGCTCATCAAGCTCTTCTCAAAAACGGGTTGCCCTAAACGGCGCCATGTCGATGGCCGGCGGCGCATCGTCGACAAGATCGGCGACAATTTCTGCGGTTCCTGCCGATTGCGTAAGCCCCAGATGCCCATGACCGAACGCCAGAATGACACGAGGATTGCCCGGTGCAACATCGATAACCGGCAGGCTGTCGGGCATGGAGGGGCGGAACCCCATCCAGCGGCGCCCACCCGCAGTCCTGAGCTCGGGCAGAAAGCGTGCTGCCTTGGCCAGCAGGGCATCGGCGCGGCCCATTCGGGGTGCAAGTTCGAGCCCCCCGAGTTCGACGCCTCCACCGACGCGGATGCCATCCCCGATGCGGCTGACGACGAATCCATGCCCGGCAAAAGTCAGGTGCGTGCGCAGATCGAAAGCACCTTCGGGGAGGGACACATTGTAGCCGCGCTCGGTTTCGAGCGGGAGATTTAGGCCCAGTTGCTGCGTCAACCCGCCCGAATGAGCGCCCGCCGCAACAACTACGCGGTCGAAGGTGGAATTTTCGCCCGGACCTATCAGTTCCATACCGGTCTCGGTGGGCCTGATGGTCGTAATTTCCGACCTGATCAGCGTTGCACCACGGGTCAACGCAATTTCAGCAATCGCTTCAGTCCAGACCGCGGGGTCAGTGACGTTCTTCCAGTCGGGGGTGAACCCTGCATGGGTAAAGCGGCGAGCAAGGCCGGGCTGGATTTCAGCAATCGCTTCGGGGCCTTCGAGAAGATCGAATTTGACACCGACGACACGCCGCTCTTGCCAACCAGGAAGGCTGGCCCTGAATTCGTGCTCGCCCTCATAGAGTTGCAACTGCCCCTCGCGGCGCAGCAATCCTTCAAGATCGCAGGTTTTCACCAGACGCTCGAGGGCGGCAGCGGAATGGTCCATCAGGGCGCCTTGCGCCGCGACCGCGGCACGGTAGCGGGCGGGCAAGCTCGCCTTAAAGAAAGCCAGGAGCCAAGGCGCGATCTTTAGTGCATAGGCGGGAGGAATGGAAAGCGGCCCGTTGGGATCGAAAAGCCAGGCGGGTGCCTTTTTGATGATGCCTGGCGTTGCGAGCGGGATGACATCGGCAAAGGCAAATGCGCCGGCATTGCCACCTGAGGCCCCCGAGGCCACGCCCTGACGGTCGAATATCGTTACCGCGTGTCCGCGTTCGGTCAGGGCCAGCGCAGCGGTCACGCCGATGATCCCTGCTCCGATTACTGCGACGCGCATGGCAACCCGATCCCTGTTCAGCACAACAGCGTGTATAGCCATGAGCAAGTTCTCTGTCGACACAGAAAATATTAACTATCGACACTCTTCCCCGTGTGCTCATCGATCCTTATGAATGAACACAAGGAAAAGGGATGGATGGCATGGTCAAAGAGACCGTCGAAAGAAAACCTGAAAGCACCGGCACCCCCAAACGCGGGTCAGGTTCCAGCCATGTTCACAAGATTCTGCGCAACGAGATCATCGATCTCAAGCTGGCTCCCGGCAGTCCAATGGACGAGTTGCAACTGGCCGAACGGTTCGCGCTTTCACGCACACCGATCCGCGAAGCTCTCGTTCGCCTCTCTGTCGAAGGATTGATCACCACCCTACCGAACCGGGCGACGATCGTTTCCAACATAGACTTTCTCCACCTGCCCCAATTTTTCGATGCACTAACGCTGATGTACCGGGTCACCACGAGGCTGGCCGCCGGTCATCACCACGCTGACGATATCGTCCGAATGCAGGCCAAGCAGGAAGAGTTTACGCGCGCAGTGCAAGCGCGCGACGCGCTCGCCCTGATCGCAACCAACCGCGATTTTCACCTCGAAATCGCTCGGGCGGGTGGGAACAGCTACTATACCGAACTCTTTACAAGGCTGCTCGACGAGAATCGGCGACTCCTGCGGCTTTACTATTCCTCCTTCAACGACGATCTGCCGCGCAAATACGTTATCGAGCATGACCAGATGATCGCGGCGATCGCGGCTCGGGATGTCGATGAGGCCGATCGGCTGGCCAGCGCTCATGCGGAGCAGATTGTCACCCAGATTCAGTCCTACATCACCGCCGACAAGCGCCTAAACGCCCAGATGTCTTTGTAGCAGCAGATCGAATGCGAGTTCGGCATCCCAAACGTGCGCGAACAAGATTTTTGTCGACAACTATAATACAAAGCGTATTATCATTGGCGTTCGGACGCAAGAACCACCATGCTCAAGGAGACGCCGCGATGGCCGCCAGCATCTTTTCAGGGTGCATTCCAGCCCTGATGACACCCTGCAAGCCGGATCGGACGCCCGATTTCGACGCATTGGTCCGCAAGGGCGAAGGGTTGATCGCTGCCGGGATGCGCGCCGTCGTCTATTGCGGGTCGATGGGCGACTGGCCGCTCTTGACCGACGCCCAGCGCATGGAAGGCGTCGCCAGACTGGTCGGCGCGGGTGTGCCGGTGATCGTGGGAACCGGCGCCATCAACACCGCCTCGGCGGTCGCCATCGCAGCCCATGCCCAAGAGGCCGGGGCGCAGGGCCTGATGGTCATTCCGCGCGTCCTGTCGCGCGGGCCGTCGACCACCGCGCAACGCCATCACTTCAAAGCAATCCTTTCGGCGGCGCCCGATCTGCCGGCGGTGATTTACAACAGTCCCTATTATGGCTTTACGACACGCGCCGAGCTGTTTTTCGCGTTGCGCGCGGAACACAACAACCTCGTCGGTTTCAAGGAATTCGGCGGCACCGAATCCCTGACCTATGCCGCTGAAAACATCACCAGCCAGGATGATGAGATTTCGCTGATGATCGGTGTCGATACGACAGTCTTCCACGGCTTCGTCAATTGCGGTGCGGCGGGTGCCATCACCGGGATCGGCAATGTCCTGCCCCGCGAAGTGCTCCATCTCTGTGCGCTGGCGAAGGCGGCGGCGGATGGCGATGTCGAAGCCCGCCAGCGCGCGCTCGAACTCGAAGGTGCGCTTGGGGCTCTGTCCGCATTCGATGAAGGGCCGGATCTCGTGCTGTTTTACAAGCATTTGATGACCGTCAAGGGCGACAAGGAATATGCGCTAAACTTCAATGAAACCGACACCCTCACCGATAGCCAGCGCGGCTACGCCGAAAGCCAGTTGCGCCTGTTCGAGAGCTGGTACGCGCAGTGGAGCACGCTGCCGGGCGCGGTCCAGATATACGCCTAGCCAATGATGCCGGAGTATCCAATCCATTAGCGGGGATAATAGTGCGTCAACAGCGTGACACGGGAAAGACGTAGCGGAACTGAACATCGTTTAGCAAAGAGAGATGTTCGTGACCCACAATCGTTTCGTTGTCGTCGTTCTGGATGGCCTGCGGCCCGATCTCGTCACCCCGGACAGGATGCCCAATCTTGCCCGGTTCCGCGACGAGGCAGCGGTGCTGGGCGGCAGCCGGGCGCTTTATCCCAGCCATACGCGCGTTAACAAGACGGGCCTTGGAACCGGCACGACGCCGAAATACCACGGCATCCATTTCAACAAGATCGCCGGCGGCGCGCTCAAGCCCGGCGGCATTCTCGACGTCGCCGATTTCCCGGACCTGGCAGGCCTCGACCTCAACGCCGACCTGGTAACCGCAACGCCCCTCGGTGAGGTATTGGCCGATGCGGACCGGACCATGGCCGTTATCCATTGCGGCGCGTCGGGCGCTCCGCACCTGCTCAATTATCGCGCGGCCGAGCGTGGGCAGCACTATCTGTCGCTGGCCGGACCACAGTTCAGTTCCGGACGGCTCTGGGCTGCAGTCGAGGCCGAACTCGGTCCCATGCCCTCGCCGAGCGGTGTCAATCTTGAACGCTCGCGCTACGCAGTGAGAGCCCTGACCCAAGTCGTTTATCCGCAGCTTTTGCCAGACGTTACGATCGTGTGGTCTGACGAGCCCGACAAATCATTGCATGTCGATGGTTTCGGCGGGCCTGTGTCCACGGCAGCGCTTGCACATGCCGACGATCTGGTTTGCGATGTCATCGATTGGTGGCACGGATTGGGAGACGACGCACCCAATCTGCTGTTCCTGTCCGATCATGGCCATGTGGAAACCTCCGGCACCATCGCGCTGAATGCCCTTTTCGCCGAAACCGGCCTGCCGGTCACCACCGACCCGAGCCGGCCCGGCGCATTGCTGCTCCCGTTCGGCAGCGGTGGCATTTATCTGCGCGATACCGACAGTTCGGCCCTCGCCGATATCGTCTCCTGGATGCAGGCCCAGCCCTGGTGCGGCAATTTGCTGACCGCTGGCGGGGACGGGGTGGCCGGTGCGGTCCCGGGCACGTTTTCGTCCAGCCTGCTCTCACTCGATCATGAACGCGCGCCGGATCTGTTCTTTCAATTGCGCCGCATGGACGCCGACGGACGTGAGCGGCAATATGGCCACTGCCTCAATGCAGGAGACAAAGGGCCAAGCGGGTCGAGCCATGGTGGGCTGCACGCCGAGGAACTCGCTACGGTCTTTTTCGCCGCTGGGCCAGACTTCAAAAGTCATCACCGGACGGAAACCGTCGGCGGCATGGTCGATGTGGCCGCAACCATCCTGTCGCTGTTCGGCATCGAGCAGCCCCAGTCGATGGTTGGCCGGCCGCTGGGCGGCTTGCTTGCCGACGGCATGGAGCCCGCTGACGCGTTGCCTGAAGTGGAAACCGTTTCAGTCAGCAATGGCGCGTTCGAGCAGCATTTGCAGATCCGCAGGCTCGATCGCCGCACCGTCGCCGATCACGGCTGGGTGGGATGAAACGGCCGGGCACCTGGTCCAGAGGTCCGGTGCCCACTCAATCCATGCAATCGAAAAAGCTGCGGATGATCGCCAGGTCCCGCACGTCGCTGTTGCAGGCTGCGACCAGGGAATAGGGGTCGGCAAGGTCGGCAATCGGGACCGCGCGCAGGCGCGGTTCGGACTGCACGGCCTCACCATAGGTGATGCCGATGCCCAGACCGCTGCTGACCGCCTCGACCGCCATCGGGGTTGAACCGACCGTCATGACGTCGGGGAGGCGCACGCCCAGTTCGGCGGCACGGCGCTCGAAACGCCAACGGGCAAACGAGCGTGAACTGGCCAGAACCACTGTGGTTTGCGCCATCTGGGCAATGGTTATTTCAGCCGCATCGAAAAGCGGATGCCCCTTATAAACCAGAGCCATGTGGACGCGCTCTTCGATCGGCCAGAGATAGAGCCCGGCGGCATTTTCGGGCTGGGGCATGAGTGCCACATCGGCGTCGCGATTGCGCAGCAAATCGGCGCATTGACGCCAGCTCGCATTGTCAAAGGCCAACTCTATGCCCGGATGCCGCTCCTTGAACCGGCGGAGATAGGACAGCGCGGGTTGGGACGCCGCGGCGACGATGCGCAAAAGACCTTTGTTGAGCTGGGCGTATTCGCCCATGCGCTCCTCGAGCACCAGGTAGAGATGGCCGATCTCTTCGGTAACCGAATGGATCTTGTTCCCGGCCGGGGTGAGCACGAGCCCGGTGCGCCGACGCTCGAACAGCCGGGCGCCGATCTCGGCTTCGAATTTGGCCACGTTCTGAGTGACCGAGGACTGGGTGACCCCGAGCGCCCTGGCCGCGTTGGAAAAGCCTTTGTGCCGGCAGGCGGCGTTGAAGGCGACGATCTGGTGATGATTGATTTTCAAGCGCGGGTCCCGGAGCGTGATCGCCGTATAAACAGCGCTAATACTACATCACCGCGACGTGACAGTTCGATGATATCGGCGGGACAGTTTCAATTCGTATGCGTCGATGAGGCCCCGTTGCTCAAGCTTATCCATATGACCGACCTTCACCTGACCGGAACCGGCGAACTCCATTTCGGCCATGACACTCACGAGGCGACGCGGCAGGCGCTCGATCATGCCCGCACCCATTTCGCCGATGCCGGATTTCTGGTCATTACCGGCGATCTTGCCAATTGGGGCGAGATCGGCGCTTATCGCAAGCTGGAGCGCCTTCTGGCCGACTATCCGCTGCCGGTCTATCTGATGATCGGCAACCACGACAACCGGGACAACTTCCTGTCGGTATTCGGCGACCGTCATCGGTTTGACGCACCCTTCATGCAGTACTGGGCCGATCATGATCGCTATCGGCTCCTGTTTCTCGATACCCAGACCGCCGGCACTGCGGGTGGCGCCTTCGGCAGCCACCGCCTGCGCTGGCTCGATCAACGGCTGTCCGAAAGTGAACGCGAGGTGCTGATGTTCATGCACCACCACCCCACCCCGACCGGGGCTCATGCGATGGATGCCAAAGGTGTTGCGGACTGGGACGCGTTCCACAGGGTGCTCGCCCGCCACAGTGCAAAGATCCGGCACATTTTTCACGGCCATTGCCACACCGACATGCAGGGCCACATCGAAGGCATTTCCTTTTCCGGCCTGCGTTCGATGGGATCACAGGTTTATCCCGACCTTTCGACCGAGATGGTCTCGCGCTGGGAAGGCGCGCCCCATTATGCGGTGGCGCTGATCGGTGAGCGCAGCCTTGTGACCCATCAGCAGGATTTCACCTATGCGGGCGATGTCCACACGCATCCAAGGGGCCAGTTTACCGATTTCGTGAACAATTGCGCCAAGCGTGGCGTGAACGTTCCCGACGCCGACCCCGATCCGCTGGAGATCGCATCATGACGCTGACACTGCCTGCCCCCGCCCTCTCGACTACCGCGATGGCGGCGCCCCGCCCGATCGCACGTAAAGCTCCAGCCTTTGCCATCGAAAATCTCGCGGTCAGCGTTCCATCTCCCGACGGAAAGCTCGACCTCGTCCACGATGTGAGCCTTTCGGTTGCCCGTGGCGAGTGCCACGCCATTGTTGGGGAAAGCGGGTGCGGCAAGACAGTAACCTGCCTTGCAGCGCTCGGGCTCATGCCACGCAGCACCAATGTTTCCGGCTCGGTGCGGTTGGGAGAGACCCAGTTGCTGGGCGGGAACCGGGCCGAGCTCGAAGCGGTAAGGGGTCGGAAGATCGGCATGATCTTTCAGGACCCCCAGGGCGCACTCAATCCCGTGCGCACCATCGGTGTGCAACTGGTCGAGCCTTTGCGGTTGCATATGGGGATGACACGAAAAAAAGCGCGCGCCAGAGCCTGCGAGCTCCTGGCCATGGTGGGAATTTCAGCACCCGAAACGCGACTCGAAGCCTATCCGCACCAGCTTTCCGGCGGCACCTGCCAGCGGGTGATGATCGCCATGGCCCTGGCCACCGAGCCCGAGATCCTGATTGCAGACGAGCCGACCACCGCGCTCGATGCGACAGTGCAACTTCAGGTCCTGGACCTGCTCAGGTCGATCCAGCGCCAGCGCGACCTCGCCATCGTGCTGATTACCCACGATCTTGGCGTCGTCTCGGAAATCTGCGACCGGGTTACAGTGCTCTATGCGGGGCGATC
Source organism: Pelagibacterium halotolerans B2 (assembly GCF_000230555.1). Taxonomy (GTDB): domain Bacteria; phylum Pseudomonadota; class Alphaproteobacteria; order Rhizobiales; family Devosiaceae; genus Pelagibacterium; species Pelagibacterium halotolerans. The sequence goes on along the minus strand of NC_016078.1, from coordinate 162,043 downwards.
GGTGGAATCGCGGTCCATGGCAGACCTTTTTGATCGACCACATCACCCCTATACCCGCGCTTTGCTTGACTGCCTGCCCTCGCTCGATCCCCAGGCGCCACCGCCGGCTGCAATTCCGGGCGAAGTGCCCGGCCCCCGGCAGCACGTTTCGGGCTGCGCCTTTCACCCGCGCTGTTCGTACGCAACTGCACATTGCGCGCAGGCTCTTCCGGAGCGTGTCGCCAGCGCGGCGGATGGCATGGTGCGGTGCCACAATCCGCTCGGCTCGGCCGGATACAGCCTTCAATGACCGCGCTGCTCGCCCTCGACAATGTTGAAAAGACCTTCCGTCTTGCAGGCAAGGGTCTGTTCTCTCCGCCGCGCCCGCTTGCCGCAGTCGGTGGGGTTTCGCTTTCGATCGCACCGGGTCGCGCGCTGGGACTGGTGGGGGAAAGCGGGTGTGGCAAGTCCACACTTGCCCGTATTGCCACCCAGTTCCTCGACCCTACGGCCGGCGTCGTCCGCATCGGGGGCCGCAGTCTTGACGAGGTTACTCCGCAACAGCGCCAGCAGCTGCGGCGCAGCGTGCAGATGGTTTTCCAGAACCCGGCCGGGGCCCTGGATTCGCGAATGGCTATTGGCGACCAGATCGAAGAGGCCGTAGGGATTGCCTTTGACGGTTCTCAGCCGGATCGTCTCGCCGAGCGGGACCGTCTGCTTGCGCTTGTGGGGTTGTCCACCGACATGGCGAAGCGATTTCCGCACCAGATTTCGGGCGGGCAGAAACAACGTGTGGTCATTGCCCGCGCGCTGGCGGCCCGGCCCAAACTTCTCGTGTGTGATGAGCCCCTTTCGGCGCTCGACGTTTCAGTGCAGGCCCAGATCCTGAGCCTTCTTGAAAAGCTGCGCCGGGAATTGGGGCTGGCCTATCTGTTCATTTCGCACCAGCTGTCCAGCGTCCGTTATCTCTGCGACGAAATCGCGGTCATGTATGCGGGGCGGATCGTGGAATACGGTCCTACGGCCGAAATTTTTGCGGCACCGCGTCACCCCTATACGCGGGTCCTGCTCTCTGCAGCGCTCGATCCGCGCCGCGATCGACGTGATGAGACGGCCATCGGCGAGCCGCCCAACCCCCTTGCCCTGCCTTCAGGATGCCCTTTCCATCCAAGATGCGCCCACGCCATGCCGCGTTGCGGCACGGAGCGTCCGCAACTGCGGTATGCAGATGCCACCAGGCAACTCGCCTGCCATCTCGACTGACTGTTATCGGGATTGTGAAAGCGGATCGAGCCGGTCGCGCAGCCAGTCGCCCAAAATGCTCATCGACAGGGTTGCGAGGAAAATCACGCTGCCGGGAAACACCGCAATCCACCATGCATTGAGAAGGAAATTGCGGCCCTGCCCCAACATCAACCCAAGGCTGGTGTTGGGCGGCTGCACCCCCAGACCAAGAAAGCTCAGCCCGGTTTCAAGCAGGACTGTTGCCGGGAAGTTGAGCGTCAGTTGCACGATGAGCGCGCTGCCGATGTTGGGCAGGATGTGGCGCAGATAGATTGTCGACTGGCTCAGCTCAAGGCCCTGCAATGCCAAGACGTAGTTCTGCTCCTTGGCGCTCAGCACCATGCCGCGGGTCAGGCGCGCATAGACCTCCCAGCCGGCAAGCCCCACCAGCAGGAGGAATATCCACAATCCGCTCCCTGCGATCGCCATGAAAAACAGAACGAGGATGATGAAGGGGACCGCCGCCTGAAAGTCGACCGCCGCCATGATGATCTGTTCGGCGGGCCCGCGAAGATGCGCGGCTACGAATCCCAGGAGCGTGCCGACGATGGCGCCGATCATGGTGCCCAGCGCTGCGATCAGCAGGCTGGTCCTCAGTCCGTAAAGAATGCGCGAAAACACGTCGCGCCCGATCTCATCGGTTCCAAACACATGGTCCCATTCGCCACCTGCAAGGAGCGGCGGCTGCAGCCTCGCAAGGATATCGGTGTCGCGATAATCATAGGGCGCCAGAAAGTCCGCGCCCAGACCCAGAACGATGAGCGCGACAAGGAACACCATGGCGAGCCGCGTTGTGAACGGTATGTCGTGAAAGTGCTTTTTCATGATTTGCGCAGCCGGGGATCGAGCCAGCCATAAGCGATGTCGACAGCTAGATTGGCGAGGACCATTGTGGTGGCGGTGGCGAGGACGATGATCTGGACGACGGCGAGGTCGCGGCGGATGACCGATTCAGCCAGCAGCCGGCCGATGCCGGGCCAGGCAAAGACGGTCTCAACGATGATTGCCCCCGCAACCAGATCGCCCAGGCGCATGCCAAGGATGGTCACCAGAGGGATCGAGGCGTTGGGTAGCGCGTGCAGGATTGTCCGCCGCTGTGGCCGGATGCCGCGAGCCCGGGCTGCCAGCATATAGGGCTGATTGAGAACATCGAGCATGCAGGAACGGGCGAAACGGGCAATGGCGCCGGCGCTGGACAGTCCCAAGGTCATCACCGGCAGGATGAGATGGAGGAACGAGCCACTTCCGAAGCTGGGAAGCCAGCGCAGATGAAGGGAAAAGAACAGAATGAACAGGATGCCGAGAAAGAAATTCGGCATCGAAAAAGCCATGACCGACATCGACATGACGAAACGATCCAGCGCCGAATTGTGCCGCAGCGCCGCGATGATCCCCAGCGGCAGGCCAATGGCAATGCTGAGTGCAAGACTGGACAGTCCGAGGATTACCGTTGACGGCAGGCGTTCAAGGAAGAGTTCGCCAGCGGGCATGCCCGTCGCAATGGAATAGCCGAATTCTCCCTGCAAGATGCCACCGAGAAATGTAACCAACTGCTCGTGGAGTGGTCGATCCAGGCCCCAGCGTTCGCGCATTCGCTCGATCTGCAGTGGATCGGCATCGGGTCCGGCCATGATGGTGATGGGATCGCCCGACAGCCGGACCATAAAGAACACGGCTACAGCAACGACGAGAAGGGTAATTCCCATGCGCATCGCGCGGGCCGCAATAGGATGGGCTTTCAACAGACCGAACTCCCGGGAATGGAAGGCGGACGGCACAATCGCGCCGCCCGCCGCAAATTGCTATTCGAACGAAAGGTTGTTGGGACCCAGATCCATCATGAAGAAGGAATAGGGCTGCCAATCAATGCCTTCACGGACGCCGAAGTAATCGACGTGCTGGAACATCTCCATCTGCGGGGCTTCGGCCTCGACGATATCGAGCGCCTCGTTGAAATAGGTTGCCCGCTCATCGGCATCGAGAGTGGTGTTGAGAAGGTCGTGCAGTTCATAGAAGCGGGCCGGCGGCTGCCAGATGAACCGGAAATCGTCGGGATTGGTGCGGATCGAGGTTTCACCATAAGCGTTGATCATCGGGTGGGTGAGGTCGGCCATCTGCATACCGTTTGACCAGGAGCGCATATGCCATACGCCCTCGAACGTTTCCTGTCCCCCGGCGGAGAACAACTCAATGGTCACATTGATTCCCGCGTCGCGCCACATCTGCTGGAGCACCTGGGAAATTTCGAGGAAGTTGGTGTAGTATCCGTCATGAATGCGGAAAATGAGTTCTTCACCATTGTAGTCCGAAGCTTCGAGCAGACGCGCGGCTTCTTCGGGGTCGTAATGGGCCGCCTCGCGGCCGGAAAAGATGTCCTCGCCATGGCTGGGGAAGACCAATTCGGGCAGCACCTGGGAATCGCCCCCCCAAAGCGCTTCGACCACCGCCTGGCGATCGACGGCATAGGACATGGCGCGGCGCAGGTTTGCGTCATCCATCGGTTCCTGGACAGTGTTGAACGCGGTCACGCGCGAATTGTCGATCAACGCCGGCATGAGTTGTACGCCGCTCGCCTGTTCAAGAGTGGCCTTCTGGTCGGGGGAGATGTCGGTGATCATGTCGAGTTCACCGGTCATCAGCCCGGCGATCCGGGTCGACATTTCAGGGACTTCGAGAAAGGTGATCTCACGAGCCGGTGGCAAGCCGCCCCAATACTCGTCGTTTGATTCAAGGCGGATGAATTCGCCCTGCCGTATTTCGACGAGCTTGTAGGGCCCTGTACCGATGGGAGCGAGATTGAATTCTTCAGGACCGAGTTCGAGGTAGTAATCTTTCGGCACGACCTTGCCCATGGTCGTTGTGAAACGGGAAGGGAAGATCGGGTCTGGCGCGCTGGTCGTAAAGAGAACAGTGTCCTCATCGACCGCTTCGACAGCGGTGAAATTGCCGAAATAGGTCGGGCCGACCGCGACGAGACGGTCCGCACCGAATACGCGTTCTTCGCTGAACGAGAAGGCGACATCTTCCGCAGTCATCGGGGTTCCATCGTGGAAAACCACATCGGTGCGGATATCGACCTCCCATTCATTGGGGGACACATTGCGCCATTCGGTGGCAATCGATGGGGCCAGTTCGGTCCCGTTGCCGTTGCCACCTTCCCAATAGGCACGACGGATCAACTCATCGAAGATCGAATAATTCACCCGCTGACCGACATTGGAAATGTTGAGCCCCGGATCAAAGCCGGCCGGTAGGGCCTGCACACCTATGGTAAGGGATGGACGGTCGTCCTGGGCAAGGACAGGAGTCCCCATTGCCAGAACCGCGGCCGATACCATGACTATCCTTTTGAGGACTGCCATATTGCTCTCCGTTCTTGAATGTCTTGCGCACCGACCTCGCGGGTCGTCGCCGGGGACGTTAGGGAGAGGCAATAAACGGGCAATGACACAATATTAATACGGCTAATACCGGCGTTAGGCAGTCGACCTTGTCGAGCGAGAGGCGCGTCGGGCGTTTACAGGCTCACCTATACTCAACCCGGCTCACAGCCGCGAATTGGCTTGCCCATTGCAAGTGCCTTTACAGGCGCAACCGTGTTTGGTAACGTTCCCAAAAATGGGAGGAAGCGGTTTATCCGCATAACGGCATGCCTACGCCTCGAAACAAGCAACCGACGATCATCGATATTGCGGAAGTGGCCGGTGTTTCCAAAAGCACCGTAGCGCGCGCATTGTCTGGATCGCCCCATATCGGGGACAAGACGCGGGAACGGGTGCTCAATGCGGTGCGCGCGCTGGGATATGAGCGCAACCATCTTGCCCATTCGCTGCGCTCGGGAAAGACAGGACTGATCGGTCTGGTCATTCCCGATATTGCCAACCCGTTCTGGGCCGAAGTGGCACGCGGCGCCCAGGACGCGGCGGCGGCCAGCGGCGCTTCGCTTCTGATTTTCAGCTCCGATTGGGACCCCGAGCGCGAGGCGCATCATTTGCGGGCCCTGCGTCAGGCGCGGGTCGATGGCGCCATTGTCAATCCGGTTGCCGACAATGTGGACAGACTCGGCCGGTTCGGCCTTCCCGTGGTTCTGATCGGGTCGAGCGCCGAGCGGTTTCCCGAACTTTCCAGCGTGGGCAGCGATATTGCACAAGGCGTTGCACTGGGCCTCGATCACCTTGCCGGCCTTGGTCATCACCGCCCGGCGCTGCTGGTCGGCTCGGCCAACCGGTTGGCGCGCGTGCGCTTCATGCGCGTTGTCCATGACTATTGCATTGGCCACGACATCGACCCGGCAACACTGGTGATCGAAGAGGGGAGCTATACAGTCGAATCGGGACGCGCGGCGATGTTGCGCCTGTTGCAGCGGGACCCGAAGGCAGCCCGGTGCGTATTTGCCGCCAACGATCTCATGGCGCTCGGCGCCCTGCTTGCCGTACGCGAAGCTGGATTGCGGTGCCCGGACGACGTATCGATCCTCGGCTTTGACGGAATTCCGGCCGCGGCCTTCTCAGATCCGGGACTGACCACAATCGAAAAGCCGGCCCGCACTATCGGGGTCGAGGGCATGCGCCTGCTCAAGGAAACCATCGAGGGCGAACTTGAGCATCGCCGCGTGCTGCTGGACTGCTCGCTCACCTCGCGCGGATCGCTAGCCCGAAATGGCGAGAGCGGACCCGCCCGATTGATGGCCGTGGGGAGTAACTAACCGTGAGCCTTGACGAAAAGCAGTTGGCCTCCACTGTATCCAATTTTGGGAACGTTCCCAAAAGCGCAAAACGCGTTCCATGGCGCATTGCGTTCGGTCTAAAGCTTAGGGCGTGGTGGCCGTACTACGCGATGATGACCCCGGGTATCATCTATTTTCTGGTGTTTCACTACTTCCCCATCTACCAGGCCAAGCTCGCCTTCGAGGACTTCCGGATTTTCGGAGACAACCTGTTTGTGGGCTTCAAGCATTTCGACACGTTGTTCGACTCCCCCGCCTTTTTCCAGGTTCTCGCCAATACGCTGATCATCTCGGCCATGAAGATGGTTTTCGTCTTTCCGGTCCCCATCTTCATCGCGCTGTTCATCAACGAGGTGCGCAGCACAAATCTGCGTCGCTTCATTCAATCGGCGATTTACCTGCCGCACTTTCTGTCATGGGTTGTGATTGCTGGCATTTTCATCGCCGCACTGTCGCCCTCAAGCGGTGTCGTCAACGATATCGGGCAGGCGCTCGGATTTGCGCCGCGGTCTTTCATGACCGAGTCCGGTTCCATTCGTTGGGTCGTCGTATTCTCCGAGATGTGGCGCACTGCGGGCTGGGATTCGCTGCTCTATTTCGCGGCCATCATGGCCATCGATCCGCAGCTATATGACGCTGCGGAAATGGACGGGGCAAATCGCTGGCAGAAGATCGTCCATGTCACCCTGCCCGGCATCACACCGACCATCGCGACCCTGTTCATTCTCAATGTCGGCCTGTTCATGAATGCGGGTTTCGACCAGATCTTCAACCTCTCCAACGACGCCATCCGTGACCAGATCGATATCATCGATACCTATGTTTATCGGATCGGCTTGCAGTCGGGCCAGTTCTCGCTGGCAACGGCGGCGGGGCTGTTCAAGGGGGTTATCGGCATGGTGCTGATCGTTGCCGCGCACACCATTTCCAAGCGCCTGACCGGAAAGGGAGTGTGGTAAATGACCCGCGCCAATTCCACCCGTTTCGAGCGTCTAGAGCAGACGATCATCGTATCGAGCCTTTTGCTCATGGTGGTCGTGACGGTTCAGCCGATCCTCAATCTGCTCGCCATTTCATTTTCAGATTCCGCACAGGTGCCTGGAATGAGCGGCCTGGCGGTGGTCCCAAGGGGGTTTTCACTCGATGTCTGGACGCTTTTGATCGCCAATCCCGAGGTCCAGCGCGGCCTGCTCAATTCGCTGTTCATCACGATCACCGGCACGATCCTCAACGTGACCTTTACCGCACTGATGGCATGGGCGCTGTCGCGTCCGCGGCTGCCGGGACGCCGCATCCTGTTCGTTTTCGTTCTGGCCACAATCGTTTTCGAACCCGGCCTGATCCCCGACTATTTCGTGGTGCGCGAGTTGGGCCTGCTCAACACCTACTGGGCGGTCATTCTCTATAAGCTCGTCAACGCCTGGTACCTGATCATTCTCATCCGCTTCTTTGAGGAAGTGCCGGGCGAATTACTCGAGGCGGCAGAGCTCGATGGCGCCAACGCGTTCCAGACGCTGTGGAAAGTGGTGCTGCCTCTGACCATGCCGGCGCTGGCCACCATTACACTGTTCTATCTCGTCTATCACTGGAACGAGTTTCTGCGCCCGATGATCTATCTCAACGATTCCAGCATGCATCCGCTGCAGGTCGTGCTGCGCAAATTCGTTCTCGACGGCGACAAATCCTCGATGGTGGGGCTGGCGGCCATGTCGAACTATCAAGGCGCGGCCCAGATCAGTACGAGAGCGCTCAATGCCGGCATGATCATGCTGACCATCCTGCCCATTCTGGCGGTCTATCCGCTGATCCTGAAATTCTTCACGAAGGGCACCATGAGCGGTGCGCTGAAGGGATAACACAAGCAAAAATCCAACAAGGAGGAGGACCAGATGCTTGCAAGAAACCTCATGACCACGGTCGCTGCCGTGGCGACCGCGCTGAGTTTGGGAGGCGGCGTTCTCGCGCAGGACACACCGACCGTAACGATCATTGCGCACGAAAACCCCGGCGATGCCGAGCTTTTCGAGCGGATCGAGGCTGGAATGGCCGAGGCCGGAACGCCGGTCAATATCGAACTGGTCGGCCTGCCCAGTTCGGGCTACGCCGATGCGCTCAGCCTGCGCCTTTTGTCGGGCGAAATCCCCGACATCATCTACTTCCAAGGGGCTGACGCCGAATTTGCCAATCAGGGCATATTGGAGGATCTGGGCCCGTGGATCGAGCAATCGAGTTACATCAAGGATGCAATGTGGCCGCACAACGAAGCGCGCATGGAGAACTACCCCTATCTGCTCTACATCTTTCCGGCGCGCACCAAATCGGCAGTGATGCGCTCGGACTGGCTCGAACAGAGCGGGCTCGAAGCTCCGACCAATCTCGATGAATGGACAGCGTTCCTCACCGAGATGTCGCAATCCGATTTCGACGGCAATGGCGAGCAGGACACGTTCGGCATTCTGGCGCCGGACAACACGGCCGAACTCGACGCCATCTTCAACCAGTCCTTCGGTGTATCGGCGACCTGGCTCGAAGACGGAAGCGGCGAATGGATTCATTCGCGCGTGTCGGATGCAGAGCGCGATAAGCTGGCCTACTACCAGATGCTCTATGCCGACGGCATTCTCGATCCTGAATATGTCACCTCGAACTGGGAAGTGAAGGAAGACAAATTCTATTCGGGGCGCGTTGCCGTCATCATGGGGACCGCCGGTCCGGTGGTCGAGATCTACAGGACCAAGATGGCCGAGGCCAATCCGGGTGCCGATCTCGCACTGCTTGCTCCCCCCGACGGGCTTGAAGCGGTCAACGTGGCCAAGGAAGACCGTGGTTACGCAATCCACGCCATGAGCGAGAACAAGGAAGCCGCGTTTGCGGTTCTCGATTTCCTCGCCAGCCCTGAAGGTCAGTTCATCGACCGCATGGGTGTCGAGGGTGAGCATTATACCCGCGACGGCGATACATTCGAAGTACTGCCGGCCATGGGGGGATGGTATCCGCGCTTCTGGACGGTAGATCCCGGCTACTGGACCCCACCCGTCGACCTGTTGTCAGACGTGGCCCAGGGTTCGCTCGAACAGGGCGCCGAATATTTCGTCGCCGACAACGCCTTTGTCTGGCCCGCCGATCTGGCCGCCGATGTCGATGCGGCCGAGCAGTACTATCGCACCTCGGTGTTCCGCTTCGTCTCTGGTGAATGGTCGATGGACCAATGGGACCAGTATGTCGAGGGATGGTACGCCGCCGGGGGCCAGGCGATGACCGATCACGCAAGGACCGTTCTTCAATGACCAAACTGCAGAACACGGGCCCGGCTTTTCAGAGCCGGGTCCGCGGACTGCTCCATGGCGTCGCATTCGGCGACGCCATCGGGGCGCCCGTCGAAAAACTCACTCCGGCGGAAATCGAGACCATGTACGGGCGGGTCAATTCGCTCGACAACCAATGGCACCGCACCAGCCGCGACCCGGCAGCGGGCAATGGACGGGTGCGCGGCAATGGCATCGTCACCGATGATACGCTGATGACCCTATCGCTCATGGCCGTCTATAATGAAACCGGCCGCCACATCGACGCCTGGGACATGGCCGACGGCATGGTGCGCCAGATCGCCTGGGTCAAACGCTATGTCCCCGAGCTCCAGCGCGAATGTCCGCTGCTCGAGCGCCTGTTTTATCCAGAGAAATGGATTTTCCAACGCCACCAGCTCTCAGGCTGCGATCCGCGCCAGGGTGGGATCGGCAACATGGTCAATTGTGGCGCGGCAATGTATATCGCGCCGATTGGCGTCGTGAACGCCTGTGATCCGCGCGCCGCCTATGACGAGGCCATCGCTTTCGCCTCGGGCCATCAGCAAAGCTATGGGCTGGAAGCTGCCGGCGTTCTGGCCGCTGCCGTCGCCGCTGCTTTCATTCCGGGAACACATATCGATACGGTGGTCGATACGGCCTATGGCCTCGCCAAGGACGGCACCCGCGCCGCCATCGGCGCAATCGCCGAAATCGCCGGGGATTTGCGCGCCAGCGGTGCCGACCATGGAGAGGTCGTGCAGGCGTTCCATGAGGCCATTCTCCCCTTTTCGCCGCTCGGCGACGATCTGGACCATACAGCCGCAAAGGCCGGGCGGCCCACCCAGAATTATCAGCCCTCGCGGTTTTTCTCGATCGAAGAGCTGCCACTTGCCCTCGGGTTTGCGCTCGTGGCGGATGGCGATTTCCGCCGGGCCGTCGAAGACGGCGTCAATTCCGGTCGCGACACCGATTCCATCGGGGTGATGGCGGGCGCGATCCTTGGCGCGATGCACGGAGAAGCGGTGATCGATCCTGCGGACGCCGAACAGATCGACAAGATCAACCGGCTGGACCTCGCAGGCGAAGCCTCGCGTTTCGCTGCGACATGCAGCGCCATAATGAGCGCCGACCAGAAGCGTCTCGAAGCGCTCGCCGCCCAGCGCGCAGCCATTTTCGAGACGCCTGCTGTCGCTGCGCAGAACTGATACTCTTTTCAACAGGACCTTTAATGCTTTCCTCCTCCGATCTCGTCCACCGCATCTATTCAGGCTTTCTGGGCAAGGCCATCGGCGTGCGCCTCGGAGCGCCGGTCGAGCCGACCATCTGGAGCTATGAGCGCATCCGCGACACCTATGGTGAGATCACCGGCTATCTGCGCAACTTCAAGACATTTGCGGCAGATGACGATACCAACGGTCCAGTCTATTTCATCCGCGCCATGCGCGATTATCAGCTTGTGCCCACCCCGCAAGAGGTTGCCAGGACCTGGCTCAACTATGCCGCCGAGGGCCACGGCATGTATTGGTGGGGCGGCTATGGCCGTTCGACCGAGCACACTGCATACCTCAATCTGCGCGCCGGCATTGAGGCGCCGCAATCGGGTTCGATCGCCCAGAACGGCGCGGCGATCGCCGAACAGATCGGCGGCCAGATCTTTATCGACAGCTGGGGCTGGGTGAACGCGGGCAATCCCGAACGCGCCGCCGAGATGTCGGCCAGCGCCGCTTCGGTCGCCCATGATGGAGAAGGACTGCACGGGGCCCGGTTCTGTGCGGCGATGATCGCGGCATCGTTCACGGCCAAATCGATCGAGGAATTGTTCGAAATCGGCCTTTCGGTCATTCCTTCGGACTCCACCTACACCTCGGTGGTCAAGGCGGTGCTCGGCCAGCACCAAAAAGACCCCGATGACTGGCGTGCCTGCCGCGACCTGCTAACCCGCGACTGGGGTTATGACCGTTATCCCGGTGTCTGCCACATCATTCCCAATGCCGGCGTTCTGGCGCTCGCCATGATCTACGGCAAAGGCGAACTCTGCCGTACGGTCGAAATCGCCACGATGTGCGGCTGGGACACCGACTGCAACGCCGGCAATGCCGGAGCCATCATCGGCACCTTTGAAGGCATCCAGCCGAGCTGGGAGAAATACCGCAAACCCATCAACGACATGGTCGTGACATCGGGTGTCACCGGCGCGCTCAATATCGTCGATATCCCCACTTTCGCCCGCGAACTTGCAACGCTTGCCCTGCAACTGGACGGCAATGATGTGCCCGAAGGCTGGGTCCAGGCTATGGAAGACCGTGGCGTCCATTTCGACTTTTCTCTGCCCGGCTCCACGCACGGGTTCAAGACTTCGGGCACCAACCAGCTCGAGCTGAGCTGGACCGACCGAGACAATGGCGCCGGAACTGGCGCTCTGGAAATCCTCGTCGACCGTTTCGAGCGCGGGCAGTCGGGCAAGGTATTCTGGAAGCCGTTCTATCGGCGGGCCGATTTCGATGATGAGCGCTACCGCCCCATGTTCTCGCCACTTGTCGCCAGCGGGCAGACCGTATCATTCGATATCTTCATGGAGCCTTGGGAAGGCGATGGCCATTTGCGCATCGCGCCTTATGTCCGCGCCACAATGAGCAAGACCATCATCGAAACCGGCGCTTACCAGCAGCCGGCTGCAGGATCCTGGACGCATGTCGAATTTACCGTCCCCGATGCAGAGGGCGAAGCCGTCGACGAGATCGGTCTCGACATCGAATATTTCGGTCGGCTCAAATTTCTGGGCAAGCTCCATCTCGCCAATTTCCGTGTCACGGGCAAAGGCACGACCCGCATAGATCCGGCAAAAGAGGTCGAGGAGTGGGACGCGATCACCCGGTTCACCTGGAACAGAGGCTATTGGAAAAAGGACGGTGGGACCATCACCGGCCTCACCGATACCGATGCCGATCTGTGGACAGGCCACCTTTACACGCGTGACGCCGTTGTCAGCGCCGAGATCACCCCACAGTCGGGCGCCTCGCATCTTGTGAGTTTTCGGGCCCAGGGGACGTCGCGTTTCTACGCTGCCGGGTTTGAGGACGGCAAATTGCGGATCATCCGCGAGGATTTCGGCAAGAGCGTTCTGGCCGAGACCGATTTCACTGTCGAATATGGCCGCACCTATCGTCTCGCAGTCGACGTCAAAGGCACCTCCATCGTCGTCAGCGTCGATGACGAGAGGCTTCTTGGTGCAAGCGACGATCGTTTCGCTTACGGGCAGGCCGGCGTCCGGCTGGGCGGCCCCGGGCGGTTTGCGATCTCCAAGTTTGAAATCGTCGAGCACTAGAGGCCGACAGGGAGGATTTCGATGTCCCAGATCACGCTCAGGAATGTCCACAAACGCTACGGTCAGGTGCCCGTGCTCAACGACATCTCCATCGATATCGCGCAAGGTGAATTTGTCGTTCTGGTCGGCCCGTCGGGGTGCGGAAAGTCGACATTGCTGCGCATGATCGCCGGGCTTGAAGACATAACGGGCGGCGATGTCGAAATCGGCGGCAAGGTGGTCAACACCATGCCTGCCAAACAGCGCGATCTCGCCATGGTGTTTCAGTCCTACGCGCTCTATCCGCACATGAAGGTTGCCGACAATATGAGCTTCGCGCTCAAACTCGCTGGCCAGCCCAAGGCCGAGATCGAAGAACGGGTCAAGGTCGCCGCCGACATTCTGGGCCTCGAAAATCTCCTTGACCGCCTGCCCCGCGAGCTATCGGGCGGACAGCGCCAGCGCGTCGCGATGGGACGCGCTATCGTGCGCAATCCCACCGCTTTCCTGTTCGACGAACCGCTGTCGAACCTCGACGCCAAGCTGCGCGTCAAGATGCGCTCGGAAATCAAGAAACTGCACCAACAGCTGGGCAAGACAATGATCTACGTCACCCACGACCAGACCGAAGCCATGACGCTGGCCGACCGTATCGTGGTTCTCCATGATGGTGACATCGCCCAGCTGGGCACGCCGCTCGAGGTCTATCAGGATCCGGCCAATGCGTTCGTTGCCGGTTTTATCGGGTCACCCGAGATCAATCTTCTGGCTGCCAAAACGCTTTGCCCCGGTGCCGCCGAAGTCGAGTTGACGGATGGCACGCGCATGCCGCTCGCCGGTCCGGTGGCGCTCGAAAAAGGCACGCCGGTCACCTATGGCATTCGCCCGCAACATTTCACCGTGTCCGATACCGGCGCCAGAGCGGAAATCGTTCTCGTCGAACCCACCGGCGACAGCCAGGAACTCGTGGTGCGAACCGGGCAGACCGAACTGTCGGTGGTGTTGCATAATCGCGCGATTCATTCGGCCGGGGACATGATCTCGATCGCGCCCGACGCCGAAAAAGCCCTTCTGTTCGACACCAGGACAGGCGCGAGGTTGCGCTGATGGTGCGAAGGTTTGCCCCTGACGCCGGTGGCCCGCTCAAGGGCATAAAGGTCATCGATCTCTCGCGCCTCGTCGCGGGGAACATGACGTCGCTCCAACTGGGTGATTTCGGCGCCGAGGTGATCAAGGTCGAACCGCCCGCCGGCGATCCGTTGCGCGCCTGGAAGGATGGCGGTTCGTCGTTTTTCTGGAAGGTCTATGGGCGCAACAAGCGCTCCATCGCCCTCGATCTGCGCCGGCCGGCAGCCATGGAAGCCCTCTGGTCGCTGATCGACGGCGCCGACGTGCTGATCGAGAATTATCGCCCGGGGACACTCGAAAAGATGGGACTGGGTCCCCAAGCGCTGCATGCGCGCAATCGCGGCCTGATTGTATTGCGTGTGTCGGGCTATGGTCAGACCGGCCCCTATGCCCACCTGCCGGGGTTTGGAACGATTGTTGAAGCGATGAGCGGCTATGCCTATCGCACGGGCTTTGCCGACCGTGAGCCCGTTCTCCCGCCGCTGGCGCTGGCCGACATGATTGCCGGCATCTATGGCGCATCCGCGATCACCACGGCTTTATTGGCGCGGGAAAAAGGGCACGCTCAAGGTCAAGTCATCGACCTCTCGTTGCTCGAGCCTATCTTTTCGGTTCTCGGTCCCGAAGCGGCGATCTTTGCCAAAACCGGGATCGTCAAGGAGCGTGTCGGGTCGGCCTCCAATACATCTTGCCCGCGCAACGTCTATATCTGCTCCGACGGCAAATATCTGGCCCTTTCGGGTTCGACACAGGCGGTCGCTGAACGGATTTTCAGAATCATCGGGCGGCCCGACATGATCGATGACCCGAGGTTTGCAACGAACGCAGACCGCATCAAGAACCGTGATCTCGTCGATGCCGCAATTGGGAGCTGGTTCTCGGCGCGCACCAGCGAAGACGCCCTGGAGATCATGCGCGACGCCGGAGCAACCGTTGGCCCGATCTATTCCATCGCCGATGCCTGCGAGGACACGCACTTCCGTGAGCGCGAGGTGTTTATCGATCTCGAAGATGCCGACTTTGGGTCCCTTCCCATGCACAACATCCTGCCACGCCTTTCGGCGACGCCGGGCGGCTTCTATCGCGCAGCGCCCGAACTCGGAGCCGATGGTGAGGCAATCTTGAGCGAAATCGGGATTGATCCCGCCAGCATCGCCGCTGCACTGGACGTTTCGCAATGAGATTACGCTCACTGCTCTATGTTCCGGCCGACAATGAGCGCTTCATCGCCAAAGCCCATGAGCGCGGCGCCGATGCGATCATTCTCGACCTCGAAGACTCCGTGCGCCCCCAATATCGCGATGCGGCCAGAGAGACCCTTGGTGCCTCCATCCAATCGACCCGGCGAAATGGCGCCAAGGTTTTCGTGCGCATCAATACGGAAAGCGCAATCCAGGACGCCACCGCTGCAGCGGGCGCCGATGGCCTCTACGTCTCCAAGGCCAGCCTCGCCCGGATCGGCGCATTGGCGACCAAATTTCCAAACCTTCCGCTCTTTGCCCTGATCGAAGACCCTTTGGCCCTTCTCGACGTCGCCACCATAGCGGCCCACCCCGCAGTCATCGGCCTTGCCGCCGGCGGCGAAGACCTGGCGACCGCTCTGGGCGCCGTCCCCGATCCCGATGTGCTGCGGACGCCCAAGCTTCTGATCCACTACGCAGCAAAAGCCCACGGAAAGCCCTCGCTCGGACTTTTCCGCTCCATCGCCGATTACACCGACCTGTCGGCCATCGAGGACGCCGCACAGGACGCCCGCCGCCACGGCTTCGACGGCGCAAGCTGCGTCCATCCCTCTGCCGTTCCCATTCTCAACGCCGTATTCACTCCAACATCTAAGGAGATCGACTGGGCTCAACGCGTCCTCGCCGCTGCCCAAGAGACCAAAGCCGGCGCCTTCACAATCGACGGCCGCATGATCGATGCCCCGGTCATCGCCCGCGCCCGCTCGATCCTTTCTTAAACCTGAACCACAGCAAACGCGGAGGAGGCGTTTACTATGTCCAATCCAGCAAAGGGGCTTCTGGTCCCGGTTCTCATCGGCACACTGTGTGTGCCGGCGATGGCGCAAGAGATCAGTGTAGAAACGATCGCCTCGCCCGCTATGGCCGGCGACGATAATCCCGAAACAGAGGATCTAACCTATACCCTCTATCTCCCCGCCGGCTATGAGGCAGAAGGGGATACACGCTATCCAGTTCTCTATCTGTTGCACGGCAGCGGCGGAGAAGCAGACGCGTGGGACGATTTCTGGCCCATACTGAATTCAATGATCGCCGAAGGCACGGTGCCGCCGGTCATCGCCGTTGCGCCGGTCACCGGCAACTCCTATTGGGTGGATTCGGCAACCTTCGGCGCCGCTGAAACCGCCGTCATCGACGATCTGATCCCGCACGTCGATCAAACTCTTGCCACCATCGCCGCACGCGACGGTCGGGCGCTTGTCGGGTTTTCCATGGGCGGCTTTGGCGTCGCACGCTACGGCCTTGCCTACCCGGACCTTTTCACCGCCGCGACGCTGCTCAGCCCAGCCCTTCAACAGGGCCAGCCCCCGGCCACAGCGGGCGCTGTCACCCGCGGCTCGTTTGGCGACCCTTACGAACCGGCCCGCTGGGATGAATTGAACTACCCGGCGCTTATCGGGCCCTACGCCGTCCAGGATTACCGTGTGCCGTTTTTCATTGTCGCGGGTGACGATGACTGGAACCATCTTTCGGAAAAGGAGGACCTTCCCGACGACGCCACCAAATACAACATGGAGGTCCAGGCCGTTGCTTTCTATACAGCGCTGCACCGCGAAAACATCTTCGATGCCGATTTCGAAAAGTGGGAAAGCGTTCCCGCCAGTCCCGCCGAATTGCGCATTGTTGATGGCGGACACGACATGGAGGTCTGGGGACCCGGCTTTAGCGAGGGACTTGCCTACATGTTCGCCAATGGCCTGTCCGCACCCACGGCAAACTGATACAGCGCCCCGGAGTGCGGACGCTCCGGGGTAAAACCCACCCATCTCCCGAGTCTCCATGATCCGTCCCGGCTTTTCTCCGTACATTCCGCGTCCCATCGACGGGCCCGCTGTCGTGCCGCTCGCCCCTGACGCTGATCTCTCTGTCCTTGATGAGGCCAAGATATTTGCCGCGCCCGACGATCCGACGGACTGGCCGGCCTGGCGCGCCGCCATCACGCGCTGGCGGGACGAGGCCCGGCGCCGGATCGGCTATGATCCGCATCGCTACGAGGCGATGGCCGAGCCCGGCCCCCGCATTGTGGAAATGGTCTGGCTGTGGGACGAACGGCTTTACGACTTTACCAGCGGGCGCTTTACCGTCGATGCGTACATCGATGCGGGGGACCTGGAATTTGGCGGCTTCGACGCCGTCGTGCTCTGGAATGCCTACCCGGTTCTCGGCATCGACGCCCGCGACCATTTCTCGTTTTTCGAAGACATTCCCGAACTGCCCGAAGTCGTTGCAAACTTTCAGCGGCGTGGCGTCAAGGTCTATTTCACCTACTACCCCTGGGAGACTGGCTCTGGTCCTGAAGCGATCGAGAGGGTTACCGCCATAGTTGAACGATGCGGTTTTGACGCCGTATTCCTCGATTCCTCAAAGGAAGCCTCAACACGCCTGCGCGCGGCGCTCGATACCATCGATCCACGTCTCCCCATCGAGTGCGAGTCTCGCGTTCCGCTTGCCCAGATCGCCGACCAGACCATGAGTTGGGCACAGTGGTTCGCCGACTCCCAAGTTCCCGGCGTTTTGCGCGCGAAATGGTTCGAACGCCGCCACGAATTGCATCACATTCGCCGCTGGAACCGCTCGCATCTCGACGAACTCCATTCGGCCTGGCTCAATGGCACCGGGGTTCTGGTATGGCCGGTGGTGTTCGGTGTGTGGGTGGGATGGAATCCTCGAGAACGGGCCATTCTCGCCCATATGCGTCGGCTCTATGCCGAAAACGCAGACCATTTCATTTCCGAGAACTGGACGCCGCTGGCGGACCACCCCGGTCCTGACACAAAAATTTACGCTTCGCGCTGGGAAACTCGGGCCGGTCGCCTCTGGACCCTCGTCAATCGCGGCGGCGACTATTGCGGGCCCCTCTTGCTTATCGAACCGAACCGGAAAGAACAGGGGCTTTGGGTCGATCTGGTTTCTGGCGAGGAACTTGCCATCGAGCGGCAGGCAGACGGGCACATTGCACTTTGCGGCCCCATTGCTGCAGGCGCCATTGCCTGCATCGTCAACCGTGCCACCCTGCCCCCGGCAACCGAACCTGACATCGCCTCCGCTTCCTCCGACTTCCCTGCCCGCGTCACAGAGCGTGTCCCGCCCCCTCTCGTGCCGCATGAGATCGCGCCGGAGGGCATGGTTCCCATCGACATTCCGGACGGTCAACTGACGGTGACATACCGGCTGCGTGAAACCGGACTCTATGGCGAAACCCCTTACGTCGACGAGTGGAAGCCGCTGCCACCGCGTCTGCACCAGATTGCTACAATGACGCGCCCGCTTTTCGCGCACCGCATCGCCATTGCACGCGACGAGGTCACCAATGGTCAATTCGCCCAATTTCTGTCCGAAAGCGCCTATCGACCGATTCGCTCGGAACGCTTTCTGGCTCATTGGCAGGATGGGGCGCCGCGCACCGGAACTGAAAACCATCCGGTCACTCACATCGAACTCGACGACGCCCGCGCCTACGCGGCATGGGCCGGGCTGCGCCTACCTACTGAAGACGAATGGCAATTGGCGACGCAACAGGGCCTGCTCAACCGAGCCCACCCTATGATCTGGAACCTGACCGAAAGCGAACACCGTGACGGACGCACCCGGTTTGCAATCCTCAAGGGTGGTTGCGCTCCCCTACCCAAGGTGTCCGACTGGTACGTCGAATCCGGCCCGCTGCCGCCCGAGCGCTCGGTGAAGCTTCTGGCCATGGGAGCGGGTCTTGTCCGCTCACCCATTATCGGTTTTCGTTGTGCCGCAGATATAGGGTGATGATGGAGACGTAGAATGGACCACTTTACCGGTGGATGCCTGTGCGGCAACGTCCGGATTGAAGCGTCGGGTGCGCCGTACCGGGTTGGCATTTGCCATTGTCTGGAGTGCCGCAAGCATCATGGCGCGCTTTTTCATGCGTCCGCGATATTCCCACAGGACGCGGTGACTATCGAGGGTGACACGCGCGAGTATGGGGGCAGGTCCTTTTGTCCCAATTGTGGTTCTTCCGTCTTCTCGCGCAGTGCCGACGAAATCGAAGTGAACCTGGGATCGCTGGACGCCACGGATCAAATGGTGCCGACATACGAACTCTGGACCATCCGCCGCGAGGCCTGGCTGCCCGCGTTTCCGGTCTTGAAACGATACGCGAAAGATCGCGACTCCGATAAGCGTGCCGAGGCATAGGACCGACGGTGGTGGCCAGCATGTGTTGCGACACGCTGGCCCTCATTTTCAGGTCACCTGCGGCTCACCTGGTATCCACTCGCCTCAAGATCCCATACGCCCTGAACCGAGCGGGAAAGTTCATTCTTGCGGATACGCTGGGTGGGCGTCTTGGGAAACTCGTCGATGAATTCCACATAGCGCGGCACCTGGTAATAAGGCATTTGCGGTTCGCAAAATCTTATGAGTTCGAGTGGATCGAAGCTCTTGCCCCCGGCGGGTCGAACGACGATCTTGAGATCATCCTCGCCAAGTTCGCTCGGAACCCCCACAAGCGCGCTTTCGGCGACTGGCCCGAACTTGTTAACCACCTGTTCGACTTCCCAGGCCGAGATATTAACACCGCGTCGGCGCACCATCTCCTTGGTTCGGCCGGCATAGTAGAGATAGCCATCCTCGTCGCGGCGGGCCAGATCGCCGGTATGAAACCACCCATCCTTCATGGCATCGGCGGCGGCCTTTTCGTTACGGAAATAGCCCAGAAACTCCAATCCTGGTTGACGTGCGCGGGCGATCAACTCACCGGCACTTCCAACGGGGACTTCGGTTCCTTTCGCATCGACGGCCTTGATCTCGTAAAGTGAAATTGGAAGTCCACACGAGCCCTTGCGGCCTGTCTTGTTAAGAGTGACGAAGGTAATGAGTTCGGAAAGCCCATATCCTTCCCGCAGTTGAACGCCGAACCGCTCCTGTACCTCATCCCATATTTCGGGCGGACAACCGCCACCCCAGGCGATGCGTACGTTGTGATCGCGCTCCTTTTTGGATGGTTCCTGCTTGAGCAGCAGCGGAAAGACACCTCCGAGATAGTGGATATGGGTGACGCCGTTGTCGCGCACCTGATCCCAGAACCGCGACACGCTGAACCGCTCCACCATGGCAAGTGTGATACCGCCGAGCATCGCGGCTATGGTCACCGCGACACCCGCGCCGTGATGCAGGGGCTCCCAAAGAAGAAACACGTCGCCCTTTTTTGCTTCTGTGAGTTCGAGAATGCAGTGAGGACCAGCCCGCAGGGTGCGATCGGATTTGATGACGCCCTTGGGAGCTCCTGTCGTGCCTGAACTTGGCGTCATTGCCAGCATCTGGTCGGGATCGATCGACACGGTTGGGCAGCTTTCGTCCTCATGGGCGAGCAGCGCGGCAAAGCCGTCTTCGGCACTGTCTTCGAGCGAACGCCACACCGTTTCGGGAGCCGGCATATCAATGAGCAGGTCCTGATAGGCGCGATCGGCGATCAGCAAATGAGGGTCGTAGCTCTTGAAATAGTGCTCGAGCGAAGGCCCCTTGGCATTGACATTGATCGGGACGCGCACCAACCCTGCCTTCATCAAGGCAAAAATAGCCACAATGTGATGGGGATGACTTGGCAGCATCAGCGCGACACGATCACCCGGATTGAGGCCGCGCGCCAAAAGCGCGTTGGCCAATCTGTTCGCCGCGGCGTTGATCTGAGCTACACTCATGTCAACGCCTTCAAAGCGAAGGTAAACCGCATCCGGTTCCTGGCGCGCGCGCGTTTCCATGATGTCGCGGAAGAGGGTGTGGGGGATGGTTTGGATTTCGACTTCAGCCATGGTCTTTAAAATGTTGGGTTCGGGGGAATCAGCCGCGTTTGCGCGCAGCCCGTTCAGCAAAAAAACGTTCCATCATTATCGCTGGCTCGCCGGACCCGTAGGCGGCCTTCTGCGCCTCCGCGCCGGCCGCGAGACACTCGCGAAAGCTCGCTTCGGTAAGTTCGCGGAAGCGCTGTTTGTTGAGTTTCATGGCGACGGGCGGCTTGCTGGCCAGTTCGGCCGCAAGTGTCATGGCGGAGGGCAACACCTGATCGGCCGGGACCACACGGCTGACGAGCCCGAAGGCGAGAGCCTCCTCCGCATCAAGCATTCTGCCTGTGAGTGTGAGGTCGATGGTACGCGCGAGGCCAATTCTATCCAGCATCAGCCAGGGACCGGTAACGCTGGGAATTCCCGAATTGATTTCGGGCTGGCCCACCCGGACGCCGGGATGGGCAATACGCAGATCGGCGAGAAGAGCGACCTGGAAGGCCGAGCCGGCGGCGACCCCGTTGAGCGCAGCGATGATCGGCTTGTCGAGATTGCGAATGGCGCCGTAAAGTCTCTCCCATTCGCCCATCCAATCGACAGCCCTTTCGGCGTCGAAGGCCTGGGTTTCGCTCAAATCCTGCCCGGCCCCGAAAGCCCGGTCACCGGCGCCGGTCAGAACGATCGCACCAACTTCGGACGCAGCACCGGCAGCCTCCAACGCGGCGACCAGTTCGTCTCGCATCGGGCGATGCCATGCATTGAGCATGTCGGGACGATTGAGCGTTATCACCCGTATCGCTCCATGATCTTGCGTTAGTATAAAGCTATCCATGGATCTTTCTCTATTGTATTGGCATGCAATATGTGGTATTGCTATTTTTGATTCATTTGAAGGACATGTCAATTGGTAGAAAAATCCACCGGGCGTTCGAATGCGGACGATGAGATCGAAAACGGCCATAATGACGTGCTTATGGTCGGATCGGTAGAAAAGGCCTTCCGCATCCTGTCCGCGTTCACGAACGGAAAGACTTCGTTCAGTCTGACCGAGTTCACAACCGCGGTCGGAATGAACAAGAGCGCCGTCCAGCGCTTCACCCACACGCTCGAACGGCTCGGCTACCTGGTCAAGGATCCCGCGACCAAACGCTACCAGCTTTCGGTACGCATGCTCGAGTTGGCTGCTGCCTATGTATCTTCAAATACGCTCATCAACAGGGTGATGCCCTATCTGATGCATCTGAACAAAACGACCGACGAAACGGTCAGCCTCAGCGTGCTCGATGGAGACAGTATCGTTTTCGTCTCCCGTTTTCTCAGCCGCAACGTCCTCCATACGGACGTGGTCAATGGCAAGCGCCTGCCAGCCTATTGCACCGCACCGGGCCGGGCGATGCTTTCCGCACTGCCGAGGTCCCAAGCAATGGCAATTCTCGAAGGCAGCGAGCGGCGTCAGTTCACACCGGCGACGATCTTCGAGATCGGCGCATTGATCGACGAACTCGACGCCGCTGTCAGTCGGGGCTTTGCGACTGCGGCAAGTGAAATCTATCTGGGCGACATTTCAATAGCCTCGCCTATCCTCGACCACGAGGGCCATCCGATCGGCGCCATCAACATCGCCGTCCCAGAGGCGCGATATTCGCGCGATCAGGCGGTAGCCAAATTCGGCCCGCTGGTCGCCGCGGCCGCCCGTTCGTCTTCGCTCAACGGTTAACAATGACGGCCTATTGGCCGCGGAACACCGGGGGCCGTTTATCGAGAAAGGCCTGGCGACCCTCATTGCGATCCATTGAGGATTTGATCGCCTCGATCATTGCGTCGATTTCGGGGCGCTGCTGTTCCAGCCGACCATCGAGAACCGCGTTGACGGCGCGCTTCATGGCATGGACGACAAGTGGCGCACGGCTGGAGATGGCGTCGGCCATATCGAGCGCTCCGGCCAGCGGGTCATCGGCAAGCCTGGCAAAGCCCGCGCGATCGGCAGTCTCCCCATCCATCGGATCGCCCAGCATCAGGATAGCTGAAGCCTCCCTGGCTCCCAAGAGCCGAACCAAACGGGCGCAGAGTTCGAGGGGATAATAGTCGCCGATCCTGGCCACGGGCACCGCGAATTTGGCATCGGGCGCCGCGATCCGGAAATCGCAATGCAGTGCTATGGACATGCCGGCGCCCATACAGGCCCCATTGATGGCAGCGATGACCGGGAAGGGCGCCTCGTCCAATCTGGCATAAACGCGTGCAATCAGATCGGCATAGGCACGCGCACGCGCACCACCGAGCTTAAGTTCGGACTCCTTGAGATCGTCGCCGGCACAGAAATGGCCGTGTGCGCCACCAATGACCATGCAGCGCATTTCCGTGTCGGCAGAAAGCATTTCAACGCAATCCCCCAACGCCTGCCACGCCGGCCCGTGCAATGCATTGCGCCGCTCGGGCCGGTCGATGGTGACGTGAGCGATGGCGGCGTGCCTGCGAACTGAAATTCCGGTCGCCGTATCCAATTTCACTCCGCGGTCAGGTCCGTATTTTTGACGCGAGTGTACCACTTCTCGACATCGGCCAGAAACATATCCTGAGCAGATTCGACGCCGCCCTCGACAGGAAGAATACCGCGCTCTTCAAGTGCAGTCGTGAATTCGGAGTCCTCGACAACAGCCGAAAGCGCCTCTGAAAGCGCTGCTTTGACATCTTCTGAAAGTCCGACGGGGGCAAGCAGACCGTAAAGCGAGACCACGTCGAAGCCTTCGATACCCGCCTCTGGCGCGCTGGGCACGTCGGGAAGGCTGTCGATGCGGCTGTCAAGGGCGACCACCAGCGGGGTGACAGCCCCCGCATCTATATGGGGCAATGCCGTGGGCACGGTCGCCACCATCATTGGCAGCCGGTCGGCAACAACGTCGGTCATTGCGGGCGCCGCTCCTGTATAAGGGACGTGCAACGCTTCAAAGCCGGCGATGCCGGCGAGAAGCTCGGCGCCCAAATGTTCGGCCGATCCAACGCCGCTCGACCCATAGGCCAAAGCGTCGCCCTGCTCGAGAGCATAAGCCAGGAACTCATCGAAATTGGCAGCGGGAGTTTGCGCCGAGGAAACAAGCAGGAACGGCACGAGACCGACCATGCCGACGCCTTCGAGATCCTCGTCCAGATTGTACCCGGCCGTATCGGGTTGCAGGGCCGAAGTGATTGCACTGCTGGTGACCGAGGTCATCAATAGCGTGTACCCATCCGCTTCAGAGCTGGCGACGGCCTGTGCGCCGATGTTGCCCGACGCGCCGGCCCGATTTTCCACGACGAACTGCTGACCGAGTTCCTCTGAAAGCTGCTGGGCGAGTACCCGACCGAGATAATCGACTGCCCCACCTGCATTATAGGGAACTATGACCCGTACGGGCTTTTCAGGATAGCCTTGCGCCAGAGCCGGGGTGACCAGCAGACTCGCGAGGCCCAGAGCCAGAATTGGCTTATACATTGCGATCTCCCTTTGTATTACAATACAATATTTAACATTGCATTGTTATGCTAAGCTGAATTTTGCGTCGGCGTCAACGTCGATAGCGGAGCCGAGAAAATTGCCTCGCACGTCTTGACGCAGATGTCCGAATTGTTACAATCGATATTGTTATCCAATAACTCATATCGTTTTTATGATGACCCAATTTCGCTTGGATTTCAGGGCCGATCCGACCGACATTGCCGCGGGCGCAGCGATAATTGTCGCTTGCTCGGCCTTTGCAGTGGGAGGCTGGATTTACGGCATCGGCACGATATCGCGCATGGGGCCAGGTTTCTTCCCCTTTTCCGCAGCGATGATCGGGCTCGTGCTTGGTGGCATCATTGTGGCCGTCGCACTGGTTGCGCCGGCAAAGGAGACGCCAGCGGTAATGTATCGGCCGCTGCTGTTCATCTCCGCTGCCTTTGTCGCTTTCGCAGCGTCAATCGACATTGCCGGCCTGCTCCCGGCAACCTTTTTCGCCGTCGCGCTCGCCGCTCTTGCCGATAAGCGTACCAAACCCTGGGAGGCGTGCGGGCTGGCTCTCTCCATGGCCGCATTCACCTGGCTGATCTTTATCGTGCTTCTGGATCTGCCGATTTCCCCGATTGGAGGAACCTGACACATGGAGCTTCTGGGAAACCTTGCCGGCGGCTTTGCAGGAGCGGTTACACCGGTCAACCTGTTTTATTGTTTCATCGGGGTCGCATTTGGAACCTTCGTGGGGGTATTGCCGGGTATCGGCTCGATGGTCGGGATCACGGTGCTTTTGCCCCTGACCTTCTATCTCGACCCCGCCGCTGCGCTCATCATGCTGGCGGGCATATACTATGGAGGTGAGTACGGCGGCTCGATCGCCTCCATCCTCATCAATATGCCCGGCAGCGCGTCGACGGCAGTCACCTGCATCGACGGCAACCAGATGACGAAAAATGGCCGGGCCGGCGTCGCCTTAAGCGCGACAGCCATAGCGTCATTCGTCGGAGGCTCGATCGGGATCGTGCTGCTGACGCTCTTTTCGCCTCTGCTCGCCGCGTTCTCTCTTCGGTTCGGCCCCGCGGACTATTTCGCGGTGATGGCCTTCGGCCTCATCGCTTCGACCACGATCGGCGACGGTTCGGCAATCAAGAAGGTCGGCGCGGTCATTCTCGGCATCCTGCTCGGGACGGTGGGCACCGATGTCAACACGGGCATCCAGAGGTTCACTTTTGGCGAACTCAATCTCTATGACGGCATCAGCCTCGTCATTCTGGCAATGGGGCTTTTCGGAATTGCCGAAGTGATGAGTTCTGCAGCGTCGAACAACCACGCCGACGTCAGGCAAAAGGTGCGGCTGCGTGACATGATACCCACACGCCAGGACGTGCGCGATGGCGCCATGCCAACCGCCCGCGGCTCATTGCTCGGCTCAGCTCTCGGCGCGCTGCCGGGCACAGGGCCCACCATTGCGGCCTTCATGGCCTATATGACCGAGAAGCAGATCAGCAGGCATCCGGAACGGTTCGGAACAGGCACCATCGAGGGCGTTGTCGGCCCGGAGTCGGCCAACAACGCGGCCGCCCAGACAGCTTTCATCCCCACGCTGACGCTTGGAATTCCCGGCAGCGCCACGATGGCGTTGATCCTTGGAGCGCTCATGATCCACGGCATACCGCCTGGACCCAAACTCATGACCGAACACGCTGATCTGTTCTGGGTGATGGTCGCAAGCTTCTGGATCGGCAATCTGATGTTGCTGGTTCTCAATATCCCAATGGTGGGAATCTGGGTTCGCCTGCTTTCAATCCCCTACCGGCTGCTTTTTCCCTGCATCGTCGGCCTGGTCTGTGTGGGCGTCTACAGCGTCAAACTATCGGCGTTCGACGTGGGGTTGGTGCTCGCCATCGGCATTGCTGGATACGGAATGAGGCTGACGCGCATTTCGGCCGCTCCGCTCCTGATGGGCTTTATTCTCGGCCCGCTGATGGAGGAACATCTGCGCCGCGCCATGTTGCTCTCCCGTGGCGAGCTGTCCGTCTTCATCCACGAACCGATCAGCGCCACCGTGCTGTTGGCCGCCGGCCTATTGTTGGCATGGACGGGCTGGAGCGCATTTAGGCAGCGCCGCCTTTCGCAAAATTTTTAAACGGCTTCTCCCCTGGGAACACGGAAATGACCACTATCGACCGAATTGACCGCCGCATCCTGATGGAGCTTCAGTACGACGGCCGCATCACCAACGCCGAGCTCGCACAGCGGGTCGGGTTGGCGCCCACCTCAATGAGCGACCGGATGCGAAGGCTGCAGAAACAGGGATATATAAAGGGGTTCAAGGCCGTTCTGGATCCTGAGCAGATGGGTCTGGGGCTGCTCGTTTTCATCGAGGTTTCGCTCGACAAGACGACACCGGACAACTTTCAGAAATTCGCCAACGCGGTCCGCAAGCAGCCCGAGGTCCTTGAGTGCCACATGGTGGCAGGCGGCTTCGATTATCTGGTCAAGGCCCGCCTCCACGACATGGCACGCTATCGCGTATTTCTCAGCGATGTCCTGCTTTCACTTCCCGGCGTCAAGGAAAGCCACACCTATCCGGTAATCGAAGAGGTCAAGGACGACGGCATCCTGCCGATCTAGATTCGTTGATGTTCGATGCAACCAAAGCGAGAGCTGCACGCCCTTGCCGCGTTTCCAGCATGAAGACCTGCGGCAGGTCTCAGCCCCGCGGCGCCTGGACAGACGGTCCTTTTCGAGTGTCCGGCATTGTGCGCCGAGTCGCCAGCCACTCACTGCCATTGACCAGCACCATGCCGGACAAAACCAGCGCAGCGCCGGCAACAAATGAGGGTTCGAGACTTTCCCCCAGCAGTAACGCGCCCAACACGACACCAAACAGCGGCGACATGAAAGTGAGGACGCCCAGTCGGGATACCATGTAGCGCCGCAACATCCAGAACCAGACAAGGAAACTGGCAACCGAAACCACGAGCGTTTGAAAACCCATGCTCATGACCACCAATGGCGTTGGATCAATGCCCACCTGGCCCGTAATCAGCGCATAGAGCATGAGCCCTCCAAAAGCCGCCAGCAGTTGATAAAACAGAGTTTGGGTCGGTGGCGCCGCTCCCAGTCGGGTTGCCCGCAAAGCGACTGTGGTAAAGCCCCATGCCGCACCTGCCAGAAGTCCCAGGCTATCTCCCAGCAGCATTGCAGGCCCAATGGACGAACGGCCACGGAGGAGTTCGGGACCAACAAAGATCACGGCGACGCCGGCGAAGGCCAATCCGATGCCGGCCCACTGAACGGAATTGAGTTTTTCTTCCGGCACGACCAGATGCAGGCCGATGGCGGCGAAAATCGGGGCCGTGTAGAGAAAAACAGCAATATGGGAGGCCGTAGTCCATCTCAGACCCTCGGCGACGAGCAGATATTCCAAGGCAAACAAGGTTCCGACCAAAAGCCCGGGTCCCAGCGCAACGCCTTGGATCCAGCGTTCGCGAAGGAACAGCTTGCTGACAAGCAGTACGAGCACTGCGGCAATGCCGGAGCGCAGGCCGATCTGAAAGACCGGTGCGATGTTGTCTGCGACCGCCTTGATGGAGACCTGTTGCATTCCCCAAACCAGGCAAAGCGACACCATAGCGATAATGGCTGTTCCGTCGATTTGCCGCCGCATAGGCCCACCTCACCGTTAATTGTCAGCAAGGCTCTATCGTGTTCATATCGCAACATATAGCGCGAACCTGCCAATCGATAGCGGAGGACAGACATGAGTGCTCATCAACACCGGCATTTGCGACACCCGCCCTTTACCGACCATCTTCCGCGTCCGGTGTTCTTCAGGGTCGAGCACATGCCCGCCAACGCCACCTATCCCCCGATGAAGCACCCCTGGGGCGAGTTCGTCTATTCACTGAGCGGGATTACGGAGGTATCGATCGGGCCACTCAATTTTCTGACGCCACCCCATCTGGGACTATGGATTCCGCCTGAAACCGCCCATATCGGCTTCAATTACCGCGAAACGGTGCATTGCTCGGTCTATATTGCGCGGGAACTTTGCGCCGGCCTGCCCGCAACGCCTTGTGCGTTGATGATCTCTGCCCTGTTGCGGGCAATGATCGATCATCTGGCGCAACTTGACGAAGCCCAACTGAGCGGGCCGGCGGGAGCGCGGCTCTTGCGTGTCTTGGTCGATCTTGTTGCCACGTGCCCGACGACAGGCAGCTACATTCCCGATACGCAGGACGCAGATCTGAAACAGGTCCTTCTCGCACTCCGCGAAAATCCGGCCGACAACAGAACCGTGTCCGAACTCGCCGCGGCCTTTGCGATGGGCGAACGCACATTGATGCGCCGCTGCCAAAGTGAACTGGGAATGTCGCTCTCGGAATGGCGGCAACGCCTGCGCGTCATTGCGGCGCTGCCCAGATTGCGATCCGGCGAGAGCGTCGAAACGGTGGCGCTCGATCTTGGCTATGCGACATCGTCAGCTTTCATCGCCATGTTCAAGCGACTAACCGGCATGCCACCACGTCGTTTCATAGAAAGCGATTAGAAACGGCCGGGTCTGGCTGTGCGGACCCGGCCGGGGGATTGGCGCGTGCGGGTGCGATCAATCGTCTTCGGGAGGAAGGATCTCGGTGCCGTCGGCAAGCGTGGCCGAAAGGAAATCACCGCCCGTGCGGCCGTCCTTGAGCGGATGGATGACCACGGTGACCTCGTCGCCTTCCTTGAAGCTGTCGATGGTCAGCCCGCGCTCGGAGTTCAGGCTTATGCCCTGAAACTCGACAACCCAGTTCTGCACATTGCCCGACGAGGCGGTCACCGCCAGGTCGAGATAGGAATGCGGGTTGGTCCACAGGAACTGGTTGACCGTTCCCGTTATGGTGCGCTCATTGCCATGGGTGTAATCGAACATGGCGTTCGAGTGGTGGGCAAAGGCCGCGGTTGCGCCGGCGAAGACCAGGCCTCCGACAGTCAGCGAGGCGAGTGCCCGGGTCAGTTTGGTTGTGTTCATTTCAAATCCTTTCTCGCAACTCAAAGTGTGCGGCGCCTGGCCGGCGCCGCGCTGATGCTCATTCTTCGGCGAATTCGAGTGCCATGCCGCCCGGGCCGGTCAGAAGTTGCTCGCCGGTTTCCGGATCCGGGATGTAGCGCTGGCCGACGCCGGTGATGCACGGATCGCTCGGACGGCCGATATCGCCTTCGGGATCACGCGATGCCGTGAAAGATTCCGTATAGGGTTCGGTGAAGCGCTCTTCGTCCATGAAGGTAATCTCCACGGTCATCTCGTCGGCCGAGACGGGGGTCCAGCGCTCAATCACCCAGAAATTGTCCGATTTGGGCGTGTTGGGCGAAATCGCAGAGTTGGGGCCCGTGATGTTGCGGGTCTCAATCACCAGGGTATCGCCTTCAAAGTGCCCCACCGAGTCACCCCAGAAGGTATAGTCATATGTCTCGCGCTCGGGCATCTCGCGACCATCGAGCCAGACGGTGCGGACTTGCTCGGGACTGTTGAGAAGATACCAGCGGTCTCCCCGCGGATCGGGCAGAAGCGTGAAATTGTCACGCGCGTCGTCCGGCATACCCTGCGGATAACAAAGCGCGTTCGGATCGTAGGTCGAACGGCCCTCGCCAAGATTGGCCACCACCTCGTCGTGGAAGGCACGCGCTTCCTCAGTCAGCGGGAACGGCGTCTTGGGCTCGATGCCGGCGTTGTAGGCCTCCTGGCTCTCATAGCAGTTGAAGTACGCGCTGAAGCAGCCCTCGTTTGTTTCGACGTCCCATTCGCCAATGACATATTGGGGCAGAAACTCGGCCCAGGCCTCTGGAATGTCCGTGGACATTTCTTCGGATTGCGCGAGCGCGCCACTCATAGGGATGGTGACGGCCAACAATGTTGCCAGCGCCGCTGTCTTGAGCCCAGTCACCCCTCGTGAACCGGAAATATTGCTCATCTTACATTTACTCCCCTTGTTTGCAGAACTGGCCGCAACCGGACAAAGCAGCGACCAGACACAAACATCCTATGGAGAGAGCAGCGGAACCAAAGTAGGAATATGGGCGACAATCTTGTGAAGATTACGGTTGCAAGATATATTCTCGTATAAGCTGCAATTATTCTTCCAAAACGCCGTTAAACCTGAATTCTATTTCAACTTTTCTCCAATCGTCGATGCAATAAGCAACGTGCTGGGAGGCGAGCCGGCACGGCGCCACCCTGACCAGGGATGGCGAACGAAGATGGGTTGTCTAGAGAACTAGAGCGAACGAATTTTTCGTTGACGGCGATAGACTGCCGGTGTCGTGCCGCAATGCTCGCGAAAACGTCGCGTCAAATGCTCCTGATGGGAGAACCCGCACTCAAGGGCGATGTGGGAGATCGGCAGGTTGGAGAGAGAGAGAAGGCGCTTTGCCCGCTCGATCCGCAACTTCACGAAGTAGTTGTATGGGGAATCGTTGATTGCCGATTTGAAGATGCGTCCGAGCTTGTAGGGACCGACCCCCGCCATCGATGCAATTTCCTGGACCGATATGGGACGCTCGATGTTTTCGAGCATGTATTCGGTTGCTTTGGCAAAGGCGGCATCGTCGGCACTGAGCGCGTATGCCGCTTTTCTTTCGGGTGCATCCGAATTTGTGGAAACGAGATGCGCAGCCATGGCGCGCAACAGGTGCGTAAGAAAGGCAATTTGAGCCCC
The DNA here is from genome assembly GCF_000230555.1 of Pelagibacterium halotolerans B2. Classification (GTDB taxonomy): domain Bacteria; phylum Pseudomonadota; class Alphaproteobacteria; order Rhizobiales; family Devosiaceae; genus Pelagibacterium; species Pelagibacterium halotolerans. The sequence goes on along the minus strand of NC_016078.1, from coordinate 131,171 downwards.
TCCCCCATCACGCGCATCAAGAATGGAATGGACGACTGATATCATCTTTTGCAGCACACAGTCATTTTCTACTCGACCAGGGCGGATAGCCATCTCGCCCGGCAGCCCGGAAATCAGTTCGGACGTCACACCGAGAACGGTGGGGCGATTAAGATAAACGAACGAAACGGGCTCTCCCGTGTCAAATGGAAGGTCTTGCGCTGAGTTGACGCCCGCCGCGACCGAAATGGTCAAAGGGCCGCCACTTTCGAGTTGAGCATCCGACCAGATCAACCAGCATCCGCGATCGTCGGTCGTACCAGCCTTCTGTCTGGCCTTGCCCTCATCGAGACCAAGGTGATCGAACCACTCGGTGCGTCCGACGACCCCGGCGCTGGCGACAATCGTCTGACCCAATCGCGCGATGGTCATTGGCATGGGCAGCGCCACGGCTCCGATGCCGTGTCTCGTTGAGCGACGCATTGGCGAATAGCTGAACTCCAGACCAGACACGTATCCACCTCCTCAGACGGCACTTTCAACCACCGAGGATATGTCTAGCCCACCGTACATCCATGGAATATTTGGGCGTTAACGCCGTCGTTTGAACGTCAACCCTTCTCATTTCACATAAAGAAATCGACATCGTACGAGACCGAACACGCTGTGCTGGAATCCGGTATCCGCAGGAGTTCCGATGGGACCTCCGCGGGCGTGGGAACGATCGAAACATTGTCGGCTGAGAACAAAGAAGCGGCCGGGTCTGGCTGTGCGGACCCGGCCGGGGGATTGGCGCGTGCGGGTGCGATCAATCGTCTTCGGGAGGAAGGATCTCGGTGCCGTCGGCAAGCGTGGCCGAAAGGAAATCACCGCCCGTGCGGCCGTCCTTGAGCGGATGGATGACCACGGTGACCTCGTCGCCTTCCTTGAAGCTGTCGATGGTCAGCCCGCGCTCGGAGTTCAGGCTTATGCCCTGAAACTCGACAACCCAGTTCTGCACATTGCCCGACGAGGCGGTCACCGCCAGGTCGAGATAGGAGTGTGGGTTGGTCCACAGGAACTGGTTGACCGTTCCCGTTATGGTGCGCTCATTGCCATGGGTGTAATCGAACATGGCGTTCGAGTGGTGGGCAAAGGCCGCGGTTGCGCCGGCGAAGACCAGGCCTCCGACGGTCAGCGAGGCGAGTGCCCGGGTCAGTTTGGTTGTGTTCATTTCAAATCCTTTCTCGCAACTCAAAGTGTGCGGCGCCCGGCCGGCGCCGCGCCGATGCTCATTCTTCGGCGAATTCGAGTGCCATGCCGCCCGGGCCGGTCAGAAGTTGCTCGCCGGTTTCCGGATCCGGGATGTAGCGCTGGCCGACGCCGGTGATGCACGGATCGCTCGGACGACCGGTTTCGCCTCCGGCATTGCGCCGAACCTGATAGGTTTCAGTGAAGGGTTCGGTGAAGCGCTCTTCATCCATGAACGTTATTTCGGCGGTGAACTCGTCGGCCGAGACGGGGGTCCAGCGCTCGATCACCCAGAAATTGTCCGATTTGGGCGTATTGGGTGAAATCGCCGTGTTTTCTCCCACCATGTTGCGGGTCTCGATCACTAGCGTATCGCCTTCAAAGTGCCCCACCGAGTCACCATAGAATGTATAGTCGTAGGGCTCGACATCGGGCATCTCGCGACCATCGAGCCAGATTGTGCGGAACTCGTTGCCGTTAAGGACCAGATACCAGCGATCTCCGGTTGGGCCCGGGGCCAGTTTGAAATTGGAGCGCGCGATGTCCGGCATGCCGGAGGGATAGCAGAGCGCATTGGGATCGAAGATCGAACGGCCTTCATTGAGGTTAGCGATAACTTCCTCATGGAAGGCGCGCGCTTCCTCGGTCAGTGGGAACGGATTTTTCGGTTCGATGCCGGCGTTGTAGTCTTCCTGGCTGCCGTAACAGCCCCAATAGAAGCGGAAACACCCCTCCGGATGTACAAACCCCCAGGTCCCCTCCACCCATTGCGGCAGAACTTCAGCGAAGGCCTCAGGTACGGCTTCGAGGGCGCGATCGGACTGGGCCAGCGCCCCAGCAGACGGTGCCAAAGCCAGCACCGCTATGGAAAGTAGCACGGCCTTCAGCTTCGCTGCCGTCCGTGCACCGGAAATATTCATTGTCTAACTCCCCTTGGGTCTTGGAAGGCGACCGACCGACACCAAATGCCGCACCGATCGGCGCTCCTACGAAATTTAGGGGTTAAAATATCGATCCTGAACCCAATCTTTTGGAGATTTTCCGTATAATTCACCGAGAGATCACGAATACTCGTTATTTCTGCAAAATTGAGTTTTTAAACCGAAAATAACTTGAATTGATTTTCAGTTTTTGTGCAGATGCAAAAAAGGCGGGCGGAAAGTCCACCCGCCGCATTGGCATCATCGGTTTGATACGGCCCGTCAGAAGCCGAACGGGTTGAGGGTAAAGCCTACCCAGCGCCCAAAGGCGACAACCAGGACCCATAGGGTGATGGATAGAGCGCCGCAAATCCGTGCAGGCCATGGCGTGGCCTGTGGGTTGGCATCCCAATCGGAAACCCGGCGCGAGGCGACCAATTCGAAGATCACCATGTTTATCCCGGCCAATGCCAGACACATCATCTTGAATCGGAACGGTCCGTTGACCCAGTACATCGAGGCATTGGAAATAAACAGCAGCGATCCCGCCACCGCCGCTACGGCAAAGCCGATCCATGTCCAGGGCAGTATGTCCTTCATTGTAGCGCTGAAGGTTCTGTTCCTGCCGACCAGTCCGACGAGGCGCAAGTCGACTATGGCTATTGTGCCGAAGACAAGAGCGACGCCAATAACATGAATGGATTCAAAGGCGGGGAATAGAAAGCCCGACTGCTGGATCGCCACAGCCAGCGGGCTTGCCGCGATGCTCGCAAAGAATGCGTCAAGATTCATCGATCTCTCCTGGAGGTCGGCCGTCAAGGGGCACTAGAAAGAGGGGCTGTACGCGATCCATCGCCCAAGGACGATAATCACAGTGAGAAGAACCATGGTTGCCACTGCGGGTGCGCGATAGCGGGCCACTCCATCGGCAGAAACGCCGTTCGCCAGCGGTCGCCCCACGCCCAGTTGAAAGGCCGTCGCGAGGCCTACAACCAAGATAACGAGAACCATCTTGATCCAGAAGCTGTAGTTCAAAAGCTCACGGATCGGTTCGCAGATGATCATCAGGATGCCGGTGGCGAGCAGAAGCACCAGCCCGCCCCAGTTCCAGGGCATGAAGCGTCGTGCGGTGTTGGCCAAGGTGTCGTTGGCCCAGGCACGCCCGAACAACCGCAGCGTTATGACCAAGGTCGATGTATAGACGATCCCGATCATCAGAATGTGCACGGTCTGAATGGCCGGCAGCAGATTGTCGGTGGTCTGGAGGAATATGGAAAAGGGGGTGGCATAGAGCCACTCGGCGAATTCCCTCATCAGCGGATATCCTTTGCTGAGAATGGCCTTTTGGTTCCAATCTGTCCGGCGGTCGGACGACTAGAACGAAAAGGGCGAGACATAGGTGAGATATTGCTCGTGACAGGCGGTGCAGGCCGCACGGAGTGCGGTCGTATGATTTTGCAGCGCCGCAACCGTTTCAGCTTGCGCTGCATCGCGCGCCACCTGTGACGCCGAAGCATTCAAAGAGACGAATGCCTCCAAGTTGTCCCATATGGCGGGATCAGCCGAGGTGACCGGCGCATCGGCCTCCGCTCCCAACGCATCAGGGCTGCTCGCTTGCGGAAAGAGAAACGGCACAGTTCCGAGCATGGCCGAAATTGCGCCTGTCCTCGACAAATTGACCGATCGCGCAGCCTCGTCGCCAGCGGAGATTTCGACTGCCTGCAAAAGCGTTTCCAGTGACACCATCACGTCCTGACGTGCCAGAACCGCCTGTGTCGATGTCGGGGGCATGGCCTGCTGGGCGGTGGCCGCGCTCAGTGTTGTACAGGCAAGGATGCATGCGCCCGCAACGCCCCAAAAATACGAAGTTCTGCTCATTTCGATACCCCTCTGGCGGGCCCCGTTTGCCGCCGGGCCCGCTGAACAATCCAGAGCGTAAGAGGAGCGTTTCGTATGTAAATCAGTAAGCTTTCCGAATGTCCGTAGCATATGCGGCATGGAGCCGAATTTCCGCCTGCGCGGCGAAATTGGACAAAGCGGCGGCTATGCGGGGCAGCCCGGCTCTCTGACCGGCTTGGCCTCACATACGATCCCCACCGAATTCGTGCAGTTTTGATCCATCGATCGTGCAGGCAATCGCCCCCACCCTGCTTATTCTTGGCCACGGCTTTCGCGCGCCCGGGAGTGTTGCAGCCCTCGATCCTGCCGGGCCGGTCACCGCAGCGCTCATCTCAAGAGAGTTCGAAACAGGAGGCACCCATGGAAAAGTCACGAGTCAATCGGCTTCCGCAGGTCGCGGCGATTATGGGCGGCGCCATAATCGCCGTTGCCGCTGTTCCGGTTGCCTCACAAGGAATTACCGGAACGGATCCTGTTGAGACGGATTTCGCACCCTATGCCCTGGGCCGCGCAAATGAAGACGTGGCGGCACATTTCGATGCCCCCTGGCGCACTGACACCATTAGGCTGACGGTGGGTGGAATGATCCAAAATTACGGCCAAATGGAATACAAGGTCACCATGGATGAAGGCGACGTGCTGCTGTACACATGGACGGCATCCGACGACATCTATTACGAATTTCACGGCCATCCGCTGAGCCCAGACGGCACCTATGGCGATGCCATGCTGTATCGCGACGAAGATGGGTCCCAGTCGCACGGCTTTGTCCGCGCACCATTGCAGGGCATTCACGGCTGGTATTTCGTAAACGACTCCTTCGATGCGCCGGTCGAGATCGAGCTGACCCTGGCCGGAACCTATGATCTCGAACCGGGCATCATTGGCGCAAGCCGGTAGCGGCATGGCGTTGTTGTCGACCACGCGCGGGCCGGGCCTCGTCTTGGGCGCCGCGATCCTCATTGCGCCGATGCCCGCCCCGGCACACCCGTCATACGCGATGTACCATATGGATATGCAAGTGGTGATCGAAGGAGAGGTGATCGCTTTCGACTATGCCATTCCACACTCGTGGCTGCGAATCTCGACCGATGGCGATGACGGACAGTCGCGGGAATGGGCCATCGAGATGGAGGGCGTGCCAGCCCTTTTCCAGAAAGGGATAAAGTCCGACTATGTTGCGACCGGCGACAGGATCACGTTGCGGATCAGTCCGATGCGCGGCGATCGTCCCGGCGGCCTGTGGCTCGGTTCGGTCGATGCCGAAGGTGTGGCCTTTGGCGCGGCTGAAGGACTCGAGCCGCCGCTGCCCCACAGCGAGGTTCTGCACGATCCAATCGCATCATCCGGCCAATCCGCTGCGATCGTGCAGGCCACGCCCGATCAATAAAAAATAGACTTCCCTTTGAAGCCGAGCGCTATCGTCAGGAGGCGGGATGTCACATACGCGCCACGACAAGAAGCGGTTGCTCAACCGTGTCCGCAGAATTGCCGGGCAGATTGAGGCCGTGGAACGCGCTCTGGAGGAAGGGCGCGAGTGTGCAAGCGTCATGCAGCTTGCGGCATCCGCGCGGGGCGCAATTGGTGGTCTGATCGCCGAGCTCATGGAAGATCATGTCCGAATGCATCTGACCGACGGCGCCGACGCCGGGGAGGATACAGAAGCGCTGATAGCTGTGATGCGCACCTATATGCGCTGACAATCCCGGGAGCACATTTCCGCTCCCAGACATGGAATTGTGTGCCGGACCGAGTTGAAACTCGGCTCGAGGATTTTGCATGAAAATCGACCGGCTTCCTTCGATACCCCCCCCTATATTATTGAAATAACAGTCTTTTTTCTCCTTGACCCCGACCAATAAACTCGTACGCTCAATTCCAGTTTTCGTTCGATAGCGCGCCTGACAACGGCGCTTCGAAAACGGGTAAACGTTCAAAGGGAAATGTTTCTGATGGGGCAAAAGACGATCATGACGAAGAGACTCGCAGCGGCGCTCGTGGCGAGTGCGGCCGTTTTGCTGACGGCGCCGGCCAATGCTCATTTTCTCTCCATCTTCGCGCCATCGGCCGTAATGGATGCTCCGACCGAGACAAATGTGGATCTATTGTTCTGGCACCCCCTGGGTGGCGCCCACGTGATGGACATGGGCGGCGCGCCCGAAGAACTCTTCGTTGTCCACAGGGGCGAGCGCACGGATTTAAGGGACGGCGCAACCGAAATCGGATTTACGAGCGAGGCAAATACCGGGCAGGCCTATTCGGTGCCGATGACCTTCCGCACCTCAGGAGACTACATCATAACCGCTGTTCCGCAGCCATATTACGAAGAGACTGAAGACCTCTTCATACAGCAGATCACGAAGGCCTATTTCAACCGTGGGCAGTTGCCCACGGACTGGTCCGAACCGCTCGGGCTCAAGGCCGAAATCCTGCCGCTCAGCCGTCCCTACAATGCGCTGGTCGGCTCAACCTTTACCGGGCGCGTCCTTTCAGAGGGAGAGCCGGTTGCCAATGCGGAAATCGAGGTCGAGTATATCGCAGCCGAACCGGACGTGGCCACGCACACATCGGGAGCACCCATTGTCGGCGAAGCAGCGGGCGGCACGATTACACTGATGAGTGACGCCAATGGCTATTTCACATTCGGCATTCCCAGAGCCGGATGGTGGGGCTTTGCCGCGTTGGGGATCGGGCCGGATACCGAATTTGACGGCAAGGAACTCTCCCAGGACGCGGTGATCTGGATCACGGCCCATGATCTCGAGTAATCGAATCAGCGTCGGGCAGCCCGTTTGCCGGATTTGGAACCGAAACCCATGGCAACCATAACCAAACACCTCGCACGCAAGATCTGTCCGGTCCTTGTTGTTGCGGTAACCATGACCAGCCCGGTCCTTGCCCACAATCTGATCCTCGAGGCCTATCCCTATGGCGCGGATATCGCTGGAGAGGCCTTCTTTTCCGACGGCGTCATGGTCGGCGAAAGCGTCATTGATATCCTCGGTCCCGACGGCGAACGGATCGGGGAGGTGCTGACTGACGAATATGGCAGCTTCAGCTATACACCAACCGGTGATCTCGACCTGACCTTCCGTCTCGACGCGGGGGCCGGGCACGTTGCGGAAGCGACGGTTGCGGCGGGTACGCTTGTGGTACCGGAAGCGGCCGGCGGGTCCGGCGAACAGGAGGACGTTTCGTCGGCCGGGCTGGATTCCAACCTTGAAGCAGCGCTCGCGGCCGCCATCCGTGAGCAGCTTCGACCCATACGCCAGGATCTTGTGCTGTATTCCGCCCAGTCAAGCTATCCCGTCGTTTTGGGCGGGCTCGGCTATATCGTGGGTCTCACCGGCCTTGGATTTTTCGTCATGGCGCGGCGGCGCAGGATGAACACCTAGAGGAGCCTCACAAATGCATATCGCGGATGGTGCACTTTCGGGGCCGGTTCTGATTGCTGGCGGTGTTCTGAGCCTTGCCGGGCTGGGTATCGGCCTGCGCAAGCTCGACATGGAAACAATTCCGGCGACGGGCGTGCTCAGTGCAACGTTCTTTGTTGCCTCGCTCATTCATTTCCCGGTCGGCGCATCGAGCGTACATCTTATCATGAACGGGCTGGCGGGACTCGTACTCGGCTGGGCGGCATTTCCGGCGCTGGCCGTCGCCCTTTTGCTCCAGGCGATATTCTTCGGGTTCGGGGGCGTAACGGTTCTCGGAATCAACACCTTCAACATCGCGGCGGCCGCAGTACTGATGCACTATCTGTGCCGCCGGGGGATCATGGCCAATTCACCTTCGATAGCCGCGATGTGGGGTGCCGCGGCGGGCGCCGGCGCCATTGTCGTCACCACGGTTCTGGTGGCGCTGTCGCTGGCACTTTCGGGCGAACAGTTCATTCCAGCGGCACAGGTGACTGTGCTCGTCCATATTCCGGTGATGATCATCGAGGGCGCCGTGACCGCCGCAGCGGTCTATCTCGTGCGCAAGGTCAAACCCGAGCTGTTTACCGCCATTTCAAACCCGAGGGGGGAGACGCGTCATGGGTAGGGCTTTCCCGCGCCTGATCTTCCTGTCTGTCGCTCTTGCGGTCAGTTGGCCGGCCGTAGCGCATAATCTCATCCTGGAAGCCTACCCCTTCGGCGGGGAAATTGCCGGTGAAGCGTTCTTCTCCGACGGGGTGCTGGTGGGCCACGCAACGATCGAAGTTCTCGACGTCGATGGCACCGTCCTGGCTGAGGTCGTGACCGACCAAGGCGGCGGGTTCTCCTATGTGCCCGATCGGCCGGGCACATTGGTCTTCAGGCTTGATGCAGGCGCAGGCCATGTTGCCCAGGCCAATGTCGAGGTGACTGACGGCCCAGACGGCGCCACGAAGGAAAATTTCGAGGCGGCCCCCTCCTCCGGCAGCGAGATTTCGGCAACGCTAGACGCCCTTGTGGCGCAAGAGATCGCAGGGCTGAAAAGCCAGATAGAGGCTTATCAGGCGCGCAATGACACCCTCAATCTGGTCGCCGCGTTCGGCATTGTCGCCGGGGTGATCGGGTTCGGCCTTTTCGGTCTGGCCTATCGCACAGCAAACGCCGCACCGCGCCAACGCACCCGGGACATCGAGCCATGAGCATGGTCCTTGAATCGGGCGGGGCTGCACCTGCCGGCACAACGGGCCTGCTCAATATCGATCCCCGGTTCCGCATCGGAGCGGTTGGTGTTTTTGCGATTGTCGTCATCAGCCTCAGCAGCTTCCCCGCTTTGGGCGCAGCGCTGGCTGTCGCCCTCGCAATGCTGCTCCAGGCCCGCCTGCCAGTGGCCCGAACGGTGCGGCAGGTCGCAACGGTCGATACATTCATGATCTTCGTCATCATCAGCATGCCCTTTACCGTTCCAGGCACGCCGTTTCTGTCGGTGCTGGGGCTGACGGCCAGCTGGGAGGGTCTATGGGAGGCGGTGCGCATTACCCTCAAGGCCAATGCGATCGTTCTGGCCATGCTCACCCTAGTGGGTACGATCGGTCCGGTCGAACTCGGGCATGCGCTTGCCCGGCTCAAAGTGCCACCGATCTTCGTGCACCTTCTCCTGTTCACAATCCGCTATATCGAAGTCCTGCATGCTGAATACGGGCGCCTCCGGATCGCCATGAGAACGCGCTGTTTCGTAGCCGGAACAAACATGCACACGCTCAGAACCTTCGGCTATCTCATCGGCATGCTGCTGATCCGCGCGCTCGAACGCTCGGAGCGGATTATGGCGGCCATGCGCTGCCGCGGGTTCAATGGGACGTTCCCCCTCATTCACACGAGCCACTTTTGTCCACGTCGTGACCTGGGCTTCACGTTCGGCGTTGCCGTCCTGTGTTGCGGGCTGATCGCATTGGAGATGTCACATGTCCTTTCACTTTGACCTCCAGGACGTTCATTTTGCCTACCCCGACAGCCATGCACCGGTGTTGTGCGGGGTGAACCTGCAACTTTCCGCCGGTGAACGCCTCTGCCTCAATGGACCGAACGGGTCGGGCAAGTCGACACTGCTGCAACTGCTTGTTGGCCTGCGGCGCCCCACCCGCGGCACGATCAGCGCGTTCGGGATGACACCCTCGACCGAGGCGGACTTCCGCGCGGTACGCTGCCGGGCCGGCTACGTGTTCCAGGATCCCGACGACCAGCTTTTTTCTCCGACCGTCCGGGAAGATGTCGCTTTTGGCCCTCTCAATATCGGCAAGTCACAACAAGAGGCCGAGGCCATAGTCGCGCGAGTGCTCGATCAATTGGGACTTTCGGGCTTTGAAAACCGCATCACCTACAAGCTTTCGGGCGGGGAGCGGCGGTTGGTTTCGCTGGCAACGGTTCTCGCCATGGATCCCGAGGTGCTGATCCTTGACGAGCCGACCAATGCCCTCGATGAACACACAACGGAGCGGCTGACACAAATTCTGCTTTCACTGCCGCACTCGATGATAATCGTTTCCCATGACCCCGTCTTCAGGCAGGCGGTGCGCACGCGAGAAGTGTTCATGCAAGCGGGGCGCGTCGTGCCCGAACGGACCGCGGCCTGAAGCCATGAATATCAGAAGGGGACGACTTCCACCCACAGGATAGCATCCTGGGAAATGTGGACATGATCTTCATTCACAAATGCCGGGCCCGCGGCGAGCGCACCGAAGCCCCAATAGCCCGCGCGCGGCAACCCTACCGTAAAAACGCCGTTGTCGTCGGTGGTTGCAACCAGCACGCCGCCATCGGGCGGGACAACGCCGTTTGACACCGACCGATTGGCTTCCATATCGGGCACCGCATTGAGATAGACGATCTCCACCTGGTGGCCCGGCAGCGGTTCGCCGTCACGCAGCACTCGGGCTGAAAAGGTCGATCCCGACATAACATTGTAAGGTTTGGTCATCGGCACTATTTCTGCCGGAAGTCCAACCGGGACATCCCAGTCCGAAGGCAGGCCGCCTGCGTTGAGGATCATCTTGACATAGGGCTGGATGAGAAGCTGGGCCGCCTCGTCGAAATAGGCTTCGCCCACCAATACGGTAACATAGTCGCCAGCCCGCCGTACTGGGACGGTCAGGTCGAAGGCAAGCGCCTGATTATCCGGCCCGGCAAAAGTGACCTGGCTGAGCGAAGGCATCAGATCGATCCGCTCGCCGCGATTGATGGCATAGGCCTCGAGCGGAAATGGCATGTCCACATTCGGGCCCCCAATAAAGGGATGCCAGAAAATGGCCTTTACCCGGATGTCAGCCGGAGCATCCGGCGTGAGATCTGGGGTGTACAGCGTCTGGAAATGTGCCATCGCCGGCGTGGCGCACAGAGCAGTTGCAAGGAAAAGCGTGCGGATGATCGATTTCAGCGCAACTCTCCCACGGCAGGTACTCGCACGCACGGACCAACCACATAGCGCTGCCCGGGCCGCCCTGTCCTGCACGAAGCTTGCATAGAACGGCACGTTCCGCATTTTTTCCCGATTGTACGACGGAAGGTTCGGTGAAAAACTTCAAGCAGCGGAATACGAGCCAAGCACTGAAATTTGAGGAAATGCCGGGGTCCATGATGAGCAAAGTCCGAACGATGGCAGCGAGCGCCCTTGCAACATTTGCTGTCGCGACACCCGCTCTCGCGCACCATGCTCTTGGCGGAAGGCAGCCGATCGATTTCGGTGAGGGCTTTTTTTCCGGGCTTGCCCATCCAATCATCAATTTCGACCATTTTGCCTTCATCGTTGCCGTGGGCGTTTTTGCTGCGGTTACGCAGGCGTCGAAATTGCAGCCTGCCTGGTTCGTCGGCGGCACCATACTGGGCTGCCTGTTGATGCTGAACGGCGTCGTCATTCCCTTTAATGGCTGGCTGGTACATGCGGCCGTGCTGGCCCTTGGGCTGGCGCTGGCACTGGGCAAGCGACGCATGCGTTTCCTCGACACCGGTGCGTTCCTTTTGGCCGGCCTTTTGCACGGCAGCCTCTATGCGCAGGCAATCGTGGGGAGCGTCAGCGTTTCCATAGGGGGTTACCTGCTCGGCTTTGCGATTATTCAGACCATCGTTGCAACCGGAGCGATGTTTGCCGCCTATATGCTCTGGCGCGGTGACCAGCTTTATGCCAATGCCCGGGTCGTCGGCGGCGTGGTCGCCGGTGTGGGCCTTACAGTCATGGCGCAGGCCGGCGTAGCGGCCATGTTCCCCAGCCTGTAGCGCGCGGCTGACGGAATTTTTCGGTGCGGCTTTCCAAACAAACCAATTACGCAGTCCGGACGCTGGTTTACTGTGCGGTGCACGCCCCCGAACTCAGCCGCGTTGCCGATATCGCCAAGGTTTTCGGCATCTCGGACATGTTCCTGTTCAAGATCATTTTTCCAATAACCAAGAACGGATTCCTCGAGACCGTCCGGGGGCGGCGCGGGGGTATCAGGCTTGCCCGACCGCCAGAGGACATCAACCTTCTTGATGTCATGCGCTTTACGGAGGACGGTTTCGAGCTTTCCGAATGTTTCGGACACGAGCGCGAGACCTGCCCGTTCCGCGATCGATGCGCCTATACAAGGGCCCTCGACAGAGCGCTCGAGGCGTTCTTTAGCGTCCTCTCGGAGTATACGATTGCCGATCTGGTCAGCAATCCGCACATGCTCGAATCCGCCTTGGGGATAGACGCACTGGAAAAAGGCCGCGGCCTGGTGCGTCAAGGCTACTGACACGCCCGACTAGTGATGCATGAAACCGGGACGATAGAAGGTCAGGAGGCGGCCGCATACGATCACCCCGGTCCATGACAGAAGCGATATTGCCGTCAAAGCGCGCGCAGCCAACGGAGCCTGCCCGCCTGCGGGCGTGGCGCGTACGCCGACAAATGCTACCGAGTAGAAAAGGGCCACGTTAAGACCTGCGAGGATCATGAAAGCGAGCTTGAAATGGAAGGCCGTGTTGTAGGCATATTGGTCAGGAAAGCCGAAAAAGAACAGCGTTCCCGTTGCAAGGTTGAGTGAATAGCCGGCCACACCCCACGGAATGAACCGGTGCAAGGCGATCGGTGGTATCGCACGAGCGACTCCAAGCACTCGCAGATCAAAGAGTCCGACCGTTCCGACAAGAAGCGACAATCCGACAAAGTGCAGGGTTTCACAGATCGGCCAAAGCCATCCTCGGTTGGTCAAGACGTATTGGGACAGGACGGTCGAGCGGATCCAGAGTTCCCACGGTTCCATCGGGCCGCCTCAGAACAGCCGGTCGAAATCGACGGTGAGCCGACTGTAGGTATAGGCAAGATATCGCCCCGCCGTTATCGTCATTGCCATGAGAAGCGCCGCGCCGCATGCCTGCAGCCGGCCAATGGGGGGCATATGCAATCCCTGGGTACGCGAAAAGGTACGCAATGCACCCAGTGTTGCTGCCGCCCCTAAGAGAAGAGCCGCCATTTTGACGTAGAAGACGGGATTGGTCAGCGCTTTTGTAGGATAGGCGATGACAAGAAGCAGACCGGAGCCGACCGCCAGGATAAAGCCGAAAACAAACACCGGCAAGAACCCCGCGAGCGCCCGCGGCGCGAGATTTTCGGACACCCCAAGCGATCGCAACGCCAGCACCACCGGCACGCCGACCGCAAGTCCCATGCCCAGAGCATGAAAAACAAGGACGGTGGGAAAGGCAAAAACCGTCGGCGCAGAACGCACCCACGTGCTCAAATCCGATGACTCAATCCAACGAAAGAACGTATCGGTCATTGCCACTCCGCACGTGCCGGTCGATGCCGCCGGGTGTCCGGCAGCACCGCGGATGCTCATCTGGTCAATGCGCCTCGACTGCGCCACCGAGATAGAGCTCCTGCATTGCAGGATCGGTCTGAAGATCGCTGGCGGGGGCCGCCACGGCCACCTTGCCCACTGAGAGCACATAGGCCCTGTCCGATATCGAGAGCGCCTCGTAGGCGTTCTGCTCGACCATCATTATGCACATCTGAGTTGTGTCGCGGACGACCGAGATTGCATCGAAGACTTCGTGCATCATGCGGGGAGAAAGCCCCGCCGAAGGTTCATCGAGCAAAAGGATCTTGGGCTCGGAGATCAAGGCCCGCGCCAGCGAGAGCACCTGCCGCTCGCCACCCGAAAGAGCGGAAGCGGACCTGTTCTGCTTGTTGGCCAGGCTCGGATACATCTCCATAAGTTCATCATAACGGCGGTCACGATGGGATTTTTCGAGCCAACGCGCACCGAGCAGGATGTTCTCGGCTACAGACAATGTCGCAAAGACGTTGTCTGTCTGGGGTACATAGCCCACTCCGTATTCGATGACCTTGCGATTTATCGGAATCGCCGAGACGTCCCGCCCTTCAATGGTGATCCGTCCGCTGCGCGGGCTCAGATAGCCCGCTATGCACTTGAGCAGTGTCGATTTTCCACAACCATTGGGACCGAGTATGGCCACGATCTCCCCGGCTTTTGCCTGGACCGAAATGCCGTCCAGAATATTGGCGCCGTCGCCATAGCCCGCTGTAAGCGCATTGGTTTCAATCATGGACGCACCCCTCCGCGTTCAATTGCCTTGCCCAGATAGGCTTCGACCACTCGTGAATCCTCGGAGAGTTTTTCAGGTGGACAATCGGCGATGATAGAGCCTCGGTCGAGCACGAGGCATCGCTTGCAAAGGTTCCGCACGAACCCCATGTCGTGCTCGACGATGACCATTGTGACACCGCGGGCGTTGATGGATGTGAGAATATCGACAATGTCGTTTCTGAGCTTCGGATGCACACCTGCCGTTGGCTCATCGAGGCAAAGGACCTGCGGTTGTGCCCGAAGTGCCGTCGCAATCGAGAGCAGCTTTTTCTGGCCGCCCGAAAGCGAGCTTGCGGGCTGATTGGCGACGTGGTCTAGCTTGAAGGTAACGAGCAGATCCTCAATCTCGCTCTCCTGCTGCGCCCGCTTGAAGATCGACCCGAGATTGGCGCCGGTCCTCGATCCTGCCGTGAGAACGTCACGGACGGTCATGCGGTGTGGCATTGAGGGCAGCTGGAATGTCCGGATCAGCCCCTTGCGCGCGATGGCATGGGATTCGAGGCCGGTAACCGGTTGGCCCGACAGGAGCACCTCACCCGCATCGGGTTTGAGAAAGCCAGAAATCGCATTGAGCATCGTTGACTTGCCCGAACCGTTCGGTCCGAGCAGGCCGACGACCTCGCCCCGAGGCACGCTGATATCCACGCCGTCGAGAACCTTATGAGCCCCGAAAGCCTTCTTGAGAGCGCGTGTTGCAAGAATGAATTCAGACACGTTTGCCTCCAACACGTTCGGCAAAGATGCCGTTCGGACGCCATATCAGGAAGACCAGGATACCCGCCCCGATCAGGAACGGACGGGCTGCCGAAACGAAATCGGTCGGCAGGTCGAAGGCGTCCTTGAAAAAGGGAACGTTGGCCATGATGATCTGGAGCAGGAATGCGCCGGCGATGACACCATAATTGTTGGCCAGACCACCGATGATGACCATGCCCCAGATGAAGAACGTTTCCGCCGAGACAAGCTGATCGGGGCCGACAAAAGAGAAATAATGTGCATAGAAAAATCCGGCGATGGCAGCGATCACACCACCGGTGACCATGACTGTGCGGCGCAGGGCGTTGAGATCGTAGCCGAGCGAGCTTGCCAGATTGGGTTCCTCGCGCATGACCTTGAGAGCAAGACCCAAGCGGGATTTGGTGAGTATCTGGCAAAAGGCAAGTATCGCCAGGACCAGGCCCGCCATCAGGGCCAGGCGGGCATATTGTCCCATCGGTCGCGCAAGATCGCCAAACAGCGGCGACAGACCGCTCACGCCCTGCGCGCCGCCGGTCCACTGCACCTCGTTGGTAACGATAATGCGCATGATTTCGGCAATCGAGAGCGTGGCGATAGCCCAGTAGTCGGCGCCGAGATTGCGGCCAAGGCGAGCGAGAAACAACGCCAGCACACCGGCCACGGCGACAGCGATGCCAAGACCGGCAAGTGGCACCCATTGCAACGAGAAGGCGAGCGCAGCCCCGTACATGCCGCAACCGAACAGCGCGATCTGGCCGAAATTGAGCAATCCGCCGAAGCCGATCTGCAGATTCAGGCTGAGTGCCAGCATGCCGTAGATGCAGGCGATAATCAGGATATGTATCCAGAAGTCAAACACGGTTCACCCCGCTGACGAAGATGCCCCGAGGGCGGAACAGCAGAACCGCAACGAGAACCGCAAAGCTGACTGTCGTGGCGTAGTTGGCCGGGAAGAACCAGAAAGCCTCGCCGAACAGCGGACCGAAATTGATATTGGTGACCAGCGTTTCGGCGACCGCGATGACAAGCGCACCGACCAGCGCGCCGATGGAATTGCCCAACCCTCCGAGGATGGCGGCGGCAAAGACCGGAAGCATCATGTTGGTGCCGAATTCGATTGAAACCGATCCCTTGAGCGCAAGAGAAATCCCGCCCAGGGCGGCAAGCGCTCCGGAAATAGCCACAACGATATTGGTGACCTTGCGCGTGTCGATCCCCGTGGCCAATGCCAGATTGGCGTTGGTGGCGGTGGCACGCATCTGCCTGCCGAGCGGTGTCTTGAAGAGCACGAGGGCGTAGATGCCGATCGCCGCCATGGTCATAGCTATGGAATAGACCTGATTGATGGTGATCCGGGCCCCCAGGATGTTCATTGCGCGTGTAACCGGCACGTCCAGGCGCTGAGGCTGGGAGCCAAAAGCGACGAGAAAAATGGCCGACAGGATCATGCCCAAAGCCAGCGACGCGATGAGCGCGTTGGCCGCGCCTATTTTGAGAATCCGTTCGAAAATGACCATATTGAACACCACAGCCAGCCCGGCAACGATGGCGCAGGCGATAGCGCCGGCAACAAACAGTGGCAGTCCGGCGGCCTGCATGGCGATGGCGAGAAATGCCCCGACAACCGCATACTGGACGAGCGCAACGTTGGGAAAGCTGATGAGTGAATAGACGGCGCTTAGCGCTACGGCAATCAGCGCCAGATCGACGGCTCTAACGAGCACGTCCGCGGCGAACTGCAACATTGTGACCCCTTGTGCAGTAAAAAAGGACCCGGGCTGAACCCCGGGTCCTCTTGGTTTCGAAAGACTACTCGCGGATATCGAGAGCGTCGTCGTTGACGATGAACTTGAGATAGGGCTGGGCCGTACGCTGGCCGTCTTCATCGAAGTTGATCATGCCGGTGATCCCTTCGAACCCTTCTTCGCCCAGCGCTTCGATCGCTTCGAGAATGGCTTCCCGATCCGTCGAACCTGCCCGCTCGATCGCTGCCGCGGCAAACAGGACGGCGTCGTGGGCATAGCCACCATAGGCGGACAGGAAGTCTTCGCCGAATGCGGTCGTATAGGCCTCACGATAGCTTTCGCCATTCTCGCCGACATAACCCACGTCCATGCCCATCTGGCCGACCTTGAACTGGGGCTCGGTATCGGAGTTCATCATGGTGATGAGGATCGAATAGAAGGGGAACTGATCCTGCATACCGAGCTCGAAAGCTTCCTGGTTAATCAGGGCAGCTTCTGTGCCGTATGCTGTATAGACGATGGCATCGGGCTCCCCTGCAGCGAGCTGCTGGAGTTCACGGCGGTATGTCGACTGGCCCTGATTGTAGAGGATGGAGGTGGTGACTTCGCCACCCAATTCGGTGAAGTGCTTGCCGAATTCTTCGGCGACGCCCTGACCGAAGGCATTATTCACCGCGATCACCGCGACGCGTTCCCATCCCTGGTCCAGCACGTCCTGGGCGGCGAAAGCCGTCGACACATTGTCCAGACCGACAACCGAGTAGGACGTTTCACCGATGTCGCGCACCTGACCGGACGTCGAGGCGGGATTGATGTGAGGAACGCCCTGCTGAACGAGATAGTCACCCATAGGCAGGGTATTGCCCGAGGAATACTCGCCAATCACGATCGGAACCTCATCGACGGTCACGAGCTTGGTCGCCGCGTCGATTGCCGATTGAGGACGCCCGCCGGAGTCTTCAATGATGACGGAAAAGGGCTGACCAAGAACGCCGCCCTGAGCGTTGATCTCTTCGACGGCGAGGGTGATGCCTCGACGCTGGTCTTCACCGGTCGTTGCACTCGCGCCCGAGAGCGGCACAACCGCACCGATGGAAATCTCCTGTGCAACAGCAACGCCTGTGACATTGCCCAGCATAACGGCGGACAAGACCAGTCCAAATCCAACTTTATGTACCAACATGTTTTCCTTCCTTTTGTATCGCAGCGCCCTGACGGCAACGATTGGGCCACGATAAAAGGGAGTTGGCCGTATCAATATAATGGAATTGGACAACTTCGCGTAGGAACTGTTTCTTTGGACGCGATATTCGTACAAACCAGCGCTTCGGCCCGAAAACGACCGGTCAATTGTTCGGTTTGCTCATATGTGCGAGTCAACATACTTGCGCCGTGCCGTACCCGACTTGCCGAACATCCGTTCAAGCAAGGCGAGGGTATAGACGACATGGTCGCGCGCAATCTGCTCCACAGCCTGGGCATCGCCGGCAATCAATCCGTCGAGAATGGCGCGATGCTGGGTATTTGACCGATCCATTTCGGCCTCGTCGTAAGAGTCGCTGAGCATCAGATTCCTGAAGTTAAAGAGCGTGCGGCCATGTATTTCCATGAACAGCGGCACGGCTGCGGACTCCACGATGCCTCTGTGAAACTGGCGATTGATTTCACCGAATTCCTCTTCGGCGAGATTGCGGTAATCGAGCATCTGTTCGTGCAGGATTTCCAGGCTATGCAGGGCGTTTTCGGAAATGCGTTCGGCGGCGAGCCGCGTGGCGTATCCCTCTATGCAAACACGCGCTTCGTACATGCGCTGCACTTCGACCCAGCTGATCCGCTCGACCATCCATCCCCCTTGCCTCGAAACCAATCCCTCGCGCATCAGACGTTCCAGTGCCGTGCGGACCGGAAGATTTCCGACGTCGAGTTCAGCGGCAATATCATCCTCACGCAGCCGGGTACCGGGCGGCATCTCCACAGACAGAATTCGAAACCGCAGGTGCCGGTAAACTTCAAGGGCAACAATCTGAGAGCCGGATCTCTTTTTCACGGAGCCTCTCCTCTGGAAACAGGGCGGCCGGGACCTAGCCCTCCATGCTCAGTTCGGCCTGCAGATCGCGTGAACGTTGCGCTGCGGCCTCTATCGTTCTGGCGACAAGTCCGTCGAGCTTGTGTTCCATCAACACATTGAGCCCGGCCTGGGTCGTTCCCCCGGGTGATGTTATTGCGCGGCGAATATCGGCGGGTGATTGCTTCTCATTTTCGAGCAGGGCGGCCGTGCCGATAACAACGGCCTCGGCGAGCGCTTCGGCCGCTTCGGGCTCGAGCCCTGTCCTCTGGGCGGCCTGTGCCATGCATTCCACGAACAAAAGCAGATATCCCGGACCGGAGCCGCCAATGGCCGTGGCGACGTCGAAATCCTCTTCATCCACCCACACTGTACTGCCGGCAGCAGCGAACAGCGCCTCGGCCGCTTTGCGTTCGGCGTCGCTGCAGGTCAGGCTCGCCGCCAGGGCCGTGAGGCCTTTCCCGTGCCGCGCTGCGAGATTTGGCATGGCGCGAACGAATGCCATGACCGAAGGAACCAGTTGGGTGAGCGAACGGAACAACAGCCCCGCCATGATCGAGATCACGAGTGTATCGGTATTGCAAATGTCTGCGAGGCGTGCAGCCGCAGGTTTTGCATATTGCGGTTTGACGGCAATGACCACGATGTCGGCCACGGGTCGCCGCTCGGGATTCAGTTCGAAACCATATCTGGCTTGCAAGGCCAGCAAGTGGGCGGACGGAGTGGGATCAATTACAATTATTTCGTGGGATACCGTTCCCGTTTCAAGCCAGCGCTCCAACAGCGCAATGCCCATATTGCCCGCACCAACCAGATATAAGGCCTTGCCCATCACAACGTCCTCCGCCTTGTACATAGGCTGAAGGCTAACGTCATCTGCTCGTACAAACAGGGGAAAATCACCCCAAATTTCGCAGGACACCGTCAAAGAAGGACAGAAGGTCGGCAAATTGCCGGCTTTCTCCGGCGTTTTGCCGCCTGCTCCCGTGCCGGCCGCATACGCAAAGAGGGACCGGCGATATCTCGCCGGCCCCTCTTTATCCCGTTCAATGGGGTATTATTGCGGAACCTTGATCGGCTCGAGCGGCGCCACGATTTCGGCGCGGCGATCTTCGAACCAGGGCGGCAGCATCAGGTTCTTGCCCAGTTCTTCGAGAGGTTCGTCAGTGGTAAAGCCGATGTCGCAGGTCGCGAATTCGGTGAGGATACCCCCGGGCGAACGGCAATAGACCGAGTGAAAGTAGTTCCGATCTTTTTGCTCAGAGGAGTCGGTATATCCCAGGCCCTCGAGCCAGTCCTTGAGAACCTTCTGGGTGTCATCATTTTCAACCTGGAAGGCGACGTGATGTACTGTGCCTTCCCCGAATGTCCACGACCCCTGAGGCGTGTCCGCATCTTCACGCAGAATGACCGTCTTGCAAGGGCCGCCGCCATTGATTTCGTACTGGTGGTAATTGTCTTCCTGTCCGGTCTTTTCAAAGCCCAGCGCATCGACGAGATAGGCCTCCATGGACGGAATTTCGCGGACGGTCATCACGACATTGTTGAAACCCTTGACCGAATTGGCTTCGGAGATTTCGTTGGTGGTCCAGCCTTTGCGGGTGTCACGGTTGTCGCCGACCACTTCGTAACCCAGGCCCACGGGATCTTCGAAATAGATCCGGTCCTTGCCGAACAGGCGCTTGACGCCCGAGTTCTTGACGCCATGGCGCTCGAGGTGCTGTGCCCAGAAATCGAGGCTGTCCTCGGCAACGCTATAGGCCGTCACTGCAACCTGGCCAGTGCCCTTGCGACCCTTACGACCGTCCTGGCGATAGGGGAAAGTCGTCATAACGGTGCCGATTTCGGCGTCGGCGTTGGCATAATAGAGGTGGTAGATGGGAACCTGGCCGTCAAACAGAACGGTCTGTTTTATCATACGCTGGCCTACGACCTGCGTCAGGAAATCGATGTCCTCCTGGGCTCCGCCCACGCAGGATGTGACGTGGTGGATACCCTTAACGAGCTTATGTTCGTCGCGCATGTTATACCTTTTCTGTACCGGGCTATCGCCCGATATCTTCGCGATTGTCTCTTCCCAAGCCGTCCGCCAAATCCGGAACGGGCAGCTCTCGACCCGATGAGGAAGAGTTCTGCCTTCCCCATCCACGAAAAGCCTAACCAGTGAGCGGGAAACGGACCTGCATAATCCGTTGCGAAGTTCTGCACGAAACAATCGAATGCCGGGGGTGAACCCAAGGTATTGAAAAACAATATCTTTCCAGTGCACGCGAACCTTGCTCGCCCGCTGACCGGCCGCTAGCGGAGTGCCCTACTCATCCTCATCACGTTCCAGGCGTTTGCGCGTCGGGAAAAGATGGATGTTGGTTGCCGAGGAGAACATTCCCCACAATCCCTTGGGCGCGAACAGCATCATGACGATGGCAAGCAGCCCCAGGACCATCAGATACCAGGGTCCGAAAGACGAAAACCAGGAGCGCAGCAGCACGAAAACGATGGCGCCGATGATCGGCCCTTCGATCGTCCCCAGCCCGCCGATAACCACGATAAAGATGACATAGGCGGTCCAGTCGATGACCGAGAAGGCCGCATCGGGCGACACGCGGGCCTGCTGCAGGAAATAGAGCGCACCGATCAGGCCGGCCCCGAAGGCAGCGAAGACATAGACCAGAAACTTGGTGCGGTTGATGTCGATCCCGACGCTTTCGGCGGCGATTTCGCCGTCCTTGATGGCCGAAAGCGCCAGGCCCAGCCGTGAGCGCAGCATGAGATAAGCGACGATCACGATCATCACCACGACGGCGAGCGCTCCCCAATAGATCACGATCTCGCGGGCCGCCGCGGAGCGCACACCGAACAATTCGGCGGCAAAATCGAGCCCGATCATCTCGGAGGTTGCGGAGCGCGGCAATGCCGTGCCCGTTCCACCGCCAAGGGCTGGCCAGATCGCGGCGATCAGCCGGAACACTTCAGCCACAACCCAGGTGACGACAGCGAAATAGGCGCCCTGCAGCCGGAAGACCACCAGTCCCACCGGGATTGAAAGCAGGGCAACAAACACCGCGGAGATCAGCACCGACAGGAGCGGATCGGCCCCCATCATGATGACGACGTAGAACATGCCATAGGCACCCACGCCCACAAAGGCCTGCTGGCCGACCGAGATCAACCCGGCATAACCCGCCAGCAGGTTCCAGCATTGAGCGAGGCCGATCAGCATCAGGATCAAAATGAGATCTTGCAGCAAGGCTCGTTCGACAAAGCCGGGAGCGGCGAACAGGGCCAGGATAACGAGGCCCATGACGATCATGCCAATCCTGGACACTTTCGTATCGACCGCGACACGATAGCGGCCTTTGGCTGCACCCAGTGCGTCCTTGGCATGGACGTCTTTGGCGCCCGTAGTGGTGTTTTGTTGTGAACTCATGGTGTGCCGCGCACCCTATTGTTTGGGGAACAGGCCACGTGGCCTGAACAGGATGATCAACAGAAAGACGATATGGCCGGCCAGGATCTGGTATTGAGGATGGATCGCAGCGCCAATGGCCTGGGAGACACCGAGGATGACCCCACCGGCCAGCGTCCCCCAAAGGCTCCCCAGTCCGCCGATAACTACGGCCTCGAAAGCGAAAAGCAGACGGGCGGGGCCCTGGGACGGATCGAAATTGGAGCGCGCGCCCATAAAGAACGCAGCGATGGCAATCACGATGAAGGCGAGCCCCATGGCGATAGCAAAAACCTTGTGAGGGTTGATACCCACAATCTGGACATAGGTGCGATTGTCCGAGGTGGCACGCAGCTTGCGCCCCAATGCGGTCATATAGAACAGCACGGAAAGCCCACCGATAACCGCGACCGCGGCCGCGAATGTGAACAACGGCATGACACCGACGCTGATTCCGCCGATCGAAAGCGAGGCCGACTCGATGCCACCAAGGCTGAGCCGGCGGCTGTTTGCGGTGAACCCCTCAAGCAGCCCGTTCTGGATGATGATCTGCAGCCCGAACGTGACAAGCAAGGGAACAAGAAGGTTTTCCTCGACCGTCCGATTGAGGATCACCCGCTGTAGCGCCCAGCCCAATGCGAAAAGAAAAGGAAGTGCAATCAGCATGGCCCAGAAGGGCGGTATGAAAAAGGCCGATGAAAGCGCGAGAATGACATAGGCGGCGAGAACGATGAAGTCGCCATGGGCAAGATTGACCAGGCGCATGACGCCGAAGATCAGCGACAGTCCGGCGGCGTACAGGGCATAAAGCCCACCCAGCAGCACACCCTGAATGATCGTATTGATGAAATTCATAGCCGCTTAAACCCCGAAATATGCGTCTTGTATCTGCTCGCGCGTGAGTTCGCCCGGCCGCCCCTCGAGACTGACGCGTCCCTCCATGAAGCAATAGACCCGGTCCGCCGCGTCCAGTGCCGCCGAAAGATCCTGCTCGACAATCAACACTGTTGTTCCCCGCCGCTTGATCTCTGCGAGCGCCTGATAGACATCCTTGACGATAGAGGGAGCCAGTCCGAGGCTGATTTCGTCGCACAGCAGCACCTTGGGGTTGCTCATCAGCGCGCGGCCGATGGCCACCATCTGCTGCTGGCCGCCTGAAAGTGTCGTCGAGGGCTGGTTGCGGCGTTCCTTCAATATCGGGAACAGGTCGTAAATGGCTTCGAGCGTCCAGCCGCGATCCTCACTCATGCCGTGCGAGCCGACCATGAGATTTTCCTCGACAGAGAGCGAAGGGAACAGACGCCGGCCCTCGGGCACGAGAGCCACACCTTTGCGCACCATGTCGAAGGCGGGTGTACCGCCCACCGATACGCCTTCGAGACGGATCTGTTCGGGCTTTGAGGCGTTGAGCCCGCACAGCGCGTTCAGAAACGACGATTTGCCCGCCCCGTTCGAGCCGATGATGGCCACCGTTTCGCCGGCATTGACCACCACATCGACGCCGAAAAGCGCCTGGAAGTCACCGTAAAACACTTCGAGATTTTCAGTTTCGAGCAACGCACTCACGATGCCGCCTCCTCAATGCCCAGATAGGACCGTCGCACCGCCGGATCGGCCATGACTGCCTTGGGTTCGCCCTGCGCGATCAGCACGCCACGCTCGAGCACGATCAGTCGTGAGACGACCGAAAGCAACGCGTGGACGATATGCTCGATCCAGATGATCGTGATGCCGCGCTTATGCAGCGAGCCGATCAGTTCAACCAGCCTGTGGCACTCTCCCTCGGTCAGGCCGCCGGCGATCTCGTCGAGCAGCAGCAGGTCGGGATTGGTCGCCAGGGCGCGCGCCAGTTCGAGTCGCTTGCGATCGAGAAGGGTGAGCTTGCCCGAAACGATATTGGCCTTGTCCGCCAGTTCAGTCATTTCGAGAATGGCGAACGTCTCCTCCAAACCCATTTCGGAGTCGCCCGAGCCGAATTCGGCCGCAACCATGAGATTTTCGAAAACGGTCAGTGTCTCGAAGGGCTGGGGGATCTGGAACGATCGTCCGATGCCGCCACGGCACCGGTCACGCACGCTTGAGCGCGTAATCTCCTGGCCGTGGAAGGAAACGGTTCCCGCATCAGGGCGCAACACGCCGGTAATGAGGTTGAAGAGCGAACTCTTGCCCGCGCCATTGGCCCCGATGATTCCGAGCGCTTCGCCCTGACTTACGGCCAGGTCGATGCCTTCCGCCGCGACGACGGCCCCAAACCGTTTGGAAACCGATTTTAGTTCGAGAAGCATTCGACCATACCTGTCTGCTGCGACGTCAATTCCCTGCCCCCTAAAGACTGGTTCCCGGCGCCCGCCCGAAGAAGGCGTCATCGAGCAGACCGCGCAAGTCTTCCTTGGCCAGCGGCTGCGGGTTCCAGTAGGGATTACTCATCATGATCTCGGCCGCTCGGTCGAGATCGCTTTGTTTCATGCCCAATTCGGCAAGCGTCATGGGCGCATCGAGACGACGCGCGAACGACCAAAGACCGGACGCCGCGCTTTCGGACTGGAAAATATCGGCCACGGGCGCCAGCTCCCGTGCCACGGCGCGCTCGTTGTAGGCGGTGGCGTGCGCAAGGACGACAGTGTGGGTTTCGGCATGTGGCAGGTCGAAGCTGCCCCCCAGGACGTGGCAGATTTTGTGATGCAGCGCCATGCCGACTGCTCCAAGCACAGTGCCGCAGGCCCATGCGCCATAGAGGGCATCCGAGCGCGCCTGCGCATCGTCGGGCCGGTGGTGGATCACCGGCAGTGCGCGCGCCAGGGCGGCTATACCCTCTTGGGCGAGAATAGAGATGATCGGGTTGCGGTCCTTGGTGTAAAGTCCCTCGACCGAATGGGCGATGGCGTTGAGCCCGGACGTCACCGTCATCTTGGCAGGCAGGCTCATGGTGAGGTCAACATCATAGATGATGACTTCAGGAAGCACCCCCATCGAGCGCTGCGTGGTCTTGGCGCCTTCTTTGGTCTCGCCAAGAATGGGCGTGGCTTCCGAGCCGGCATAGCTTGTGGGAATGACGATCTGCGGCAAATCGGTGCGCAGCGCGATGGCCTTGCCCAGGCCGGTTGTCGAGCCTCCGCCGATGGCGACGACGCAATCGGCCCCAATCGCCTCAACCTGCTTTAGCGCCTCCTCCGTGACCTCGACGGGGGTGTGCATTGCCGCGCCCGCGAACAGCCCCGCGGCCCGATTGCCCAGGGCCGAAACCATTTGGCGGCCGGTTTCCTCCTGCTGGGGTGTCGTAAGGACAAGGGCCTTTGTGAGTTCCATTCGCGCAAGCTCATCTCCGACCTGATCGATGGTTCCTGAACCAAAGACCACGCGTTGGGAAAGTGCCTGGTAGACAAATGGATACATAAATTCCTCCGGACGCGAAGTGCTGCGCCTTCCGAGTCCGGAAGCTAGTTGTTAGCGCCACCTCTCTCCTGCACGTTCTCGCAGGGGAACCTGCACAAAACAATCTTTGCGCTCCAATCTCCCTGGCGCAGGATCGGAGCCTAGTTCTGGCACGATTTCCGATAGGCCGCGGGCGTCGTCTGGAAGCGGCGCCGGAACAGGCGGGTGAGGTGCTCCTGGTGGGTAAAGCCGCATTCAAACGCCACTTCGGCGACTGACATTCGCGTCTCGCGCAACAGCGACTGTGCCTTGTCGAGCCGGAGATTGACCAGGTATTGATAAGGCGGCGTGCCCATCTCGTTGCGGAACTGCCGCGCAAAATGGCTCGGACTGCGATTGATGACTGCCGCAATATCATCGAGCCCGATGGAGCGGTCGAGGTTTTCGCGCATATAGGCGATGGCCTCATTGACAATCGGACCACCGATCGAGCCCGAGGAGAATGGCGACGTTTGTCGCAGCCGCGCATTGGAATAATTGCGTACCAGACGCGAAGCAACCGCGCGCGCGAGGCAATCGACATAGAGCGAGGTGGCATAATCGCCATCCTCGAGCGCGAACAGCACCGCCTGAAGCAGATTGTTCATCTGCAGATCGGAATCGACGAATTCGCCCACAATATCGATATTGGTGGGATCGCCCACCACCATCTCGGCGGCAACCTCCTCGATCACGGCACGGCGCACATACACATGGAGCGTATCGAGCCTCTCGAACAGCCGGAAGCCGAAACTCATGCCGCCGGGTACGAGATGAATACCGCCGGCCGGAACGATCCGCCTCTGGGCACGGTCCCCGTTCAGCCGATCGACGGATACGGGACCACTGCGATGCAGAACGAGCAACTGGTCCTCGACAGCCGAAAAAAACGCTTCGAATGGAAACTCGCTCTGCGACGACGCATAGATGGAATTCCAATTATAATTGTCGCTGGAAGCTGCCGTTTTGTTCGGCTTCTGCCCCAGGACCCCATGAGTTTCGTTCACGCCAAAGGGTGCGTGCGCACGCATCTCCTACTCCTCCCACAAGTCCTCCTGACCCTGCCGGCGCGTTCACGCCGGCAAAGCGATATTCTGCCCTTTCCCGGATGGACCGGGATCGCACGCGCCTGCCGAATTCTGACCAGCGGCACCTCCTCGTGCCGGGCCATACAAATTCCCATAACGAAACGATGGGCGTCCTGCACGTTATCATCACCTGTCGGCACCTCCTATCCCCGCTTCAGGAATGCAGCCGCCAGTCGCTCCAACAGAGCTTTGGCCGTTATGGTATTGTTTTTGCTCTATAAGTTCAGCGCCCGAAGGGATATGATCCGAACATCATCGAGCAAAATCGCATCATCGCGGCTGCACAAAACGCTCATTTGCGGAGACCGATCTCACCCTCTCGATCATGTTGCGAACGGATGCGATTTCGACGTCCAGCACGCCATGTTCGCGCTCCTCGAAAATCTCGATTTCGGGCTTGGCCCCACTCTGGCGCAACCAGTCGTAGGTCTCGCGTACGCGCTCGGGCGGGACAAAGGGATCGTTCTCGGCGGTAGTAATGAATGCGGGCATTCCCGAAAGCACCGGCCGCAGCGGCCAGACGGTTCCGGCCGGGCCGATCAGCCCGCCCGTCCACAGGATGGCCGCGGCGTAGCGGCGCGGATGACGGGCAAGAAATTCCGAGGTGAGACACGCGCCCTGGGAAAATCCACCGACGACAATTCGTTCGGCGGGTGTTCCTTCGGCGATGAGATCGGCCACAACCGATTCATAGTGGGCGATTGCTGCAGACAGGGCGGGTTCGTTTTCCGCGATCGGCGCCATGAATGGGCCGGGATACCAGGTATTTCCCGTGGCTTGCGGAAAAAGGAAGGTGACATTGTCCAGCGCCAATCGTTCGGCGTGTACCTTCATGTCCTGTGGCGATTGGGTGCGTCCGTGCACCAGCACAATTTTCAGGTCATCTCCATTCCCAAGCCTGAGGCTCTCGACGGGATTGTCATGCATGCCTGCTTCTCCTCGTTGCACAGAATTGGCGTTGCGTGACACATCGGAATTCCCCCGAATAGCATGATCGGTTCGTGCAGTTTTGCCGGGATGATCGTGCAGGCAATCGGCGCAGGGGCGGCTAGAATGGTCACGGCGCATCCAACACCCGCACGCCAACCCGGCGCCTGCACAACTTTGCTGCACTTCTGCACGTTTCGCGCAAAGTTCTGCCGCCGCGGTGGAAAAGTGGAAGCGCCTGATTTTATGGAGAGGATGATTTATCATGACCGACCACGCGCCCGCGGCGCCGCATAGCCACCATCACGGCCACGATCATCATCACGATCACCACCACAATCACCATGACCATGACCATGACCATGACCATGACCACGAGCATGGTCATGGACACCATCACGACCACGAGTTTTCACCTATGGTGATCGCGCGGATCGTGGTTGCGGGACTGTGCGCGGCGGCTGTTCAATTTCGGTTGCCAGATGCCAATCCGCCGCTGCTGATGATCGGATCGAACATATTCCTCCCCTTCTCCTGGTATGCACTGGTGGGGCTATTGTTCGGTGGCTGGCCGCTGTTCGTGGAGGCATGGGAATCCATCAGGCGGCGGCAGATGACCATGGAACTCTCCATGGTCATCGCCATTCTGGCCGCGACCTACACGGGCTATTTCTTTGTGGCTCTGGTCATCACCTTCTTCGTGCTGATCGCAGAAGTCCTCGAAGGCATGACGGTCGAGCGCGGGCGGCGGGCCATCCAGAACCTGCTAGAGTTGCTGCCCCGAGAAGTTTCGGTCCGGCGGGCCGGCTCGGTCAATACCATCTCGACCGCAGACCTAAAGATTGGAGATACCGTTCTGGTCGAGCCCGGCGCACTGGTCGCCATCGACGGTACCGTGACGGGAGGCAATTCCTTTGTGGATGAGACCCGCATCACCGGAGAATCCATGCCGGTCGAGAAAGTCGCGGGGGCCCGCGTTTATGCCGGATCGATCAATCAGTCGGGGGCCATCGAGATTAGCGCCGAGCGCATCGGACGCGACACGAGCTACGGCCGGATCATTGCCGCCATCGAGGAGGCCGAACGTTCACGCGCGCCGGTTCAACGTTATGCGGACAAGCTTGCCGCCTATATCGTCTATGTCGCGCTGATCTTTGCTGTGATCGAGTACTTCATTTCAGGCGGCAATATCTCGTCCACGATTGCAGTGATCATCGTGGCCGGTGCCTGTGGTGTAGCAGCAGGCACCCCGCTTGCCATCCTTGGCGCCATCGGCCGCTCAGCGCGGCTGGGCGCGATCATCAAGGGCGGAACCCATCTGGAAACCTTGAGCCAGGTCGACACCATCGTGCTCGACAAGACCGGCACACTGACCTTCGGGGAGCCCGATGTGGTCTCGATTGCCACGGCTCCGGGCGTAGGCGAAACCGAAATTCTGGCGGCGGCCGCGACAGCGGAAATCCGCTCCGAGCATCCGCTGGGAAAGGCCATCGTGGCGCGGGCCCGCGAGATCGGAACGAGCATCGTCGAACCCAGTTCATTCAGCTATTCCCCCGGGATGGGCATTTCCGCCACCGGTCCCCGGGGGGATATCGTGGTCGGCAATGCAGGCTGGATGAAACGCAACGGCATATCGCTCGCCGAACTCGGACCGCGCGAGGAGGCGACAACGTGGGTGCATGTGGCCGAGGACGGGAAACTGCTCGGGGCGATTGGCATCGCTGATCGGGAGCGGCCCGAGGCGCGTCGCGCTATCGACGCCTTCAAAAAAATGGGCATCCGCACCATCTTGCTGACGGGCGACAGCGCGCCGGTCGCACGGGCCATGGGTGCCAAACTCGGCATCGATGACGTGCGGCCCGAACTTCTGCCGGAAAACAAGCTCGATCACATCCGCGAACTGGTTGGCGGCAAGAGCAAGGTCGCGATGGTCGGAGATGGCATCAACGATACCCTGGCGCTGGCGGCCGCCGATGTGGGCGTTGCCATGGGCTCGGGCACAGAAGTGGCCCGTGAGCGTTCCGACATCGTGTTGCTGGGCAACGATCTCGAGCGCTTCGCTCAAACGGTCATGATCGCCCGGCGGGCGCGGGGCATCATCCTGTTCAACTTTGCCGGCACCATCATCATCGATATTCTGGGGATCATGGCGGTGATGCTCGGCTTTGTCGGGCCCGTGGCAGCTGTGCTGATCCATGTGGGATCCGAGCTTGCCTTTATCCTCAATTCGGCCCGGCTGCTCTCGTTCAGCCAGAAAGACAACTCGTTCGATTTCGATCTGGCCCATATGCCCGCGAGTGGCCCCAAGCTGGTGATGGGAAATCGCAACGAGCACACCGCCGAGCGCGCAAACGCCGCCTGAAACAACGCGCTATTGCGGGCCGGGCGGGTCCAAACCCTCGGCCCGGCCAAAGGCCCGGCCCTGGCTATCGATCGAGCCTTGCCAGAGCCCGGCGGGCCGATTGCCGCGCATCGGATGGACG
Source organism: Pelagibacterium halotolerans B2 (assembly GCF_000230555.1). Classification (GTDB taxonomy): domain Bacteria; phylum Pseudomonadota; class Alphaproteobacteria; order Rhizobiales; family Devosiaceae; genus Pelagibacterium; species Pelagibacterium halotolerans. The sequence goes on along the minus strand of NC_016078.1, from coordinate 101,208 downwards.
AGCACGGTGATCCGGTCGCCAGGCGTCACGTAATCCTGGCGAATGCCCTGCGGGAAAAGTTGCGGCACCCCTTCCATCTCAATTGCCCAATCCTGTGCGGTCTCCTCATCGCCGGTGATGGTGAGTTGCAGCCAGGAATGGGGAATGGTGTAGTCAAAGCTCTTGACCTCTCCCACCAGGATCATCTCCTGATCCATCAGGTACATGGCATAGGAGGGATGACCGAATGCGTGCGGCGCGCCGAGCAAAAGCGCTGTGGAAAGAACAAATCGGATCACGCGGGCTCGAGCGGTCATGGACGCACGGCCATGGGTGCGCGGGTCGGCGTTGATCCATTTCGACCCTTCAGGGCCATCAGCGTGACTGGCCGATAATGCCCGGCTCAAGTTCATAGGTTCCGGCAAGCGTCAGTTCGATTTCGATAGGCGTATCGAAGGAATCGTTGACGAAATACCACCCATGAATGCCCTCGAGCGGCGCACGAACGAAACCGTGGGACTCGGTGCCTTTTTCGTCGCGATAGAGCATGGCATCGCCATAAGTTCCATCGTCATAAAGCGGATGACCGTGCATTTCGTAGTAGATTTCGTCCGAAGCCGTCCAGGAGTAGAGCAGCACGTCCCCCTCTTCCATGCTGACCTTATATTCCATTTGACCGTAATTTTCGATGAGCCCGTTCACCGTTATGGTCACCGTATCGGTGCGCCAGGGTGTATCCAGATTGATTGCAACCTCCTCTCCGGCCCGCCCTAGAGCGTATGGAGCGAAATCGGTTTCAACCGGCCCGCCCTCTTGGACGTCCTGGGAAAAAACGGGGAGAACGGCGAGGCTAATGAACCCCGCCGCAACCATCGCCAGCCCCCAGGACAGGGGCCGGCGCACCTGAATGGTTTTTCGTCTCATCGTTCCTCCGTTTCAGCCGACCGCCGTTTGCACCAGTGATATCGCCCCGAAAAGGTTGTCCAAATCAAGATCGCCTGCAGGTGGCGCCGAGAAATTAAAGCCCTTGGTGTACCCGATCCAGCGTCCCAGGATAATGACAAGGACCCAAAGCGTGATCGATGCGAACCCGGCGAAACGCGCGGACGGTGGCGTCCGGCGTTCACCATCCCAAATGGCCATGTTTCGCGCGGTGACAAGTTCGAACACCACCATATTCAACCCGGCAAACGCCAGAGCGACCATTTTAAGCTGGAACTGAAGATTGACGTAGAAGGTGGTTGCGTTGGCCGCAAACATCAAAAGTCCGGTAACGGCCGCAAGGGCAAAGCCGACCCAAGTCCATTTGAGCAGATCGTTGGCCACGCGGCTGACCGGCCGCGTGACCGATTGCAGCCCGATCAACCGCATGTCGACCATGAAAATCGTCCCGAAAACCAGCGCGATACCCAGCACGTGGAAAACATTGACGATTGGCAGCACGTTGAGCGTCTCGCGGACAAAGGCGCCGATAGCCGAGTTCTCGATCGCCGCAAAAAAACTATAGTAATCCATTGTCTCAGTCCCTTAAGGCTGCGGCGAGAGACTGCCCCAGATGTCGGCATCCCAGGCTATCAGGCGGCCCATGGCGATGATTCCCACCCAGATGAAAAACGAGAGAACCGCAAAGATCTTGGTGGCGGGCTGAACCGTTTCGGTCTCGCCCCAGCTCGCCTGGTTGTTGCGAACGTGGATCTGGAAGGCGGCGGCGATTATCATTCCGACAACCAGAAGGCTCATCTTTACCCAGAACGAAAAGCTCAGAAGTTCGCGCGCCGGCTCGCCGATGATCAGAAGCAGGCCGGTTGCTGCCAGAACCGCGATGCATCCCCACACCCAGGGGGCGTAACGCCGTGTCACAACGACGAGCGACTGGTCTTTCGATGCAAGCCCCAGGATTCGCAGGTCCACGATAAGCAGCGCGCCGATCAATACGGCGAAGGTGACGATGTGCACCGACTGGATGGCCGGGATCATCCAGAGGCTGGAGGCGATGGTCTGGCTGAACGCGGTGCCTGCCAGCCACGAGGCAAATTCATGCATGGCTGTGTGTCCTCAATATCTTCATGCCGACTTTATCGAGCGGTCGGCCAATCGCGATCCGCCGCCGCGATAGACGCAGCAGCGGATCGGGGCGGCGCCTATTCGGGAACGTATTCCTCTTGGAGCTCGCCCTCGTGAGGAATTTCGCCATCGCCGTGCACGGTCGAACCTTCAACATCCCAGCAGTGTTCTCCGGCGTCCGGCGGAGTATTGGCCGGGCATTTGTAAAGCGCGGATTCGCCGCGATCACCGCCCGGCTGACCGTTCCGCAGCGGGTGCAGCCCGATCGAAAAGATCGTACCCGGAGCAAAGCCGTTGACCGAAATGCCGTCCTGGGCCGCCTGGGCCGCACCGTTCATCTCAACCGCCCAGATCTGGGGCTCGTCATTATCGTCCCGGATCACCGCCCGCCGCGCGTCGTCGAGCGGGGCGAAAAAGATCTGCAGGTGGTTGGCATCGGGGTTGATCCGCGTCACCACGCCGGTGAACACCTTGACCTGACTGCCGTCGAACATGGCAAACGAATGGTGCGCGAGACTGGGCACCGCGCTTGCAGCCAGGATGCACCCACAAGCGATCCCGCCAAACAAGGCTTTCTTGATACTCATCATTTTCCTCTCTCCTTTGAGGCCGCCCTCCGCCCTGAAGTGGGCGGACAAGCATATCCCCCGGGCCGATCGAAGTGCACGCGATGCACCGGGACGTTCGCCGCCCCGGTGCCTTTCGCTGATTTTGCCTAGAAGCCGAACAGGGCCTCACCTTCGGGACGCTGCATGTCCTGCTCGAAATACTCTTCCTGGATCGTTGCCCACGGACGGCCGAAACGATCGGGGATGGTGTATTCGATGGTCTGGCCGGGTGAGACCGGCTGCGCGCGCCCGTCGATCGGGAAGATCGTCTGGTTGCACTCGATGAAGATGTAGGGGTCGACCACATCGAACTGATCGAGCTGCTGATACCACTGGATCTGGCGCACCGGGACAGTCAGGGCAGCGGGATCATAAAAGATCGCCTCGTGATGCAGGCCCGAGAAATTCTCGGTCTCCATCGGCGTGAAGATTTCGATGATCTGGAGCTGGTCGGAATGCTCGAACGCGTTGTGGGTCACCCAACCCTGGATATTGGAGGTCCAGGTAATCAGCGCGTCGCCGTCCCAGAAGCCGACGGATTCACCATACCAGCGCGGCACGTCCTGGCCGAGGCGCGGCACGGTCCCCTCCATATTGAACTCGCGGCCGATATTGTACTGGAGCAGGAAGTTGTCGGCGGTGCCCATGAGCCACTGCACGAGATTTTCGGTAACCATGAGCTGATGCGGCTGCTGCACGGAATATTGGTGCCAACGGCGCATCATGCCCTCGGGCCAGCAATACTGGCTCGGCCACTGGGCGGCATTGGTGTTGCCCTGGTGATAGGCCTCCTGAACCACGCGGGTCTGATATTCTTCGGTCAGAACGGACAACATGGTCGGGATCTGGGTGATCCGGCCCCACCACCAGTTTTCGTAGCCCCATTCCTGGTTCGGACCCAAGCCGCCCAGGCGCTGGTAGCGTCCGCTCCAGTTGGGGGGCGGATTTTCGTAGGTATATTCGGTCGGACCACCATTGGCTTCGGCTTCGGCCATCAGCGCCTCGTACTGCGCCTGCGCGGTTTCGAACGGGTACGGGCTGATAATGCCTTCGCGCGGGTAGCCGCGATCGCAAAAGCCCCACGAGGTGGTCAGCGGCGGGTTGTCACCATTGGCCGTGTTGCCGCCATAGGCGCCCCACATGGATTCGTTGGCAAGCGGCGAGTTGCAGCGGAAATAGCGCGGATCATCCCAAAGCTCGGCGTCGATATAGAAATCGTCGGAGGTGTAAAGATCGCGCTCGAGCGGTTCGATCCCCTCGGGGGATTCGCCGTCGCTCGCGGCGACATTGTCGCCCGAGGCACCGACCTGCTGATATTCGCGTGCGTCGACATAGGCCCATCCGCGGGCTTCGCTGTCGGTCTCATAGGGGTCGTAAAAAGTGAGATCGGGGTTGGCCTCTATCATCTCGGCCTCGCTGGCCCATTGGGCCATGGCCGGGCTCGCGGCTATTGTCAGCACCATCGCCGATGCAACAGTCGCAAAACCAATTCTGGAAATTGTCATCTGATCCTCCCTCAAATCAACCGGAACCGGCGGTTCCATCCGACGCACGGCTCCGGGTGCACGCTCACAGGCGTCGATGGCGATGATGGCCAAGCGGGCGTTGGCTGACCTGCATGTTAGTGATCCGAGTTCTGCACAAAACATGCGTTGGGTTAGGGGCGAGCGAAAAGCGCCCCCATAGGGGGGCACAAAGCGCCATATACTTAAGTATTATAAGGTCTTGGGCCGGGCCTGCTTTCGGTTGGATCACTCCCCACGGTCGGGACATCGGCTTCCGAAATGGGGGCCATTCCTCAGCGTACCGGCTTGAGGCCGAAATTGTGGTTGAGCCGTTTCCACCCGTTTCCGGCCGGCTTGTTGGCCGCGGCCGGCGGTGTTCCCGCACCGTCTTCAAGCGTGACGACAAGCGACTGTTTGACGCCGAACACCGCGTCGCTGTCGAGATAGGGGTCGTCCTCGATAAACAGATGCGTCACGAGCGTTTCATAGCCATCATTGCCGATCATGAAATGGATATGCGCTGGACGGTAGGGATGGCGGTTTGTCGCCTTGAGCATAGCGCCGACCGGCCCGTCCGCCGGTATGGGATAGAATTTGGGCACGATGGTCCAGAAGCTGATCCTGCCGCTTTGATCGGTAATGAAACGGGCGCGCAAATTGGGGTCGTCGCCCGGCTTTTGCACGTCATAAAAGCCGTCCTCGTCGGACTGCCATACATCGGCATGCGCGCCGACCAGCGGCGTGCCATCGGGTGCGGTGATGGTCGCCGTCACATAGAGCGGCGTACCATGTTCGCCGCCGGAAATATCGGCGTCGGCCGGTTTGAGCGGCGGGTTGTCGACGTAAAACGGGCCCAGAACCGTTGTCTCCGTCGTCCCTTCAGGCATGCGATGGTTGATGGCATCGACGAGCATGGAAATCCCCAGCGTGTCGGAAAGCAGGATGAACTCCTGGCGCTTGTCATCGGTGATATGGCCGGTGCGTGTCAGAAAGCCGATCGCCTCCAGCCATTCGTCCTGGCTCAGCTCCACCTCGCGCACGAAGGCGTGGGCGTGACGGACCAGAGCCTGCATAATCTGCCTCAGACGCAGATCAGGAGTGTCGGAAAACCGCTCAACCACCGCGTCGGTAATTGAATGCTCATTGAAATCGCGCGTGGACATGGTTTCTCCTCGTGGTCTTTGCGCACAAGGATAGGATCACCAATGCGGCCGGTGCCTGCATGAACCGCTCGCAATCTGCAAAATCCTGTCGGCGGATGGCATTTCCCTTATTGGCATCGTCCCCCGGTCGAAAGGGAACGCATGCCTTGAGCCGCGATAGTCGGGTGCCGATTATGTAAAGAACGTGCCGGCTTTGTGCAGGCGAAATCGTCTGGGTTCATGTTCACTACGAAAGCGATCAGCACCGCAAAGGACACGACCGTCCCTCGCGACAGGTCCTGATGTCCAAGTGCTCGCGGTGCAAGCTTGCGATTGGCTGAAACCGTCCCATCTGGAAGGATCGAGAAATGACAATGACATCGAAGCTCTTTGGCACCACTCTGGCCGCAACAATCCTTTTTGCCACAGCCCCCGCTTTTGCCCAGGATGCGCTTGCGGTTTCTTTCGCGGATTCGGAATGGAACGGCGAAACCATTCCCGAGGGGCAGCACTGCAGCCTGCAGGGTGGCTCCGGTGCGACACCCGCGCTGAACGTTGCCGGTGTTCCCGAAGGCACAACCGAAATTCACGTCGCCTATTCGGACGAAACCTATCAGCCCATGAACAATGGTGGCCACGGCACCATTGGGTTCAACGTAACCCCGGCCGACGGCATGGTGTCACTCCCCAGCGTTCCCGGCGAAACCGATGATATGTCCGAGCCCGCCTTTATCGCGGCTCCCAACGCCACCTCGGGTGATTTCCTCGCCGAGGGCTACATGCCCCCATGCTCGGGCGGCAATGGCAACACCTATTCCGCTCAGGTGACCGCGCTCGACGACGCAGGCACGGTTCTGGCAAGCGGGGACATCACGCTGGGCACCTACTGAGACGTGTCGCCAAAAGGCGCCGGGGCTCGATGCCCTGGCGTTCTTTTTAAGGCCATTGGCATGCGACGACAGCGAGGCGGTAGCCCTAGAGTTCGACCGCCTGAACCCAGAGAATGGCATCCTGGGACATGTAGGTTCCGTCCTCGTGCCGGTATTCCGGCCCTGCCCCAAGCGCACCGAACCCCCAGAACCCCGGGCGCGGCAGACCGACCGTGAAAACACCGTTCTCATCTGTTGTCGCCACCAGCATTCCGCCTTGCGGCGCCTGTGCCGTGGGCGCTGCCGCGGCATTGGCGCCCATGTCCGGCTCGGTGGACAGATAGACGATCTCGATCTCATAATCGGGAAGCGGCCTGCCATCACTTAACAACCTGCCGGTGAAAGTCGAACCCGCCATGACGTTGTAGGGCTTGGTCATGGGAACGATCTCGGCGGGGAGGCCAACGGGTTGGCTCCAGTCGCTGGGCAGACCGCCGGAATTAACGATCGTCTTGGTGAACTGCTGGACATATAAGTCCGAAGACTCATCGAAATAAAGATCGCCCACCACCACCGTCACATAGTCACCAGCCCGCGTAACGGGCAGGGTCAGATCATAGGCGAGCGCTGAATTTTCCGGCCCTTCGAAAGAGACTTCTTCAAACGTTTCAAGAAGATCGATCCTTTGGCCGCGATTGATGGCAAAGGCCTCGAGCGGCAATGGCATATCCACATTCGGACCGCCGATAAAAGGATGCCAGAATATGGCCTTGAGCGGCAACTCCATGGCTCCTGAAACCGTCAGATCAGGCGTATAGAGAGTCTGGAAATGGGCATGTGCGGGCCCAGAAAGCCCGGCCAAGAGGACGACAACGAGTGATGCAATTGCTTTCATGGAGGACCTTTTCTTGTGCGTGCCCTCCAAATTCTGGAGTTTGACGCCAGTTGTCCTGCACGATTGCGACAACATCAAGCAAATCCGCCGCGGCGAAACCAGCGGCGGCGGATCAGATATCCTGGCGCCTATTCGGGGACGTATTCCTCTTGGAGTTCGCCCTCGTGAGGAATTTCGCCATCGCCGTGCGCGGTCGAACCTTCAACATCCCAGCAGTGTTCTCCGGCGTCCGGCGGAGTATTGGCCGGGCATTTGTAGAGCGCGGATTCGCCGCGATCACCGCCCGGCTGACCGTTCCGCAGCGGGTGCAGCCCGATCGAAAAGATCGTACCCGGAGCAAAGCCGTTGACCGAAATGCCGTCCTGGGCGGCCTGGGCCGCACCGTTCATCTCAACCGCCCAGATCTGGGGCTCGCCATTGTCGTCCCGGATCACCGCCCGCCGCGCGTCGTCGAGCGGGGCGAAAAAGATCTGCAGGTGGTTGGCATCGGGGTTGATCCGCGTCACCACGCCGGTGAACACCTTGACCTGACTGCCGTCGAACATGGCAAACGAATGGTGCGCGAGACTGGGCACCGCGCTTGCAGCCAGGATGCACCCACAAGCGATCCCGCCAAACAAGGCTTTCTTGATACTCATCATTTTCCTCTCTCCTTTGAGGCCCGTCTCCTCCTCGGTCAGTCCGGGCCGTTTGCTCACCGCGAGCTATTGTGCCGCCTCGGTCCGTCCGCGCTTGCGGCCATCGGGACCCGGCCAACCTTTCCCACTGGCCAGGCTCTGGCGAATTGCATCGCCGTCGGCGTCGAGCCGGGGGGCGGGACGAACGTCAAGAAACGGCTTGCCATCGACGGTAACCGCGGGGCGTACGGCCCGGTCTGCCGCGTCGTCACCCGTTTTCTCCATAGGGACGATGAGATCGAGATGGTTGACCTGCGGGTCACCCACCACCTCCTCAACCTCGTTGACCGCGGCGAAGGGGACGTCGAACTTCTCCATGATCGCAGCCCATTCGGCACGGTCGCGCTGGCGGGTTATGGCAGTGAGCTCTTCCCCGAGCGCCTCGTAATTATCGATGCGGGCGAGCCGTGTGGCAAAACGGGGATCTTGCCGCAAATGCGGCGCGTCGAACGCGTCGATGAGTTGGTCCCAGAATTTTTCGGGACTTGAAAGATGGATCGCCACCAACTTGTCGTCACGGGTCTTGAGGATATGGGCCTGCGCCAGTCTCGGTCGATCCATCCCCACCGGGGCGGTGCCCAGCGCAAACAGTGCGGTAAAAGGCTCGATTGCGAAATGGGTCATGGCTTCGAGCATCGAGACTTCGACAAGACGCCCCTTTCCATCCATTCCCCGGCTCACAAGCGCGCCAAGAGCACCATAGGCGGCATAAATGCCGGTGATGGAGTCGGCGAGCGCCGGCCCGAGAAAGCGCGGGTGCTCACGATCGGTGACGATGCCAAGAAATCCGCTCAATGCCTGAGCAACGGAATCGTAGCTTGGGCGATCCCGATAGGGGCCGTCCTTGCCGAAGCCCGAAATCGAGCAATAGATCAGCTTTGGGTTGATCTTGGATAGCCGCTCAAAGCCGGCACCCATGCGCTCGGCGGCACCGGGGCGGAAATTCTGAATGAAGACATCGGCCTCCGCGACCAGTTCGTCGAAGATTTTCTTGTCCGCTTCGGATTTGAGATTCAGCGCGATCGAACGCTTGTTGCGGTTATAGGCCTGGAAGTGAGGCGAGTAATTGCCTTCCTGATAGGTGCGATACGGGTCCCCGCTATCGGGCGACTCCACCTTGATGACATCGGCGCCAAGATCGGCCAGCATCATACCTGCACAAGGGCCGGTGATGAACGTGCCCTGTTCGAGAACCTTTATGTTTTTCAACGGCATATCCATGGCGCTCACTCCCCCGTCCGTTCAACGAAGCCTTCGGGGACTTCGCCGGAATAGGAAATGACGTCGGACCCGGCCTCGGTCAGGGCAAAACCAATGGGATTGTTGCGTTCTTCGAGGATGTGGGCAATCAGGCTGGCCGTGCGCGCCAGAATCGGAACCCCCTTCATGCCGAGCAGCGGATAGCCGGCGTCCAGAAGCAGCGAAGGGATGGCACCTGACACATTGAGCACCAGCGCCCGGCCGGTGATTTCAGGAATGACCTTTTCGGCGAGCAGCGCGGTTTCAAAGTGCTGCCCAAAAATGCCGAGTTCACGCGCAACCTCGATCAGCCGTCCGGTCCGGGGATCGTGTGCCTTGTGATAGGGATGGCCGTAGCCGGGAATCGCCTTCTTCTGGCTGCGCAGATCCGAAACCACCTTTTCAATGGCGGAGCGTCGGTCGCCACCCGCATCGATACATTGCTGCAAGAACGCGCCTGCCGCCTCGGCGGCGCCCAAAATCACCGATCCACAACCCAAAAGGCCGGCGGCCACAGCGCCCTGCAAGGCTTCAGGCGCGGCCGCATAGGTTACGCGCGCAGCCTGAACCGATGGCACGAGCCCGTGCTCGGCAATCGCTACCAGCGCAGCGTCGAGCGCTCTTGTCTGCGCCTCGGAGGGCATGGTGCCGGTTACCAGCAGCCAGGTGTGCTGGGTAAACGAAATCTTGCCGATCAGATCTTCGCACAAATCCATGCCGCGAATGACGATCTGATCCGGTGTTGCCGTTGAAATGCTTGTTTGTCGTGTCGAGTTTGGACCGATCTTCATACTGGACCTAATGCCTTTTAGTGTGGCGAAGAATGGAAGACTAAGATCACCGCAAGCAGCGCCCGCATGATCGAAGATCAACCCGTTCGGTCCCTCTCCTGGCATGACGACTGCAATGGCTGGTGCCAAAAGATGCAAACTGCCGCGTTAACGGCCACTTGCCTCCATCCCTCAACTATTTCGTTCAGCGAATTTTTTTTCGCATATCGCATTCTGTTGAGTCCGCGCCGTGATGTCAAGGACACGAGACCGTTGCCACTGCTCAATTTTTCGAACGCTGATGCTATGACAGAACAAGAACCGGTTGCGGCAACCACCCACAGCGCTTTGGGCCGGAATAGATGGAAGGCAGGACGCCCACCGGACCTTACCGGCCCGGCAAATAAAATGCCGCCGCGCTCGCTCATTGATTGCATGAGCGTACGCGACGGCAGGGAAAACGCCCGGCGGGAGGCCGGGCAGCCTTTTGCTAGGCGATGGCTTCCATCTCGCCGGCCACTTCGATTTCCGGCGCAGTCTGATTGTCGACAATCACGAGATCGTAGCCCTCATCGGCGAGGCGCCACTGGCCGCCGACCAGTTGAGTGGTCGACACATTGGCACTCGCAAAGCCGGGCACGTTGTCACGACCAAAGGCAACCTGACCGACAATGGTCTCGAGGTTGGTTGCGGCGATGGCGTCCGTGTTCGCGTCGAGATCCTTGGGATCGGCACTGCGGCTCAGAACGTCGAGGGCGACCTCGAACAGAGCGTGAGTGAACCCGATTGGCTGGGTCCACTGCCGACCGGTTTCCTCGGTGAAGGCCTGGGCCAGTTCGGCAGCACTCATGCTGTTCATCGACGAGGTGTAGGGATGGCTCGGCGACCACCACACTTCTGTCGACAGGTTATGCCCCTGATCACCCAGGGCTTCGACGGCAGAGGGGAACAGAATGCAACGGCCCATCGTGCAGACCGGCGGGCGATAGCCCTGCTGGAGCGACTGGGTCCAGTAAGTCGTGAAATCGGGCGGGATCATCAGTCCGGTCACGATATCGCAATCGTTCTGCTGGAACTGGGCGATCTGGGCCGAGAAATCGTCCGACAGATTGGCATAACGGCCCGGATCGGTCACGTTATAGCCCAGGTTGGCGAGGAATGGCGGGAAGCCGGTATTGGGATCGGAGAAGGCGTTGCCATCGGGATCGTTCGGCCAGAGGCCGCCGACATTCTGGTTGAGCCCATCGAGCTGGGCCCACATATTGGTATAGGTCGTGAACCAATCGGCCGAGCCGGGGAAGAAGTGATAGGTGTAAAAGAACCCTTCGGGGTTCGCAGGGTTTGCCTGGCGACCCATGAACCATGCGTCCCACGGCGCCATGGTCGAGATGCAGGGCATCTGCTCGAGCTCGCACACGGTGGAAACCGGGTTGGTCGTGTCCGGCGTCGAAGCGGTCAGCATCAGGTCGACGCCCTCGGAAACGATCAGTTCCTGGGCGACTTCGCCGGCGCGATTGGGGTTGGACTGGCTGTCGCGAACCACGACTTCCACATTATAGGTGGTGCCCCCGACCGCGAGGCCACCCGACACGGCATCCAGGAACATCTGGATCATCATCTGGTCGGCTTCAGCAAAGCCGGCAAGACCACCCGATTGCGGCGTCACATAGCCGATCCGGATGGTAGGCGCCTGCGCCCGGATAGCAGGCGCGAACAGGCTGGTCGCGGCGATCGCGGTACCGGCTCCGGCTGCACCCTTGAGGAACCGGCGGCGATTTATGCCGCGCGGCAAAATGAGCTTGTTCATGATTGTCTCCCTTGTACCCGCCCCTTCCGGCGAGCCCTCCCATCTAATAACTGCATTAAACCGTCGTGTTCCTGCACAAACCGATCGGGTCTATGCCGGCCATGCCCGGAATGTGTTCCCCAACCGGAGACGCCCCGCCACCGAGGTGGCGAGGCATGAGTGTTAGCCGGCCACCTTCTCCTTGCCGGTCTTTGATTTATCGCCAGCGGCAGCCGGTTCGCTCTTGAGACTGCCGTCCGGACGGCGGGGATTGGTGATTGGGGTCAACTCACGCTCGAGCCGTGCGCGGAGCGGTTCGACCCTCTTTGATAGCGCCAGGCGCTCGCCGAGCTCGCTCGCGCTCTGGTCCACCAGGAAGCCCGGACCCGCGCTGCACAATTCAATAATACCGCCCGGCGTCTGGGTGTAGCAGCTATCGAACACATGGTGGTCATAGACGGGCGTCGTCGGGATGGGACCGGAATGCGAATAATCGCGCCAGCCCGAAAGATCCTCGTCGGCATCCAGCGCCAGGTGATGCCATAGGCCCACACCGATCTCCTGGAACGAGCCTTCGGGCGCGGGCGCCGTGTACCAGCGCGCGCTCTTGGTGTCGCCGTTGAGCTCATAGCGCTGCATGGCGTCGTTGCGCACGAAGCCCATGTGTTCGGCATAGGGCTGAAGCTCGTCGAGGGTGGTGTAGGACCGAATGCCCTCGATGCCGGTGACCCGGTAAGCCTCAGGAATGTCCTGCGCCGGGAAAGCCAGCGGCTTGTCCTTGGCGTCGGTCGCCATAAGTTCAACCGTATGACCCTCGAAATCCTGGAAAACCAGGCGGCGCGGCTGCGTGGGATCGAGTCGCATCAGCTCCGAATAGATCTGTTCGTTGGTGAGGCGATCCATCCAATAGTCGAGGGCCTCGTGGCTGCGCACGCGCAGGATGGCCGCCGCATGGTTGCCCTTGCCCGGATTGGCCTTGGGTGCATCGTTGAATTCGAGGAAGGTAACAACGCTGCCCCGGGTGCCGTCCGCATCGCTGTAATAGGTGTGATAGCGGAAGGTCGTTTCAAAATTGAGGGTCTTCTTGATGAAGCGCAGACCCATTATGCGGCTCCAGAAATCCACATTGGCCTGCACGTCGGCCGTGATCCCGGTGATGTGGTGATTGCCGTCCAGACCTTTGGCCGGCTTGTTGGTATTGGGACGCTGAGACACTCTAAATCCTCCTTGTCTGGTCCTTGATGCTGCGCGGGCCCCGCGGGCTCGGGCAGAGTTATGTTCCGGGTCCAACGCCTTGAACGAGTTGGCCCAGAAGCGCGATTTCCTGACTGCGGACCGAATGGTCGCCGTCGGGAAATATCTGAAATCGAACATCGGCCCCCAGGGCCTCGAGCAGCGCACCGGTTGCCCTGAGGTCGTCCTCGGGCAGCCAGGGGTCGGCATCGCCGCCCGAGAGCAGGATCGGCAATCCCGCGAGGCCGGAACCCGACTGGCGCGGATGGGCGACGTCGAGGGCGCTACCTGTGAAAATCGCGGCGGCTGCCGGCCGTCGGGCTCCGCTCAGAAGATATTCGGCCACCATGCATCCGCCCTGCGAAAAGCCTGCAAGGACAATTTTCGAGGTGGGGATGCCCTTATCGCCGGCCAGTGCAAATGCCGCCTCGATCTGCGCGAGCCCAGCATTCACCTGATCGGCATTTTGGGCGCGCGGTGCGTCATAGCGGCCATCGTACCAGCTCTTGCTGTTCGCGTAGGGTGCCAGGATACGCGTGACGCGGGAGATGGCCTGGGAAACGAAGCTGATCGGCAATTCATCGCTTGTCCGATCCCTGCCATGAACGGTGACAAGCACACGATCGCAATCGTGCCATGGCGCACCATACTCGGCCAGGCCATAGCCCGGGCCGGCAGGCATCGGTGCGGGCATAGACCCCCTTGCGCTGTCGGTGCTGTCCATTGATAGATTCTCCTCCCGGTTATGGTCGCTTTTGCAGTTGACTTTTTTCGCTCAGCGAAGTCATATCCGTACAGCGAATAATTATGGAAAGGAAGCACCATGTCAAGTGTCCTGGATGGCAAGGTTATCGATGAGAAAGAATTCAACTCCGCCATCGCCAGAGGCTTTGCCGTTCTGGAGTGCTTTGACAGCCAGAATGTCGAGATGACGCTATCCCAGGTCGCCGCGCGCACCGGGCTGTCGCCGGCGACGGCAAGGCGATGCCTCTATACGCTGTCGATCCTGGGATATGTGCGGCAGCATGGCCGCAAGTTCACGCTGGGCGCGCGGGTCTTAACGCTGAGTTCGTCCTATATGCGCTCAAGCCAGATCGATGAATTTCTGCTCCCCGAATTGCGCCAGCTTGTCGATGTGTTCGGCGATGCCTCGTCGGTGGCGATCCTTGACGAGAACATGGTGCTCTATCTCGCCCACACCTCGCGCCAAAGCGCCGTCCGGCCCATCGCAGCAATCGGCGCGCGCTACCCTGCGCATGCCACCTCGCTGGGGAAGGTGTTGTTGGCCCATGCCGATTCGACCACCCAGAATCGGTTTCTTGCAACGGCGCCTTTCAAGGCGATGACCGACCGTACAGTTACCGATCAGGCAGAGATGCTCCAGGTTCTCAAGGAGGCCAAACGCCTTGGCTACGCGCTGGGGATCGATGAACTCGATTATGGCATCGCCTCGATCGCCGTTCCGGTGTTCGACAGCGAGGGCCGGGCGGTGGCGGCAATCAACACGTCGGGATACAGCGGACGGCTATCGGCGGAGGCCCTGATCGAAGAGCGCCTGTCCCTGCTGCTTCAGGCATCGCGCAACATCACCGCAAAGCTGTCTCAATACCCGGTTCTGGTCAAAACCGCCCTCACCCCGGCCGGACACTAGCAGCGGCCGGGCTCTATCGAGAGTAATGAAGCCCTCAGCCCCCGGCGCGAATTTCACTGTGGTCTTGACTTATCCAGCCGAACTGCCGAGTCTTCGCATTGCGAATTATTTTTCGCCTAGCGGAGGATTTCATGGCAAAAATATTGGTACTTTATTATTCGAGCTTCGGTCACATGGAGACGATGGCGCAGGCCGCGGCCAGCGGCGCGCGCGAAACTGGCGCGGACGTGACCCTGAAACGCGTGCCCGAACTCGTTCCTGAAGAGGTGGCCCGAAAGGCCTATTACAAGCTCGAGCAGGATGCGCCGTTCGCCAGTCCTGCCGAATTGGCCGACTATGACGGATTCATCTTCGGCATCTCGACCCGGTTCGGCATGATGGCCTCGCAGATGAAGAACTTCCTCGATCAGACGGGACCGCTGTGGGCCCAGGGCGCGCTTGTCAACAAGGTGGCGACGGTCATGTCCTCGACGGCTGCCCAGCACGGAGGGCAGGAACAGGCCATCTTGAGCACCCAGGCTGCGTTGCAGCATCACGGCATCATTATCGTGCCACTCGGCTATGCCTATCAGGACCAGATGGGTGTGGACATGATCCGGGGCGGCTCGCCCTACGGCATGACAACGGTTACGCTTTCGGATGGATCGCGCATGCCCAGCGACCAAGAACTCGACGGCGCCGCCTGGCAGGGGCGCCATCTGGCCCGCATCGCCAAACGCCTCCACGGCTGAATCCACCCTTCTTTCCCGCCCTTTCCTCTCGGCTTGACAAGGCCGGCGGGTTCGCCAACAATATTCGCTGTACGGATATTTTTTCGTACAGCGAATATTTCGCTTTGGGAGGAGACCAATATGACTTTGAGATTGCCAGGTCATCTGGCTGTCACGTCCTTGGCCGTTATCAGCCTGGCGCTGGTTCAACCGGCCATTGCGCAGGACGAACATGAGAGTGTCGGCTTCGGCTGGCCAATGGCCGATCAGGAGGGCCACCAGGCTGTCGGCGCGGGAAGTGGCGGTGCTTTTGGAGGAGAAGCCATCGCCGCCCAAAATGGCGAGGTCCCCGATGGGATCGATCAGCTCGAGCGCGACATTTTCACGTCCGACGACTTCTACCAGGACGCCGATTTGTGGTCTGACCCGCGCTATTTCCGCTGCAACAGTCCGATGGGACTCGAAAGCCAGTGGGGAGCCTACGGCAACGCGATCATCGGCGACAATCCACCGGCATCGGGTGCATGGGGCTTCTGTGAGGCAGACTACCCGCGAGAGGAAATCGTCAGCCCCTATCCGTTCGCGACCGCCCAGGAACACTATGAAGCTCTTCTGGCCGAGGCCGAGGATGACGGGGCAACCCTCAAGCGTGCCATGGCCGATCTGCCTGACTGGAATGGGGTCTATACGGACTCGAGCGAAAACTGGTTCTGGGGCCGGATCATTCAGGCGACAACTATCGTTTCGCTGCTTACCCCCGAATACCAGAAGCGTTTCGTTCAGGAAGCGTACCATCATGCAAACACCAACGCTGCCATGTGGCCCAGCCAGTATTGCTGGCCGGAGGGCTTCCTGCGCCGTTGGCACGAGCATTCGGTCCGCGACCATCAGGTGCTCATGAACGAGGATATCATCCAGATTCTCACCGGCGTCGCCGACAACTTCCTCACCCAGATTCACATCGATGAAGAATTCACCATCGAAGAAGGCAGCGTGCCGCGTCTCGGCGAGGCCGTGCCGCGCTGGTATGGGGAGACCATCGGGTTCTGGAACGGCGACAATCTGATCACCTGGACATCCAACATTCAGGGCTGGATGACCCATGGTGGCTTCGAGCATTCCAACCTGATGCAGACGGTTGAAGTCTATTCACCTGAAACCGACGACCAGGGCAATCTGATCGGCTTGCGGCATGAAGCGATCATTTATGACCCCGAAGCGCTTGTCGAACCGATCCGCATGGTGCGTGTGCTCGAGCGCCTCGGCGAATTCGATGAACGCGATCCCTATATCTTCGTCGAGTGCAACCCGACAATCTATCCCGTGGACGGTCGCGCCCAACCGGTCTCGCCCGGTCAGGTGATCGACTATCTCGTCCCCGACTGGTTCGGGCGTCCCTGGGCCCAGATGTGGGAACGCTTCCACGAGGAGGGCATGGAACGGCCCGAAAACGAGGCCCTCTTCGGCTTCTGATGCCTGAAGGCGGACCCGGAAACCGGGTCCGCCACCGGCGCGGGTTCTCGCCTTTCGCGGCTTTCCGATGCCCGCCGGGCCGCACTCCGGATGCAATGGAGACGATAGATGCAGATGCATATTGCGCGGTTGGAACAAGCCCGCACGTCGCTCACAGGTTCGCCGCCAATTTCCAGCGATCGCCGCAGCATGGGCGTCGAGATGCGCCGCGAAGGACCCTTTTCCGCTTCCTTCGGCGCGACTTCGGACCTTCTCATTATTCGCCATGTGGGCGGGGAGATGGCGGCCGATGTCTATTATTCCGACAGGGTATATACACGCACGCTTGCACAGGGTGGCGTGCTGGTCGTGCCTCCCAATAGCGCATTCAGGCTGCGGGTTGGAGAAACCGGCATAAATCTCTATGCGGCGCTTGCCCTGTCGCGGGGAATCGCGGGGACGCGTTCGCCCGAGCGACGGGCCGACCTGAGCCGCCCGCTGATGCTGACCTCTGATGAGGTACTCGACGGCCTGCTGGACATGGCAAAGGATCTGTTCGACCTTCCCATGGGCGCCGGCTCGGGTATGCTCGACAATCTGGCGAGCACCATCCTGAGCCATCTGGCCAGCATCCAGTCCGAGCGGAGTGACGATCGTCACCATGTACCCCCGAACCCTCACAGGATCTCCAGCGCGACAGTCACGCGCGCCTTGGAATACATGATCGGCAATCTCGACCGCTCGATCACCCTGAGCGACGTCGGCAGGCATGTCAGGTGCAGCGCCTCACACCTTGGGAGGCTGTTCAAGACGCATTTGAAAGCATCGCCCCACCGCTACCTGCTGGGCTTGCGCGTCGAAAGAGCGCAATTGCTGCTGGCGGCAACGCGACTGCCCATCGCCCATGTGGCGCTCGAATGCGGATTTGCGAGCCAGGAACATCTCACCCGTCACTTCCGCCGCCTCAGTGGTACGACCCCCGCCGCCTACCGGCGCGCGCAGGGCGAAACGTAGTCCTTCAGTCGCTTGACAGCATGCGTCGTTGGTTCATACTCTTTTTTCGCTAAACGGATAAATTTTCGCAAAGCGAAAAATTATATTTCCACTTGGCTTTGTTTCTTTGGGAGGAAGATCATGACCAAACTCGTTTCCGCCAACGCGGGCCGGCCCCTCGGTCACGCTGCGTTCAAGTCCTTAGCCATGGGCGGCATTGCCGCTCTCGTTCTGGCGATTGCCGCGCCGGCCGCGTTCGCCCAATCGGTTCCGGCCCTGCCCGAGGTAGAGGGCCCTATCGGGTCGAGCGCTGACGACATGCAGCACCCCAGCCGCCGCGGTCCGACGCTGGGCCAGGACACACCTCAGGCATGGCCGGCTTATGGCGAACCGGAGTTTCACAACTACATCGAAGACGAGTTCTTCATCTCCGGCGAGGCCAATGGTGCCCCTTATACGACGCGTATCGTGGTCCGCCGCCCCGCCGACATCGATGATTTCTCGGGCTATGCATCCATCGAAACGCTGCATCCGGCCCAATCGGCCCAGATGTGGATGGCCACCCGCGTCGGGGGCATGATGAACGGGCATGCCTATATCGAAGTGGTCAACACGCCCGGCCTGATCGGCAGCCTGCAAGCCTATAACGGGGAGCGCTACGCCGGTCTCTCTATTGAAGGGGCCGTCACCGAGGAGGGTCAGACCGATCCCGCCCAGAACGAAATCATCGCGCAGGTCGCCTATCTCATGCAGACCGCGAACCCGCTCGGAGACGAGTGGAATGTCGAGCACATGGTGATCAGCGGCGCTTCGGCGACCTCGCGCACCGCCATGAACTTCATGGAACAGGAAAACGGCAACGCGGCCTACCAGATGGACGACGGTTCGAGCCTGATCGACGCCATGTATGTCTGGGATACCAATGGCCCCTCCCAGGATGTGCTCGATAGCGTCTATGACGTGCCGGTCATCATCCTCGCCACCCAGACAGAGTGGGATGACGGCACGCGAACCTTCCCTGCCGATTCAGAGGATTACCGCCTCTACCAGGTCGCCGGCATGCCGCATCTGGAATCGCGCGAGATGTATGAGGCAGGCTGGAACGAATGCACCCTGCCCATCGATAACTTCATGTTCAACGCCATGGTCTTTATGGGCCTGGACTACATGCATGGCTGGCTCGAAGAGGGCCAGGAGCCGCCCATGGCCGAGCGGATCGAATTCGAAGGCGATGCGGAAAACGCCGCCATTGTTCTCGACGAACACGGCAACGCCGCCGGTGGCATGCGCAGCCCGCAGGTCGAGGTCCCCTGGGAAACCTTCTCGACCCCCAATGAGGGCAATTTCGTCTGCGGCCTGATGGGTACAGCCACCCCATTGCCCGACGATCAACTCGCCCAGATGTATCCCACTCCCGCCGAGTACGCGGCGCAACTGGTTGCCCAGACAAGCCGGCTGATCGATGAGGGGTGGTTCCCGCCCGAATACATTTTCGAGATCAGCGCCGAAATCGAGCGCTTCGCCTCGCGTGGCAATACCAACGACTGATCTTCCCGAGCCGTTCAAGGCTGCAACTGTGCCGCGCCCTCACGGGTGCGGCTTTTTTAGGTAAAGGGTTCCCCATCAGCTCCGACCAGCAACATTGTGCAGGAGGATGGGCGGATCATGCAGGCAATAAGTTCTCCACTGCGATTGGATTTGCCCGCGACTTCGGACTTTCCCGCCTTTTCCGGTCATCCGACGCGGCGAGGGAGCGAGTTGGATCGCCTATCTGTGGAGGAGAAACATATGACCCGCAAATTCACGGCCGTCCTGGCCAGCGCCTTGATGGCGACCACCGCCGCTGGCGCCTTCGCCCAGGACAGCGCCGCGACCGGTGGCGAAGCCGGCCCCATCCATCTGCGTGACATGGGCAATTTCTATGTCGGCGCCGAATATTCAGAGCCCGACGCCGAAGGCAATGTGTTCGTGAAGAACCAGATGCATGTCGAATATTACCTGCCTGAAGAGCCCCAGCACGACCTGCCGCTTATTCTGGTTCATGGCGGTGGCGGTCAGGCTTCCGACTGGTATTACACCCCGGACGGCCGTGACGGCTGGCGCGACTATTTCCTCAATGCCGGCTTCGATCTCTACATCGTCGATCGTCCCGGCTATGGCCGCTCGCCGGCTTCCCCCGACTATGGCGACGGCAGCTTGACGAGCGTGCCGAGCGCCCTGATCGCGCGCCTTGCTGCCGCCAGCAACTGGCCCGAAGGTGAAGTTACCGCCGAAAGCGAGAGCATTCTCAACTGGGTCGTCGCCTCGTCCACCACGCCATATGCAGGCAATGAAGTGGCGGCCAACGATATTGCAGAACTGCTCGAGCGGGTCGGCCCTGCCGTTCTGGTCCTGCATTCGGCCGGTGGGGTCAGCGGCTTCTGGGCTGCCGACATGCAGCCGGACAATGTCGCGGGCATCATTGCGTTCGAAGCCAGCGGATCGAACATGCTCAGCATTGCCGAGGGGCTGACTTTCGACCCCGCGCTTCCTGAAGGCTTCGAACCCGTCCAGAACGCAGACGGTTGTGACGTGCAGCCTGACGATGCGGTGAGCACGCTCACCAACTTCGCCGACATCCCGGTGGTTCTCATAGGCGCACCGGAAAGCTTCCTTGCCGCGGGCCAGCCCTGCCAATTGGCCGCTATGCAGCAGGCCGGTATCGATGCGTCACTGGTCAGCTTCGGCGATCTGGGCGCTCCGGGCACCGGTCACTTCGCCATGGCCGAGACCAACAATGCGGATTCGGCCCAGGTGATGATCGACCTTGCTGCCGAACTGGTCGACGGCGCATCGGCCCGGTAATCTGCCGCCAAGTTGACGAAATGCGCCGGGGTTTTGCTCCGGCGCATTTCGTTTGTGCGGAGCGGATCACCCATCTTGTGTCACCGCATTGGTTATGCGAGAAACGGAACGCTTCGGTTCCGCCATATGCGCGGATTAAAAGGGAACACGGTGCGGATTACCCATCAGGGGCCAACGCCGTGGCTGCCCTCGCAACTGTAAGCGGCGAGCGTTTCGCAATGATGCCACTGGAGATGTCCGGGAAGGCCGCGAACGCGCCAGAGCCGTGAGCCAGGAGACCTGCCCAGGCACCATACCATGAAGCCGGACGAGGTGTTCCGGCAGGGGCAGAAAATGAGCATTCCGCAGCCTTATGCGTCTAATTGCGTTCATGCGCCCGTCTTGAAAAGGCCGGGTCCATGCGGGCGCCATACCCAACATTCCATTTGAACCGCGCTGACGAGGCGACCGGTAAAAACTTGCATGGAATTTGCAAGTTTTTGGCCCGTGACGCGGTGAACGTGCAGGCTTTCGGTATTTCGGCATGCAATCGTCTGAGCGCCAAATCGGGCTGCCTTGCAAGACGCGGGAACCCCCCGACCGTCTCAGCGTCGGCGCTGGCAATCGGTGTGTGGAGGGAAAGCCATGAGAATTGATATTGCCGGCTTTACGCGGGGCACAAGGGCCCTCGACCATCATGCTGTTCTGGATTTCTGCTCACGAATGGATGCATTGGGTTACAATGGGATCTGGTTCAACGAATTCCATTTCCAGCAACCGCCCGATCCCTACCCCTCCACCCTGCTTCTTGCCGCTTCGATCTTTGCCCGGACAAGACGTATTCGGGTTGGCACCTCCATCGTGGTCCTGCCGCTCTACCACCCTCTGCTGCTCGCCGAGCAAATTGCCCAACTGCACTGGCAGAGCGGGGGACGATTCGACCTCGGCATCGGGCGCGGGACGCATCCGTCAACGCTTGCCGTCCTGGGCATTCCGCCCGAGAGCACCCGCGATCGGTTCGAACAATCCTTTGTGCTGATGAAATCCGCCTGGCACCGGCCCACCCTCGTTTCCGAGGGTAGCGCGTGGCCAAGTTCCTCCGCGCCGGTAGGACCGCTCTTGCCCGACGGTGAACGAATTCCCGTCTATGCCGCCGGTTCGACCGCGGAGACCATAGAATTCGCCGTCTCGCGCGATCTCCCGCTTCTCCTCAGTCTTGAGCCCCCCGAGCAAAGGCAGCTCTCGGTCTATGACGAGATTGCCGGCAACCGATCCGGGCGCTATCCGGCCGATTTCTCGATTTCGCGCTACGTCACGATCGCGCCCACACGCGCCGAGGCCCTTGCGACTGTCGATGCCGTACTGCCTCGCCTTTACGAAAGGCGGAAGCGCTACGCGATCGCCCAGAACCGGCCGCTGGACACGATCAAACCGATCGATCGCGATTTCTTCCTCAGCCGGCAGATGGTCGCGGGCAGCCCGGAGGACTGTGTCGAGCAATTGACGTCCCTGCGCGACCAGACCGGCATCGAGAGCGTTCGGCTGATCTTCAATTGTAATGGTGAGGTCCCCGAGCCTCAGGCCGACGCCATGGCAACCCTTTTCGGCCAGGAAGCGCTCGGCGCACTCCAATCCCTTTCTCCATCCACTCCGTCAACCGAGGTCCATTGATGATCAATCTTCACACTCACCGCCGGCCGGGTATCGTCGGCGCACTGGCTCTTATGCTGGCTGCTTCACCTGCGCTCGCCGAGCAAACCGGCTTTCCCTATACCGACGAGAACTGTGGCGTGACCACGACCTACGAGGCGGCACCCGAACGGGCCGTCACGCTGTCCAACAACGCCACCGAGTTGATGCTGGCGCTGGGGCTCGAAGATCGCATGGCCGGGACCTCCTACATGGCCAACCTCAAGATCAGCCCCGCATACGCCGACGCCTATGCCGAGGTTCCGATCATCTCCCCGCTGGTGGCAACGACCGAAGAACTGATCGAGGCCGAGGCCGATTTTGTTTATGCGGGCTATCCGGACGGTTTCAGCGAGTCGCGCCATACCCGCGACCAGTTGCACGATCTGGGCATGAAAACCCGGCTCAACACCGAAGGCTGCAATCTCGGTCCGTTCGGCTTTGCCGAACTGTTCGCCGAAATCGATTCCGTCGCATCGATTTTCGGGGTTGCAGATCGCGGCGAGGCGCTGGTTGATGAACTCTCGACCCGTCTCGATGCCGTGGCCCAGGACCTTGAAGGCGTCGAACCGATATCGGTGTTCATCTATAATGGGGGCGATACCACTCCCAATGCCGTGTTGGGGCACACCCTGCTGTCCCGGGCCGTCGAAGCCGCTGGCGGCGAAAACATCTTTGCCGATGTTGCCAATCGCTACGGTCAGGTGAGCTGGGAGCAGATCGCCGAGCGCGAGCCCGAATATATCGTGGTGTTCTATTCGGGCACGGCAAGCGGCCAGATCGTGGAGGATCCCGACACCGAACTGGGACAGGCCCGTATCGACACCCTCAAGGCAACGCCAGCCATCGCCGAGGTTCCCGCAGTGCTCAACGAACGCTTCATCCTTATCGATTCGGTCAAAGGCCAGCCCGGACCGAGCACCCTCGATGCCGTCGAGGCAATGGCCAGGGCATTTCATCCCGACGCCTTCGCCGAATAGTCGCACCATGCTCGACAGCAAGCCGGACATGAACGATGGCGGGGAGCAATCAAGGCTCCTCGCCGTGCTGCGCTCCACGCCCGGCTCCGCAAATGGCGGTTCCATTGCCGGCCGGGCGCCCTCGGCACCGGTGCGGGCGGCGTCTATGCCCTATGGACTTGCCATGGGGGTCCTGGCCGCCTTTCTGGTTGTTCTGTCGGTCCTGGGCCTGATGTTCGGCTCGGTTTCCATCCCGGCGCCGACGGCGCTGGGCATCCTCGTCAATTGGCTTATGGGCTTCGAGTTGGTGCCCGTCACCTGGCGCGACGTCTATGAGACGATCATAATCGAAACGCGCGTGCCGCGGGTAATCCTGGCCGGCGCCGTCGGCGCAACGCTGGCGGCCACCGGAATGACAATTCAGGCCATTGTTCGCAACCCATTAGCCGGCCCCAGCATTCTCGGCGTTTCCTCGGGTGCCGCTACCGGCGCAGTCGTGGTGATGCGTTGGGGCCTGATGGGTCTGGGCGCCTTTACACTATATATCTCGGCCTTCGCTGGCGCACTCGTCACCCTGATCGTCGTCTTCTGGGTGGCGCGGACCGGCGGACAGATCACGCCAACCCGGCTCGTTCTGGCGGGTATCGCCATGAGCGCGGTGTTGAGCGCACTCACCAGCCTTTTTGTCCTCACTTCACCCGATCCGCAACTGGCCTCACGCGTGCTTTTCTGGACACTGGGCGGGTTTGCGGCGGCTCAGTGGAAGCTTCTGCCCTTGCCGGTCGCGGCGCTGGTCGTTGGTCTTGGGATAATGCTGGTACAGGCGCGACGCCTTAACCTCCTGATGGCCGGCGATGAAAGCGCAACTGCACTGGGGCTCGACGTGCATCATTTCCGGCAGCGAATGTTCGTCCTTACCGCCGCGCTCACCGGGGTCATGGTCGCGGTTTCCGGCGTCATCGGTTTTGTGGGCCTGATCGTGCCTCACATCGTCCGTTTTCTCGTGGGTTCGGACCATCGCCGGGCGCTTCCGGCCGTCGCATTGGTCGGGGCCAGCTTCGCAATTGCGGCCGATCTTGTCGCCCGGGCGGTCATTTCACCGCTTGAGTTGCCCGTGGGGATCATAACGGCCCTTGTCGGCGGCCCCTTCTTCATCTGGTTGCTGCGCCGCGACGCCAAGGTCCGGGAACAGTCGGCATGAATTATATCAGGTCCGGAACGCTGACCCTTGAAAACGTCAGCTTTGCCGTGAACGGCAAGGCTCTTGTCAATTCCGTGTCGCTCGCCGTCGCACCGGGGGAAATGATCGGCCTTTTGGGTCCCAACGGTGCGGGAAAGTCCTCCCTGCTGCGCACGATCTATCGCACCAATCGCCCCACGGGCGGCCGTGTTCTGGTGAATGGAAAAGACGTCTGGCAACAATCGGCGCAGTGGACGGCCCGCCACGTTGGCGCCGTCCTTCAGGACATGCCTGCCGACTTTCCACTGACGGTCAGCGACGTGATCGCCATGGGCCGCTCCGCACACAAAAAGCTTTTCGAAGCGGACACCGACCATGACAGCGCCCTTGTCGAAGCGGCCCTTGATCTGTTGCAGTTACAATCGCTGAGGGACCGATTGTTCAGAACCTTGTCGGGGGGCGAACGCCAGCGGGTTCTGGTGGCGCGCGCTCTTGTTCAGCAACCGGCGGTTCTGGTGCTCGACGAGCCGACCAATCACCTCGATATTCACCACCAGATCAATCTCTTGCGCTTCATTCGCAATCTGGGGATCACGGTCATCGCGGCTCTGCACGACCTCAATCTTGCAGCCATGTTCTGCGACCGGCTCTGCCTGCTCCATGACGGCCAACTTGTTGCATGCGATCGGCCCGACAATGTTCTCAATACCGAGAATCTGGCCCAGGTCTTTCGGATCGATGCAACCTTAACCCGCAACCCCCGCTCAGGAACCATCTGGATCATGCCCGCGTAAGACCAGTCGAGCGATTGGCCGGGCAGGCCACCCTCGCGGAGCCGTCGAACGAAGTGAGACTGGCGTGAGCGAAAAAATGGCGCGCCCGAAAGGATTCGAACCTCTGACCCCCAGATTCGTAGTCTGGTGCTCTATCCAGCTGAGCTACGGGCGCGCAGTGCCGGTGCGATGAACGCGGTTTCGGAGCGGTGCCCCGAGCGGCAGGCGAACGCTTATACCGGCTCGGCGGCCATTGCAAGGGGCCAAGGCGGGAAGTTTTCTAGGAAATTTCATTAACCGCCCGCTGCCGCACCGGACGGCAGATCGATAGCGAAAGCCGTTCCCCGCTCGGTCGCGAGCAGTTCGACGCGTCCGCCATTGGCCTCGACGAGTTCGCGCACAATGGCCAGGCCCAGGCCGGTGCCTCCGGCCCTTGCGGAGCCCTCGAAGGCAACGAACAGGTTTTCGCGCGCCCGGGGCGGCAGGCCGGGTCCGTTGTCAGCCACGACCAGCCGCACGCCATCCCCGGTATGCTCGCGGGAAAGCCTGACATGGGGCGAGGAAATCTCAGGGCTTGCGTCGAGCGCTTCGCGCGCGTTCGTGAAAAGGTTCGTCAGAACCCGCGCCAGATGGTCGGGATCGACCGAGATGACGCAATCGTCGGGAACCTGGTTTTCAAATACGATCCGTGGATGTCCGGTAAGCGCTGCCGACAGGGCCGCTTCAAAGCCCAGAGCCCGCAGGTCGACGGGCTCGGCGCGCGGCGGCGCCGATTGCTGGCGGCCGTAATCGAGCACCGTCTGGGCAAAGGCAATGGCCTTGTCGAGCGTGGTCACAAGCCGCGGCGCCAGGCGCTGGACCTGAGGATCATCGAGATTGGCCACCTGGTCGGACAGCAATTGGGCCGACGTCAGCATGTTGCGCAGGTCGTGATTGATCTTGGAAACCGCCATGCCAAGATCGGCGAGATGGCGGCGCTGGCGCAGCATGGCGAACAGTTCGGCCTGTGTGTCGGCCAGCGCGCGTTCGAGAATGCCGATCTCGTCCTTGCGCGCCGCGTCGGGCACGATGACAAGCGTGCCGTTTTCCGGGCTTTCCCGGAAGGCCAGCATCTGGTTGGTCAACCTCTTGATCGGGCCGATCAGCAAATTCTCGGCCAGAACGTAGATGACGAAGGCCGTAACCCCGGCGATGACGATCGAAACCAGCACGATATTGCCCGCATAGGTCAAAAGATCCGCCCGCAAGGGGCTTTCGGGCATCAGGATTTCCACCACAGCGTCCCCCGCCCCCGGAGGCACGCCGACTATGCGCAGGGTGCGCTGGCCGCCCATGACCAGCGTATCGAGCGCCTCGACGATCAGGCGCATGGGGTTGGTGTCGCGCAGATCGGCAAGATGGGGCTGCTCGGGCATGGTCACGGCCTCGAGCCCGATCAGATCGGTCTGGCCCTCACGGCGATAGACGATTGCGATGGCGCCCGCCGCCTGCAGGAGGGGATCGGTAATCTCGGCTGGCAGATCCATGACGTCGGGTACCGTATCGAACACCCGCACAGCCACGCCGCCAACGCGCAGCCGGTCCTCGAGCCAGCCGACGCGGTAATTGGCGAGCGATGGCAGAAAGACCGCGACCTCCACGAGAAGAATGACCAGCGCGATCGCCGCTATGAGCTTGACGGAGAGGCCGGCGAAAGGACCGGGCACCTTGGCGATGTCGCGTGTCATGTTGTCAGACTACCGCCCGATTTTGCCTATGGCAACAAACGCTTAAGGACACGCCGCCAGCCCGCTGGGCTTGCGCCGGCATGGCTGCGCGCATATTCGGCGGCCGCCAGGGCAATGATCTGGGAAAAAGCGGGATAAGGCACGAGAAAATTGCCGAGATCGGACAGTTTCATTTTCCGCTCCACAGCAAGCGCCAGCACGGGGATGATCTCGGGCGCGCTCGTTCCGACCACCCCGGCGCCCACCACCCTTCCACCGGCATCGAGGATGATCCTGGCATGCCCGTGCGGCTCGGCGCGGGCCCGGGCCGCATCGGTCTCGGCCATCGCCACGCGCACGATCTCGAAGCGGCCGTTGAGGCGGGTTGCGGCCTGTGCCTCCGTCATGCCGACCCGGGCGATGGCCGGCCGGGTGTGCACGATGTGGGGTATGATTACGCCCTCACCGCTGCCCGCACCTGTCATCTCGTCGACGGCACGTTCCCCGCTGTGGCGGGCCGCATGGGTGCCGCTGTGCCCTGCGGCGTCGCCCGTCACGAAGATACGGCGGTTCGATGTCCGGCCCGATCGCCCGAGCACGGGGCGCGTCCGCTGCATGCGCACACGGGCCGCCTCCAGCCCCAACCCTTCGAAGTCAGGCTGCCGCCCGGTGGCAAACAGCAAATGGGTGCCCACGATCCGCTTTTCGTCAGGGCCGGTCTTGATATCGAGAGCGATTTCGTCATTGCCGATCGCTGAAACCGAAACGACGCCTGTATGAATATGCAGGTCGAGCCCTTCGGCCCGCAGGCGGCGCAGAACGATTTCGACAAGCTCGGGATCTTCCCCCGAAAGCGGCTCGAGCATCTCGACAACGCTAACCTTGGCCCCAAGCCGCAGATGGGATTGGGCGAGGGCCAGCCCGGTGGCACCGGCCCCCACGACAATCAGATGGGACGGGCGGCGCGTGAGCTCGAAAATCGTTTCGGGCGTATAATAGGGTACCGCCTCGAGCCCGGGCAGGTTGGGCACGATGGGGCGCGACCCCGTGGCGATGAGGAAATGAGCTGCTCTTATCGTACGCCCCGCGGCCTCCAGCGCCGCCGGACCGGTGAACCGGCCCCGGCCGTTGACGACCTCGATCCCCTGGGCGACCAGATGTTCTGGAGAAACGGCAGGGCCGGCGTCCTCGATCGTCGTGCGGATGCGCGCATTGATGCGGGCGAAATTGACGCGCGGCTCGTCGCTTCCCAGACCCAGGTCCCTGGCCGTGCGGATCTGGTGCGCGCGCTCGGCCGCCGCGGAGAGCGCCTGGGCCGGCAGGGCGCCCCAATTGTGGGAAACGCCGCCAAGTTCGCCCGCCTCGACGAGCACGACGCGCAACCCCCGCGCCGCAGCGCGCTCGGCGGCCGCGATGCCGGCGGGGCCGGCCCCTACGATGCAAAGGTCGATCCTCTCGTCCTGCGCCACGCGCCTGCCCTTGCCTTTTGGCCGTGATCGTGCTCGCGACCCATGGCCGAATCCATTATGGTTGTTGCCACGCTTTTAGCGCGGTCAAGGCCCACTGGCCAGCGGGAGAGAACGCACGCAATTGTGCCCGCCGCGCAATTGACTTGCCCCTCCCTTTTCCCTATAAGCCGCCCAACCTTTGCCGATGGCCCGGGACGCTTGCCCCATGCCCGCTCGCGCAAGACTTAAAGACAACAGACAAGCTTAACCAGAGGATCGCGCGGACCGGCGCGCGGTGAACCATAATGAAGCGTACTTTCCAGCCGAGCAATCTTGTGCGCGCCCGCCGTCACGGTTTCCGTGCCCGCATGGCGACCAAGAACGGCCGCAAGATCATCAATCGCCGCCGCGCGATCGGGCGCAAGCGGCTTTCGGCGTAAGTCGGGCGGCTTTGCCCGATATGCCGGACAGTCCGGCATTGCCGATACGGCGCCTGAAAAAACGGGCGCAATTTCTGAAAGCCGCGCGGGGCAGTAAAGTTGCCAGGCGCGGCTTTGTGTTGCAGGCCACCTCTGTTGCCGATCCTGGTCCCGGTGTGGGATATACCGTGACCAAAAAGACCGGCAACTCGCCTGAACGCAGCCGCATCAAAAGACGGTTGCGTGAGGCGGTGAGGGCCTGTTCGGACCGGCTGGTCGCCGGCCACGACTATGTGTTGATCGGGCGGCGCGAAAGCCTGTCCGAACCGTTCGACAATTTGACGCGCGAACTCGGCAAGGCCATCGCGCGCGTGCACAGACCGGCCCAAGCGCCAAGCGGACATCCAAAGCAATGAACGAAAACAATCGCAACATGATCCTGGCCGTCGTCCTGAGCATGCTCGTGCTCTTTGGATGGCAGTTCTTCATCGCCGGCCCCCAGCTCGAACAGGCCCAGCGGCAGGCCGAGCTTTCCGCCCAGCAGGAACAGGCCCAGGACAGCGCCGATCTGGCAGCACCCAGCGCCGATGGCGCTGCAGGCGCCGCACCGTCGGCGGATGCGGACACCCAGGTTTTCGCGACGCGCGACGATGCCCTTGCCGCGTCCGACCGCGTGGCCATCGAAACCGGTTCCCTTTCGGGCTCGATCAATCTGACCGGCGCGCGCATCGACGATCTGCACCTGCTGCGCTACAACGAGACGACCGATCCCGACAGCCCGACCATCACGCTTCTTTCGCCGGTGGGTTCGGACACGCCTTATTATCTCGAGCAGGGCTGGGTCGCCGCGCAGGGCGCCGATGTGGCGCTTCCCAACGGGCAGACCGAATGGACGCTCGAAAGCGGTGACACGCTCACTGCGGCAACCCCTGTAACGCTGGCCTGGGACAATGGCGACGAGCTGGTTTTCCGCCGCACCATTAGCGTCGATGAGAACTACATGTTCACCATCGACCAGAGCGTTGAAAATTCCGGTGCCGGCGATGTGACCTTGTTCCCCTATTCGCGTATTGCCCGGCTCTATACGCCCCAGACGCAGAATTTCTTCATTCTCCATGAGGGGCCCGTGGGGGTCCTGGGTGACGCCAATCTGGTCGAGCGCTCCTATTCCGACCTGCAGAACGATGGCCAGCTCGATTTCGCCTCGACCGGCGGATGGCTCGGCTTTACCGACAAATATTGGGCGACGGCGATCATTCCCCCCCAGGATGAGGCGGTCAATGCCCGCTATTTCCACGGCACCAACGTGCCGAGCGGCAATGATTATCGCGCCAATTTCGTGGCACAGGCGCCGGTTACCGTGCCGGCGGGTGGCAGCGCTTCCCATGAGAGCCTGGCCTTCGCCGGCGCCAAGGTGGAATCGATCATCGATTCCTACGAAAGGGCCTATTCGATCGACCGGTTCGAGTTGATGATCGACTGGGGCTGGTTCCATTTCATAACCAAGCCGATGTTCTATCTCATCCGGCTGCTTTTCGAGTTCCTGGGCAATTTCGGTCTGGCCATTCTGGCGGTGACCGTCATCGTCAAGGCGATCTTCTTCCCGCTGGCCAACAAGAGCTATGCCTCGATGGCCAATATGCGGCGCGTCCAGCCCAAGATGAAGGAAATCCAGGAAAAGCATAAGGACGATCGCGCTGCCCAGCAGCAGGCGATGATGGAGCTCTACAAGACCGAAAAGATCAATCCGATTTCGGGCTGCTGGCCAATCCTGATCCAGATCCCCGTCTTCTTTGCGCTCTACAAGGTCCTGTTCGTCACCATCGAAATGCGCCACGCGCCCTTCTTTGGCTGGATTCAGGATCTGGCAGCGCCCGATCCCACTCATATCTTCAACCTGTTCGGCCTTCTGCCTTACGATCCGAGCGCCGTTCCGGTCATCGGCTCGTTCCTGGCAATCGGGATCTGGCCGGTCATCATGGGCATCACCATGTGGGTGCAGATGCGTCTCAACCCGCCCCCGGCCGACCCCACCCAGGCGATGATCTTCAACTGGATGCCGGTGATCTTCACGTTCATGCTGGCGACCTTCCCGGCCGGCCTCGTGATCTACTGGGCCTGGAACAACTTCCTTTCGGTGGTTCAACAGTGGATCATCATGCGCCGCCACGGCGTTACGGTCGACCTGCTCGGCAACATCAAGAATTCGTTCAAGCGCAAGCCCAAGGCTGCTGAATAGCAAACGCGAGGGGCCGGGAAACCGGCCCTTCTTTTTGGTGTCATCACATGTCCGATCTGCCCGAAACCGTCCGCCTGCTGTTTGCGCGTCCCTGGATTTTCCTCAAGGGCTGCGTCCGCGTGTCCGATCTTCCCGCAGACGATGTCGTCGAGATCGCCTTTGCGGGTCGCTCCAACGTCGGCAAATCCTCGCTGATCAACGCGCTTGTCGGCCAGTCCGCGCTGGCCCGCACCTCCAATACGCCGGGCCGGACCCAGGAGCTCAACCTCTTCGCTCCCGAAGCGGGCGGCATCCGCCTCGTCGACATGCCCGGCTATGGCTTTGCCAAGGCGCCCAAGCCCGCTGTCGAAAAATGGAACAAGCTGATCCACCAGTTCCTGCGCGGGCGCCCCAATCTGCGCCGCGTCTATGTGCTCGTCGATGCCCGCCACGGGCCTAAGCCCAATGATGCCACGGTGATGAACGAGCTCGACAGGGCGGCGGTCTCCTACCAGGTGGTGCTCACCAAGGCCGACAAGCTGAGCGAGAAAGACCTTGATGGCGTGGTTGCGGCCACGGCCAAATTCATCGCCAAGCGCCCTGCAGCGCACCCGGAG
Organism: Pelagibacterium halotolerans B2; assembly: GCF_000230555.1. Classification (GTDB taxonomy): domain Bacteria; phylum Pseudomonadota; class Alphaproteobacteria; order Rhizobiales; family Devosiaceae; genus Pelagibacterium; species Pelagibacterium halotolerans. Next base: position 69,803 of record NC_016078.1, on the reverse strand, counting down.
ATTATTGTCACTTCAAGCGAGAAGGGGCTGGGCATCGACACGCTGCGGCGCGAAGTTGCGGGCCTTCGCGAAGGGCTTTAGCTCGACAGAAACCGGCTGATGACGCGAGAGAGAATCGCGCTGTCCGAGCGAGTCTTCATTGAATCATGCGCCGCCTCGATAATGTCCTCTGAAACCTTGCCGCGCCGCAGGTCGATCAGCGCTCTCGAATAATCGTCCTCGAATTCGGGATGCGGCTGGAAACTCAGGATATTCCCCCCTGCATAGGCCAATCCGGCATTGGGGGCGAATGCGTTGTGCAAGATCACTTTCGCCATCGGTGGAGGGGTGATGACCTGGTCCTGATGGGAACAGGCGATGGCCAGGTTTTCGACGCCAGGCACGAAATTGGGATGATTGGGCACCACCTCATAGACGTGCCGGCCCAATCCCCATCCCTTTTCCGATTTGCGGACATCGCCGCCCAAAGCATCCGCGATGATCTGATGGCCAAAACAGATGCCCACCATCTTGGTCCCACTTTCATGGGCGCGGCGGATAAAGTCGCGCAGCGGCTCCATCCAGGGCAGCGGGTCATAGACCCCTGCCGGCGACCCGGTGATCAGCACGGCGTCCAGCTTTGCGGGATCGGGAAGCGGTGCGCCCTCAAGAACCGGCACGAATTGGGGCGTGATGCCGTTGCCGTGACGGGCCAGCATGGTGGAGAACATTTCAGGATAAGGACGGAACCGGCCGCGCAATGGCTCTGGCACGAGGCCGGTTTCGATGATGGTGAGGGTCATGGAAGGAACCGCGAACAAACGATTCCCGCATTCAGACCTCAGGCGGCAACGAACGTCAAGGCGACACCGTTGATGCAATGACGCTTGCCGGTCGGGTCGGGCCCGTCATCGAAAATATGACCCAGATGCCCGCCACAGTTCGAGCAATGGCATTCGGTCCGCACCATCATGAACGTGGTGTCGGTCGAGGTGCCGATGGCGTCGGGCAGCGCTTCCCAGAAGCTTGGCCAGCCGGTATGGCTGTCATATTTGACCTCGGATGAATAGAGCGCCTGGCCGCATCCGGCGCAATTGTAGATGCCCGGCTCGTAGAACTTGTCGAGTTCGGATGTAAAGGCGCGCTCGGTGCCGTGCTCGCGCAGCACATAATACTGCATTTCGTCTAGGCGTTCGCGCCATTGGGCATCGGTGAGGGTGAAAGGAAATTCGCCCTCCGCACCCCGCGCCGCCAGGGTGAAGCCGAAGGCGGCAACCCCGGCGATGGCAGTACCGGCAAGAAGGAAATTGCGACGGTCGATCATTGTCATTCTCCCTGCGTCCCTTATCCCAACAAATTGGCCCGCGATCCAGTCAACCCGCGATCCAGTCAACCCCGCGTGTATCGCCGAACGCGGTTGCGCCCGGCCGACGGAGGGCGGGCCGGGCGCAGTTTGCGGCTCATCGTAGGATTGGGGGCGAACGCTGAGCCGCGGGTGCCTCTATCGATCTTACATGGCCGGCGTGAACACCGCGTCGGTCACATGGATCACGCCGTTGGACTGCATGACGTCGGCAATGGTGACGGTCGCGGCCGTGCCGTTCTCGTCGGTGATGGTGACGGTGTCGCCATCATAGGTGGCTTCAAGCATGCACCCGCCCAGCGTTTCGATCGTGTGGCTGCCGCCATCGGCGTCGATCATGCCCACAAGATCAGCCGCGGTTGCTTCGACGCCAACCACATGGCAGGTCAGAACCTGCTGCAGCATTTCGAGGTTTTCCGGCATCAGAAGCGTATCGACGGTGCCCTCGGGCAGTGCAGCGAACGCGTCGTTGGTGGGGGCGAAAACCGTAAAGGGGCCGTCGCCCTGAAGGGTTTCGACAAGGCCGGCAGCTTCAACGGCGGCCACAAGCGTGGTGTGGTCGGCCGAGTTCACGGCATTTTCGACGATATTCATGTCCGGTGACATCGGTGCGCCGCCAACCATGGGGTTGTCCTGGGCGAGCGCGGCGCCGGTCAGCGCAGAGGTGGCCAGAAGGGCGGAAAGAGCAATTGCACGGGTCTGCATGGTGTTCATCTCCTGAAAGATCATCTGTTTTGACCTTCCTTTTTGGAAGGCTCGCGATCAGTTACGGAGGGTGCAAACAACAAGTTTCACCAGCGCGCGATTTTTTTTCAGATCGCCGCAATCGGCCCTGCAGCAACGATGGGGCCCTGAGGATCGCCGGTGGGTGAGCCGCCGGCGACTTCCAGGGTTACTGCCAGCGTGATGCCCTGGGCCATTCGCCCGCGCAAGAGTTCGTCGACCGCGATCGTCTGTCCGTCGGCCACATCGACAACACCCATCGAGATCGGAGCATCGTCCCCTTCGATAAACCAGAGTTCGTAATCGCTGCCCTGTCCGGCCGGGGCGCCCGTTCCGCTCACGCGCAACGCTCCGGAGGCAGCGTCATAGCGGGCAATGAAGCTCACCTCGCTGTCCACCGTCTGCATCGCCGCGACCAGTTGGGCGGTGTCGCCCGGTGTTTCGAAAGCCGGCTGGAACAGGTTGAGCCCCACGGCCAGCACGGCCACGGCTGCGGCCATGGCGGCAAGCGAACGCCACAATGCCAATGAATCGTACCAGGGCGCCTTGACCACGGTCTCGGCAAACAGCCGCTGCTCGATGCGGGCGAGAAGACCGGACGGGGGCGTTGTTGGCACGTAGTCCTCATTGAAGGCAGAAAATTTCTGCTCCCAATAGGCACGTTCGGCAGCGAGATCGGGCCGGGTTTCGATAGCGCGCGCCATCGCTGCCCTGCTCTGCGCACTGCCCAGTCCCAGAACATATTCGGCGACCGCCACGAGGCGCTCTTCATCCCGGTTCAATTCGGTGTCGTCAAAATCACTCATCGGTTCGTCTAATAGGCTCCAAGACAGTCGCGCAGGGCCAGGAGCGACCGGCGTAGCCAGGTGCGCACGGTATTGAGCGGCACGCCCAACCTGTCGGCCAGTTCGTTATAGCTTTCGCCTTCGACATAGGCACGGCGCACCGCTTCGGCGCGTTCGGGCCGAAGGTGTTCCATGCACTCCTCGATCCGGTTGCCCTGGTCGGTGTTGATCGCCGACTGCTCGGGGCTCATCCCCGAATCCTCGAGATCGAACGCTTCGTCGATGTCGGTATGACCGGGCCGCCGGGCCCGAACCCTGTCTATGGCGTTGTTGCGCGCAATGGCGATCAGCCACGTCATGGGGCTGGCGGCCTCGGGACGATAGCCCTCGGCACGCTGCCAAACCTTGATGAATACGTCCTGCAAGGCGTCCTCTGCTTCACTCCTGTTGGAGAGTATACGCAAACTCACGCCGAAAAGTTTCGCGCTCGTGCGGGCATAAAGCGCACGAAACGCGTTCCGGTCGCGCAGCGCGACGCGGGCCAGAAGCTCGGCAATTTCGGCGGTGTCGGCCATAGGCGCCCTCCCTATCGCATACCAATTTTATAGCCCGGTACGGGCCCCATCCGCTTTTGGATCACATCGGGACGAGGGAGGACTATTCACAAGGCGTGCGTTCGGGTTAGAGAGGTTTCCAAGACCAAACGGAGTTGCCCTGCCCCATGGCCGACGGACTTGAAAACGCCTATGACGCCGAAGTGCTGTCCAAGGCCCTGCCCTTCATGCAGCGCTACGAGAACAAGACCGTCGTCATCAAATATGGCGGGCATGCCATGGGCGATCCTGAACTGGGCAAGGCGTTTGCGCGCGACGTGGCGCTGCTCAAACAATCGGGTGTCAACCCGATCGTGGTTCACGGCGGCGGTCCGCAGATCGGCGACATGCTCAAAAAGCTCGGCATCGAATCCAAATTCGAGGGCGGCTTGCGGGTGACCGACAAGCGCACAGTCGAAATCGTGGAAATGGTGCTGGCCGGCTCGATCAACAAAGAAATCGTGGCGATGATCAACGCCGAAGGCGAATGGGCCATCGGGTTGTGCGGCAAGGACGGCAACATGGTCTTTGCCGAAAAGGCCAACAAGAAATATGTCGACCCCACCTCCAATATCGAGCGCGTTCTCGATCTGGGCTTTGTGGGTGAGCCCGTCGAGATCGACCGCACGCTGCTCGATCTTCTCGCCCGTTCGGAAATGATCCCGGTCATCGCGCCCGTGGCGCCCGGTCGCGACGGCAACACCTACAACATCAACGCCGACACCTTCGCCGGCGCCATCGCCGGGGCGGTCTTTGCCAAGCGGCTGTTGTTTCTGACCGACGTTCCGGGCGTTCTCGACAAGAATGGCAACCTGATCCCCGAACTTTCGGTGCGCGAGGCCCAGCAATTGATCGCCGACGGCACGATATCGGGGGGCATGATTCCCAAGGTCGAAACCTGTATCGAAGCGCTCGACCGGGGCGTCGAAGGCGTGGTGATCGTCAACGGCAAGACCGCCCATTCGGTGCTGCTCGAATTGTTCACCGAACACGGCGCGGGAACGCTGATGGTGCGATAGGGGGCCGATCAAACCTTTGTTTTCGGTCATTTCCCATTCATCGATTTGGGGCATAATGGGGCCATGAACCACATGACCCCGCCAGCCGTGCTTCCCCGCCTCGATTTCGACCACATCACCGATTGGGTGTTCGATCTCGACAACACGCTTTATCCGCGTGAGTGCAATCTGTTCGCCCAGATCGATACGGCCATCACTGAGTACGTGATGAAAGTCGCCCAGCTCGAATTCGACGCGGCGCGCGAGCTCCAGAAGGCCTATTACCGCGATCACGGCACCACGCTGAACGGGCTCATGAAGACCCATGCGGTCGACCCCGAGGATTATCTGAAAATGGTTCACGCCATCGACTATTCCCCGGTCGAGGCGCATCCGGAACTTGTCGAAGCCATCGCGGCGCTGCCCGGGCGCAAGTTCATCTTCACCAATGCCAGCACCGGACATGCCGAAGCCGTGCTCGACCGTCTGGGCGCGTCAGCGCTTTTTGAAGGCATCTTCGATATCAAGGCTGCCAGATACCAGCCCAAGCCGCTCGAAATCGCCTATAGCGATTTTCTTGCCGCGCACGGGATCGGCGCGAAGCAGGCCATCATGTTCGACGATCTGGAAAAGAATCTGCGGGTGCCCCACGCCATCGGCATGGCAACCGTGCAGGTCGTGGCCGGTTCGGGGTTCGAACACGACCAGTGCGACGCCTGGGAGCTCGGCCGTGGCGAGGGGCTGGACCATGTCCACCACGTCACCGACGACATCGTGGCGTTCCTGGCGCGCTGCCGCTGACGCTTTTTTGCCCGATTGGCGTGATCGAAAAGTCATCCTGGCGCGTTACCATGCGTGCTGGCCGTACACGGCCGCAATGATATAAGTTCTTAGCTTTGCAACAGAACGGCGTGATAGACGCCGAAAAACGGGGACCGTCATGAACAAGCTATCTCGCCTTTCGCTCGCCACCATCCTCATGGCAACAACCAGCCAGGCCGCGCTGGCACTCGAAGCCACCGACTTTGCGGATCGCCTTGTCGAAACCAGCAAGCTTATGGGCGTTTCGTTTGCCTATGGATCGGCTACCGCCGAGGGCGATACGGTGACGATCACCGATTTCGTGATCTCCACCCCGGGCCAGGACGATATCGAAGTGCCCGGCGATGTCGTGTTCACCGGCGTGGTTGAAACCGCCGAAGGCGGCTTCAGCGCCGAACGGGCCTCCATCGCCGATTTCGAATACACCGACGAGGATGAAGGCTTTTCGGTCAGCTTTGTCGACATCGCGGCAGAAGGCATTCTCTTGCCGGCCGACGCTGGCATCGACTCGGTCATCGAAATCGGATTCAATCTCTATGACCGCATTTCGGCGGGTCCGCTGACCGTCTCGGACGAGACTGGTACCGAACTTTTTGCCGTTGATCTTATGGAAATCACCATGGAAGAGCCCACCGCGGATGGCGGGCTGAGCTCGGCCTATCAGGTTACGGGCATTCGCGGCGATCTGAGCGCGATCGAGGAAGCTGAAGCCCAGGAGGTCTTCGAGGCGTTCGGGCTGACCCAGCTCAATGCCTCCATGTCGGGGTCGGGCACCTGGTGGCCGGAAACAGGGGAAGGCGAGGTCACCGACATTTCCCTTGCCGTGCAGGATCTGGGCTCACTCTCGCTCGACTTTGCTGTGGCCGGCTATACCGAGGAAATCTATCGCGAACTCATGAAGGTCAACCTCAAGATGGCCGAGATGGCCGAGGCCGATATCGAGATCGACGAAGACCAGATGGCGGAAATGTCGGAAGCCATGCTCGAGAAGATGGCCGACCTGAAGCTGGTTGGCGGCGCGTTGCGCTATGATGACGATTCGCTGTTCATGAAGGTTCTCGATTTCATCGGCGCCGAACAGGGCGTCGATGGCGAAACCTTCAAGGCCGGTTTGCAGTTCATGGTGCCCATGGCCCTGGCCGAAGTCGAGAACGAAGCCTTCAAGACCATGGTGACCAGCGCGGTCAACACGTTTATCGCCGACCCGCAGAATTTCACGATCTCGGTCGAGCCCGAAGAGCCCATCGCCTTTTCCGAGTTCGAAGGCATGGAAACCGAGGTAGAGGCGGATCCGTTCGTCCTTGTCGACCTTCTGAACGTGCAGATCACTGCCAACCAGTAAGCGCTCTGACGATTGTGAAAGGGCCCGCCAACACCGGCGGGCCCTTCCTGATTCATGCCCGATGTTCGATGCTGGGCAGATTGTAGGTCTTGCGCACGATCTCCCAGGCCTCGTCGGCCGTGTCGACGAAACTGAAAAGCTTGAAATCGTCGGGCGAGATCGTTCCCTCTTCGGCAAGCGCCTCGAGGTTGAGAACCCGGCTCCAGAATTTCTTGCCGAACAGCAGCAGCGGAATTCGGTCCATGCGCCCGGTCTGGATCAGGGTCAGGGCTTCGAAAAATTCGTCCATTGTCCCGAACCCGCCGGGGAAAATGGCCACCACCTTAGCGCGCATCAAAAAGTGTATCTTGCGCGTCGCGAAATAGTGGAAGTTGAAGGAAAACTGGGGCGTCACATAGGTATTGGGCGCCTGCTCGTGCGGCAGGACTATTTTGTAGCCGATCGAGGGCGCTCCCACATCGGCGGCGCCGCGATTGCCCGCTTCCATTACCCCGGGCCCACCACCGGTCGCCACCACATATTCAGTGAATTCCGTGGCCTTCGAGGTCAGCGAGGCCAGTTGGGCAAAGCGCCGCGCCTCGTCGTAATAGATCGAATTGGCCTCGAGATTTTTCCTGGCCTCGTCGGTTTTTGCGGCCCAGGCCGGCTTGCCGGGCTCAGGGATGCGCGCGCCGCCAAACAGGACCACCGTCGAATTGACGTTGGCCTCGCGCAGCCGGGATTCAATCTTGAGGTATTCGAGCTGAAAGCGGACCCCGCGTAGATCCTCGCTGGTCATGAACTCTTCATCGGCGAAAGCCAGCCGATACGCCGCCGACTGGGTCTGCGGCGTTTGCGGCGAATGGCGTACGGCTTCCATATCCTCTTTTGACGAACGCAGCGAGGAATGGCGTTTGCGGCCCATCATCAGGCTCCTTTTTTGTCTTTCGATTGTGTTTACTATGTCAGGGCGGTGTTAAGGAGGGGTGGCGGTTTTCCATAACCCTGACGCAGATATGCGCGACAGACCTTACCCCATGGCACGTGTGGAAAAAACTTTATCCCCGCACCCTGGACCTCCCCCATACTGGCTTCACGAACCCGCGCATATGGACGCAAGCGCAACGAACGTTTGGGCGGGTTTGGTCCGGGTTCCTTGCGGGTCGCCGCAGGGAAGGCCCAAAGCGGACGGATGGCCGGACGAGGAGTGGTATCCACGTCGTACCGGGGAAACCCGGAGGGGCACCGCGGAAGTCATCTGCAAAGATAATTTCCCAACAAACCCCAGCCCGAGACGCCGCCATAAGCCAAAAACCCCGGATGCATGGGGCGATGATCGCTTCATATATACAAATTTCAGTGCGGAGCGTTCATCGCCCCATGCCGTCTACTTCGATCCGTCCTTCGGCCAATCGTGCCGGTGGCACGATTGGAGGTGAGAAGGCCATGGGAGCTAAGCTCGAATGGCCATCATAGCCCGAGGCGACATCGCCGTCGGAGGTGTTGGCATGCCATCAAGAAAGGCCCCCTCACCCGTCGCTTCGCGCCGACCTCTCCCCCTGAGGGAGAGGTAAGGATGGCCGCAAGCGCCGCGAGACCCCTCTCCCTCAGGGGGAGAGGTCGGACCGCAGGTCCGGGTGAGGGGGCCTTTCCCAATCTCTGACGCGAAGCGGCGAGCGAGGGGCCTTCCCGACCCTCTCGACCTGCCCAACCCGGGGCGAGCCGCCGCCCAATCCGCAGCGAATATGGGTTTCCCCACCCATGCGCTTCGGTTAAGGTCCGCGCCGAATTCTCCCTTCCTTCTGCCAAGACCAAAAGGCCCGCAATTCCCATGTCCATGAGTGAGCTTGCCGCAACCATCGATGCCGCCTTCGAAGCCCGCGAAACCATCAATTACCAGACGACCGGCGCGGTCCGCGATGCCGTCAACCAGGCGCTTGGGCTGCTCGATTCCGGCGCGGCGCGCGTGGCGGAAAAAGGCGTTGATGGGGAATGGGTGGTCAATCAGTGGCTCAAAAAGGCCGTCCTGCTCTCCTTCCGCCTCAACGACATGGAAGCCATTCCCGGCGGTCCGGGTGGTGCACAGTGGTGGGACAAGGTGCCGTCCAAATTTTCCGGCTGGAGCGAGAACCAGTTTCGCGCCGCCGGCTTCCGCGCCGTGCCCGGCGCCATCGTTCGCCATTCGGCCTTTATCGGCAGGAACGCCATCCTCATGCCGTCCTTTGTCAATCTTGGCGCCTATGTCGATGAAAGCGTCATGGTCGACACCTGGGTCACCGTCGGCTCGTGCGCCCAGATCGGCAAGAACGTGCATCTGTCGGGCGGCGTGGGGATCGGGGGCGTCCTGGAACCCCTTCAGGCCGGCCCGGTCATCATCGAGGATCATTGCTTCATCGGCGCCCGTTCGGAAATCGTCGAGGGCGTCGTGGTGGGCGAAGGTTCGGTCATTTCAATGGGCGTTTTCATCGGCCAGTCGACCAAGATCGTCGACCGCACGACCGGCGAAGTCTTTTACGGCAAAGTGCCGCCCTATTCGGTCGTCGTTTCGGGTTCCCTCCCCGGCAAGCCGCTGCCCGATGGCGAACCCGGCCCCAATCTTTATTGCGCGGTGATCGTCAAGCGTGTCGATGAAAAGACCCGCTCGAAAACCTCGATCAACGACCTGCTGCGCGACTAGCGACGATGACCCATCCCGCCGTCCCGCTGCTCGCCGATCTGATCCGCCGGCCTTCGATCACCCCGATAGAGGACGGCGTGCTCGACGTGCTCGAAGCCTTTCTTTCACCGCTCGGCTTTGCCTGCACGCGGCTGAAGTTCGAGGGCGACGGCTCCTACCCGGTCGACAACCTCTACGCCACCCGCAAGGGCAAGGAACCCGGCCCGCACCTCCTGTTTGCCGGGCACACCGACGTCGTCCCCCCCGGCGATGCGGCGGCCTGGACCCACGATCCCTTTTCCGGCGCCATCGTCGATGACGTCATGTGGGGCCGCGGCGCCACCGATATGAAAAGCGGCGTCGCCGCCTTTTGCGGCGCCCTGGCGCAGTTGGCGCAGACCGGTGGGTGGGAGAAGGGCGCCGTCTCGCTCGCCATCACCAACGATGAAGAGGCAGACGCCGTCAACGGCACCAAAAAGCTGATGGAATGGGCCGAGGCGCAAGGCGAGAAATATGATTTCGCCATTGTGGGCGAGCCCTCCTCGTTCGAGATCTTCGGGGATTCGATCAAGATCGGACGGCGCGGTTCGGCTTCGGGCAAGATTACCGTGATCGGCAAGCAGGGGCACGCGGCCTATCCGCAGCGCGCCAACAATCCGATGCCGGTCATCGCCGAAATCGTGCGGGCGCTCTACGTGCCGCTCGATAACGGTACCGAGCATTTCCAGCCCACAAATCTCGAAGTCACCTCCATCGATACCGGCAATCCGGCTTCAAACGTCATCCCCGAGCGCACCACGCTGCGCTTCAACGTCCGGTTCAACGACACATGGACGGGCGAAACGCTGCTTGCCGAAATCCACCGCCGTCTCGCTGAAGTCGATACGCGCGGCTGCGCCATCGCCTTCGAGCAGATCGGCCCGATCTCGCGGTGCTTTATCTCCCAGCCCGAGGGCCATGTGGCCCGTCTGTGCGATGTGATGGAAGCCTTCAACGGCGTCCGCCCGCAACTCTCGACCATCGGCGGCACCTCGGACGCACGGTTCATCTCGCTTTATTGCCCTGTGGTCGAATGCGGGCTGATCGGGGCGACCATGCATCAGGTCGATGAACGCGTGCCGGTTGCCGATGTCGAGCGGTTGGCCGAATTCTACGCGCTTTACGTCGAAAAATTCCTCTCCGGAGAACCCGCTTGATGCTCGAGACGCTCAAACAGGCCGTATCTGGCTGGTCGAAGATCCTGGGCCGGCAGCCCGATTGGGAGCGCCATTTCCGCCTCGATGCCGAGGGCATGAATACAGGGCTTGTGGCGTTCGGCGGAGCTGTTCTCATCGCCATCGTTCTCGCCACCCTGCGACTGGGCTTTCCTCCACCTTTCGCCATGCTGCTCATCGTCATTCAGCACGCTCTCGCGCTGTTTGCACTGATGATTGCCACCTTGATCGTAACCCGGCTCACGAGCTTTTCGGGATCGAGCGCCAAATTCATGGTGCCGGGCCTCTATCTCATGGCGGCCATGAAGCTCATCGAGGGACTGGCGACTCTGATTGGCCTTCCTCTTGCCGGCGCCATTCTTGCCATAACCGGGATTCTGGGCTTCCGGCTGGCGCAGGCCAACGGGTTGCCGCTCGCCGCTGCCATCGGATACGGGCTGGCGCTCTTCGTGCTGCTTGCGGTCCTGCCGATCGCCCTCTACATGTTGGTCAACGCCTTTTAGAAAGCCATTCTTTCGTGTCCCAAGCCCAGCCGACCCTTCTGGAAGAAACCCGTTCCGCGTTTGCCGGAACCTGGCGGCTGATCGTCGGGCGGCGCGACGCGCCGGGCTATTTCTTCACCGACATACGCGGGCTCGCCTCGAGCTTCATCGCGCTTCTGGTTTCGGTGGTCGTGACCTTCCTCATCTCGGCCCTGGTTGCGCCGGCGGGCTCGGGCGTTTCGACCTTTGCCGCGCTGGTTCAAAATGCACTGCTTTACGCAGGGATCATGAGTGCGTCATGGGTCGTGCTGCGCCTGACCGGGCTTGCCGATAGATTCATGGCCTTCGTAACCGTCGAAAACTGGGTCAATGCCATCGTCTCGATCGCGCTGGCGTTCGTTGCGCTGGTGACCGTCAGTGCAGAACTGATCCTGCTTCTGGCCGTCGTTATCGGTTTTCTGGCCCGCATCAACAACGCAAGACTGGTTGTCGGCATGAAGGCGGGGCAAATTGTTATGCTGATTGTCGTCCAGACCATTGGCATGCTGATCGCCCTTTTGGCCGTGGGTGTGCTCTATGGCCCCGTTCCCACTCCCGAGATCTGATCTGGTGGCAGAGCGCCAATCGACGCTGTTGGAAGAGGCCCGCTGGGCCGCCGGCGGCACATGGCGCCTGGTGTTGGGGCGCCGCGACGCCCTTTCCTTTTTTGATTTTTCCCAGCGGGGGCTGGCCGGCAGCTTCATTCCGCTGGTTGTCGCCTTTGTTGTTTTCGCTGGCTTTACCGGCATCGGCGCTGCCGCCCGGCAAACGATGTCACCCGCCGGTCAGCTCTTTATCTGCGGCGCCCTGATCACAGCCCGCTTCTTTGCGCTGCGGGTTGTCCTGCCGCGCCTCGATGCGCTGCACGCATTCCGGCCCGTCATGGTCGCCAGCAATTGGGCGAACGCGATTGCGGTCGGTGGGCTGGTGGCGGCGACCTTTGGCGTGGCTTTCGTCGGCGCGCTCATGCTCGGCCCCACTGCAGGAGAAACGCTGGTGGGGATCATCCTGACGCTGTGGGCCGCCATCGCCATTGCCACATTCGTCGCCGAAATCAACATTCTGCGCCTGGTCGCAGGATTGAACGGTGGTGAGGTGCTCATGGTGCTGGGCGCACAGGTCGTCGCCCTGATCCTTGCGGTATTTATCCTCGCCCAGCTTCCCCTGGGCTAATAATCGATCGCCATCAGATAGAGCCCGGAGGATGGAGCCATGGCCCCGCACCGCGATCTGTCTTTTGCATCGAGCGCTGCTCTCAGGCCAGTCACCGGCCAGCGCCCTTCCCCCACGAGCTTGAGTGACCCGGTCATCGAGCGCACCTGATGATGCAAAAAGGCGCGCGCCGAAGCCTCGATAGTCACCAGATCGCCCTCGCGCTTCACATCCAGCCTGTCGAGCGTACGGAGAGGCGAATTGGCCTGGCACTGGGCCGAGCGGAACGTCGTGAAATCATGCCGGCCCAGAATGGTTTGCGCCGCCTCGTGCATGGCCTTCTCATCGAGCGGCACCGCGACATGCCACACCTTGTCCACGTCAAGCGCAGGACGGGCACGACGGTTGAGGATCAGATAGCGGTAATGGCGCGCCTTGGCCGAAAAGCGCGCCTCGAAATCCTCGCCCGCCATCTCGCAGTGCACTATGACGATTGGATGGGGCTTGAGATGATAGTTCAGCGCCTCGGACACGCGAAAGGGGTCCCACTCGCGGTCGAGATCGAAATGGGCCACCTGTCCCCTTGCGTGAACGCCGGCATCGGTACGGCCCGCCGTCTGGGTGCGCACGGTCTCGCCGGAAAACGCCTCGATGGCGATTTCGAGCGCTTCCTGTACCGAGAGCGCATCGGCCTGGCGCTGCCAGCCCACGAAGGGAGTTCCGTCATATTCGATTGTCAGCTTGTAGCGGGGCATCAGCCCACCCGGCGCCCGGTTAAATCGCCGGCCCCGCGCAAAAACGCCTCTGCATCCATGGCACCCTTGCCTTCGCGCTGCACCTGCTTGAACCGCACGGCGTCTTCTCCGCAAGCGATCGTCAGCCCTGCGATCACCGTACCGGGATCGCCCTGCCCCGCTGCAAGCGTAGAGCGCAATGCCTTGACCCGAACCGGCTTGCCGCCAATCTCGATCTCGAACCACGCACCGGGGAACGGCGAAAGGCCGCGGACATGGTTGTGAACCTCAATAGCGGGGCGCGAAAAATCGATCCGGGTTTCGGCCTTCTCGATCTTTTTGGCGTAGGTGACACCATCGTCGGGCTGGGCCGTAAATTCGAGCGCATCGCGATCGAGCGCGGCCAATGCCCGACCCATCAGATCGGCGCCGGTGCGCATCATCTCGTCATGGAGTTCGCCCGCCGTCATGTCCGGGCCGATGGAAATGAAATCGAGGAGGCTTACCGGGCCGGTATCGAGCCCTTCTTCCATCTTCATCACCGAAACCGCTGTGCGTTGGTCGCCCGCCATAATGGCGCGCTGGATGGGTGCGGCGCCACGCCAGCGTGGCAAGAGCGAGCCGTGCAAATTCAGGCAACCCTTTTCAGGCGCTTCGAGCACGGCGGGCGGCAGCAGCAGACCGTAAGCCACGACCACTGCGACTTCGGCCCCCAACGCCGCAAAGGTCGCCACATCGGCCGGATCGCGAAAATTTTTGGGCGTAAACACCGGAATGCCAAACTCTTCGGCCGCCAGATGCACCGGCGATTTGCGCTCGGACTGGCCGCGCCCGGCGGGTTTGGGCGCACGGGTGTAGCATGCGACGACTTCGTGGCCGCGCATGACGATCTCGGTCAGCGTGGGCACGGCGAAATCGGGGGTGCCCATGAAGACGACGCGCATCGGATTGCCCTTCGATTTCGAGACGGTTGGCCGACGCGCAGTCTAGCTGGCGAGCCGGGCCTTTTTCTGGAACTTCTTGTTCACGCGGTCGCGCTTGAGGCGCGAAAGATAGTCGATATAAAGCACGCCATCGAGATGGTCGATCTCGTGCTGCATGCAGACAGCCAAGCGACCGGTCGCGTGACGGGTGACTTCCTTGCCTTCGGGCGTGAAATATTTGACCGTTACCTCGGCGGGCCGCTCGACCTCATAATAGAGCTCGGGAATCGAAAGACACCCCTCCTCGGACACCGCGGTTTCCTCGCTCAGGCCGACGATCTCTGGATTGACCATGGCGATCTTGCCGGAGTCCGGATTTTCCTCGTCGGCCAGATCGATCACCACGACGCGCTTCATATAGCCGATCTGCGGACCGGCCAGCCCGATACCGGGCGCGTCGTACATGGTTTCGAACATGTCATCGACGGTTTTTTGGAGGTCTTCATCGAACGCCTCGACGGGCTCGGCCACCTTGCGCAGCAGAGGATCGGGCAGGATGAGGATTTCGCGTACGGCCATTCAAATATCTCGGAATTGGTGTGTGACGCACTGGTTAATGCAGGTGCACCACACCGGTCAAGCAAAGCGGATATGGGAAGGAGCGAATCAGATAACAAGAACATTATGGAAACAGTGCTCTTTGATATCGGCGGAACGCCTATAACCGTCCTCGAAGCCCTGGCCGGCGGGCTGGCGATAGCGGTGCTCGGGCTCATCATCGTCCTGATCGGGCAGACCCGCGCCGCGCGGCAGCGCGAGGAACAAGGGGCAATCGATGCCGCCCGCAACGCCGAGATGGAACGGCACATGGCCGACATGATGCGCATTCAGTCGGAAATGACCGGGCGTATGCAGACCATGAGCGAGATTTTCGGCACCCGGACCTCCGACCTCGCCCGCGTTCTCACCGAGCGCATCGATGCCAGTTCGCACCGGGTCAACCAGTCGATGACCGAAACCCGCACCAAGACCGACGAGACGCTCACCAAGCTCAACGAACGGCTCGCGGTGATCGACAGGGCGCAAACCAACATCACTCAACTGTCGGGTGAAATTGTCTCCCTGCAATCGATCCTGTCCAACAAGCAGCAGCGCGGCGCCTTCGGTCAGGGACGCATGGAGGCGATCATTGCCGATGGGCTGGCGCCCAATTCCTATGAGTTCCAGGTCACGCTCTCCAACAATTCGCGCCCCGACGCTCTCATCCACATGCCAAACGATGCGCCGTCTCTGGTGATCGACGCGAAGTTTCCCCTCGAAGGCTGGCAACGGATCGCCGAGGCTGAAACCCCCGATGCGGTGCGCGCTGCCATGACCGGCTTTCGCAACGATTGCACGACGCACATCAAGGCGATTTCGGAGAAATACCTTATCTCCGGCGAGACCCAGGATACCGCCTTCATGTTCGTGCCCTCGGAGTCGATCTTTGCCGATCTGCACGAGCGGTTCGAGGATGTCGTGCAGAAAGCCGCCCGGGCCCGGGTGGTCATCGTTTCGCCTTCGCTTCTTATGCTCTCAATTCAGGTGATACAGGCCCTGTTGCGCGACGTGCGCATGCGTGAGCAGGCCCACATCATCCAGAAGGAAGTCGTTGCGCTCCTGGCCGATGTCGGTCGTCTCAACGATCGGGTGAACAAACTTCAAAACCATTTCCGGCAGGCCAACCAGGATATTGACGATATCCTGGTTTCCACGGGCAAGGTGACCCGGCGCGGCGAAAAGATCGAAGCGCTGGAATTCGAAGAGGAACGGCCGTCGCTTCTGGAATGACCGCTATGCCCGGCGTTTGAGCGGCACGACCTTCTGGCCAGAGAGCGTCTTGCTTGTTCCACGCACGACATCTTCGAAAGCCGAGATGTCCTCGGGCCTTGAGAACCAGTAGCCCTGGGCAGCATCGCAAATTTCGTCCTTGAGGAAGTCGAGTTCCTCGAGGCGCTCAACCCCCTCGGCAAGGATGGGCAGATTGAGGCCCTTGCCCAGGCCCAGGACCGCTCGGACTATGGCCGCCGACTGGTCGTTGTCGTGCACGGACCGGATGAAGGACTGATCGACCTTGATCCGATCAAACGGGAAGGCGCGCAGGTTGGACAGCGATGAATAGCCCGTTCCGAAATCGTCCATCGCGACTCTTATGCCCAGGGCCTTGATCTGACGTAGATTGGCGAGAGCCCGGTTCATGTTGCGGATCATCGCGGTTTCGGTGATCTCGATTTCCAGCCTCTCGGCAGCAAGTCCGGTCTCCACCAGCAGTTTTTCCACGAAGGCAACAAAATTGGGCGCATGAAGCTGCACCGCCGAAACATTGACGGCAATCATAAGTGGTGCGGTCCAGCCTGCCGCCTGGGTACACGCAGTCCGCATGACCCATTCGCCCAGTTGCAGGATCAGCCCCGTCTCCTCGGCGATGGGAATGAAGGTCGAAGGGGGTACGGCGCCGCGCTCAGGATGGTTCCAGCGAACCAGAGCCTCGAACCCGGAGACCTCTCCGGTTTCGAGATCGACCTGCGGCTGATAGACGAGCGAAAGCTGTCTGCTGACCAGGGCGGAACGCAAATCGTGCTCGAGCAGGCGGCGATCCCGGACCTGGGCACCCATCTGGCTTTCAAACACGCGATAGGTTCCCCGCCCCTCGGCCTTGGCGCAATAGAGCGCGGTATCGGCATAGGTCATCAACTGGTCGGCATCTTGGGCGTGCTCGGGATAAAGCGCGATGCCGATAGAGGCGGAAATGACCGTGTCCTCGCCATCGTCGTTGTTGGCCTGAGCAAAGACCTCCAGCATATTGGCGGCAAGTGCCGAGGCGTGTGCGGCCGATATTACGTTGGGAAGAATGACCGCAAATTCGTCACCCCCCAGCCGTCCGGCAAACTGACCGCCTGTGAGATTGCGCTCGATCAGCCCTGCAACGCGTTGCAACAGCGCATCGCCAGCCGCGTGACCGAACAGGTCGTTGACTTCCTTGAACCGATCGAGGTCAAGACAGAGAACTGCAAGGTTCTGTCGCGCAAGTCGTGCGCGGGCAATTTCATCTTCGAGCCTGGTGTTGAAGCTTGCGCGGTTGGCAAGTCCGGTCATGGCGTCGTGATGGGCGAGAAACCGGATATGGTGCTCGGCCTGCTTGCGAGCCCGCAGGTCACGCACCGCTATGGCGCGATGGAGGCTTCCGCCGAAATCGACTTCGCGCATGACGACTTCGACCGGTATCCGTTCGCCATTAAGGGCGGTAAGCTCGGTTTCAACGAGCTCATTTGCGCGCTCGAATACGGCGATACAGCCCGTTGGCGCAAGAAATTCCGCGATGGCCCGGCCCGACACATCCTTGCCTTGCTCGCCGGCGAGACGTTGGAAAGCGGCATTGACCGCAACGATAGTGCGATCGGAACATACGACCAATCCTTCCACAGCTGCATCGGCCAGCCCGCGCATCCGGCTTTCTTCGACCGCGGCTCGCCTGCGATCACGCACATCGAGATAGAGGCTGCCCAAAGCCGCCAGAAGGATCAGGATCGAAACCGCGCCGACGACGAGCGACAATACACCGGGGGTGATTTCACCAGGCGCCGCGATGGCGTAGCAATTGGCAAACCCCGCCGCACCCATTGCGGTAAAATGCATCGAACAGATCGCAAGGGTGAGTATTCCAGCGCCAATGATGCGGGCTCGTCCATGACCGCTTGCGCCGACACGCAGAGCCGCGGCGCCAAAGACGATCCCGGTAATGATCGAGCCAGCGACAAGGCCCGAATCCCAGGATACCTCGCCACCGATCCTGAGCGCCTGCATGCCAGTGTAGTGCATGGCGGAGATACCGAGCCCCACGATGGCTCCGCCCAGGACCAGATCGGACCGTCGTCGGCTCAGACCGGCTACGGCAAAACCGGTGCCGCACACGGCAATGGCGATCAACAGCGACGCAAGGGTCAGACCGACATCATAGCCCGCGGGGAAGCCCACGTCGAAGGACAGCATGGCCACAAAGTGCGTGGCCCAGATGCCGAAGCCAACCGAAACCGCCGCGATGGCCAGCCAGGTGGTACGCATCGCTCCCGCAGAGCGCCGAGCATGGGCGAGAATTGAAACGCCGGCAAACGAGGATAAGGCGCAGATGAACGCCGCAAGGACCACGAGCCGGAGATCGTGCTGATGGTATAGAGTTGAAAATACTTCGCCCATTTTCCAATCGCCCGTCCCTGGCATTTGGTGGCAAGGATATGAGGCAAATGGGTAAACAAACTTAAGTAGGCAGGAGCGCTGTGATCGGGTGATCAGCGAATACACTTAGCGAACGGTAAACGTCTCGGTCAGAACCGGGTGCGGGCCTTAAGCGCCTGGCTGAGCGTGCCTTCGTCGAGATAATCGAGCTCGCCACCGACCGGCACCCCGTGCGCCAAACGGGTAATGGCAACGCCGGTATCCGCAAGCCGATCGGTGATGTAGTGAGCCGTCGTCTGCCCCTCGACGGTGGCGTTGATCCCAAGAACAACCTCGGAATAGTCGGGGGCCCGGCGGATCAGCTGATCGATCGAAAGATCGTCCGGACCAACACCATCAAGCGGTGAGAGGACCCCACCAAGGACATGATAGCGCACCATGCCGATTCCGGCGCGTTCGAGAGCCCAGAGGTCCGCCACGTCTTCCACCACGATGAGCAGACCGGTTTCGGCCCGACGGGGGTCGGCACAGATCGTGCACGGCGAAATGGTATCGATATTGCCGCAGGTCTGGCAAACCTTGACCGCGTCAACCGCGCGATCGAGCGCTGCCGCCAACGGGATCATCAACTGCTCCTTTTTCTTTATCAGGTGGAGCACCGCCCTGCGGCCCGAGCGTGGGCCCAAACCCGGCAGGCGCGAAAGAAGCTGAATCAGCTGCTCAATTTCCGGGCCACCGGACGTGCTGGCCATTGTGCTCGTCCCCTAAAACGGGAACTTCATGCCCGGCGGGATCGGCAGGCCCGCGGTCATTTCGCTCATTTTCTGCTGCATGAATTCCTCACCCTTGCGCCGCGCATCGGCATGAGCGGCAACGATCAGGTCTTCAACAATTTCAGCGTCGTCAGGCTTGAACAGAGAAGGATCGATCTTAAGCCCCTGCAAGTCGCCCTTGGCGGTCATGGTCACCGTTACCATCCCCGCTCCCGCTGTGCCTTCAACAGTATGGGCAGCGGCCTCGGCCTGCATTTCCTGGGCACGCTGCTGGAATTCCTGGGCTTTTTTCATCATGCCCATGAGGTCTTTCATTCGTCTTCCTCCGGATCAACTGGAGTTTCAAAATCGTCCGCTGCCGTTTCCAACTCGCTGGACAGGTCCGGGCGCGATTTGATGTTCACCAGCCTGGCGCCGGGGAATGTCTCCATCACGGCTTTAACCAGGGGATCTTCCAGCGCGGCGTCGCGGGCATGATCCTCCGCGGCGCGCCGCGCCTCACGCAAGGTTGGCGCAGCAATCTCTTTGGTCGAGATGGTGACCAGCCAGGGCCGCCCGGTCCATTCCTTGAGGCGCGCCGACAAGGTGGATACGACTGAGGGGTTGGCCGTCGGTGTCAGAGCCACCTCGATACGCCCGACTTCGAATGACACCGGCTTGATATCGGATTCCAGCGCATGTTTGATCGCAATGTCGCGTTTTTCACCGGCCAGAACGACAATCTGCTCGTACGATTGCGGCACGGTGCGCGCCTCGACGCTTGGCACCTGTTGGGGCGCCGGGCCGGGCGGTACGGAAGGCGCCATCGCCCGGGCCTGATACCCTCCGCCACCATTGGGCGCCGGGGCGGATGGAGCAGGACCGGGAACAGTGGGCTGGTTCGTGAGTCTTTCGATCAACTCGTCGGGGCTGGGCAGGTCTGCGGCGTAAGCCAGGCGGATCAGAACCATTTCCGCCGATTGCAATCCATTGCCGGATTGGGCGATCTCGGTCAGCCCTTTTGACAGAATCTGCCAGGTTCGTGTCAGCACACGCAAGGCGAGCCTTTGTGCCAGCTCTGCGCCCCGGCTGCGTTCATCGGGCGTCAGAACCGGATCGTCCGTGGCCGAGGGCACAATCTTTATGCGCGTCACCAGATGTGTCAGTTCGGCAAGATCCGTGATGATTGTCGTCGGATCGGCGCCCGAATCATAGAGCGCGCGCGCATCGTCGAGCGCTCCGGCGATATCGCCACCCATGAGCTTTTCAAAGAGATCGATGATGCGCGCCCGATCGGCAAGTCCGAGCATGTCGCGGACCGACTGGACGCTGATCTCTCCTCCACCATGGGCGATGGCCTGGTCGGTCAGGGAAAGGCAGTCACGCGCGGAACCCTCCCCGGCGCGCACGATCATCGAGAGCGCTTCAGGCTCAACCGGGATCGACTCCTTTTCGAGCAATCCAGAGAGATAGCCGGTCATCACCTCGGGCGAAATCCTGCGCAGGTCGAAGCGCATGCAGCGCGAAAGGATGGTCACGGGAACCTTGCGGATTTCCGTCGTCGCAAAGATGAACTTCACATAGGGCGGCGGCTCTTCGAGCGTTTTCAAAAGCCCGTTGAACGCCGATGTCGAGAGCATGTGCACCTCGTCGATGATGAACACCTTATAGGGCGCGCTCATCGGCGGTGTGCGGGTCATTGCGTTGATTTCGCGGATGGAATCGATGCCAGTATTGGACGCGGCATCCATTTCCATGACGTCGACATGAGTGCCGGCTATGATCTCGGCGCAGTGGACGCCCTCTTTGGAAAGATCAAGCGTAGGGTGTGCGCCGGTCTCGTCGGCATAATTGAAGGCGCGGGCCAGAATTCTGGCGGTCGTGGTCTTTCCCACCCCGCGGACGCCTGTCAGGATGAAGGCGTGATGGATGCGGCCGGTCGCAAAGGCGTTGCCCAGAGTCTGGACCATCGCATCCTGCCCCACAAGGCTCTCAAAGCTCGATGGCCGGTACTTCCGGGCCAGAACCTGATAGGGCGTTGCTGGGGTCGGGGGGATCACCATCGCGGGCCGTTGCTGGGGAAATTGCCGCGCCATTACCAAATGACGCTATAGAGCAGGAGGCTGACGACGACCCGTGCCGTACTCGTTAGGGCTGCTTCCTTCCGGACCTGACCCGGTTGGCGAGCGGTTCGTCCGCCACCAACCTCCCGTCCCCTATGTGCTGCATCGGGAACGGGTTTGCAAGAGGCCAGTGAGACTCTTTCACGGCGCGGAGTCGGCCACCGGATAGATTCCGAGCAGTTTGAAGTGATCGGAGAAAAACCCCAATTCCTCGAGTGCCAGCTTGACGTTGTGGTCGTCAGGATGCCCCTCGATATCCGCATAAAACTGAGTCGCAGTGAACGAGCCGCCGACCATATAGCTCTCGAGCTTGGTCATGTTGACGCTGTTGGTAGCGAACCCGCCCATAGCTTTGTAGAGAGCGGCGGGAACGTTGCGGACCCGGAAGACAAAGGTCGTCTTTATCCTGGTGCCGTTGGGTTTGGGGGTAATCGGCTCGCGCGCCATGATCAGAAAGCGCGTGGTGTTGTGGGCGGCATCCTCGATATTTTCAGCGATGACATCGAGCCCATAGGTCTCGGCGGCAAATCTCGAGGCGATGGCAGCAATCGTTCGATCGCCCTTTTCAGCGACTTCGCGAGCCGACCCGGCGGTATCGACCGAGTTGATGGTGCGCAGTTTGTGTTTTGCAATGAATTTGCGGCACTGGCCCAATGCGACCGATAGTGATTGCACCGCTTCGATATCCGAGAGCGTCGCTCCGGGTACACCGAGCAAATTCATACGGACGGGAAGGTAGTGCTCCCCGATGATATAGAGTCCGCTTTCGGGCAGAATGTGGTGGATGTCGGTGATGCGGCCGTAGAGCGAATTTTCCACCGGCACGACGGCATAGTCGGCATCACCCGACTGCACGGCGCCGATGGTCTGTTCAAATGTCACGCAGGGGACCGGTTGGTCGTCCGGAAAGAGCGCGACAGCCGTAGCATGGCTGAAAGCTCCCAATTCTCCCTGAAAGGCGATCTTGCGTGACATAGGCGTGGTTCCAAAAGAATGAATGCGCGCGCACCTAACCCTCCCGTCCGACAGGTGTCAATTGGACGAACGGGATGCAAAAATTGGCTTGCGGGATTGTCGCACCCGGCCTATGGCGGTTGCGTGGCTCGATGCTTCCATTATATGGTCCGCGCGCGGGCTTGATGGGCGAATCCGTGGCTTTGGCGCAAGGGTGGAAACGCCCTGCTTCCCGGATCGCTGGTCGAGGGCCCGTGTTTTGCGTTCTGCTGCCGGCGCTCGGGCGGGGATAACGGTACGGAGAGACCGAGGTTATGAATTCATTTGAACTCAACAAGATTTTTGGCGCCATCCTGGGCACCTTGGTCTTTGTCATGGGTGTCGGCTTCATCGCTGACGAAATTTACGCTCCGATCGAAGGGCGTGGCGCAAGCTACGATCTTCCGGAGCCAGCCGCTGAAGGCGAAGCGGGCGGCGAAGAGGCCCCTGGAGTGCCGCCGATTGCGGCCCGCATGCAGACCGCGTCCGCGGAAGCCGGTGAGAGCCTGATTACGCGCTGCCAGTCGTGCCACGATTATTCCCCGGCGAACGAAAACCGCACCGGACCGGGTATCTATGGCGTGGTCGGTCATCCCATCGCCAGCCACGAGGGTTTTGCATATTCCGACGCCCTGGCTACACTCGGCTCGAACGGTGAAATATGGGATTACGAGCATCTCGACGCGTTCCTTGAAAGCCCGCGCAACTATGCGCCTGGCACAAAGATGAGCTTTGCCGGCCTCTCCAACCCCGAGGATCGCGCCAATCTCATAGCTTTCCTGCGCGAGAATTCGGACGATCCGTTCCCGCTGCCCGAAGCTCCCGCCGAGCAAGAGGCCGCCCCTGCCGAAGGCGACGGCGGCGAGGAAGCGCCGGTTGAGGACGAACTGACGGCAGCAATGGCCGCCGTGACGCCGGAAGACGGCGAAGCATTGATCGTTCGCTGCCAGTCCTGCCACGACTATTCGCCCGAGAACGCAAACCGCGTCGGCCCGGGAATTCACAATGTGGTCGGTGCCGATATCGCCCATCACGAAGGGTATGCCTATTCTGATGCGCTGGCATCGTTGGGAGCCGAAGGCGAGACCTGGTCGCCGGAGAACCTCAGTGCTTTCCTCGAAAGCCCGTCCGACTTCGCCCCTGGCACGCGGATGAGCTTTCCCGGACTTGCCAATATCGAAGATCGCGCAGCGTTGATCGTGTTCCTCAATTCGATCTCGGACAACCCGATCGATCTTGGCGGCGGCGCTGCTTCCGCCGGCGAAGCCCCAGCGGAACAACCCGCTGTCGAGGAAGTCGAACAACTCAATCTCGAGGAAGCGGCCGAAGGGGACGATCCGGTGGTTGTCGATGCCGAGGCACCGCAAGCCGATCCTGCAGAAGGCGAGACGGAATTGGACAACACGCCGGAAACCACGGCCAACTGATCGCACTTTGAGCGATGACGACTTACACTATCGGCCGCGCCATCTGGTGCGGCCTTTTTCTTGAAAAATACGCTGGAGAGTTCAATGGCCCTGTTGCTGCATCTGACCGGTATCGACGAAGCGGGTTGGGCGAAAGGGTTTCGCGAGGCGATGCCCGACTATCCTGTTGTGACGCTGGCCGATACGTTCGATCCTGCCGAGATCGAATACATCTTTGTCTGGAAGCCCGCGCCCGACGCCTTCGACGGTCTGGTCAACCTCAAAGCTGTACTGTCTCTGGGCGCCGGCGTCGACGCGCTGCTCGAGCACCCTGCCCTGCCCGATGTTCCTATCGTTCGGTTCGTCGATGACGAACTTACCCATTGCATGAGCGACTATGTGATCTCGCAGGTGACGATGCATCAGCGGCTGTTCACACGTTACTCTGCGCATCAGAGGGCCAAAGTCTGGAGCCAGCTCTACCCGCCTGCGAGCCACGAAATTGCCGTGGGCATTATGGGTCTCGGTGTTCTGGGCTCAGACGCTGCACAAAAGCTCAGCGCCATCGGTTTTGAGGTCAATGGCTGGAGTCGCTCGCCCAAGTCGATCGACGGCGTAGAAGTCTTTGCCGGTGACGCAAGATTCGATGCCTTTCTGGCCGCCACCGACATACTCGTCTGCCTGTTGCCACTGACCGAGGAAACGCGCGGCATTCTCAACATGAAGACCTTCAAGGCGCTACGCCGCGGTCGGCTGGTAGGCGGTCCGGTGCTCGTCAACGCAGCACGGGGAGGTCATCAGAAAGAGGCCGATATCGTCGCAGCCCTTAAGGACGGCACCCTGGGCGCAGCGAGCCTTGACGTGTTCGAAATCGAGCCTCTGCCCCGCACCAGCCCGCTCTGGGATATCGAAACCTGTTTCATAACGCCCCATATCGCGGCAATCTCCAATGAGCGCAGCGGGGTTACCTATTTCTCGAAAGTCATTGCCGACCATAGGGCCGGCAACCCGCTGCGCAACGTTGTCGACCGGGGACGAGGCTACTGACCGTAGCGCGCCTTCAGCGCCCCATAGAGTGCGCGGATCGCCTGGTCGGTGCCACCGAACGGACGACCGGGTCGAGCCTCGGGGGCCCAGGCGAAGATATCGAGATGCATCCACTCGGTTTCAGGCTTCACGAACCGATTGAGAAACAGGGCAGCGGTGATCGAACCCGCAAACCCACCGGTTGAAATGTGATTGACGTCGGCGATTTTTGACGTGAGCAGCTTATCATACCCACCCCAAAGCGGCATGAGCCAAAGAGGGTCGTCGACCGTCATGCCGTGGTCCACGACGGTCTTTGCAAACGACTCATTGCGAGCATAGACCGGAGGCAGGTCCGGACCGAGCGCCACACGGGCGGCTCCGGTTAACGTGGCCATGTCGATGATAAGGTCAGGACTTTCCTCGTCGGCCAATGCCAGTGCATCGGCCAGAATCAACCGTCCCTCAGCGTCGGTGTTACCGATCTCGACGCTCAGTCCCTTGCGCGATGCCAACACATCGCCCGGCCGGAAGGCATTGCCGGATATAGAGTTTTCAACGACCGGAATAAGCACCCGCAACCGCACCTTAAGTCCGGCGGTCATGATGGCATTGGCAAGCCCAAGCACATTGGCGGCACCGCCCATGTCCTTTTTCATCAATGCCATGGAACTGCCGGGCTTGATGTTGAGCCCCCCGGTATCGAAAGTCACCCCCTTGCCCACGAGTGTGATCTTGGGGTGGCCGGCATCGCCCCAAGCAAAGTCGACGAGCCGCGGCGCCTGATCGCTGGCGCGCCCCACCGCATGAACCATCGGAAAATTCTGGGCCAGCAGTTCGTCGCCACGAATGGTCTTGATTTCGATGCCGTGTTTCTTGGCAAAATCCACGATCCAGGCTTCGAACGCATCCGGGCCCAGATCATTGGCCGGAATGTTGACCAGATCCCGAGCAATGAATGTTGAAGCTACAAGGTTTTCGATTTCTGACGAATCGGCGCCGTCAGGCAATTGAAGCGTTGGGCACTCCTTGGACTTGGTATATCGGTCGAACCCGTATGCACCCAACCGGAAGCCCAGAGCCGCCAGAGTTGGATCGCCGTAATCGCCGGCGAGCCGGTAGGTTCCCGCCGGCAGAGCGGCGGCGGCGAGGCCGAGGACCAGCGCCGAGCGGTCAGGCGCAGAGCCGAGACCGAACAGGTATCCCGCAACCTGGCCGGCCTCATCAGGCAACGCCAGAAGCTTGCCCGATTGACCGGCAAAGCCATTGCTTTTCGCCCATGCCTTGTGCGCCTCCTCAATGCCCGCGGCATCGACGCCGTTTTCATTCACGCAATAGATGGGGACGGTCTTGAGCACAAAAAAACTCCGAGTCTGGATCAGTGCCGTTTGTAGCGGCAGCGTCGCAGGACCGCAATCGATGCCGGAGCACTTAACCGGGTGTTAGGGTTAATGAATTACTTCTGGAGTGGAGATATTGCGCGCAAGCACGGGGCGTAGGGGAAAAGATGGGCAGAGTTGGTATGATGTTGCTGGCCGGTGTCGCCGCCATCGCTCTGGCCGGATGCGCCACCAATCGCACCGGAGCATTGAACGCCGACTATTCCAATCTTTCCGGACCACAGATTCAGGCAGGTGTTGCCGACCTCTCCCAACGATATGCTCAGGACCCGCGCAACAAGGCGCTCGGCATCCACTATGCTGCCGCCCTGCGGGCCGCAGGGCAGACAGAGCCGGCAGTCAGGGTGCTTGAAAACCTCGTATCGGTTCATCAGGGCGATCCTGAAGTGGGCCTCGCCTATGCCAAGGCGCTTTCCGCCGCCGGTCGCTTTGAATCGGCTCTGCGCGTGGTGGACAATGCAATGAACCCCGTTACACCCGACTGGGATGCGCTTTCTGTGCGCGGCGCAATTCTCGACCAGATGGGACGTCCGGAAGAGGCCCGGCAGGCCTATACCCAGGCCTTGCTGCTGGCACCGCAAGAAGCGCGGCTACATGCCAACCTTGGGCTGTCCTATGCAATGACCGGCGAACTCGTTGAAGCCGAGGCGCATCTGCGTCAGGCGGCCGCTCTACCCGGCGCCACGTCAAAGGTTCGCCAGAACTTGGCGCTTGTCCTCGGCCTGCAGGGGCAATTCGAAGCGGCACGCATGCTCTATGCGACCGAGCTGCCGCCCGAGGAAGTGAAGGCCAACATGGACTATATCCGAGCGTTGCTGACCCAGCAGGATCGCTGGCAGGCCATCCGCAACGATACGCCGGCCTGACGCATCGTCTTCATAAAGTTGGTCCTGAGGTTCAGGTCAAAGCGTTGTGACCGTGATGATGGCCGGCGCCATGATGATGATGAACAGGACCGGCAGGAAGAACACGATTAGCGGAACCGTCATCTTGGGCGGCAAGGCTGCCGCCTTTTTCTCGGCCTCCATCATGCGCGCATCGCGGCCCTCCTCGGCCATGACGCGCAGAGCCTGGCCGACCGATGTGCCGTAGCGTTCCGCCTGAATGAGCGCTGTCATCACCGAACGCACGCCATCCAGCCCTGTGCGCCGTGCAAGATTGTCATAGGCTCTTGTGCGGTCTTCGAGGAAGGAAAGCTCGGCGGTCGTGAGGGTCAACTCCTCAGCCAGCTCCACACTTTGAATCCCCACCTCCCTGGCCACACGCTTGATGGCATGCTCAATCGACATGCCCGACTCGACGCAAAGCAGGATAAGGTCAAGCGCGTCGGGCCATGCCTTCTTTATCGACTGCTGGCGCTTTTGCACTTTGTTGCGCAGCATCAGAACCGGGATATAAGCCCCAACCAGTCCCACACCTATTGCATAGACCAGGTTGAGAAAGACCGGACGTCCTCCGGGGGTGATGAAGATCAGGTAGAAGGCGCCAAGCGCAAAAAGCAGGAATGGCGTGACGAACCGCAGAAAGAGGTGTTTGGTCAGTTCGCCCTGTCCACGCAGCCCTGCCTGAGCCAACCGCTCCATGGTATTTTCATCCATGAAGGCTTTCTGAAGCGAAAACCGCTCGACTGTCGATTTCATGTAGGAACGAGCATCGGCGCCGCGGATGTTACCGCGAGCGTTTTCCTTGCCGTCGGCCTGATTGCGCAGTCGCGCCATTTCGCGAGCCCGCATCTGCTCGCGCTCGATCGCCACCTTCTTCATGCGGTCCTTGCGTTCGACGCGCTCGAAGATATGGGTGCCGAACGTAAAGACGATTGCAGCGGCTGAAATGGCCGCGAAAACCGCAATGAGGAAGTCAGGGCTTGTGATCTGGTCGGCGAAGGTCACGCAAATCGTCCCCTAATAATCGAACTGGATCATACGATTCATGACGAACGCTCCAGCCAGCATCATACCCACGGCAACGCCCAGACAGACCATGCCGGCACTGGTGCTGAAGAGCGGTGAGAGATAGCTGGGGCTGACCACCGAGACCGAGCCTATGACAAAAACCGGAAGAGCGCCGATTATCATGGCGGAGGCCTTGGCTTCCGAACTCATCGCCTTGACCTTGGCTTTCATCTTCTTGCGATTGCGCAGGACGATCGCGAGATTGGACAACGCTTCAGAAAGATTGCCGCCCGATTGCTGCTGCACCGTAATAACGACGATGAAGAAATTCACCTCTGCCAGCGGCACCCGTTCAAAAAGCACAGGAACCGCTTCGGCCATGCTCTTGCCAATCGACTGCTGGTCCAGCACGCGCATGAACTCCGATCGTACCGGCTGCCGGACCTCCTTGGCGACGAGCCGAATGGAGTCGTTGAGCGGCATTCCGGCCCGGACGCCGCGGACGATGGCCTCTACGGCGTTGGGCAATTCATCGAGATAGGCGCTCTGGTACCTCTTGCGCCGCCAGCGGAGATAAAAATTGGGCAGGACATAGGCACCGGCCACTGCAATTACGCCGGCGTATAGCAGCGGAACCTGCACGATAACGAGGACGGCAAACAGGCCCACGCCCAGGATAATGGAGTTGCGAATCCAGGCCCTCAATGAGGTCTTGATCCCGGCCTGAAAAATCCTGTGCTTCAAAGTCGTTTTGGCGCGGCGCGAATTG
The DNA here is from genome assembly GCF_000230555.1 of Pelagibacterium halotolerans B2. GTDB lineage: Bacteria > Pseudomonadota > Alphaproteobacteria > Rhizobiales > Devosiaceae > Pelagibacterium > Pelagibacterium halotolerans. The sequence goes on along the minus strand of NC_016078.1, from coordinate 41,446 downwards.
AGCTGCTCGGATTGCTGCTTGAGAGCATCCTGCACCGTGCGCCGACGGGTCTCTCTGGTCTTGTCGGCAGTAATTGTCTGCCGCCGCACCTGCACGTCGGCCTGCAAGGCCTTCATGCGCTTGTCGGCCCGGCTCGATCCGGCAAGCGAGGGCACAAACGCGACACCGAGCGCTCCGATGCAGATCACAACAAGAATGGCGAGAATGAGTGGGCTCATGGTCAACGCATCAACTCGTGCTGTTCGACATTGGCCCGTTCGAGCGCTTCGACCAGCGCTATTTCTTCATTGAAGTAGCGGGCCTTTTCCGTGAACTGGGGCTTGGTAATCCCGGTCGAACGGTGGCGACCGAGCAGCGCTCCATTGGCGTCTTCGCCCATGATGTCATAGAGAAACACATCCTGGGTGACGATGACGTCACCTTCCATACCGAGCACTTCTGAAATGTGGGTAATACGGCGTGAGCCATCGCGCAGGCGCGCTGCCTGCACGATCACGTCGATCGACGAGACGATCATTTCGCGGATGGTACGGCTGGGCAGCGCGAACCCACCCATGGTTATCATCGATTCAAGGCGGGACAGGGCTTCGCGCGGGGAGTTGGCGTGCAAGGTGCCCATCGAACCGTCGTGACCGGTGTTCATGGCCTGGAGCAGATCGAACGCCTCGGGGCCACGGACTTCGCCGACAATGATCCGCTCGGGCCGCATACGCAGGCAGTTCCGGACCAGTTCGCGCATCGTCACCTCACCCTCGCCTTCGAGATTGGGCGGACGGGTTTCAAGGCGCACCACATGGGGTTGCTGGAGCTGAAGTTCCGCCGAGTCCTCGCAGGTAATGACCCGTTCGTCCTTGTCGATAAAGGCGGTCAGGCAGTTAAGCAATGTGGTCTTGCCCGAACCCGTGCCGCCCGAAATCAACACATTGGCACGCACACGACCAAGCACGCGCAGCACCTCGGCACCGTCCGGAGAGATCGAACCGAACTTGACCAGCTGTGGCAGGGTCAGCTTGTCCTTCTTGAACTTACGAATGGTGAGCGTAGGGCCATCAATTGAAAGCGGGGGAGCGATGACGTTCACACGAGAGCCATCGGGCAGGCGGGCATCGCATATGGGCGAGGATTCATCGACGCGGCGGCCGACCTGGCTCACGATGCGCTGGCACACGTTCATGAGGTGCGCATCGTCCCGGAAGCGCACATTGGTCAGCTTCACCCGCCCGCTGACTTCGATGTAGCAGCGTTGGGAGCCATTTATCATGATATCGGCGATGTCGTCGCGAGCCAGCAGTGGCTCAAGCGGGCCATAGCCGAGAACATCGTTGCAGATATCGTCGAGCAAGTCTTCCTGCTCGGAAATCGACATGACGAAATTCTTGAGCGCGATGATTTCAGCGACGATGTCGCGAATTTCCTCGCGCGCGGAATCCTGGTCCATGGCCGCGAGTTGCGACAGATCGATCGAGTCGATCAGGGCCGAAAAAATCGAGGATTTGGTCTGGAAGTAATTCTTGTCTCGCCCGGTCGGCTCCGGGGCGTCCGCGCTCTCGTCGCCTTTCGTGGCTTCCTGGGGTTGGGACGTTGCAATTGCGGACTGCCCAGCGACGCGCGCAGCGTCCATCGTTTCGGGCGGAGGCGCAGGACGACTTTGAACCGGCTGGGTATTGCCACCGAAACTCGCACGCTTGCCGAACATCGTTGGAGCCTTCCTTGGATTTACGCCCGCTTACGCTTGCGGAACAGATCTGGGAGACGGATGCCTGAGGGGCGGCTGGACGCCTCAGCGCCGGACCGCCCGGTCAGTTCCAGTCCGAGCGCGCGAAATATGTCATTGACCTTGTGGGTCGCCGAGACTTCGGCGATCATCTGGCCATTGTTGGCAGCCGTCCCGAACAGGGCCGGATCAAAGCCTATCTGCGCGGCAAGGCGGCATTCGATTGACGATGCGAACTCGGCAGCAGGGATTTCAGGTCGCTTTGAAACACCAGTCTTGTTGACCACGATAATCGGGTCGCTCTCGCTCGGACGCATCGCCTTGACCGCGTCGGCGATCGCCTTGGCATTGCGCAAATTGGCCAGATCGGGCTCGGCCACGATCACCACTTCATCGACGGCAGCTAAAGTGTGGCGCACCCAGCTCGTCCACAAATGCGGTATGTCGAGGATGACAACGGGCACGGTCTTCTGGCTGAGTTCGATGACCTGTTCAAAACTGCGCTCGGTGAGATCGTAGGCCCGATCAAGCGTGGCCGGAGCGGCGAGAAGGGAAATGTGATTTGCCGCCTTGCTCATAAGGCGGTCAAGCATGACCGCGTCCATCTTGTCGCTGGCGTAGATAGCGTCGGCAATGCCCTGGGGCGGGTCCTGGTTGAAATCGAGCCCCGCGGTGCCGAAGGGCAGATCGAGATCGACCACAAGAACGTCCTGACGGATAGAGCGCGCAATGGCCCAGGCGACATTGTGCGCTACCGTGGACGCGCCGGCACCGCCCTTGGCCGAAATAAACCCCATCGAACGTCCGATTGGCGCGGCACCTTCTGCTGCGAACAGGTCTGTAATGGCGTTGATGATGGTCGCGCTCGAGGAGGGCATGACAAGATATTCGGAGACGCCTGCCCGGATGAGGCTGCGATAGAGCATCACGTCATTGACGTGGCCGATGACGATGACGCGCGTCGAGGCGTCGCAGACTTCAGCCAGCTTTCCCAGGGCGTTTTCGATCTGGTCTGCCGGGAGGGTCGTTTCGACGATGATGAGATTGGGCGTGGGATTGGTGCGATAGGTTTCGACAGCGCCCTCCAACCCGCCATTATGCGTGGTGAGCGCCACTTTGGACATGCGCCGATCATGAGTCGTGTCCTCGATAACCTGCGCTGTCTGAGAATGCTCGCAGAACGCCTGGATCGTGATGCGGGGGATCAGCCGCGCGCCGCTAACGGTTTCGGCGGTTGAACCGGCGTGTTTGGCGCCATCTTCGGTATCGATAAAGTTCATTGCTTTTACCCCAAGCGGGACGTCTCAAAAAATGGCCCGGCAGCGGGCCGGAGCGGAAGGGTCAATCGAGCATGAAGCCTACCGAACCCCGGAACTGGCCGCCGGCGGTACCGCCGACCCCGTACATGCTTTCCATGCGTCCCAGGAACATGGCCTCGGCGTTCGAGGAAGGCTGGTAGAAATCGTTAGGGGTGGCGACCGGCGCTGCACTGGGCTGTGCGATAACGGGTGTAACAAGGATAACAAGCTCGGTCTGGGATGTGCTGTACTCGTACGACCGGAAGAGTGCGCCGAGGATCGGGATGTTGCCAAGCCCGGGCAATTCATTGATCTGTCGGCGGGTGCGCTCCTCGAGCAATCCTGCGATCGCAAGAGTTTGGTAAGCGGGCAACTCCACCGAAGTCGAGGCACTACGCGTATTGAGAGCACCCGAAATCGTATCGGAGATCTCGGAAACTTGGGTGTTGATATCCAGAGCGATCAATCCGTTCGAACGCACGGTCGGCGAGAAATTGAGCTTTATGCCGTACTCTTTGTAGTCGTAGCTTTCTTCACCATCGCTGACGACGCGAATCGGCAGCTCACCGCCGACGTGGAAATTTGCCTCTTGGCCCGACATCGCGGTGAGGACCGGTTCGGCGAGAAGGCGCAGCGCATTCTGGCTCTGCAGTGCCTGCAGCGAGGCATCGATAGAGAAGCTGCCCTGGCTGAAATCCCCCGAGTAACTCCCCGCGGAGTCGCCGGTTTCGGGTGCTGAATTCAAACCCAGATTGAGTGCGCCGACCGAAAGCGAGCCGGAGAGATTGATGCCCAGCGCCTGAGCGGCGTCGCGCTTGATCTCGGCGACAACGACCTTGAGTGCGACCTGCTGGCCACCCGCAACGTTGATGACCGATGTGACATTGGCTTCGCCACCCACATATTGTGCGGCAATGGCGACCGCCTTTTCCATGTCATCACCCGACTGGACATCACCGGAAAGAATGACCGAATTGGCAAAGGACTGAACCTGAACGCGCGAGCCGGGAAGCAGGCGATTGATCGTTGCGGCAAGGCCCGATGAATCCTGGGCAACCGATATTTCAATCACCGCGATGCCGGCGCCCGAAGGGTCCAGAAACAAAATATTGGTTTCGCCGGTCGCGATACCCTGGATGACCGCCCGCGTTCGCGTCCGCATCAGGGCATTGGCCACGTCCGGTTGGGAAACGATGACCTCTCCAGCTTCGACCGGGAGATCGATGATGATCGATTTATTGACCCCGATTTCCACATATTGCGTCCGCCCCAGTTCGCTGTGCGCAATGCGCAGGTGCGGCGATGTGGCGGCCGTGGCCGGCAACGCGCCCAGCGCGATGGTCAGAAATATGCCGACCATTAAGGCGCGTATCATGGTGATTTGAGCGACTAAAGGCTGTTTCGGAGCGACGAGCATCTATCTGACCTCGATAACGGGCGACGACGGCTGGGCCGGCGCCAATGGAGCGGCAGGATTTTCCAGGGCCGACACCGACGTGCCGGACGACGGCGCACGGCGTGGGGCACTAGATGTGACCGACTGGGACTGGCCGTAGCGAATGAGCTTTACGGTTTGGCTTCCACCGTCTTCGTCGGCCGTGGTCTGTGCGAAATCGACGACAGAGCGCAGAACCAGCGTCAGGCGTCCCATCGAGCCCGACTGCAGGATGGTCTCCGCTTGCGCGGGCGTCAGCTCCAGTGTGGCGATCTCGGCGCTTTCAAAGACCTGAGACGACGGATTTTCGGGATCGGCCTGGCCACCCGTTGTTCCCACTTCGCCCAATCGGGTTCCGATTGCCAGCACGCGAACATTTGAAAGAATTGTCTCCGAATAGTCGCCGCCCGAACGGGTAAGGACGATATCGACGCGGTCATTGGGAACAATGTAGCCGCCCGACGCCGAGTCGGGATTGACCGAGATCGACACGGCCCTCATTCCCTGGCCGATTACGGCCGAAAGATATCCTTGGGTCGAATTGACCAGCTTGGCTTCGCGGATCGGTTCACCGGGAAAAAATTCGAAACGGGCAACTGAACCCGCCACCTGCTGGGGCGCATCGGGTATGGTACCCGCAGTGATGAATTCGGAGCGAACCGCGCCTTCGGGCCAGTCCTGCCAGCCCACATCCGCTTCGGTCAGACGCTGTCCGAGACCGATGGCGCGCGTAGCGACCAATATCTGGGCGCGGGCTTCACGCTGCACTTCGACGGCGGCGGATTGAGTCTCCTGGGGCCGGGGACTGTTTCCGCGCGTTGCCAGGAACGCCGCGAGTCCGCCTGCGACGATGGCAACCACGATAAGCAGAATACGCGCCGGTTTCATCTGACCCTAACTCCCGCTGGCCGTGCCCAATAAGCACCTGCACTGTTTTCGGGAGACAGGACGTCTCAGCGCTTCCGGCCCCCCGCAACCGTCTGCCGAGACCCAAGTGAGAAGGGGTGTTCGGCATGATCGGGCAACTATTGCCGGGAAAGGGTCAAAACTTGGTTAATTCTTGCTTTTTTGCAAAGGTTAACCAATGGTTTAGAGAATATCCTTCGCGTGAACCTGAAACAAGCGCTCAGTCGCCAGAAATTGGCGGCTCAGAACGTGCTCAATTGATCGAGCAAAGTCTGCTGGACGGCCTGATTGGTGATCAGCCGCTCATAGACCAGGGTCTGCGGATAGACCAGCATGGCCCCGATCGCCAGGGCGATGCCATAAGGAACGCCGGTCTTTGGATGGTGAAGCCGACCGATCCAGCCGATGCGCATCAGCGGTGCCGGCAGCGCATAGCGACGCCCGATCAGAAGGGCAAAGGTCAGAGCACCCCCCAGAATAGAGGCATAAAGAAGGAAGGGCAGCATGAGTTCGAAGCCCATCCACATCGCTATGCCCGCCGCGAGCTTGGCGTCGCCGCCCCCGATCCAGCCGAAAGCAAAGAGGGTAAAGGTTACGGCCAGTACGAGCGCGCCGGCAGCCAGATGCATGCCGATAAGTGCCGGACTTATGCCCACGACCAGCGCAATAATCACAAAGCCTGCGACAACAACAGCCACCAGCGCGTTCGAAATCCGCATGGTAAGCAGATCCGAGCAAGCGGCAAATGCCATTAGAAGTGGAAATGTAAGGGCAAGTATTGGATTGAGCATAGGCGAAACTCACATGTCTTCTACCGCGCGAGAGCGGCCGCAATGTTGTCCGAGATGAAATCGTACATCTCGACCATCTCGCCGCGGAACAGTATGAGTGCCCCGATAATAGCGATCGAGATCAATGAAGCGATAAGCGCATATTCGATGGCCGTCGCGCCGGTTTCGTCCCGCACAAATTTCAGCAACATGCTATTCGCTCTTCACTTTGGAAAACAAACCAAGCTCAGATGCTAGAGAAACTGAATTAACAAACAAAAAAAGTTTGAGGGCCCGGAAACCGGGCCCTCATCCAGTTGGCGCCTGGGCTAGCTGATTATTCGCAGGCTTGCGCGTCGCCTGCAGCGTCGCGGTTCAGCTCGGCACAGATATCTTCGAAGGTTCCGGTAAGCTGTTCACCGAGCAGCGAAAGCGCGGCGATGACCACGACAGCGACCAGAGCCGCGATCAGACCGTATTCGATAGCAGTAGCGCCGGATTCATCGGCGACGAATTTCTTGAAAAGGTTCATGACTAAGCTCCTTGTTCGTGCGTCCTCAAGTGACTGCATCGTTCGACGCGTCACACATCGAACATGGCGCAAAGCTAGTCTCGGCCAGTTGAAATAGAGTTAATCCAAAGGCTCAAAACAAGCTGTTCCGGTCCAATACTGAACATGACTAGCAAATGGTTTCACCAACTTATAAAATGCTAACTATTTTCACCGCGATCGTGTCAATATCTATATAGTCGGGACGTTGACGATCGTTTGCCAAATAGTAACCATTGCAAGGCATGATCGGGTAACCATGTCAATCTGGGCGGGAAACCTTATCATGCCGGGTCAGTTGCGTAGCGCCTTGATTGCCGCAGCGTTGTTAGTGAACGGAATTGGCCCTGTCATCGCGCAGGATCAGGACGCGGTCACCGTGACGGTCAATACAAACATGGCCCGGGTGCTTCGTATCGATGCTCCTGCAGCGACGGTGATTATCGGCAACCCCGCCATCGCCGATGTCACCATACAGGATCCGCAGACTCTTATCCTCACCGGCAGGAGTTTCGGCCGCACCAATATGATTATCCTCGACTCCAATGGCGATCCCATCGCGGACACCATGGTGGAAGTGGCACAGCTCAATTCCGATACGGTTACAGTCTTCCTGGGCAATCAAAGGACATCAATAGCCTGCGCGCCCAATTGCCAGCCCGTCATCATGCTGGGAGACGACACGAGCTACACCTCCGATGTCATCAGTTCCAGCACGATTATCGACGGCGCCGCCAGCCGATAAATCCAAATTCCCGCGATAGCTTAAGCACCGGTTTACCGTGGTTTCAATTGGCTTGGGTCCCCGCCCAAACCCTAACGTTCGGTTAGGGACCGCTTGCGTATTGTGCCGTTCGATTTGAAGTCGGAGCGCGGGTATGGGGACTACCGCAAAAAGTCCGTGGAGCAGGAATTGGTTGCCGCGCAGGCTCGCGCGGCGTTTCGCACGTTCCGATCGCGGCGTGACGATTGTTGAGTTTGCCGTTGTCGGCCCGGTCTTTTTTGCCTTCATCGGCGCAACTGTGGAAACCGCTCTTGCCTTTTTTGCCGGCTACGCCCTCGATTCCGCCGTTATAGACTCCTCCAGGCTGATCCGGACGGGGCAAGCGGCCTATATCTCCTCGGAAGACAATTATCGCGACGCAGTTTGCACAAAGCTCTATGGCATATTTGACTGCGATGAGATCCGCATGTCCGTGCGGGCGATCGACAATTTCGCCGACTTTTCGACGACGGTTCCCGTGGATCCCGATACGGGTGCCTGGACAATCGACGATTCCTACGAAAGCGCCGAACCTCTTCAGACAATCATGATCGAGGCCTATTACAAATGGCCAACATTCTTCAACATTCCAGGTCTTAATGCCGGGCAAACCGCCGATGGGAAGCGCCTTCTGGCCGCGACGCACGTCATGCGAACGGAGCCCTTCTGATGATGAGCGAGCCAGGCAAACACATCTTTGGGTCACTCAAACAAATCCTGCGCGATCAGGGGGGCATTGCCGCGGTCGAATTTGCGTTGATCGTGCCTGTTCTGATGTTGACATATCTCGGGGCGACCGATGTGACACAGGGGCTCGCCATCGATCGCAAGCTTGGTCAGGTGGCGTCCACCGTTTCCGACCTGGTGGCCCAGGAAGACAGCATAACCAGCGATCAGGTCCATGCTTTCTTCGAATCCGGCCTCGCAATCATGCGACCGTTCGACTTCGAGCGTACAAAGCTCAGGCTCACCATCGTGGAAGTGGATGGCAACTCCACAGAAGTAACGGGCACCACAGCCCGGAACTGGGAGATCGAAGCCAGCAACGGCCAAAGCTACGATCTGCCCGCCGACATGCTCGCCCTGGCGGATGGACGTTATCTTGTGGTCGCCAGCGCGAGCTATGACTACGATCCCATCTTCGGGACGGTGTTCAGCAGCACGATTGCTCTCGAACAACGCTCCATCCATGTGACCCGAAAGGACGTCGAGAACTTCGGCTTCTTGTCCGACGGTTCTCCTGTCAGCGGCGAAGAGGATGAAGAAGCAGAGGTGGTCGATGAGACGGAGGGCGGCGAGACGGGAGACGACGGTTCGTCAGGGGAGGACGACGACTCCACCGATGACGGCGACGATTCCTCGGACGATGACTATGACTCGTCAGGCGGCTGGGGCGGCGGTTGGGGTGGCGGCTGGGGTGGCGGTTGGGGCCGTGGATGCTGGGGCTGGGGCTGCTAAATCCTTGCCTTCCATGCACTTGACGGAGCTTCTGATCCCCGGGAGCATGGCCGCGATAAACGGCGATATTGCAAATCGCACACCGTCCTGAAATGAAATCCCCTCACGCCCCAGCGGGAACCGCACAATGACAGAACCCCTCATCCCCGTATTCGATCTCGGCGGCGTCTTTGTCGACTGGGATCCGATGTACCTGTTTCGCAAGCTGTTTACGACCGAGGAAGAGGCGCAGTGGTTTGGCGATACGATCTGTACCAAGGATTGGAACCTCGAGTTCGACGCGGGCGATATCTATGCTGAAGGTGTTGCACGGCTGATCACGAGATTTCCGCGTTACTGGCGCGAAATCCAAGCTTATGACACACGCTGGAAGGAAACCATCGGCGGCATTTTCCAGGGGACTGTCGGCATCCACAACGAGTTGATCGAAGCGGAGATCCCAACTTTTGCGATCACCAATTTCTCATGGGAGAAATGGGTTTCTGTGCTCGACGAGTGGAGCTTTCTCGAAAAGTTCGACGGAGTTGTCGTCTCCGGACTGGAAAAAATGGTCAAGCCCGATCCGCGTATCTTCCGGTTGTTCTGCGACCGCTACGGGCTTGCGCCGGAGTCCTGCGTCTTTATCGACGATAATCGGGCCAATGTGGTTTCGGCCCGCGCGGTTGGCATGGAGGCCATCCATTTCACGTCACCCGAAGCGTTGCGCGCCGAACTTATCGGGCTCGGATTGCCGCTCAAAAACTAGAGCATTTCAGCGCTTCTTCGAATCGCTTCAATTGCTCTAAGTCCTTGTTTTGTCGCGCTTTCGGACCGGATAAGTGGTGCCCGCTTATCCTGGAAGCGCTTTAGCGCGTGCCGTACATCCGGTCGCCGGCGTCGCCCAGGCCGGGTACAATGTAGCCGTGCTCGTTCAGCTTTTCATCGAGACTTGCAGTAAAGATCGGGACATCGGGATGGGCCGCGGCAAAACGCTCAACACCCTCGGGCGCGGCCAGAAGGCACAGGAAGCGAATGTTGTTGGCACCGCGATCCTTGAGTTTTTGAACCGCCGCAATCGCAGAATTGGCGGTTGCCAGCATGGGATCGACGACGATCACCAGTCGGTCTGCGGCGTCGGATGGTGCCTTGAAATAATATTCGACGGCCTCGAGCGTTTCGGGATCGCGGTAGAGACCGATATGAGCAACGCGCGCGGAAGGGACCAGGTCCAGCATCCCGGTCAACAGCCCCTCGCCGGCCCGAAGGATTGATGCAAATACCAGCTTCTTGCCCTTGAGCGTGGGCGCGCGGGTCGGGCCGACCGGGGTTTCGATGTCGATATATTCGACCTCGAGATCGCGTGTGACCTCGTAGCACAAAAGATGCGCGATTTCGCGCAGCAGCCGGCGGAAGCTGGCTGTCGAAGTATCCTTGCAGCGCATGATGGTGAGCTTGTGCTGGACAAGGGGGTGATCGACGATGATCAGGTTCTGCATGATGGGGCCGCTCTTTTTGTCTTGTCGTTACAGGGCACTCGTGCCGTGCTTTCCCGGCGCGATGCCCAACCAGTGGGCAATTGTCTCGCCAATATCGGACAGAACGGGGCGCAAGCCAATGCTGCCCTTGTCCAAAGAGCGGCTAAATAACAGGATTGGCACCTGCTCGCGGGTGTGATCGGTGCCGGGCCATGTGGGGTCGTTGCCGTGATCGGCGGTGACGACCAGAAGGTCATCGTCCCGGAGTTTGGCGATGAGTTCAGGAAGGCGGCGGTCGAACTGTTCGAGGGCGTCCGCATAGCCGCCGGGGTCGCGCCGGTGGCCGAATTCTGTATCAAAATCAACGAAGTTCGTGAAAATCAGTGCGCCATCGGTTGCCATGTCCATGGCTTCGAGCGTGCGGTCGAACAGCACCATATTGCCCGATGCCTTGATCTTGTGGGTGATGCCGCGCGTTGCGTAGATATCGGAGACCTTGCCAATGGCATAGACCTGCCGGTCGGCCGATTTGAGGCGATCGAGCACTGTGTCTTCAGGAGGATCGATGGCGAAATCGCGCCGGTTTCCGGTTCGTTTGAAGTTCTTGACGTCTTCGCCGAGGAAGGGTCTCGCGATGACGCGGCCCACCCTTAGGGGGGCTGTGAACCTAAAGACGGTTTCGCAGAGTGCGTAGAGGTTTTCGAGACCGAAATGGTCCTCGTGAGCGGCGATCTGGAAGACTGAATCCACCGAAGTATAGAAGATCGGTTTTCCGGTGCGGATCGACTCCTCACCGAAGTCCTCGATGACCTGGGTGCCGGAGGCGTGGGTGTTGGCGAGGGAGCCTTCAATGCCTGCCGCCTCGTAGATTTTTTCCAGCAATTCCAATGGGAAAGCTGGATTTTCGTTGGGAAAGTAGCCCCAGGCGAAAGGGACCGGGACGCCGGCGATTTCCCAATGGCCGGAGGGGGTATCCTTGCCGATGGAGACTTCTCGCCCGACGCCCCAGCGCCCGCCGAGAGGGGTGTTGCTCAGGCCGGGAGGGACGGTGCCGGTGGAGAGTTCGGCTGCAGCGCCAAGACCGAGGCCGTCGAGATTTGGCAGATATAACATACCCTTACGGGTGCCTTCGATGTCGCCGCGGCCATCGGCGCAGGCCTGGGCTATGTGGCCGAGGGTATCGGCGCCCGCATCGCCGAAATCAGCGGCGTCGGGGGCACCGCCGATGCCGAAACTATCGAGCAGACATAAAATGGCGCGGGGCATCACTGGCCTCCCTTGGGCGAAATTTCACTATAGATAACAGGATGTTCTGGCGTATCCTCGTCGATTGTGTAGGCCGCCAGCAGCCGCTTTTCGGCTTCCGCGGCAGTGGCCTCGTCGCGGGCGTGGATGCGGGCGATGGGGGTTTGGGGATCGACTTTCGTGCCGATGCCGGCGAGGCGATCAAAGCCCACGTGATAGTCGATCTTCTGGCTCGGGTCGGTGCGGCCTCCTCCCAGAACGACCACCGCCATGCCCACGCCGCGCACATCGATATGGGCTACACGCCCAATGGACACTGGGTGCACTTCCCTTACCACGCCCACTGGACCGGGCACATATTTTTCCAAATCGTGCCAGGACCCTAGCGCATTCGCCATGGCAAAAAACTTCTCGGCGGCTGCACCACTGTCGAGTGCAATCTTTGCGCGGATAAACCCGTCATCATAATCGAGTGCCATGCCGCCGAGGACAAGTCCGTGGGCGCAAAGGGCGAGCGTTACCTCTTGGAGGCGCGGGTCGCGATGGGAGCCGGTGAGAAAATCGATGGCGTTTTTGCCCTCGAGCCAATTGCCCGCCGCAGAGGCGAGCGGCTGGTTCATGTCGGTGATGAGCGCGCCAGTTTTCAAACCCGCGCCATTGGCGACTGAAACGAGGCTTTCGGCCAGCCCCATGGAGTCGTCGAGGGTCTTCATGAAAGCACCCGAACCAGACTTGACGTCGAGGATGAGTGCATCGAGCCCGGCGGCGAGCTTTTTGGAGAGGATCGATGCGGTGATGAGCGAGACGTCCTCGACGGTCGCGGTGACGTCGCGGATGGAATAGAGCCGCCGGTCGGCCGGGGCGAGATCGTCTGTCTGGCTGATAATGGCACAGCCGACACGCTTGACCACCCGGCGCAGCGTGTCGATGTCGGGATTGGTCATGTAGCCGGGGATGGAATCGAACTTGTCGAGCGTGCCACCGGTGTGCCCGAGGCCACGTCCGGAAATCATCGGGACGTAAGCGCCGCAGGCGGCCAGGATCGGCGCAAGCATCAATGAGACGTTGTCGCCCACTCCGCCGGTCGAGTGCTTGTCAATGGTGGGGCCATCGAGATCGGACCAATCGAGCACGCGGCCTGAATCGCGCATGGCGAGGGTTAAAGCCACGCGCTCATCAAGAGTCATGTTCTGGAAATAGACGGCCATGGCAAAGGCGGCGGCCTGCGCGTCGTTGACGGTGCCCGAGGTGAGCCCGGCGACGAAGGCGAAAATCTCGGCCTGCGACAATTCTTTGCCATCGCGTTTTCGGGCGATGGTTTCTTGAGGGAGAAGGGTCACAGAGAAAGCCCCCTCATCCGACGCTTCGCGCCACCTTCTCCCCCGAGGGGAGAAGGAAGAGGCCGCAGGGGCTCGTCCATGATGCCAACGTGTTCATAAAGATCGACATCAGACCTTGTGGAGCCGGACGGGAGCCTTGGGCGCGCGCTTTAAGACGCCCTTGGCTTCGAGATCGAGCTGGACGCATTTGAACCACCAGCCGGCTTTTTCGCCGCCGGGAAACAGATCCTGGGGCAGATCGGGCTTGATGGCGGCGATCAGATCGGCCGGGGTGGCGCCCGGTTCAATTGTGGGAATGTGTTTCATCACCGCTTCGCGGACCGCCATATATTTGGCCTTATCGACCCGCGTCTTATGGTTGGGGGAGGTGAAGTTTTCGACCTCGATCTTCTCGTTCATGGTTCAGGCTCCGATCTTAACCGCCCAGGTTTGCGTGTGTCGCTGCCCCTGCCCTGGATTTCGGGGATAAACCCCGGAATGACAGTTGGGGATATGGAGAGGGCGTCGTCAAATTGCCCTTTTGGTATCAGGCTCCGTACGGCACCCAGACATTTTTGATCTGGGTGGCTTTGCCTAGGAGGTAATCGCCCTCCAGTGCCGGGTCGGCCCAATCGAAGGCCAGTCCGCGCGTGGTCCAGCTTTGCTTGACGTTGCCAGCAGAGAGCTTTTCGATTTCGGTGGAGTCCGCCAGAGAACCGGCGAACCAGATGCCGTCCACGCCATCGTGTTCGGCCAGGGTTGTGGCCAGCGATTTCGCATCGCCGGTGACGATGTTGACGACACCGGAGGGAACATCAGAGGTTTCGAGCACCTGATAGAAATCGGTGACGGCCAACGGATAGGCCGACGAGGGGATCAAGACCGTGGTGTTGCCCATGGCGATGGCCGGGGCGAGTAGGGAAACGGCACCGAGCAGAGCGCTTTCGAGCGGGGCGGCGATGCCGATAACGCCAACCGGTTCGACCATCGCCACCGCCATCATGCGGGCGGGCGGATTGTGCACGGCACCATCGAACTTGTCGGCCCAGCCGGCAAAGGCAAACAGCCGCTCGACCGAAAGATCGACCTCGCGCCGCGCCGCATTGGCCGAGGCGCCGGTCATCGACCGGATGCGATCGGCAAATTCGGTTTTGCGATAGTCGAGATTTTCCCCGAGATAATAGAGTATCTGGGCGCGGTTATGGGCCGTGGCATTGCTCCAGCCCAAGGCGGCGCGCGCCGCTTCGACAGCGTTGCGGATGTCCTTGCGGTTGCCCTCTCCCACTTCGCCCAGATGCTTGCCGTCGGCCGACAGGACGGGCCTCGCATAGCCTGAATCGGGGCGCGCCTGCTTGCCGCCGATATAGAGCTTTGCCGTGCGGTCGATGCCGGTCGTTTCGCTCGCATCTGCAGGGGTGGGCAACTTGAGATCGGGGGCGGCTTTGAGCTTTTTCTCCCAGGCGGGCTTGAGGTAGGCGGCCATGCCTTCCCTGCCCCCTTCACGACCGAAACCTGATTCGCGATAGCCGCCAAAGCCAACCGCCGCGTCGAACTGATTGGTGGAATTGATCCACACGACGCCGGCCTTGATCTGGGGGGCGATATCGAGGGCGAGATTGATGTTTTCGGTCCAGACCGAAGCGGCGAGACCGTATTTGGTGTTGTTGGCCAGCGCCACCGCCTCCTCGGGGGTGCGGAAGCTCATGGCGACGAGGACGGGGCCGAAGATTTCTTCGGACGCCAGCGTATGGGCCGGAGAAATGCCGGTGACCAGCGTTGGGCGGACATAGCACCCTTTTTGGGGCATATCGCCATCGGGCGAATAGAACTCGCCACCCTCGGCCCTGCCGGCCTTCAAAAGATCGAGAACCCGTTCGACCTGCACGGGGGCAACCAGCGCGCCGATATCGATGGATTTATCCAGCGGATCGCCGACGCGCAGGGTTTTCATGCGCTGCTTGATCTTGGCGATAAAGGCGGCTTCGATACTTTCCTGGACCAGAAGGCGCGACCCCGCGCAGCACACCTGCCCCTGGTTGAACCAGATGGCATCGACCAGCCCTTCGACGGCGCTGTCGAGATCGGCATCCTCGAACACGACGAAGGGCGACTTGCCGCCCAGTTCAAGCGAGAGGCCCTTGCCCGAGCCCGCCGTGGCGCGGCGGATGATCTTGCCCACTTCGGTGGAGCCGGTGAAGGCGATTTTGTCGATATCGGGGTGGGTGACAATGGCCTCGCCGGTTTCACCCGCGCCGGTGACGATATTGACGACACCCTTGGGAAGGCCGATGCGAGCGCAGATTTCGGCGAACAGCAACGCGGTCAGCGATGTGAATTCGGCGGGTTTGAGGACAACCGTGTTGCCCGCCGCGAGGGCCGGGGCGATCTTCCAGGCCAGCATCAGCAGCGGGAAATTCCACGGAATGATCTGACCGCAAACGCCATAGGGCACATGGTCGGAGAAGGATTTGGAAAGATGCTGAGCCCAGCCGGCGTGATGATAGAAATGCCGGGCGACGAGCGGAATATCGATATCACGGGTCTCGCGAATCGGCTTGCCATTGTCGAGGGTTTCGAGAACCGCAAACAGCCGGCTTTCCTTCTGAATCTGGCGCGCGATGGCATAGAGATATTTGGCGCGCTCAAAGCCGCTCAGTTGCGACCAGCCGGGGAACGCGGCGCGGGCCGCTTTGACGGCCTTATCGACATCGGCTTTGCCGGCTTCGGAAATGTCGGCCAGCTTTTCGCCATTGGCCGGATTGGTCGAGGCGAAAGTTTTGCCCGGCCTGGTGAAATCGCCATCGATGAAATGGCCGAACTTTCTGCCGTGCGCGGCCAGCCAATCGAGGGCCGGGCCGGGCGCTTCGGGAGCCGCGCCGTATTCGAGGGTTTCAAAAATTTCCGCCACAGTACTCATTTTCTTTCTCCGGGCTTTGGAGCCCCTAAACTCGGCGTGTTATCCCAGACCGGACCACTCAAGGGGCCGGTGTCTGGAGAAACGCACACTGGACCCCGGGAATAAATCCGGGGGTGACAGCGGGGATGGGTGAAGCGCAGGGAGCCATGGCGCTCAGGCCATCGCGAAGCGGTAATCGGCGGCGTAGTGGCCGGTGATGCCGTGTTCGATCTGGCGTTCGATATCGGTCAAAAGCGAGGAGGCGCCGAAGCGGAACAGGTGCGGTTCGAGCCAGGTGCGGCCCAGTTCCTCGCGCATCAGCGCCATGTAGGTCAGCGCGTCCTTGGCTTTTGAAATGCCGCCGGCCGGCTTGTAGCCGATCTCAATGCCGGTCTGTTCATGGAACCAGCGGATCATGCGGACCATGGCCAGAGAGGTGGGCAGGGTCGCGTTGGTCTTTTCCTTACCGGTCGAGGTTTTGATGAAATCGGCGCCGGCCAGCATGCAGACCAGCGAAGCCTTGGCGACATTGGTCAGCGTTGCCAACTCGCCAGTTCCCAGGATGGTCTTGATGTGGGCTTCGCCACAGGCGGCGCGCATAGCGCGAACCTGATCGTAAAGCCCCTGCCAATCACCGCTCAGCACCATGCCGCGCTCTATGACGATATCGATTTCGCGCGCTCCGTCCTCGACCGAGGCCTCGATTTCCGCGAGGCGGATTTTAAGCGGCGTGAGGCCGTGCGGGAATGCCGTGGAAACCGCGGCGACCGGGATGTTGGTGCCCTCGAGTGCCTTGACGGCGGTTGCAACGAAATTGTGGTACACGCAGACGGCGGCCGGGGTGATGCCGAGCTTCTTGACGCCCATGGCTTCGATGAGATCGGCGCGGATGGGGTTTCGGGCCTTGGCGCACAGACGTTCTACCCGGCCCGGCGTGTCGTCGGAATTGAGCGTCGTCAGATCCATCAGTGAGACGGCTTTCAAAAGCCAGGCGAGCTGGTGGTCCTTCTTGACGGAGCGGCGGGCGCCGATGGTTCCGGCGCGGCGTTCGAGCGCCGAGCGGTTCATGCGCACGCGCTCGACCCAATCGAGATCGAGCGGGAAGCCCGGATTACGCTTGTGGCTGGTGGCGTGGCTTTGGCTGTCGACGATCTTGAGACTCATATCTCCTCCATCAGCGCCGGGATGAGGCGCTTCAATTTCTCGGCCCCGTATTTCGCCACGTCCTTGGTCTGGGTGTGCGAGATGACCTCCTGGGCCATGCCGGCGCCCATATTGGTGATCGAGGAACAGGCCCAGACTTTCAGGCCCATGAACCGCGCCAGGATCACTTCGGGGACCGTGGACATGCCCACCGCGTTGGCGCCGAGTGTCTGGGCCATGCGGATTTCGGCCGGCGTTTCGAAACTGGGGCCAGAATACCACATATAGATGCCCTCCTTGAGCGCGATTTCGAGGCGGGCGGCCGCCGCGTGGGTCGTGGCGCGCAACTCGGGGTCGTAGGCATCGACCATGTTGACGAAGCGGGCGTCGGTTTCCTCGCCAATCAGCGGATTGATGCCGGCGTAATTGATGTGGTCGGCGATCAGCATCAGATTGCCGGGCGGAACGTCGCGATCGAGCGAGCCGGCGGAATTGGTGAGCAGGAGGGTTTTGGCGCCCAGCTCGGCAAGGGTTTGAAGCGCCGGGCGCATGGCGGCGGGGTCGCCGTGCTCGTAATAATGCTGGCGACCGGTGAGGATGGCGAGGCGCTTGCTGCCCATCTGGCCAATGAGCAGGTCCTTGCCATGGCCGGAAACGCCGCCCTGGGGAAAGCCCTTGAGATCGGCGAAGGGGATCGTAACCTTGTCGGTCAGCAGGTCGCCGATGTCCGAAAGGCCCGAGCCCAGGATCAGCGCGGCATCGATGGGGGTATCGCCCGCCAGATTGCGGATGGTCTTTAGTGCCTTGGCCATTGTCAGTGCCTTATGGTTTTCGCATTTGCTCCGGTGGACCTCCCCATCCGATGCCCAGAGCTAGCGGCCCAGAAACTCCGGGCCGAAAGAGTGCGGCAGGAGTTCACCCAGCGTCGTATGGAGCGGTTCTCCTTCGACCCCGAGGCAGATGACCGGGGGCGGCCGCCGCCGCAGGGGGTAACGGGGGTTGTGCCGGGGCCCGTCACGAAGATCTTTTCGATGCGCTTGCCGCCGCCGGCCAGCATGGCGGCAATGGCCGAGGGTTCGGCGCAATTGCCCACGGGGTAGGCGGCGTTTTCGACATTGCAGCCCGAATAGATCTTTCCGTCATCGGCCAGGATCGCTGCGCCGACATGGAAGCCCGAATAGGGCGCGTAGGCGCGGGCGCGGACGGTTTCTGCGGCGGTGAAAAGAGCTTTGTCCTCGGGGGAGAGCGTTGCCATCACCTCTCCTTGACGTAGGGCTGGCCCGAAGCCTTGGGCGCGATGGCGCGTCCGACAAAGCCGGCGAGCAGCAGGATGGTCAGGATATAGGGCAGCGCCTGCATGGCCTGTGTGGGCACAGGGCCGATCAGGGGGAGATCGACGCCCTGCAGACGGTACTGCATGGCTTCGAGAAAGCCGAACAACAGGCAGGCGCCGAGCGCGGGATAAGGCTTCCATTTGGCAAAGATCAGCGCGGCAAGCGCGATATAGCCGCGGCCCGAGCTCATTTCACGCGAAAAGCTCGCGGCCTGAGCGGTCGAGAGATAAGCGCCGCCCATGCCGACCAGGACGGCGGTTATCGCAAGTGCCTTGTAACGCAGAACTGTCACCGACATGCCGGCGGTGTCGAGCGCCTTGGGGTTTTCGCCTACAGCGCGCAGGCGCAGGCCGAAGCGGGTGCGCCAGAGTACCCATGCGGTGAGAGGGACGGCCAGAAAGGCGAGGTAGGTGAGGATTGTATGGCCCGATAACAGCCCCGAATAGATGGGGCCGAGGATGGGGACGCCAGCCAGTTCGCCCGCGAACGGCAGTTCAATACCGTAAAAGCGCGCACCGCCGGACAGGGCGGGCGTGTTGCCGCCGCGGCCGAACCATGCGGCGCCGAGAAAAACCGTCAGGCCCGAGGCGAGGAAATTCAGCGCCACGCCGGAAATGATCTGGTTGCCGCGGAAATTGATCGAGGCGAGGCCGTGTACAGCCGAAAACATCAGCGACACGCCGATGCCGGCGAGCAGGCCAAGCCAGACATTGCCGGTGACCGAGGCTACGACGGCGGCGCCGAAGGCCGAGCCGAGCAGCTTGCCCTCCAGCCCGATATCGACGATGCCGGCGCGCTCGGAATAAAGGCCGGCGAGGCAGGCAAGGATCAGCGGGGTCGAAACGCGGACGGTGGTGATGAGAATGGAGATGATGTCTTCCATCGCCTATGCCCCCTTCTCTTGAGCCACCGGGTCGGGCTCTTGTCGGTGCCGTGCGGCGAGAAAGGCAAATTCGACCGGGCGGCGGAGCATGTTGCTCATGGCGCCGGTAAACAGGATCACGAGCGCCTGGATGGTGACGATCATCTCGCGCGTGATGGCGGGCATTGTAAAGGCCAGCTCCTGGCCGCCCTGATAGAGCACGCCGAACAGCAGGGCGGAGAGTCCCACACCGATGGGGTGAGCCTTGCCCATGAAGGCCACGGCGATACCGACAAAGCCGGTGCCCGCGACATAGCCCAGGATCAGGCGGCCATGGGCCCCGGCGGTGTCATTGACGGCGACCATTCCGACCAGCGCGCCGGAAATGGCCATGGTGGCCATAATGAGCTTGGCATTGGACATGCCGGCATAGCGCGCGGCGGTACCGTTATGGCCCATTGTGCGCAGCGCGTAGCCGAATTTGGTGTGCCAGATCAGGACATAAACGCCGACAAGGGCCAGAATGGCGAGAATGAACGAGATGTTGACCGGCGTGTTGCGCAGCAGCGGTATCCATTCGGACAGGAACGGAACCCGGGTCACGTCGGCAATGCGGGCGCTCTCGTCGGAATTGATGTTTTCGGGCTTTAGAATGCGCGAGATGATGTAGCTCATCATCGAGGTGGCGATGAAGTTCATCATGATGGTGGTGATAACCACGTGGCTGCCGCGCTTGGCCTGCAGATAGCCGGGAATAAAGGCCCATGCACCGGCGAAAAACGCCGAGGCGATCATGATGAGCGGCAGAGCAAACGCCCAATGCAGACCGCCGACGGCCAACGCAACCAGAATGGCGCCGAGCCCGCCGACATAGGCCTGCCCCTCGCCGCCAATATTGAACAGCCCGCCATGGAAAGCGACCGCGACGGCAAGACCGGCAAAGATGAAATTGGTGGTGTAATAAAGCGTGAAGCCGAAGCCGTAGCCATAACCGAAAGCGCCATAGAGCATGATGCGCACGGCTTCGATGGGGTTTTCGCCGACGATCAGGACGACGATGCCACCAATGATGAAGGCCAAAGTGACGTTGAGTACCGGCAGAAGGATGATATCGACCCAGCGGGGCAAGGGCATGGACGCACTCATTGGCTCGACTCGGTGGAGTTGGCTTTCTCGCCGGCCCTGACCCCGGCCATAAGCAGGCCCAGCGCGCCCTCGTCGGCGGTGGCCGGGTCGGCTTCGCCGACGATCTGGCCATCGAACAGGACGACGATGCGGTCGGACAGCGAGCGGATTTCATCGAGTTCGACGGAGACCAGCAGGATGGCCTTGCCCGCATCGCGCATCTTGATGATCTGGTTATGGATAAACTCGATGGCGCCGATATCGACGCCGCGGGTCGGCTGGCCGACGATCAGAACGTCGGGGTCGCGCTCCATCTCACGGGCCAGGACAATCTTTTGCTGATTGCCGCCGGAGAAATTGGCGGTCTTGAGATCGGCATTGGCGGGGCGGATGTCGAATTTCTCGATATGGCGCTGCGCCTCGGCGCGGGCCGCCTTGACATCGAGCATCAGGCCGTTGCCGTAATTTTCGTGGTAGCCGAGAATGGCGTTTTCCCACTCGAAAAAATTAGTGACCAGCCCCATGCGGATGCGGTCTTCAGGCACATGGGCCAGACCGTTGCGGCGCAGCATTGCGGCGCTGTCTTCGTTGACAGCGGTGACATCATGGCCGTTGACGGAAATGGTTCCCGATCTCGCCGCGCGCATGCCCGCGAGGCACTCAAGCAATTCGGATTGCCCGTTGCCTGCGACGCCGGCCACGCCGAGGATTTCGCCGGCCCGCACTTTAAGCGACACGCCCTTGAGGCGCTCGGTGCCGGCATCGTCGGTCACGACAAGGTCGTTGACATCGAGCAGCACATCCCCGGGTCGAGCCTCTTCCTTGTGGACACGCAACAGAACGCGGCGGCCCACCATAAGCTCGGCCAGTTGCTCGGGGTTGGTTTCCGATGTCACCAGCGATTCCACCATCTGGCCCTGACGCATGACCGAGACCGTATCGGTGATGGCCATGATCTCGCGCAGCTTGTGGGTGATCAGTATAATGGTCTTGCCCTCGTCGCGCAGCGTCTTGAGCACCTTGAACAGGTGATCGGCTTCGGCAGGGGTGAGCACGCCGGTCGGCTCGTCGAGGATGAGTATATCGGCGCCACGATAGAGCGCCTTGAGAATTTCCACCCGTTGCTGCTGTCCGACCGAAAGGTCCTGGACCAGCGCATCGACGGGAACATTAAGCCCGTAATCGTCGGCCAGGCGCTGCAACTCGCGGCGCGCCTTTTCGACGCTGGGACGCAGCAGCGCCGAGTCCTCGGCGCCCAGGATGACGTTTTCTATGACCGTGAAATTGTCGACCAGCATGAAGTGCTGGTGAACCATGCCAATGCCGAGAGCCAGGGCATCGGAGGAATTGTGGATGATGACCGGGCGACCATTGACCACGATCTCGCCGCTGTCGGCATGATAAAAGCCATAGAGAATCGACATCAAGGTCGATTTCCCCGCGCCGTTTTCGCCCACGATGCCGTGTACCGTGCCGCGCGTGACCGCCAGGTCGATATCCCTGTTGGCGTGAACCGGTCCGAAGCTCTTGTTGATCTTTTTCAGTTCGATCGCCAGAGAGGTTTCAGCGGCCGGGGCCGGTCGCTGAACGTTTTCGGTGTGCGTGTCCATTTTCGGACCCTTCCCTTAGAGGGGGATTATCAGACCGGGCAGGACTCGTCTTCGCGATAGTCATGAACGACGATCTCACCGGAGATGATCTTGGCGGTGATGTCATCGACCGTTGCGCGCATCTCATCGGTGATGAGGTCGGCGTTGTTATCGTCGAAGGCTGCCCCGACGCCATCTTCGGCAAGACCGAGAACCTGGACGTCGTTCGTCCATTCGTCATTGGCGAAATCTTCGAAGGCGTTATAGACCGCAACGTCCACGCGCTTGAGCATGGAGGTCAGAACCTGCCCGGGGTGGAGATGGTTCTGGTTTGAGTCCACACCGATGCCGAGAACGCCGGCGTCGGCCGCGGCCTGAAGCACACCCACACCGGCGCCGCCGGCTGCGTGATAGATGACGTCCGCGCCACGATCGATCTGGCTGCGGGCAACTTCGGTGCCACCGCCGGGGTTGTTGAAAGCGTCAAAGCCGGTGCCGATGGCAGTTTCGATGACTTCAATGTCGGGGTTCACATAAGCCGCGCCCTGCTTGTAGCCGCAGCCGAAGGCCTGGAGCAGCGAGAAGTCGAAGGCGGGAATGAAGCCAATAGTGCCCGATTCGGTGGCCATGGCAGCCAGCGCGCCGACGAGGTAGGAACCTTCATGCTCCTTGAAGACCACAGAGCGCACGTTTTCGATGTCATCAACGACGGTGTCGATGATGAGGAACGATGTGTCGGGAAAATCGGGGGCGACGGCGCGCAACGCAGTTTCCCAGCTAAAGCCCGGCAGAACGATGGGGTTGTTGCCGCGCGCTGCAAACTGGCGGATCGCCTGTTCGCGCTGGGCATCGCCCGTGATTTCGAGGTCCTGATAATCCTGGCCGGTTTCCGTCTTGAACAGTTCGGCGCCATTATAGGCTGCCTCGTTGAACGAGGCGTCGAACTTGCCGCCGCCGTCATAAACGAGCGCGGGATCGGCAAGGGCCGTACCGGCCAGAAGGGTGGTCAGGGCGACGCCGGCCAGGGCGGCGATGCCAGTCTTTGTTTTATTGGACATGATTGATGCTCCCTATTCACGGGCTGCAGAAAGGGGCCCGGCGACGGCCGGTGCATTTCCACGCGCGATGGGTTCAGATACAATCGCGCAAACAAAGCGGACGCAATAGAGAATTTCGGTTTTTTGACCATTTGGGCAAAAAATTTTGGGATTGCGGTAAATCGCGGCGATCTCGCGCGCAAGCAAGCGCTACCCTTGCGGGTCGAGGGGGACGATCTTGGCGCCCATGGCGTTGCCGAAGCGCTCAAAAAAACCATCGATGATCTTCTGGGCCGAATTGCCGACGATGGCCTTGCCCAGCTTCATGATCTGACCCGATGCCCCTCCAGTGGCCGAAAAACTCAGAAGCGTTGCGGTATCAAGATCGATCAAACGGATATCGGCCGAAGCCTGGGCTTTGCCCAACAGACCACCCCTGCCCTGCCCGGTCAGCGTGTAGCTGATGGCCGGATCGATGTCAGAGAGAAGCAAATCACCTTTGAAGGTCGGGCGCGCGACCCCCAGGTTCACGGCAATTTCCAGTTCGAGCCCGGTATCGGACACCCAGTGGATGGACTTGCAGCCGGGTATGCAGGCCCTTAGCACTTCGGTGTCATTGAGCGCATTCCAGACTGCGAGCCGGTTTGCATCGACCCTGTAACGTCCACCGAAATCCAAGCTTGTGTCCTTTATTTAACTCAAATCCGCTCTATGCGGCTTTTTGGCACCAATAGCCGAGAAAACAGCCACCCATAGTGCATGCACAATTGTCTTATCCCTTGGCAGGCGGAATCATGTCACCACATCTGGCAAAGTTGCAACAGGGACGTGGGCAATGAGCACCGAGATTACCCAAACCGAAGCTCCTCAGCTTATGGACAAGCCGCTCCAGTATCTGGACAAGGCCGTAGCGGCGATCAAGGACCTCGGGCTGTGGCCCGAGGGCGAGCCCGGCGAGGCACCGATCACGGGCCTGCTCGCCGAAATCACCCATCTCGACGACACCAAGGTGATCCTGATTGGGCGCGTCCTGACCCAGGCGAGTGCCTTTAACGAGGTTGTGCGCACCCAGGTCGCCGCCATGAATGTGGGCGAGCGCTATGAGGACATCACAAAATCGTTCAACTCGATTCGCGACGACGCCAAGGGCATGGTCGACCAGCTCGAGGACGGCAAGATCGACATTTTCGAACGAGCCTCGAATGTCTGGATGAAGGTGTCGCGCGGCGACATCGCGGCGCGGTTCGACAAGATCCGCGACACTTATCTCGACGTCTCGAAAGACACCAAGGACCAGATCGACCGCGAGCACACGATTCTCGAGGCCTATCGCGACTTCCGCGGCGCGCTCAAACAGGCCGAGGTGATGGCGCTCGAAGTGCTCGAGATCGCCAGCGCACAACTCGAGCAACGCAAGGCGGACCTCAAGGCAGCGACGGACGCGCTCAACGCCTTTACCGAGGGAACACCCGCCGACCGCGCACGGTTGGAAATGGCACGGGACGAGCGGGTGCGTGACCTGCAGAACGAAGAGCGCCGCTACCAGATCGCCAAGGATCTTTCGGACAATCTGACGATTTCCTATTCGACCTCTGAGGTCATCATGGCGCGGCTGATGCAGACGACCAACGCCAAGGAACGCGTCTATCAGCAGTCGATCTCGTTCTTTTCGACCAATGAAACGGTACTGACGGCACTTTCGGCATCATTTACCGGCCTGTTCGGGCTCCACGAATCCACCGAGACGCTCAATGCCATGAAAGAGGGCATGAGCCAGAGTCTGGAAACGCTCTCGGAGATCGGCGGCAAGGTGCAGGAAGAGGCGCTGAGGGCCGGGTACGGTCCGACAATCCGCGCCGATGCGGTCAAGAAGCTCGTCGACAGCGTGGTCAGCTACCAGGAAAAGAGCATTACAATCATCGCAGAGATGCGCGATCAGGCCACCAAGAACTCGGCCGAAATCCGCGATGCCGTAGAAGATGGCAAGAAGCGGCTGGCGACCCTCGCCGCCGAAGGCAACGCCCTCATTTCGGCCAGCTAGGACACGATAACCCAATTATGGCAAGCGGTGGGGCAATAGGGGGTCAGACCGGCAAGGCGCCTCTGGACGACGTGATGCTGGCCATGGACGTGGTGGATACGCTGCGCCATGAGGACAATCTCGTCGCGCGCGAGCTGGGCGCCTCGTCCCGTGAAGCCGAGTTGATCGAGCGC
Organism: Pelagibacterium halotolerans B2; assembly: GCF_000230555.1. Lineage (GTDB taxonomy): Bacteria > Pseudomonadota > Alphaproteobacteria > Rhizobiales > Devosiaceae > Pelagibacterium > Pelagibacterium halotolerans. Next base: position 16,334 of record NC_016078.1, on the reverse strand, counting down.
CTGCGCAGGATCTATCGCGACCAGGGGATCGAGGTTCCCGACCATATCCTCAAGGAAGGCGTAAAGGCGCTGGCCGAGAGCCGGTTCACCTATACGCCACCGCCCGACAATTTTTCCACCCGGCTGGCCAGGGTCTATGTGAACCGGCAACGCTGGGGACGGCCGGTGCTGATCGGGGTGGCGCTGCTGGCGGTGGTGCTGGGCGGGTATTTCCTTGTTTACCGGCCCTATCAGGCCGGCATGAAAGCGGCGGCGCAATTTGAACTGGCTGAAGGCCTGCCTGCCCGGATGGACGAAATCTACCAGCAGATCTTCAACGAGACCAAGGTGCAGTCAGCGCTCGAAGTTGCCGAACCCTGGGTGGAGCGCGGCAAGGCGGCGGCCGAGCGTGGCGACCGCGAGGGCGCGCTGGCGGCTATCGAGCAGCTCGAAACCATCCATTCCACCCTGCTCGCAGAATATTCGATCCGCATCGTCAACCGGCCCGGGGAATCGACGGGCATCTGGCGCTTCCCCGAGAACAACACGGCGGCGACCAATTATTACCTGGTCGTCGAGGCCATCGGTCTCGACGAGGAACTGGTGGCGCTGCCGATCACCAATGAGGAGACCGGGCAGACCGAGGAGGTTTCGACCTGGGCCATCAGGGTGCCTGAAGTCACCTATGAGGCGGTACGTGCCGATCGCCAGGATGACGGGATCATCCAACGCAATATCCTGGGCATCAAGCAATACGGTTTCCTTGATACCGACTACGCCATGCCGGTTCTGGATGGGGCGATTACCCAATGGTGAGGCACCAATGAGTGTAAGCGGACCTCAGGCCATGCGAGCGCTCGACGACGCGTTGCGCGACATAAGACGTGAGGAAGACGAGATCACCAAGCGCATCGCGCGGGCCAATGAGCGCGTGGGAAAATTGCGCGAGACCGAACTGGGGCAATTGCGGGCGCTGGCAGCCGTTCGGCTTTCACCCGAGGTTCAGAGCGAATTGGCCGGAACGCTCGGCCGGGCGGAGACCTCGGCGCGCGAGATGCTCAAGGGTCATGCTGCCGCCATGGCGGACATGGAAAAGGCTTTGGACGACAAGGAAGCCGACCTGGCAAAGCTCACCGCCGAGCGTCAGGAACTGCTGGAAAATATTCAGACATGGCAGGCCGAAATCGATGCGCTGGGTGAGCCCGTCAGGGCAGCGCTGGAAAATGATGCGGCCTATGGCGCGCTAATTGCCGAGCGCGCCGAGACCGAGAAGGTCGCCACCGAAGCCGACCGCAAGGCCGATATGGCCGAGACCGACCGTGAGGAAAAGGGTAAGCCCTATCGCGACGACCCGCTGTTTTCTTATCTTTGGGAGCGTGGATACGGAACAGGCGCCTACAAGGCCGGTAACATAACGCGCATGCTCGACGATTGGGTGGCCCGGCTTGTCGGCTTTGCCAATGCTCGTCCCAACTATGCCATGCTGATCGCCATACCCGACCGGCTGCGCGAGCATGCCGAAAGGTTGGCGTCCGATGTCGATGCGCTGGACGACAAAGTCGCCGCCCGCCAAAGCGCTGCGCTCGACGCCGCGGGCGGAGGAAAGGCACGCAGCAATCTGGAGAACGCGCAGACGCGAGTGGCGGCCATCGACACGGAGTTGCTGGCCATCGAGGATGCACGCGAAGACCTGACGAAAAAACAAAAGCAGATTGCCGACGGCGGCGATCCGGCATTTGCCAAGGCCGTGGACATGCTTGCCGAGGCGATCAGCGGCACCGGTATCGAGAAACTTCTGGCCGAGGCGCAGGCGACGCGTACTCAAGAAGATGACGCCATTGTGGTGCGACTTGAGGAAACGCGGCGGCGCATTGTCGAAGAACAACTCGAGCTTGACGATGAACGCGCCCGGCTCAAGGTGCTCGAAGCGCGCAGACGCGAACTTGAGGATATCGAGTTCGAGTTCAAGAAATCGCGTTACGACGATCCGCGCTCCCGGTTCGGAAACGAGAAACTGGTCGGCGATCTTCTCACCGAATTCCTCAAAGGCGGGATGACCGCAGCGGCCTATTGGGGGCAATGGCGTGATTCCCAGGACTGGACCGGCACTTCGGGTCCGATCGTGCCAACGTCACGGCCGCGGTCGTCCCGGTCGAAAGGCGGGTTTTCCCTGCCGCCGGGAGGCTTTTCGCCACGGCCGCCTTCGGGCGGCAATTGGGGCGGGTTCTCGCGGCCTCGTGGCGGCGGTTTCGGCGGCGGCGGTTTCAAAACCGGGGGCGGGTTCAAGGGCGGCGGATTCAAGACCGGCGGCGGCTTCTGATCTTTTCATAACGGTCCAGCACTCGAGTGCCCTGCAACCGAGCGCTTGACATATTCCGGCTTCGCTATTATTCAACTAATTAGTTTACAACTAAATGGTTGAATACATGCCAGCCACCGATCCGCTTAGCCAGGTTTTTGGCGCCCTTGCCGATCCCACACGCCGCGCCATCCTGGCCCGGCTCTCACTGGGTGAAGCCAGCGTCGGGGAGTTGGCCGCGCCGCATGAGATGAGCCTTGCTGCGGTTTCCAAGCACATCAAGGTACTCGAAAGCGCGGGACTGATCGGGCGCAAGAAGGATGCCCAGTTCAGCTACTGCACGCTGGTGGCCAGCCCGCTCAAGGATTTGCAGGGGTGGCTCGATGCCTATCGGAAATTCTGGGACGACAATCTCGACCAGTTCGAAGCCTATCTCGCCGAGCTTCAGCGCGGCGACCCCAGTTCCAAACAATAATCGAGGATCAATTTAATGAACGACACAGTCATCGACCTCCCGGACGACAAGCCGATCATCACGTTCACCCGGACATTCAAGGCGCCCCGTGCGCTGGTCTGGAAGGCCTATACCGAACGCGAGCACGTCGCGCGGTGGTGGGGACCGAGATCCATCGGACCCGTCGAGATCCTGGAACATGATTTCAGGCCCGGCGGAAGCTGGCGCTATGTGCAGGATGTGCGGGATGCGGGCCAGGTGACCTTTTTTGGCCGGTTCATCGAGATCGATGCGCCCGAGAGCTATGTGAACACGTTCGGATTTGAAGGCCCGTTCGGATCGACTGAAGGCAATGAGGGACGCGAGACCCAGAGGTTCGAGGACCTTGGCGAGATAACCCGCTATACCGGCACGTCCCATTTCGACGATTTCGCCAGCCGCGACGCCGTCGCCGCCTCGGGCATGGAAAGCGGCGCGCGCGAGCAGATTGAGCAGTTCGCGAACTATGTCGCAGAAATGGAAAAAGGCGATTGAACCGAACGTGCGGGCCCATTGCCCCGACGACGCTCTTAGAGCCGTTCAGGATTTGATTGAATCAAATCCTTGGCTCTAACCTTTTGTTTTGTCGCGTGTCCGAACCGCAAAACCGTTCCCACTTTTGCTGGACACGCTCTAAGTCCTTGTTTTGGCGCGCTTCCGAACCGGATAAGTGGTGCCCACTTATCCTGGAAGCGCGCTAGCGCTGGCTGGGCATCATATCTCGATCTGCAGGCGAGCCCGGGTGCCCTGAGGCACCTCGTCATAGGCCAGCGTTGCGCCGAGCCCGGTCGCCGTAGCGGCAATGACACGAGACCCGACACCGGTCCCGTGAATCTTGCCTTCACCCGTCCAGCCCACCCCGTCATCCTCCACCACGATCTCACATGTGCCCGGTTCGATCTGGCTTGCCCTGACGCGAATTTCGCCGACCTCACGGTCGCGATAGGCATATTTGGCCGCATTGGTGACCAGCTCGTTGACAATAACGCCAACCGAAACCGCCTTATCGGTGGGAATGCGAATGGGCTCGGCCACCAATTTGATGTCTGCGGCGGCCCCGTCGAGGCTCATGGATATCTGGATTTCGCTGGCCAGATTGCCCAGATAGGCGTCGATTTCGACGAACCGCACGTCGTCGGTGGTGTAGAGGCGCTTGTGGATGCCGGCGATGGCCGAGATGCGCCCCTGGGTCTCGGCGAGGGCCTCTTTCGCCGCTGGGTCGGCAACGGCGGAAGCCTGCAGTCTGACCAGAGCCGCGACCAGCGCCAGCGAATTGGCGACACGGTGATTGACCTCGGCAAGGGCCAGTTCGGCACGTTCCTTGGCGGCGCGCAGCTCGCGCTCGGCCTGCTCGCGCGCCTTGCGCAGGCGCGAGGTGGTTATGGCCTGTTCGATCGCATTGCTCAAAAGCTCGATGAAGTCCTCGCCGACCGTCTTGAGAACATAGTCGGCCGCGCCCGCCTTTAGCGCGGCAACGGCAATTGCCGCCTCTGTCGAGCCGGTGACATAGACAACCGGCGGCGCTTCATCGCTTGCCGCAACCTGTTCCAGCATCCCCAGCCCGGTACCATCGGCCAGATAGTGATCGAGCACCAGAACATCGATATCGCCCTCGCCGAGCCGTTCGAACCCCTTTTCGGAGCAGGTGACATGGATAATCTCGCGCCCCAACCGGCCCAGAACTTTCTGGACCAGCCGCCCGAGAGCAGGGTCGTCATCGACATAGAGAATCTTGGCAGGTCTGTTCGGCATGTGGGCTAGGCGGTCTCCGGAACCTGCATGACCGAAAAGAACATGCCCAACTGGCGGATGGCGTTGGCAAAGCCATCGTAATCGACCGGCTTGGTGATATAGACATTGGCCCCCAGATCGTAGCAACGCTGAATCTCGCGCTCATCGTCGGTGGTGGTCAGCACGACGACCGGCGTGCGCCGTGTATGGGGGTTCGCCTTGACCTTTTCGAGGATGGAAACCCCCGTCATGTCAGGCAGGTTGAGGTCGAGAAGGATCAGGTAATGACGGTGGGTGCTTACCGTGCCGCTGCCATCCTGTCCGAACAGGTAGGCGAGGGCATCGGTGCCGTTCACGAATGGGATGATCTCGTTGTTCACACCGGCGCGGCGGATGTTCTTTTCGATCAGACGGGCGTGACCATCGTCGTCCTCTATCATAAGGATGGTGACAGGTTTGGCGTCGGTCATTGTCAGTCCTTGCTTTTGGCTATAGCGCGCAGATCGGGCGCCACGGTCACTGTAAATGTGGTCCCATGATCGGGATTGGATTGCAATTGGATATCACCGCCAAGGTTGCGGGCCATTATCCGCACATGGGCGAGCCCGATACCCTCTCCGGGGACATTCTGATTGCCGGATCGCCGGAACAGTTCAAACACGCGGTCATGGTCTTCGGCTGAAATTCCGCGGCCGTTGTCGACAACATCGATCACGATGCGGCCGTCGCGTTCCTGCCGGCCCTCGATGGTGATGGCGATGGGGCGCTCTGGATGCCTGTACTTTATGGCATTGTCGAGAAGGTTGCCCAAAATCTGTTCGAGCGCCAGCCGGTCGGAAAACACCGGTGGCGTTGAAACTTTTACCACGACATCGCCATCGGTTTGCGCAACCTGATGGCGAACAGCCGATACCGTAGACTCAACGAGCGCTTCGAGATCGATGCGCTCGGCCCTGAGCTCCCTCCGGCCCTCGCGGGAAATCTTGAGAATGGCGTTGATCAGGCCATCCATCTTTTTGGTCGAGGAACGGATGAACCCGATGGCCTCTGGCAGATCGTCAGCCGCTGTCTGGCGTGCTTCGACGAGGATGGGATCGTCGGGATTGTCCGGATGACTTTCGAGAAGGGCATTGATGGGACCCAGAGACGCTTCGAGTTCGGAGGTAAAGCCCATGATGTTGACCAGAGGTGCACGCAAATCATGGGTGACGATATAGGCGAAGCGCTGAACCTCCTCATTGGCGCGCATCAGATCGCGGGTGCGCTCGCCGACCCTGGCCTCGAGATCACGGTTAAGGGTTTCGACCTCGGCGCGCGCGGTATCGATCTCTCGGGTGTAGCGCAACACCAGCCACGCGGCGCCTCCGACGACAGCAATGATGACCAGCGCGCCGATGATGGCAATGATGCGGAGCGCCCCAACCGCGCCGCGCTGTTCCATGACGCCATTGAAGGTCCTCTCGTCGGCAGCAAAGACGATGGCGTCGAGGAGCGTGCGCATGCGCTCCATGGTGATTTCACCCTGGTCAGTGCGCACCAAACCCAGGGCCGACTGAAGATCGCCCTGCCGGGCCAGATCGAGCGTCCTGTCCATCTCGGCCAATTTGGTTTCGATATCGGTACCCATCTGCGCCATGGGTTGCTCCGCTTCGGGGTAGGGCAAGAGCAGTTGGTCGAGCAGTTCGTAGGCGGGGACGATGCGATCGACGACCTCACGATAGGGCTCGAGGTAGCGATCATCGAGGGTAAGCAGGTAGCCGCGCTGGCTCGACTGGGCGCTCTGGAGCAGATTGCGCAGATCAACGGCGGCTGTGCGTGCCGCGCGGGCTTCGGTTACTTCGTCGAAATGGGCCCGGTTGCGCTCGACCAGCCAGATCGTGGTACCGACAATGCCGATCAATGCGAGCAGGCCGACGATAATGAGCGCAAGGCTGGACCGGGCGAAGCCCTTTGACGATATTGGCATATTCGGTGGTGAGGCCCGGCAATAAAAGCGTCGAATTTCACTTTTGCCGGAAAATTGAACCGAACACAAGCAGCGGGGTCTGCCCGGCCTTGCAGGGCGCGGCGGAGCGGCCCATATTCAGGGAGAAAGGAGAGGACGTGGCCGAAAAGACCCCGACAAAAGCTTCCAACACCCCTCCGACCGCAGATCGCGCATCGCATGCGGAGGTCGCCGATTTCGTTGCCAAGGTGGGCGCCATGAGCGCTGCGAAGACGACGAACGCGGATGAACGCGGCCGCCTGTTGTTTGCCATGGACGCCACAATGAGCCGCCAGCCGACGTGGGACCTGGCGTGCCAGTTGCAGGGGGAAATGTTTGAAACGGTAGCCAAGACGGGCGGCCTTGACGTTCAACTCATCTATTTCCGTGGCTTTGGGGAATGCCGGGCCTCGCGCTGGGTTTCCGATGCACGGGGGCTGGCAGAACTGATGACGGGCATAGACTGCCGGGGTGGCCATACGCAGATCTCCAAGGTGCTGGCCCACGCCCGAAACGAGCACAACAAGAAAAAGATAAATGCTGTCGTCTATGTCGGCGATGCCATGGAAGAAGATATCGACAAACTGGCCCAGAAGGCGGGAGAGCTGGGGCTGCTTGGCTGCCCGATATTCCTGTTTCAGGAAGGGCACGACCCGATGGCGCAGACCGCGTTCAAGGAGTTCGCGCGGCTGACCAAGGGTGCCTATGCACGGTTCAACGCCGGTGCGGCAGCCCGCCTGTGCCAGTGGCGGGCGAGCCGCGCTCAAGCTCCAGCAGGGCGGGACGGCAAAGCTGCTGCTCGAACAGCTTTCATGATCTGGTTCGTCCTTGCCGGCGCGGTGGCGCTGATCGCCCTTTATCTCTATTCGCTCTTTGTGCGGGGCGAGATCCGGCAATTGGTGCGCGCGCTGCGCTGGGTCGTGGGTGGCGGACTCGTCGCCGGTGCGGCGTTGCTTGGCCTGCGTGGGCAGATGCTTTTGGCCAGTTTCATGGCGGCGGGCGGGCTGGGCGTCCTGATGCGGGGACGGCTGGGCCCGATCGATTTCGGGGCCGGCATGTCGAGCCCCAATAATGTTTCGAGCGTTTCTTCAGCCTATCTCGACATGAAGCTCGAGCACGAAACGGGCTCGGTTTACGGCACCGTGCGAGCGGGGCATTTTGCCGGGCGCGCATTGGCTGACCTTTCGGCAGAAGAATGCTGGGCGTTCTATGACGAAGTGGGTGATGATCCGGACTCGCTGGCGCTTTTCAAAAGCTGGCTCGATGCCAATCGCGCCGGGTGGCGCGACTATTTCGCGAGTGAGTTCGGCATGGAAACCGGCGATGAGGAAGCCGAGGCTTCCCACACGGCGCCCGGCGTAAGCGGGCTGGAGGAAGCCTATGAGGTGCTGGGGCTGGAACCGGGCGCCGGTGCCGCGGCGATCAAAGCGGCACATCGCAAACTGATGAAAAAGGTTCATCCCGATACGGGCGGCTCGGCGTTTCTGGCCGCCAAGATCAACCAGGCCAAGGACCTGCTGCTCAAGGAGACGGCGTCGCGGAAGCCATGAGGGAAACCGCGTTGTTTTCCACAGGCGGTTGTAACACCGCCACGCACTGATAGACTTTGCTCAATTTAATCGCCTCAGGCTGATGTTGTCCGGCGGCCTGAACAAGAAATGAGTGGGGTTCATGTTTTCGGGTTTCGTCATCAATCCACCGGTCTTTTTCGGCGCCATTGTCGTTATTGCCGTCTTCCTTTTGATCGGGGTTGTAATGCCCGATCAGGCAGCAAATATCTTTTCGGCTTTGCAGGCCGGTATTCTTGGCAATTTCGGCTGGCTGTACCTGCTGTCGGTGGGCATTTTTCTGGCGTCGGTGCTGCTGTTCTCGCTGGGGCGCTTCGGATCGCTCAAGCTGGGGCCCGACGATGCGACGCCGGACTTCAAATATCTCTCCTGGATAGCGATGCTGTTTGCGGCCGGTATGGGGATCGGGCTGATGTTTTATGCCGTCGGCGAACCGATGACCCATTTTTATGCCCCGCCGACCGCTGAGCCGGGCAGCGTCGCGGCGATGCGCGAATCGATGGCGGTAACCTTTTTTCACTGGGGCATCCACGCCTGGGCGATCTATGCCGTGGTGGGGCTGTCGCTGGCCTATTTCGGCTATCGCTACAATCTGCCCCTGACCATACGGTCCGGGCTCTACCCGCTGCTCAAGGGCCGGATCAACGGACCGATCGGGCACGCGGTCGACATATTTGCCATTGTGGGCACCATGTTTGGAATTGCCACCTCGCTGGGGCTTGGGGTCAATCAGATCAATGCCGGGCTCAACTATCTGATCGGTCTGCCGATCGGGCCGCAGGTGCAGGTACCGCTGATCGCGATCATCACGACGCTGGCAACCGTCTCGGTGGTCACGGGACTCGACAAAGGCGTGCGGATCCTTTCAGAAACCAATCTGATCGTGGCCGTTCTGTTGATGGTGTTCGTTCTGGTCGTGGGACCGACAGCGGATCTCCTCAGGGATTTTGTCCAAAATATCGGGCTCTATCTCGATACGCTGCTGTTGCGGACCTTCAACATCTATGCCTATGAACCCACGCCCTGGATCGATAGCTGGACGCTGTTCTACTGGGCCTGGTGGATTTCGTGGTCTCCGTTCGTGGGCATGTTCATCGCGCGCATTTCGCGCGGGCGTACGGTGCGCGAATTCATTGTCGCGGTGCTGTTCATCCCGGCCGGCTTCACCTTTTTCTGGATGACGGTTTTCGGCAACACTGCGATGTTTGTGGACACGGGCGTGGCAGCCGGAGAACTGGGTGTGGCGGTCGCCAACGACGTGGCGGTGGGACTGTTCCAGTTCTTCACCTATCTGCCGCTCCCCGCAGTCACCTCGACGCTGGCGGTCATTCTCGTTGCGGTATTTTTCATTACCTCCTCGGATTCGGGTTCGCTGGTGGTGGACACAATCGCGGCTGGCGGGGAAACGGAAACCTCGACCGCGCAGCGCATCTTCTGGTGCGTCATGGAGGGCGTTGTGGCGGCCGGGCTGTTGCTGGCAGGTGGACTCGGTGCGCTGCAATCGGCGACCATCGCAAGCGCCCTGCCCTTCACATTCGTGATGCTGGCACTGGTGTGGTCCCTTTATGTCGGCATGCGGGCCGACCTTGCCCAACAGGACGCGCAAGCGGCCTCACCCCATTCCGGACCTGCCCACCCAGCCTCAGGCCTGACCTGGCAGAGGAGGCTGGCTCTGATGCTCAAGGCGCCGACGCTCAAGGAGGTTACGGCCTTCATCTGCGGCGAGGCCAAGGCAGCACTCGAACAAGTGCGGGACGAATTGGCAAAACGCGGTTGGGAGGCGCATCTGGAGGAGGACGAGGCCGCCGGGACCATCGCGCTGGTGGCACCGTCCGAAGCTGTACGCAACTTCGTTTATGGCTTGCAGAGCGCCGAACAGCGTCTGGCGGTATTTACGGCCTTTGAAGCCAGCCGCCCCGAAGTGCGCCACGAGGCAAGGACCTATTTCTCGGATGGTTCGAAAGGCTATGATGTGATGGGGATGACGCGCGAGCAGCTTATCGCGGACGTTCTGGTCCAGTTCGAGCGCTATCTGGCTCTGGTCCAGATGCCGGCCTCCCAGCTTGTCACCGCAGCCCCAGAGCACAGCGTCGGGGCAAGCTAAGACAGTCCGGAGAGGGAAACACCCTCCCCGGTCGTTCAGTAGTTCTTCATCCCGAGATGAGGAATGCCTGCGTCCATGAACTGGTCCCCAAAGGCGACGAACCCGAGGCGGGCGTAAAAGCCCGTCTTGTCGGACTGGCTTTCGAGATAGCAGCGCGGCTGACCGTTTTCGCCCGCCACCTGCACCGCGAACGCGATGAGCCGGGCGCCGAGCCCTTTTCCGCGATGGGACGCCGCGATCGCTACGCGGCCGATCTTGGCATGCTCGGGCTTGAACAGGATGCGGGCTACGGCAACGACGCTGCCCTCCATGATGCCCACAATGTGGGTGGCCGTCATGTCGTCGGCATCGTGTTCGAGTTCCTCGGGCACGCACTGCTCGATGACAAACACCTCCCGGCGCAGGGCAAAGCCGAGATTGCACAGCGGCGAAAAGACAGGGACCGCGAGCAGCGTAAAGTCGTGTTGCGCCATCAGGCGAAAACGCTCGCGCCGCGATCGGCAGCGCCCACGAGTTGCCGGAACCCGGCGAACAATTCGCGGCCCATGCCGTAATGCTGATCGGTCAAATCCTCGGTTGCGACCGGGCGGGATGCAAATTCTTCTGCGTCGCCGAGAAATTCAAGCGTTCCCATTTCGGCGTCGAGGCGCAGCAGGTCGCCATCCCTGACCTTGGCAATGGGCCCGCCATCGGCGGCTTCGGGGGTCATGTGGATGGCGGCGGGCACCTTGCCCGAGGCGCCCGACATGCGTCCGTCGGTGACCAGCGCAACCTTGATGCCCCGATCCTGGAGGATGCCGAGCGCCGGGGTGAGCTTGTGCAGTTCGGGCATGCCGATGGCCCTGGGACCCTGGAAGCGGATGACGGCGATAAAATCGGAGGTCAATTCGCCGGCCTTGAAGGCGTCCTGCAGGCCCTGCTGGGAGTGAAAGACCCGCGCCGGCGCCTGGACGAGGCGGTTTTCGGCCTTGACGGCGGAGATCTTGATGACCGATTTGCCCAGATTGCCCGAGAGCAGTTTCAACCCGCCGGACTTGGCGAAGGGCTCGCTGGCCACGGTCAGCACCTTGGGGTTGCCGCTCTGGGCAGGCGCCGGCTCAAAGGTCAGCTCTTCTTCGATGTAGCGCGGCTCTTTGGTGTAGGCGTCGAGCCCCTTGCCCCAGACGGTGGTCACATCGTCATGGAGATAGCCCGCGTCGCGCAGTTCGCGGATGAGGAACCCCATGCCGCCGGCCGCGTGGAAATGGTTCACGTCGGCCAGACCGTTGGGATAGACGCGCGCCAGAAGCGGGACGACGTCGGAGAGGACGGACATGTCTTCCCAGGTGATTTTCAAACCCGCCGCGTTGGCCATGGCGACAAGGTGCATTGTGTGATTGGTCGAGCCGCCCGTGGCGAGCAGGCCGACCAGGCCGTTGACTATGGATTTTTCGTCAATGACGTGACCGGCGGGAGTATATTGATTGCCCTGCGCGGTGATGGCCAGCGCGCGTTTGGTTGCGGCTTTGGTCAGCGCGTCCCGCAGAGGCGTGCCGGGATTGACAAAGCTGGCGCCGGGCAGGTGCAGGCCCATGATTTCCATGAGCATCTGGTTGGAATTGGCGGTGCCGTAAAAGGTGCAGGTGCCCGGGCCATGATAGGATCTGGATTCGGCCTCGAGCAGTTCGTCGCGGCCGACCTTGCCTTCCATATAGAGTTGGCGGACGCGGGCCTTTTCATCGTTGGGCAAGCCGGTGGTCATGGGGCCGGCGGGGATAAAAATGGCAGGCAGGTGCCCGAAGGTGAGGGCCGAAATCACGAGGCCGGGGACGATCTTGTCGCAGATGCCGAGAAAAACCGCAGCGTCGAACATATTGTGGGACAGGCCGACAGCAGCGGCCATTGCAATCACATCGCGCGAAAACAGCGAGAGATCCATGCCGAGCTGACCCTGGGTCACACCATCGCACATGGCGGGCACGCCGCCCGCGACCTGGGCGACACCACCAGCCTCGCGCGCTGCTTCGCGGATGATGGCGGGATAGGTTTCGTAGGGCTGGTGGGCCGAGAGCATGTCGTTATAGGCGGTGATGATGCCCAGATTGAGGGCCTGATCGCCGGCCAGTTGCGCCTTGTCGGAGGGACCGCAGGCGGCAAAGCCGTGAGCAAGATTGCCGCAGGAAAGCGCTGAGCGATAAACGCCTTGGGCGCGCGCCTTGTCGAGCCGATCGAGATAGGTGCGGCGCGACGCTTCCGAGCGCCGCGTTATGGCGTCGGTCACGTCCTTGATTGTGGTCTTTACGGTCATGGTCGCCTCCTTAGCGAGGATGAAGGAGGTGACCCTGGGTCTGGTTTGGCCTCAGGGACACCAGAAGAGGGAAACGGGAATATGGTTTTGTGAAAGGACGGCGCGCACCGGCATGGATTCGACCGGACCGGTCTGGAGCGCCTTGTCGAGCACCTGGGCCTTTTCATCGCCTTCGATGTGAAGATAGAGGGCGCGCGTGTCGAGAAGGCGCGGCAGTGTGAAGGTGACGCGCGGTTCGCCAGCGCCGGGGGCATTGATGGCGATGAGCGGACCCTCGGCATTGAGCGCGCCCTGAAGCGTGTCGCCGCCGGGAAAGAACGAGGCGGTGTGCCCGTCATTGCCCATGCCAAGGATCACCGCATCAAAGGGCATGGGCAGGCAATCGAGAGCGGCGTTGGACTTTGCGATGCCCGCCGCGTCGGGCTCGGGCGTGCCAGCGTAAAGCGGCACAAAGGCAGCGACGGAGGCGGGACCGGCCAGAAGATTTTCCTTTACCAGCCGCGCATTCGACCGTTCCGAATTTTCGTCCACCCAGCGCTCGTCGACAAGGGTTACCGCTATATTTTCCCAGTCGAGATCGTCGCGCGCACCGAGCACCTGGAAAAAGCGCCTTGGCGTCGAGCCGCCCGAGACCGCAAGCGATGCCACTCCGCGCTGATCGAGTCCCGCGTTCAAATTTTGGGCCACAGCGTCGGCAAGGGCCTCGGCCAGCCGATCCTTTGTCGAAAAGACGTTGCGCTCGATGGTCATTGTATTCTCCAGACTGGTTCAGGCGTCGCCTTCGTGCCAGGTGCGTCCATCGCGTTCGATGAGCGCAACTGAGGCAGTCGGCCCCCATGTTCCCGCAGTATAGGTCTGGGGGGCATCTGACGCATTGTCCCAGGCCTGACGGATCGGATCGATCCAGCGCCATGCGGCCTCAAGCTCGTCGCGGCGCATGAACAGGGTCTGGTTGCCACGGATGACGTCCATCAAAAGCCGTTCATAGGCTTCGGGGGTGCGTTCGGAGAAGGTTTCGGCAAAGGAAAGGTTGAGCGGCACTTCGCGCAGGCGCATGCCGCCGGGACCGGGATCCTTGATCATCAGGAACAGTTTTACACCCTCGTCGGGCTGCAGGCGCAGGACGAGCTTATTGGGCTTGGGGGCACCTTCGGCGTGATCGAAGATCGAATGGGGGATGGCGCGGAACTGGATGACGATTTCCGAAACCCGCGAGGGCAGGCGCTTGCCGGTGCGCAGATAAAAGGGCACGCCGGACCAGCGCCAGTTTTCGACCTCGGCCTTGATCGCCACGAAGGTCTCTGTTTTCGAGCCCTTCTTGTCCTCGGGCAATTCGTCCTGATAGGAGGTGACCGAACCGCCATTGACCGCGCCGCCCTTGTATTGCCCGCGTACGGTGCATTTGGAGACATTGTCGCCGGTGATGGGCTTTAGCGACCGCAGAACCTTGAGCTTTTCGTCGCGCAGGGCGTTGGCATCGTCGGACGCCGGGGGCTCCATGGCGACGAGGCACAAAAGCTGCATCATATGGTTCTGGACCATATCCCGCAGGGCGCCGGAATCGTCATAATAACCACGCGTGCCGGCGCCGACATCCTCGGCCACGGTGATCTGGACGTGGTCGATATGGGCGGCGTCCCAGATGGGCTCGAACAGGATGTTGCCGAAGCGTAGGGCCAGCAGGTTCTGGACGGTTTCCTTACCGAGATAGTGATCGATGCGGTAAACCTGATCTTCGGCGAAGACCTCGGAGATCGCGTCGTTGATTTCCATCGAGGATTCGAGGTCGTGCCCCAAGGGCTTTTCGACAACGACGCGGGCATCGCGGCGCCAATAGCCCTTGTTGTCGAGATAATCGCAGATGGGTCCGAACAGCGAGGGGGCCACGGCGAGATAAAAGGCGCGTTCGATCTCGGGATCGGCGCGCAGGGCCTTTTCGAGATCGGCCCAGCCGTCCTTGTCGGTCACATCGTTGGCGATATAGGAAAAGCACGAGATGAACCGGGCGATCACATCCTTGTGCTGATCGACCTTATCGACAAATTCAGTGACCGCGTCGCGGGCGAATTTCTGGAAATCTGCGTCAGACAGCGCCGAACGCGATACGCCGATAATGCGCGAGCGCTCATCGAACTGACCATCGGCAAAGCGATGATAAAGCGCCGGGATCAGTTTGCGCCGGGTCAGATCACCCGTAGCGCCGAACACCACATAATCGAATGGCTGGACCGGAATAATGCGTGCGGACAAGGACGAGCCTCCGTCATTAACAAATTAGCGAGCGGCGTTCTGGCGGGCCAGGATCACCGCTCCATGCAGCGGTTCTGCGCGGGGCAAGGAAACGTAATCGCCGTAGCGGATTTGAAGCAAAGGCATGAGCCTTTGGCCAAAGCCCCCGACAATGGCGAGTCTGTCTGCACCACAGGATTTGAAGTAAGACACATAGCGATCGATATAGCCAAGCTCGATTTCCATCAGCTCGGCGGCGACGGGATCGCCTTTTTCGAAATATTCGATGAAAAGCGGCATCAGCGCACCGTAATCGGCCGGCTGGCGGCTATCGAAGCTCCAGGCCATGACGGCGTTGAGATCGCCACCAAGCTGGGCGATGACGGCATCGGTCAAAGGCGAGGTATCGACGAGCCCGTCGGTGGCCTCGACGGCATAACGGACGAGTTCGCGGCCCAGAATGGCGCCCGACATCTGATCGCCGATGTGAAAGCCCCAGCCGCCGACCTGAAAGCGCTCACCATTGACCAGCGCCATGCCGGCCGAACCGGTGCCCACGATGATGACAGCACCGTCCTCGCCCTCATGGGCGCCGGCGCGGGCGATATCGATATCGTCATAGACGGTGACATGGGCGAAGGGCCATGGGCGCAAAGCGAAAGCCTCGCGTGCCGAAGGCAGCCGCGCGCCGGCCATGCCAAAGCACGCCTCGGTGTTGGCGGTTTCCCCATAATCGAGCCCGGCCAGGGCAAACACCTGCCTCGTGCCTTCCTGAATGGACGCATAGGCCGGATCGCCACCTTCGAGCTGGAGATTGGAGCGGCCGCCGCGGGCTTCGGCGAGCGTTTGAAGATTGGCATCGGCGAGGCGGATGCGGCAATTGGTGCCGCCGCCATCAACGCCGAGGAAGTATTTGGGCACGATCGGATCAGCTCCCCGTTTTCGCGGCGGACCATACTGCGCTTGCGCATAGGACGAAAGTATTATGAGGTCAAATCGTAAATCGGCCCGATGGAGCGATCAGGCTGGTTGAAGAGCTGAACGGGCACGGCCATTTTGGCAGGACACAGACTGCGGAGGGCATAAATTTGGCTGATCACATCCTGGTTCTGGGCGGAACGCGTTCGGGCAAGACGGCGCTGGCCGAGCGGATCGCCCTGCGATCCAGCACCTCGCCCGCCTATCTGGCCACTGCCGAGGCGCTGGACGATGAAATGATCGAGCGGGTTTCGGCGCACCAGCGGGCCCGCGAGGGGCGGTTTGCCACCATCGAGGAGCCGCTGGAGTTGCCGCAGGCGTTGTTTGCGGCGGCGCAGGCCCATGATGTGATTCTGGTCGATTGCCTGACGTTGTGGATCACCAATCTTTTGAGCATGGAGCGCGATGTGGCCGAAGAGGTCGATCTGCTGGTCGAAGTGCTTGAAAACATTACCGACACTCAGGTGATTCTGGTGTCCAACGAGGTGGGGCTGGGGATCGTGCCCGACAATGCGCTGGCGCGGACGTTCCGGGATCTCACGGGGGCGGCGCATCAGGAATTGGCGGGGATTTGCGAGCACGTCTATTTCGTGGTGGCGGGGCTGCCCATGGTGGTCAAGGGCAAGGCGCCGGTGCTTTAGAGCCGTTCAGGATTTGATTGAATCAAATCCTTGGCTCTAAG